>JAQGMR010000034.1 GCA_028292265.1 Herminiimonas sp.
TCAGCAGCGAGATCGCCACGCTGCTCAAGTCGCCAGATGTGCAAAAGAAGCTCGAAGCATTGGGCGCCACGCCGGTGGGCAGCACACCCGAGGAATTTGGCACCTATGTCAATGCCGAGCTCAAGCGCTGGGAAAAGCTGATTAAACCCATGAACATCAGCCTCGACTGACAAAACAGAAGCAGGCAATCCGAAGTACCGAGCCGACAAGGAGACCTTATGCAATATACGACGCCTTTTCAACATTTCGTGCAGGAATTCAGCCGCCTCATCGATGCCTCGGCCGGTGACGAACCGACTATCCTGAAATCTGGCGGACGCTTAATGTCCAAACTCGTCTCGAACGACGACTGGCTGCCGGCTGAATTCGCCCAGCCTGATCCACAGTATTACCAGCAATATCTTCTGCACTGCGACCCCAAGGAACGGTTCTCCGTCGTCAGTTTTGTCTGGGGCCCGGGTCAAAAAACACCGGTGCATGACCATACGGTGTGGGCGCTGATCGGCATGCTGCGCGGAGCTGAACGCAGCGAACGGTTTGCGCTTGAGGCTCCCGGTCAGCCGATGCGCGTGCTCGGTGACGATGTTCTCCAAACCGGGCATATCGATTGCGTCTCGCCCACTCTGGGCGACATACACCGCGTCTCGAACATGCATCAGGATCGCGTCTCGATCAGCATCCATGCTTATGGCGGCAATATCGGAACGATCAGGCGCCACGTCTACGATGTCCAGACGGGCAACGCGAAAGAATTCGTTTCCGGCTATTCGAACGCGCCGAAAACTGTCGCCTGAGCGCGACTCGGGTTTAAACAAGGGGAAGAGATGAAGGTCACCGCAATCGAAACAATGGTTTGCGACGCCGGCTGGCGTAACTACTATTTCGTCAAGCTCAGCACGGACGCCGGCATCGTCGGCTGGAGCGAGTTCGACGAAGGCTTCGGATCGCCTGGCGTCGCAGCCATTATCAATCAACTCGGCAATCGCCTGATCGGGCAATCGGTCAATCAACACGAGCGTTTCTTTCAGGAGGCCAGTTGCCTTACCCGCCCGGCGCCCGGCAGCGTGATCGGCGAGGGCATTGGCGCGCTGGAGAACGCGCTGCTTGATGCGAAGGCCAAGGGCCTGGGCGTGCCTTGCTATGAACTGCTCGGCGGCAAGCTCCGGGACAAGGTACGCGTCTACTGGTCCCACTGCCCGACCTGGCGCATCAATCATCCGAAATATTATCCCCCCGCTGTGACCGATCTGGCTGGCGTAAAGAATTCAGGAGAAGAGGCACACGAGCGGGGTTTTACGGCGTTGAAAACCAACATCTTCATCCACGATGACGGACCAGCATATGCATGGCGTCCTGGATTCGCTGTCCCGTTTTATCCCGAGCTCAATGTTGACAAGAAGGTTCTTCGAAATATCTGTGCGCACCTCGAAGCGCTGCGTGACGGCGCCGGCCCCGACATGGACATCCTGATCGACCTGAACTTCAACGCCAAGCCGGAAGGCATGTTGAAGATACTTAGGGCGATCGCCGACTACGATCTATTCTGGGTCGAAATCGACAGCTACAGCCCGAAGGCGCTAGCCTATGTGCGCAATCATAGCCCGCATCCGATCAGTTCCTGTGAAACGTTGTTCGGGGTGAGGGGCTTCATGCCCTTCATCAATGAGCAAGCGATGGATGTGGCGATCATCGATGCGGTATGGAATGGCGTATGGCAGTCTATGAAAATCGCAGCCGTCGCCGATGCGCACGATATCAATGTTGCCCCCCACAATTTCTACGGCGACCTGTGCACGATGATGAATGCGCAGTTCGCGGCGGCCGTGCCCAACCTGCGCATCATGGAAGCCGACATCGACCGTCTTCCTTGGGAGAATGAACTGTTCACCCATGCGCCCGAATACAAGGACGGCCATCTGATAATCCCGGACCGGCCGGGCTGGGGCACCGATCCGATCGAAGAAGCTATCCGTGCGCATCCGCCGAAGCTAACCGGCGGGCTGCTGCACTACAAGAAGTCCTGAACGCGCGACAGCTTGGCCGCCGATAGCGCGGTCCTAGCCTAACCACCTTATTTACGGCTGCAATGCTTGCATGGCAAAGCGGCCAGCACTCAACCATAGGAGTCATCATGCTGAACAACTGGGTAGATCAACTGAGTAACACACGCAAGGCTTCCGCGCCGCTCGCAAGCGCCAACCCCAAGCTGCTGACAGCGTACCAAGGACTCAATGCGGCGCAAGGGTCTAACGGCGCGCTCGACGCCAAGACACGCGAACTGATTGCCCTAGCGGTCGCAGTCACTACCCGCTGCGACAGCTGCATCGCGTCGCACGCCAACGCGGCCCGCCAAGCCGGCGTCACCGAAGCGGAGCTCAGCGACGCTCTGGGGACGGCAATCGCGCTCAATGCCGGCGCCGCGTATGTCTATTCACTGCGTGCGATGGAAGCCTTCGGCCAGTTTGAAAAAACATAAGGTAATCCCACACTGACGGCAACGCAATAGCTGTCCCCTTGAAGCAATGATGCGTGACCCTGGCATCCTTCTGCTGTTTCCATCACCCAGGCCGGCGCCCGCCGACCAGGGTCGAACCACATTGAAAGCCGGCGCATTGGCGCTGACGTTCCTATGAAAATCCTGATTCCGGAAAAGATACTGCCGGGGCCGCTCGAGCGGCTGCGCGCGGCGCACGACGTCCACTACGACGCAACTTTAATTGATCGGCGCGCTGACCTGGTCCGCATCGCCTGCGATGCGGATTGCATCATCGTGCGCAACCGCACCCAGGTCCGGGATGAGCTGCTGGATGCGATGACGCGATGTAAAGTTATTGGCCGTCTCGGCGTGGGCTTGGACAACATCGATGTTGCTGCGTGCAATGCGCGCAGCATAATAGTAGTGCCGGCCGTGGGCGCCAATGCCCGCTCTGTCGCCGAATATGTCGTCACCACGGCGCTGATGCTGATGCGGGGTGCATATCTCGCAAGCGCCGATGTCGCGGCAGGAAAATGGCCGAACCAAGCGCTGAAGCAGGGACGGGAGATCCATGGCATGAGGCTTGGCGTCGCGGGATTCGGTTCGATCGGCCGGATAACGGGGAAGCTGGCCCACGACATGGGAATGCGCGTGGTGGCCTATGACAGCAAAGCCGACCGCCGTAATCGTCCCGCTTGGGATTTCAATTGTGAACTGGTGACGCTCGAAAGACTGCTGGAGATCAGTGACGTCGTCAGCATTCACATGCCGAGAACGCCTGAAACGCTTGGCCTGTTCGACGCCAGGCGGATCGGCATGATGAAGTCGGATGCGGTGCTAATCAATACCGCCCGCGGCGGCATCGTCGACGAACAAGCGCTGGCCGACGCCCTGCGCCGGGGCTGCCTACGTGGCGCGGCGCTAGATGTGTTCGACAACGAACCGTTGGGACCGGCGTCGGCCCTCGCTGACGCGCCCAATTTGCTTCTCACGCCGCATATCGCTGGCGTCACCGTTGATTCCGAGATCCGCGTTTGCGATATGGTCACCGACAAGGTATTGGAATTGCTCGAGCAATGAACGTCGTCTCGGAAGCCTTATCCACCAGGCGACCCAACGCCTCGCGCCAGTATTGGCCGGGCGCTGCTATCGTCATCGCAAATGCCCTGGCCGCGGCGTTCCTCTCCGACGTCTATGGCGAGCCTACGTGGAGGCTCCACTCATTGCGTAAATGGCTCTAAATACACTGTAACCCAGAGGAACGAGATATGTTTAAGGCACTGTTGATTGAGCAAGTGGAAGGGCAAAGCCGCGCCAGGCTGAGCGAGCTCGATGAGTCGCAGCTACCGCAGGGAGACGTGACGGTGAAGATCGAATATTCCACCCTGAATTACAAGGATGGACTGGCGATCACCGGAAAATCGCCTGTGGTGAGGAAATTTCCCATGGTCCCAGGAATCGACTTTGCCGGCACGGTGGAGGAAAGCGCTCATCTAGATTTCAAGGCAGGCGACAAAGTCATTCTTAACGGCTGGGGTGTGGGCGAGTCCCACTGGGGCGGACTGGCACAGAAGGCGCGAGTGCCGGGCGGCTGGCTATTGCCTTTGCCGGCGGGACTGAGCACACGAGATGCCATGTCGATCGGCACCGCTGGCTATACGGCGATGCTTTGCGCGCGCGCGCTCGAACGCCACGGCGTCACCCCGGACAAGGGCGAAATCTTGGTGACCGGCGCCAATGGCGGCGTCGGCGGCTTCGCCATCGCTATTCTGGCGCGGCGCGGCTATCCAGTAGTGGCCTCTACCGGCCGCATGCAGGAAGCCGAACGTCTACAGCGCCTGGGGGCGTCGGAAGTGATCGACCGCGCCACCTTGTCCAATCCAGGCAAGCCGCTGGCCAAGGAACGATGGGGCGGCGCGGTCGATAGCGTGGGCAGTCATACGCTAGCCAATATTTGCGCCGGCACCCGCTATGGTGGCGTCGTCACAGCTTGCGGCTTAGCCCAGGGCATGGATTTCTCGGCATCGGTCGCACCTTTTATTTTGCGCGCCGTCAGCCTGATCGGCATAGACAGTGTGAACGCGCCGATTGCGGAACGGCGCCAAGCTTGGGCTCAGCTGGCCAGTGAAATTCCAGAGGTTCTTGACCAGATGGTATACGAAATACCCCTGTCCGCTGCCGCGGAGACAGCGACTGCGCTACTCAGCGGGGAAGTCAAAGGCCGGGTCGTAGTCAACGTCAACGCATAAGTCCTTCGCATGGAAATTTCGCCATGAACAAGCACGACGCGCCGGATGGCGCTTTTCAGGACACTGCTGCTCCGGTGTTAGCCTGGGCGAGGCGTCAGCCAAATGCCCCCGCGCTAAGCGATGGCACGATGGCCCTTTCGTATGGCCAGCTCGCCGACGCCGTGGAAGCGACGATGCACACCTTGCAATCGATGGGCGTTTGTCGCGGGAGTAGGGTACTCGCCGTCGGCGAAAACAGCGTTCCGCTGGCGGTGTTCCTTCTGGCGGCCAGCCGGCTCGGCGTTATCGCGGTGCTGGAAAATGCACGACGGGTCGCGCCGGAGATTCGCAGCACTGCTGACCATTGCCTGCCTTCGCATCTTTTTTTCCTGTATGCCGAGTCGTCTGCCGCCGAAAGCCATGCGCTCACGTTCGGTGCGCAGGAATTCGCCAGCGATGCACTTGGCCGCTTCGGCGTGGCCGCTGGCGCGCAACCGGAGAGCAAGGCCGATGCCTGTTCTCAGGATATGCCGCAAGATGTTGCGCTAATCATCTATACCACCGGCACCACCGGGCAGCCCAAAGGTGTCATGCTCACTCACGGCAATCTTTGCTACATCGCGTCGATGATGGTAACGCTGCGCCGCATGACGCCGCTGGATCGGGTGTATGGTGTGCTGCCGATCACCCACGTCATGGGACATGCATCGGTATTTCTCGGCGCGCTGCATGCGGGCGCATCCCTGCATCTCGCGGCACGCTTTTCCGCGGAAAAGTGCGTCGATGCCTTACTGCGACATCGCATTACGGCGCTCCAAGGCGCTACCGCCATGTTCGCCAAAATCGCCGAGCACTGTGCTGCAAACGGCTTCGGCCGCTTCGACACGATCCGTTTCATCGGCTCGGGCGGCGCGCCGATTGACCCGACGGTAAAAAAGCAGGCGGAGGCGTTGTTCGGCTGCACGCTGCAGAACGGCTACGGGCTGACGGAAGCAGCATCGATCTGCTGGACCCGCTTCGAAGAGGCAAATGACGACGATTCCGTCGGCCGCCCATTACCAGGGGTCGAGATATCCTTCAGGAATTCCGACCGCACACATGTTATGGACGGCGAAGTCGGAGAATTGTGGGTGCGAGGTCCCAATCTGATGCGAGGGTATTTCCGCAATCCGGATGCGAAACGAAGCTTGATGGACGATGCAGGCTGGTTCAACACTCAGGATCTGGGGCGGGTAGAGGCGGACGGCCGAGTCTTTATTGTCGGCCGGACCAAGGATGTCATCATCCGATCGGGTTTCAAGGTTTATCCACTGGAGGTGGAAGCTGTGTTGAATGCGCACCCGGCCGTGCTGCAGGCCGCGGTAGTCGGGCGGGCGTTAACGGGCAACGAAGAAGTACTAGCCTTTGTCGAGCTGGCCGAGGGGGCCATTGTCACGGAGGAGCAGCTGCTGCTGCATGTGGCACAGCGGCTGTCGCCTTACAAGCGTCCGGCGCGTGTCCTCATCCTGCCGGTCCTGCCGCTTGCGGCCAATGGAAAAGTGCTGAAGTACCAGTTGCTGCAATCTTTTGCTGATGAAAATCCCGTCGAATGAGGAGCACGTTATGAATGACGCAGTACTTTATGAATCGCAGGATCGCATCGCCACCATCACCATTAATCGACCCGAGCGGCTGAACGCGATCAATGCGGAAGTGGAAGCAGGGCTGGCGGCTGCCTGGAACCGTCTCAACGAGAGCGATGACCTGGTTGCCATCCTGACCGGTGCCGGCGACAAGTCATTTTCGGTCGGGAAGGATTTGCAATACGAGGCCACGCCGGACTACCGGCGATTCGTTCCGGGGTTCGACATCCTGGTGCGCAAGCCCATCATTGCCGCGGTAGGCGGATGGTGTATCGGCGGCGCGCTGACCCTGGTGCAAATGTGCGACCTTTGCGTCGCATCCGACAATGCGAAATTCACCTATCCCGAAGCCAAGCTGGGCTTTGCCGGCGGGCTGATCGCTGGCTTGGCATCCAGGATTCCACACAAGATCGCGATGGAACTGATTCTGTTGGGCGACGAGGTCAGCGCGGAACGCGCCTACCAGGTCGGCCTGGTCAACCGGATTGTCCCGCGCGGCAAGCACCTTGAGGGCGCGCGCGCCTACGCCGAGCGACTGGCGCAGAATGCGCCTCTGGTGCTGGCGATGCTAAAGGATTTCGCTGGTCAGTCGATGGGAAAAAGTCCGATGGAGGCGGCAAGCCACGCCATGCGCGAAGTGGGATCCGTCATGAAGAGCGCGGACCGACTGGAAGGACTGGAAAGTTTTTTGAACAAAAGACCGCCGCGCTACCAGGGCCGCTAGGCTTCTGCGCTATTCGCCTGCAGCTGGAGGTAACGATGAGGTATCCACTCTCAACCCCATCTCGCGCTTTCCCGTTCCCGACCCGACAATTTGCCGGGCGACATTCGGAAGTCGATCATGGCGGTGCAGGAATAGGCCGGTTTCGTCCCAACGTTTTCTTGACGCTGGCGTACCGGCCGGCAAAATTCCGGGCCTTCTTCACCAATCATGACGAGCCGATGCTCAAGGCGACCGGCAGCTTCACCAAAGCCGGCCGCTAGATGATCGTCACCGGTCACTGCCGCCCAGCGCGAAAAACGGCTGCCTTAGTGCGTTGTCGCGCACGGTGAGCCAGCCACATTAATCAGCGAAAAGGAGACAAGCATGACCGCATCGAATGAAGTCGTTACTTATGAATCGCGCCAAGGGGTGGCGATCATCACGATCAATCGTCCGGACAGGATGAATGCGATCAACACGGAGGTCGAGAATGCCCTGGCTGCCGCATGGCGCCGCTTGAACGCAAGCGACGACCGGGTCGGCATCCTGACTGGCGCTGGCGACAAGGCGTTTTCTGCGGGAAGGGACCGAGAATCGACCGCGCCGCCGGACTATCGCCGCTTCACGCCCGGCGTAGTAATCCCTGTGGACAAGCCCTTGATCGCAGCCGTGGCCGGGTGGTGCATGGGAGGCGCGTTGGTGCTGGTGCAAATGTGCGACCTGTGCGTGGCCGCCGAGAATGCCAAGTTTGTGTACCCGGAAGCTAAGATGGGGTTTGCCGGAGGCATGATCGGCTCTCTTCCCGGACGCATTCCGCACAAGGTAGCCATGGAACTGATGCTGCTGGGCGAGGAAATCAGCGCCGAACGCGCCTATCAGGTCGGCTTCGTGAATCGGGTGGTGCCCGTCGGCCAGCAACTGATCGAAGCGGAAAATATTGCAAGGCGGATGGCGGGCAATGCGCCGCTGGTGATGGCAATGCTAAAGCGTTTCGCCAGCGAGGTGTTGCCCAAGGGGCCGGTTGAAACGGGCGCGTTTGGAATTCGTGAGACCGAGAATGTATTCGCCAGCGCCGATTATGCGGAAGGCATAGCTAGCCTGGCGGAAAAACGCAAGCCGCACTTCACCGGGAAATAAACTCCGGGCGCCCGCGGACGCGGCGAGCGGTCGTGCAGAGGAAAATGGCAGGTTAGTGATGAGCCACGGTTTCCGGCCCCCTTTCGGCGTACCTTTGCACCTGCCCGCGATATCCGAGGTCATGCGAGATCGCGTTGGGGGCGTCCATGACCACAGGGGCGAGATCGCGCATGACATTCCGCCGAGTCAGCGCCGAATGAGGCTAAATCATTCATCAACTTGTTGAGTGCGATCTGAACTGTTCCAGCAGGCGCCGGTTATCATCGGCGTTTTCGCTAGTGGTGCGAGCCCTGTAATCTCTTCCTGCAACCGCCCGATGCGGTAGTAGCCGGCAAATCTAGGAAGGCTGCTGCGCCTTCAGCGACTCGCGGTCGTATCCCGCCACCCGCTTGTAGTTATCCGAGATCGCCATCAGTTCCGTCTTGGTGATGACGTCGTTGATATCGTCGAAGGGTTTGTCGCCGGTCCTCTCATACACTTCGCGCAAGATCGCATCCGGCGGCGCGATGCGGTTCATGCGGACGATGCTGGCGGTCGCTTCAAGCCGTTTTGCTTCATAGACCTTGAGCGCATCCGCCGTATCCTTGTTTGCAGCAAGTATGCCTGCCAGCGACTGCGCGTCCAGGATGGCTTGCCCGGCGCCATTCGAACCACGCGGCACCATCGGATGCGCCGCATCGCCCAGCAGGGTCACGCGGCCTTGGCTCCACCATGGCAGCGGGTCCTGGTCAATCATGGGGAATTCAAGGATGACCTCGGAGGCGCGAATCATCGCCGGCACATCGAGCCAGTCGAAATGCCAATCCTCGAATACGCCGATAAAATCTTCCAGCCTGCCGGGACGGTTCCAGTCGCGCCGTTCATACTTGGGCGTGGTCACCTCTGCCACCCAGTTTATGAGCTGCCGTCCTTCGCTGTCGATATTGTTGCGGATCGGGTAGATCACCATTTTGCCTGGCGTGAGCCAGCCGCCGCGGACATAGGTTGTGCCGCCCAGATACGGCTTCCAGGCCGTCACGCCGCGCCACATGTTCACGCCCGAATAGACTGGCTCGCCTTCCTGCGGATGAAGCTGCTTGCGAATGACGGAATGCAGCCCGTCGCAAGCGATGACCGCCATGCCGTTTTGCGAAGGCAGCGCCTCGCCGGTGCCGGTATTCTTGAATTGCGCGCTAGCGCTGTTTGCATCCTGGCTGAAGCCGGTGCATTTCCAGCCTGTGAAGAGACGGTCTTCACCAATGCGCTCCTTGAATGCCTGCAGGAGCACCATGTGCAAATCGCCGCGGTGAATCTGGAACTGCGGCCAATCATAGCCGGCATAGGTGCCGGTCGGCTCCGCATGAATGCGTTGGCCGAAGCGGTTGAAAAACACCGATTCCGCCGTCGTGACAGCAACCCGCGCCAGCGCATCGTTCAGCCCCAGTTCGCCGAGCGCCTTGGTGGAATGCGGAAGCAAGCTGACGCCGACGCCGACCGGTTTGATTTCCTGCGCTGATTCATAGACCCGGCAGGCGATTCCCGCTTTATGCAGGAACAAGGCCAGGCTCAGGCCGCCAATGCCGCCGCCTACGATGATGACGTCCATGTATTACCTCGGAGAGAAAGGATGTCGGGGACAAGGCGCGCGCGGCGCCTGTCAGTCAGCTGTGATTTTCGCCTCGCGGATCACCTTGGCCCAGCGGTTCAGGTCCGCCGCCGTCAGGTCGGCCAATTGCTCAGGCGTGCCGCCGCTTGGCTGCAGTCCGAGCGTGTTGAGCGTCACGCCCACATCCGGCATGCGCAGGATGGCATTTACTTCACGATTCATTTTGGCCACCACCTCTTTGGACGTCCCGGCCGGCAGGTAAAGGCCGTACCACATGTCGACGTCGATATCGCTGATGCCCATTGCCTGCGCCATGGAAGGAACATCGGGCGTGACGGAGGTGCGCTTGATGCCACCGGCAGCCAGCATCAGCATCTTGCCCGACTTTACAAAGGGCAGGACCTGGTGCACGGGCAGGAACGCGACGTCGACCTGTCCAGAAATCACGTCGGTCACCAGGCCAGCCGAACCTTTGTAGGGAATATGCAGGATCTCAATGCCGGTGCGCTGCTTAACCAGTTCCATGGCGAGATGATGCGGCGTGCCATTGCCTGGCGAGCCGTAATTGAGTTTGCCGCCGCTGGCTTTCGCGAGTTCAATGAACTCCTTGACCGATTTGACGTTGAGCGTCGGGCGAGCGACCAGCGCCAGGCTGCCAATGGCAAGCGGCACCACCGGGAGAAAATCTTTAATGGGGTCGAATGGCACGTTCTTGTACAGGCTCGGCACCATGATGATGGTGTTCGCGGTCGTCAATACCGTATAGCCGTCGGGCGCCGCCCTGGCCGCCGCCTCGGTGCCGATATTGCCGCTGGCCCCGGGCCGGTTGTCTATGACGACCGGCACTTTCCAGTCGTCGCCGAGCTTCTGACCGATGGTCCGCGCCAGGATATCAATGCCGCCACCGGGCGAGAAAGGCACAATGAATTTGATCTGCTTGTTTGGGTATGTATTCTGCGCCAGCGCATCTCCAGCCGTCGTCAACGCCATGCTCATGCCCAGTACGGCGGCCATCGCCAGGAATGTCTTTTTCATTGCGGTCGACTCCATCGTTGTTGTCATTGGCGCGGGCCGGTCAACTGGGCAAGCCGCATGCTTCATTCAAAAGATTCCAGTCTTGCTGAATCTCCTGCCTGAAATATAAATGCATATGGTCGAATGCGGGTGGTTGATGAAAGAATAAAAAACCGACCGGACAAGCTTTGACAGTTCTTCCAACTGCGCTCACTCATACGCGGGGCATTGAACTTCACTGGGGCAGTCGAAAGCAGCCATCCATTGCGACGAGAAACAGACCGGTTAAGGCAACCCGTCGATTACGCTTGCGCCTGACGTAACGTCAGGTTGTAGAGTCTGCTCAGATTACTGGAGATGCAATGCAGTTGAAGATTGGTGAACTGGCAAAAAAGGTTGGACTGAGCGTTCGCGCTCCGCATCACTACGACGCAATAGGCCTGCTGTCCCCATCACAGCGCAGCGAGGGCGGCGCGCGTCTGTATGGACGCGATGACCTGATCCGGCTGCACCGGATCGAAGCCCTGAAACGGTTCGGCTATTCGCTGCCCGACATCAAGGCCAGCCTTGATGAGCAGTTGGACGGCGCACCGTTGGCGCCTTTGAGGCGCCAGATTGCGGAGCTGGAGTCGCAGGCATTGAAGGCACAGCGGCTGAGTCGCCACTTGCAGCATCTCGTCGACATGATTGTCCTGGGCGGCGAGACCACGACTATGGACTGGTTGAGCACTCTGGAGCTAATGAACATGTACCAAAAACATCTCAACGATGATGAACTCGACACGCTCTTCGAGAGCGACCCTGACACGGTGGCTCCCACAGATCCGCAGTGGATTGAACTCATCAACCAGGTGCGCCAGGCAATGCGGAACGCACTGTCGGCCGGCAGCGATGAAGCCCAGACACTGGCATGGCGCTGGATCCGGCTCGTGGTCCAGATGACCCGCAACAATCCTGAACTCGCGACCAAGCTGATGAAAATGCAAGTCGGCGAGCCGCGAGCCCAGCAGATCGTCGGTATCACCCCGGCGATGCTGGACTGGATCGATGAAGCGTTCATGCAGGCGCGATTCGCCTTGTTTGCCAAGTACCTCACCCCGAAGCAGGCCGATGAGGTACGTCGTCGCCAGCTTGTCGACGTGGACAGGCGTGCCTGGCCAGCGCTGGTTCTGGAGCTTCGCGCGCATATGACGGCAGGTGTCGATGCCAAGGCAGCTCCGGTGCAGGCCATCGTCAAGCGCTGGCAACAGCTCTTTCGCGACAGCTTCTGCGGTGAGGACGCAGTTCTGGAGGCCCGCATTCGCGAAGCCTTGATGCAGGAACCGGATCTGCATGTCGGCATTGGCATCGACGATGCGTTGATGGCCTATTTGCACAAGGCTTACCTAGTCGGCAATGACATGGCCCCATCCAATACCGGACCCAAGCCAAGTGCCATGATGGTGGCAACGCAGCGTGCCGCACATCAGTTGCTGGATCACCCACTGGTGCTTGATGACCCCATCGCCCTGAGTTTGCTTGGCTCGGCAGAAGCGCAGTCGCTTCGCGACAATCTTGACAGGTTCCGCCACCCCGCATCGCTGGGTCTGCGCAGCGCTGTGGTCGTACGGAGCCGGCTCGCTGACGATGTATGGATAGAGGCGCTCGAGCGTGGCATTGATCAGTACGTCATCCTCGGTGCAGGACTCGACACCAGCGCATATCGGCAGCCCGATGTGGCTGGCCGCATCTTTGAGGTCGATCTCCCGGCCATGCAGCAATGGAAGCAGGCGCGCCTGCATGGAGCAGGCATTCCTCTGCCATCATCACTGCGTTTCGTGCCAGTCGACTTCGAGAGCGTCGGCCTTGCCGAGGGCCTGGCATACGCCGGTTTCAACCCGGACGCGCCGGCCATTTTCAGTTGGCTCGGCGTATCAATGTATCTCGACAAGGTCGCGGTTGAAGAGACCTTGCGCGTCATTGCCACCTGCGCGAAGGGCAGTGCAGTGCTGTTTGAGTACGCCATGCCGCTGCACAGCTTGCCACCGATGATGCGCATCGCCATGGAACAGCTCACCACGCAATTTGCTGAGCGTGGTGAACCGTGGAAGTGCTTCTTCGAACCGGCCGCTCTGGCCGAGATGCTCACTGCACTCGGTTTCAGCAGCTACTACATCTGGACCCCGGACGAACTTAACCAGCGCTACCTGGCGAACCGCTCGGACGGGTTGCACATCGGAGCAGCACCAACGCGACTGGTGCTGGCAACCGTGTGAGTTGTAAGGCTACTCCCCAAATTGAGGCCCACCATAAAATACCACCTGCGACCAAACCCTCTTCGCTCCAGTCAACCTGAAGCGCCTCACCAAGCGCGAAGATCAGAGGACAAAGGCATGTGGGGTCTGTCCCGCACGCTCGCGCAAGTCGCGTATGAAGGCCGTAATCTGGCTGTAACCATCCGTGTAACCGGCCGCTCGGATCCGTGCAAATAGCGCCTTGGCTGTGCGTCTGTTCTGCTTGAGACGATGCACATCGGCCTTGAGCGCCTGCTCCAACTCCGCGTGGAACGGCGTCAATTTGTCCGGCTCTTTGCCCAGCACATATTTCGGCGGTGCGACTTCTTCGGCCTTCCTGAGCCAGCTGCGAATCGTATTGCGCGACAGGCCTGTGCGCTTCGTAATCTCATGCAACCTCAAGCGCCAAGCCGAGGAAATGTGAGCCAGCGAGATCGATGGCTTCGCACCGGATGTAGAACCGGCGGTCCGCAATCGGCGTACCTGAAAGACGGCTTCAACGGGGACCTGAACGCCATGCTTAAGCGCATTCAACGCGGCATGCTGAACTTCACCGGCTAATCGGTGTTGCAGACCCAAGCGGTTTACGGCCCTGTGCGAGTGGAGGATGCTCAGCGGAAGGTCTGGCTGGCGCAGTGGGAACAGGGCTGCGTGACATCGAAAGCGAGGCGGCTATCGAAATCGGCGGGTACTGAACGGAGGGCGGGCAATCGGAAGTCAGCGGCAGCAAATCCCGTTGACCAGCGTGGAGTCGCCGGGGCATGCAACATCTCACTCGCCGTCCGCTTCCGCAAGGAACTCGCGCCATAGCCGCCTCGCCTCATCCTGGAACCGACGCACCGACTGGACAAGAGCGCGCCGTGAATGCCGCGGCATGATTTCCGGCGGTAGCAGCGGGTCCCTGATGAGCAGTGCTATCACCCGCCTTCCCAAAAGAAGCGATTCCTTTAGCACTGCCTCGCGGCTTTCCTGCCTTAACCCAAGTCGCCACACATCGAGCACTTGCGTCAGCCTCTCGTACTCGCGCGTCAGTGATTCCGCTCTCCAAAGCCTGGTTGCATGGGCGAGCGAGGCGTCGTCGACCTCTGACATCCGGAAGACGATGGCCGCTGGAGACAAGCCGAGTCCGGCAAGTTGTTCGCGCACGCGGGCCACGCCGCCGCTGAGATTATCGGGGCGCACATGCAAGCCAGGCTTCAGCTCGGCGAAGCCCCGCAAGGCCAGCGCCAGGCTGTGATGGCGCCAGGCAGTCTTCTCTGAGCGTGGAACCGCGGCGTCGTGCACGACGACCCAAGCGCCGTCCCAGCGCACCGTGCGGCGTTCCGTGTTGCGCCAGGCGCCCACGTCGTTCAGTACGCCCCCAGCAGCCCGGTTGATCGCGTAGTAGCCACGTCTCGGCTGCAAGATTTTCTTCTGGGCGAGCAGGCGGGTCAGCGCCACGCGGATTGCGACGCTCGCGATACCCATGACTTCGCCGCTCCTGCAAAGCGCGCGCGCGGACAGCGGCCGCTCATGGGCAATCAACAGGTCAAGCACCAAATCCGGAGAAGGCATCACTGCCTCGGCAGTATTACTCAGCGTGTCCACCGTTGCGTAACATTGAAACGTTCCATAGTATCGCTACCAAGGCGAGGCAATGCAACACCGCGGTTTTCGCAACCGACAATAGAGGATAGGGAGACGGACGAATGGATGAAGTGCTGTTTCGTGCCGAGGGTGCAATATGCGTCATCACACTCAACCGGCCGGCGTGTCGCAACGCGGTTAACAGGCCGGTTGCCACAAAACTTCGTGCCGCATTCGAGCGCTTCGAAGCGGACGACGCACTCCGGGTTGCGATTCTGACCGGCAGCGGAGAACATTTCTGTGCCGGTGCCGACCTCCGTGCCATTGGCGACCCCGTCCTGCGTAACGAACTCGACCCAGAGGGTGGCGGTAGTGGACCGATGGGGCCGACGCGCATGGCGATTTCAAAGCCCCTGATCGCCGCAGTCAACGGCTACGCCGTTGCAGGGGGTCTCGAACTCGCCCTGTTGGCCGACCTTAGGGTCGCCGATGCAGACGCGGTTTTCGGGGTGTTCTGCCGCCGCTGGGGGGTGCCTTTGATCGACGGCGGCACGGTCCGCCTGCCCAGAATTGTCGGTATGGGCCGCGCCCTCGACATGATCCTCACGGGGCGGGCAGTGGATGCTGCCGAAGCGCAGGCAATGGGCTTGGTCAACCGCGTAACCCCAAAAGGCGCGGCGCTGGCGACAGCCCTTGAGCTGGCAGCGCAAATCGCCAGCTTTCCGCAGCAGTGCATGTTGACCGACCGCCGATCAGCCTACGAGCAATGGGACTTGCCTCTTGCACAGGCACTGCGCCTGGAAGGCGCCCGCGGCACACCCATGGTATTCGCAGAAGGCGAAGCGGGCGCACGGCGCTTCTCGGCGGGCGCAGGCCGGCATGGTGATTTCTCCGCCTGATGTGAACACTTAAGCGGTCCCAGTCGTACCCACCACTGAAATATTTGAGGAAACAACGATGGAAAAGCCTGCAATCGAAACCGGCAGCGGCGCTACCTGTCTCGAAATTATAAGGAGGGGCGCACTTCAGCACGGTCCGCGCACCGCCATCGTGTTCGGCGAGCGCAGCATGACATTTGCGGAGGTTGACGTCATCAGCAGTCGCATGGCCCATGCCCTCCTGACGCAAGCGCAACAGCATACCCGCATTGGCCTGCTGGTCAACAACGGACTGTACAGCGTGCCCATCGATTTTGCCTGCGTGAAGGCGGGCATGAACCGGGTCCCTTTGAACTCCCGGCTTTCCGTGGCAGAGCATAGGCGCATGCTCGAAGACACGGGATGCCGGCACCTGATTTTCGGGCCTGAGCTGACTGAACGCGCCGTCGCATTGCAGCGTGAAATTCCTGGCCTCGCTTGCATCGGGCTGGGAACCGCCATGGAAGGCGGCGTCGACCTCGTGGCGCTCGCCGCTAGCCACGCCGTCACGGCACCGAAAATCGACGTTGCTCCGGACGATGTCATCCTTACCTTGTTCACCTCGGGTACAACCGGCACATTGAAGGCGGCCCAGCACACGCAGGCATCGTACGCGGGCATTTGCCGCAACGTTCTGCTGAACCTGTTACCGGCAACCGCCGACGACGCCATGCTGCATGCCGCGTCGCTGATCCACGCAAGCGGTGTGTTCGTGCTGCCCTTCTGGATGCGCGGTGGACGAACCGTGATCTTGCCCGGTTTCGAGCCCGGACAATTCCTTCGCGCCATTGCCGAGCACAAGGTGACAGCCACCAACATGGTGCCGACGATGATGCAGATGCTGTTCGAGCACCCGGAGGTAATGACGATTGACGTCTCGTCCCTGAAGTATGTGATTTATGGGGCTTCGCCAATGCCAAGGGCCGTCATCAGGCGCGCCATGGCAGCTTGGGGGCAGCACCGGTTCTGGCAATATTACGGCCAGACCGAAGTCCCGCTATGCCTGACGGTGCTGCGGCCGGAGGACCATGTCGACGAACTGCTCGATGCCTGTGGACAGCCTTGCGCGGACGTGGAGATTCGTCTTCTGGATGAGGCCGGCAATGACGTCGCCCCAGGTACCCCCGGGGAAATCACGGTTCGGGCACCCTCGGCCGTCGCCGGTTACTACAATGCGCCCGGCCTCAATACCGACACCTTCATCAATGGCGGCTGGGTGCGCACCCGCGACATCGGCGTCTTCGACGAACGAGGCTTTCTGCGGCTGAAGGACCGTACCTCGGATATGGTTATCAGTGGGGGATACAACGTGTACCCGAGTGAAGTCGAGAATGCGCTAATGACGCATCCTGCCGTGCGCGAATGCGCGGTGATTGGCATGCCGGACGAAAAGTGGGTCGAAGTTGTGACGGCAGTCGTGGTAGTGCGCGAGGGCACGCAGCCGAGTGAGGCAGAACTGATCGACCATGTTGTTCAGCAATTGGCATCCCATAAAAAACCACGGCGCGTGCTGTTCGTCGACGCCATCCCCAAGACAGCCGTTGGGAAGCTCAACCGCAAAGCGCTGCGGGATCGCTTTCGCCAGGGTCAGGAGTAACGCGTCAAGGTAAGAATGAATGCCATGATTGCGGAAGGCGGGAAGGCAGATGCCGTGAGCGGATTTTCCAATGCCGAGGAAGCCGCACTCAAGTTTGCCGCGCCCTGCTGGCGTGATCACGGGTTAGGCGGGTGATGTCGGCCTGTTCAGGCGCTTTCGCGAGCCATGAGCGTGTAGCCGAGGTCGATCTGCCTGACCGTTGGTTCGACACCTTCGATTGCCTGCATTAACAAGGTCGCGGCTTCGAATCCAATTCGGTAGCGTGGCGTGGCGATCGTGGTCACGCTCGGATTCATCCATGCCGAGGGCGGCAAGTCGTTGAATCCGCATACGGCAAGTTTTGCCGGCACCTCGATTCCGCGTCGTTGGCATTGATAGATCGCGCCGTAGGCGAGGTCGTCATTGCAGCAGAAGAGGGCGTCGCAATCCGGCGCGATCGCGAGCATGCGGCCCAACAGTTCAGCGCCGAGGGCCACCGTCGAGGGATCTGCCACCATCAATTCTCGCGAAGGGGCGCCCAGCCCGGCTTCCTGCAGCGCCTGGCGATAACCCTCGGCCCGCTTGAGGGTGCGTGCATCGAGTTGCGCGCCAATAAATCCGATACGGCGATAGCCCCGCTTCAGGAGGTGCCTGGTCATGGTATAGCCAGCTTCATGTTGGGAAAATCCCACCGCCAGTTGTTCCGGGTCGTCCGGCAGATCCATGATCGACACGGCGGGAATGCCTCGCGCGCGCAACTGGTGATGCAAGCCTTCGCTGCTTCCCATTCCGGTTAGCAGTACGCCGTCCGGGTTGTATTGCAGGTTGGCGTTCAGAAGCTTTTCTTCTTCCGCGTCGGAGTAGCGCGTGTTGCTGATCAGGAGCTGGTAGCCGCGCGGGTCGAGTGCATCCTGTATGCCGGCGAGCACATCCGTGAAGACTGCATTGGAGAACGAGGGAATCAGCACTGTGATGACGCTCGAGCGGGCTGACGCCAGCGCGCGGGCAGCGCGGTTAAGGAGGTAGCCAAGCGCGGCTACGGCCTGCTCGACGCGCAAGCGCAATTCGGGCGATACGGTTTCCGGCGCCGACATCGCACGCGACGCGGTCATGCTGCTGACCCCGGCATGCCGCGCCACATCGGCCAGCGTCACGCGGCCGCGCGATCTTCCCTTGCCGGAACCGGCTGACGGCATCATGTCGTTCATGGCTGGTCGCTCATGGCAATTGTTTCGCAGGTTGTCCTTCCGGAATAATAGCCGCGCTTGCCACACGGTGGCCGAAAAAAAACGCGCACGCGGTCAGGCGTGCGCGCTTCACCGACTGCGGGATTACTTGCGGATCTTGGCGATCTCGGCTTGCAGGTCCTTGACGACAGGTGCGCCGCCGTCGGCTGCGAATTTGTCGAAGGCCGGCTTGACCTTTTCGCGCATGCGGTTGATTTCGCTGTCGCTAACCACGGTCACTGTCATGCCCTTTTGCTTCAGGAAATCGACGGCCTTGGCAGCGCCGGCACGGCTATCCTTACGCTCGAAATCGCGCGATGCGACAGCGGCTTCCTGGATTGCCTTCTTCTCGTCGGCGGACAGGCCATCCCACCACTTCTTGCTGGCCATGACGATCCATGGGCTGTAGACGTGCTTGGTGATGGACAGGAATTTCTGCACTTCATAAAACTTGCTCGACTCGATCGTGTTGACTGGATTTTCCTGGCCGTCGACGGTGCCGGTTTCAAGCGCGGTAAACAGCTCCGAGAAAGGCAGTGGCACGGCGTTGGCGCCGAAGCTGTTGAACATGTCGATATACACCGGGTTCTGCATCACGCGCAGCTTGATGCCTTTCATGTCTTCCATCTTCGCGATCGGGTGCTTGGTATTGGTGAGGTTGCGGAAGCCGTTTTCCCAATAGACCAGGCCGACCAGGCCCTTTTCCTGCAGGCGCGCCGCCAGCTTCTGGCCGAAGGGGCCGTCCAGCACAGCGTCGGCTTCCTTCTCGTTGTTGAACAGGAATGGCAAGTCATACACGCCGAAATCCTTGACGATGCCGACCAGGGTGGCGGTTGAACCAACCATCATTTCCTGCGCGCCGCCGATCAGGGCGTTCTGCATCTGGATGTCGCTGCCGAGGCTGGCATTGCCGAAGCCCTTGGCCTTCATCTTGCCGCCGGTGCGCTTGGCCAGCTCGTCGCTGAAATCCTTCACGGCGCGGCCCTGGTTGCTGTCTTCCGCCAGGCCGTAGCCAAAGCGGATGAGACGAGGTTTAAAGTCCGCGGCGTGGCTGACGGCCGAAACGCTCACGAGTGCCAGCATGGCAAGCAAAGATTTGTCGAAGAATTTCACAACTGCTCCTGGGTTGTTGTTAATGGAACCAAGACATCGGCAAGGTGATGAACTTGGGGAATACGACGAAGAGAAAAACCAGAACGGTCTCGACCAGCAAGAATGGCCAGACGCCGCGCGTGGCACTTTCGAGCGAAATTTTCGCCACGCCGCAAACTACGTTAAGCACAGTGCAAACCGGAGGATGGATCAGCCCGAGCGTACCGACCAGGATGAACATGACACCGAAATAGGTCGGGTCCACGCCGGCCTTGATCATGATCGGCATGAGGACCGGCCCCATCACCAGGATGGTTGGTGTGAGGTCCATGACAGTGCCGATCGCCAGCAGCAACACCATCACGGCGCCGACCAGCGTGCGGGGATAACTGATCAGCGGTCCGAGCAGGTCGGTGACTTGCGCCGGCAGGTCGGCCAGCGTCACCATGTAGGAAGCCACAAAGGCGGCGGCGCACAGGAACATCACGGTGCTGGTGGTGCGTGCCGCGTTGACGAACAGGGTCTTCAATTGCGCAGCCGTTACTTCGCGGTAGATGAACAGGCTGACAAACATGGCATAGACGGCGGCAACCGCTGCAGCTTCGGTCGGCGTGAACAGCCCGCCTTTCAGGCCGCCGACAATAATGACCGGCAAAATGAGGGCCCAGACCGCATCCACCAGGCTGTCCCTGCGCTCTTTCCACGAACTCTTCGGCTGCAGCTTCACGTCCATGTTCCGGGCCAACATGCTCCACACCACAACCAGGCCGAGTGCGCGTAGCAGCGCCGGCGCTATGCCCGCTACAAACAGGCTGCTGATCGAGGTATTGGTGGTGACGCCGAAAATAATGAACGGCATGGAAGGAGGGACGATAGGCGCGATGACACCGCCCGCCGCGATCAGTCCGGCCGAGCGCGCTACCGGATAGCCATGGCTGCGCATCATGGGAATCAGGAGCGTTGCGACCGCCGCGGTATCGGCCAGCGCCGACCCTGAAAAAGCGCCCAGCAGCAGCGTGGCGGCAATGGCGACATAACCGAGGCCGCCCTTGATATGCCCCACCATGCTGACGGCAAGGCTGATGATGCGCTTGGAAATGCCGCCGGCATTCATGACTTCGCCAGCCAGGATAAAGCAGGGCACCGCCATCAACGGATAAACGTCCGCGCCAGCCAGCATGTTTTGCGCGACCAGTTGAGCGTCGAAGAAGTTCAGATGGAACATCAGCACAACGCCGGTGAGGATCAGCGCGAAGGCAATGGGCATCCCCAACACCATGAGGCCAAGGAGGGCCCCAAGGAAAATCGTGATCGTCATTCTGCGCTCGCGAAAGTGGTGGTTGGGTTGGGAGGCGTGGCGGCGTCGGGGCGCACTTCGCCGGGCACCATGGCATTCGGATTGCCGGTAACGATGGCCCACAGGTTGGCCATGAGTACCAGCATCATCGAAGCGGAGCACAGCAGGCCGGCCGATGCCATGAAGGCAGTCGGGTAGCGCATGACGGTCGAATAGGTCGACAGGCCGATCAGGGTTTGGGCCCAGCTACCCACGAAGAACAACCACAGCCCGTACAGCATCAGGAGATGGCTTAGAACGGCGCAGGAGCGACGCGCCCAGCGCGGCAGGCGAGCCTGGATTAACTCCATGCCGAGATGGGCATGGCGACGCAATGCCAGGATCGCGCCGAGGAAAATCAGCCAGACGAACATCAGCCGCGAAAGTTCTTCCGCCCAGGCGATGCCGGAACCGAAACCATAGCGCAGCACCACGTTGCTGAATACCAGCACCATCATGACGGCAAGGGCGATCGCCATCAGCCACTCGACAAGGCCTTCGAGCCTCGGCACAAACGTCCTCATGGTTTTTTCCTTTCGTTGTTTGTGTTGGCGCGGAAGCGTTGCAGCACTTGCTCGATAATCTGTTCCGGCATGGCGTCGATGTCGATGGCGATTCCCCGCTCGTCCCCCTGCAAGGGTTCGAGGTCTGTGAACTGACTATCGAGCAAGGCCAGCGGCATGAAGTGTCCGGGGCGCGCCTGCATGCGCGCGGCGATCAATTCGCGACTGCCAGACAGGTGCAAAAAAATTAGATCGGGATCGCCGGCCCTAAGCAGGTCGCGATAGCGGCGCTTGAGTGAGGAGCAGGAGAGCACCAGGCCAGAGTCGGACTGGTGCGCGCCGCGAATGCGCGCTTGCAGGTTCAACAACCAGTCGCGCCGGTCCTCGTCCTGCAAGGGGATCCCAACCGACATCTTCTGGACATTGGCCGCCGGATGGTGATCGTCGCCTTCGACATAGGCACACGACAGGCGCGTTGCCAGCCGTTGGCCGATTTCACTTTTGCCGCAGCCCGACACGCCCATCACGACCCAGCGGGCGGATGTTGTCGGTTTGCTTGGGGTCGAATCATTCACGAATGGTCACTGGTAGCGCTACCAAAGGACGCGATTTTTATCCAAGCGAAATGGTTTGTAAAGATCTTTTGATGATGCAGTGCAAGATTGGACAGAAGGAGTCGTTTCCTGCCGAACTTCGGCGGTGATGCGTAAACGTCTTCACTGAGAGGGGGCATGGTGGATAGCCGGGAGCAGAAGCGAAACGCGCTTGATAGCGATACCATTTCTAGGCAGCCGGCCAGAATTTCGAAGTGCGGCAACGCCCCCCTTTATGCGGCGGCCGTGGAGGGAGCGTCAGTAGAAAAATGGCCCGCAAAAAAACAATGCGGGCGCGTCGCTCCTTCGCACGCATTGGAGCGGCGACCCGAGATAAGTTGATGCCAGCACTGTCCGCTCGACAAACGTCCGGGGCGAACGGACTGCGGGCGGAACGCTTCCTTTCACCAGGCGCCTATATCAGCTTCGGATCGACACCGCCTTCCATGAACGGTAGTTATTATTGAGCTTCGGTAAGCGCTCCAGACAGAAGACCGGAGGTGTTTCAACGCGCTTTTCCGCTAACAGGAATCGCTCAAAAATTTCGACGTTGTTGCGAAAAATTCCGTTAAAGACTATAACCAGTTGCTTCAAACATGCTTGGTGCCATGCCAGCATTAGTTCAAGCAAAAAATAATCGCACCACTTGGCGGAGACAATATGCCTGACAATCTTACCCAGCCGCCGCTCGCCGCCACGGCGAATGATTCCGAAGAGTCGCTGCCCGTCTTGACCGTCAATGGCGACCGCGCCACAGTCCGCCTGAACCGGCCTGCTCATCTAAACCGCCTGCATCCCGAAGACGTAATAGAGCTGACCCGCATCTTCGGACAGCTTGAACAGGACCGCAGCATACGTGTAGTCGTGCTGACCGGGACCGGCCGGGTGTTCGGCGCCGGATACCACTTGGGCGAGCTGGCTGAGCAGCGCAAAAACACCAACACAGAACATGCCAGTGATGCTCCGTATCAGGACAGCGCCTTCGAGCGCATGTGCGACGCGCTCGAAGATCTGCGCGCGCCGACCATCTGCCGTCTCAATGGCAGCGTCTATGGCGGCGCAACCGATGTGGCGCTCTGCTGCGACTTTCGGATTGGCGTCGACACCTGCGAGATGTTCATGCCGGCCAGCCGGTTGGGCCTGCATTACTACCGGCGCGGAATCATCCGCTATGCATCCCGTCTGGGCGTCGGCGCGGCCAAGAAGCTGTTCCTTACCGCGCAGACCATTAAGGCGCCGGAAATGCTGCGCATTGGTTATCTCGATGAGGCCGTGCCCGCGGCGCAGCTCGACGAGACCGTCGACCGTCTGGCCTACATACTGGCGGCGCAGGCGCCCATGGCCGTGGAAGGGATGAAGCGTTCCCTTAACGAGTATGCGCAGCAGGCCTTCGATCATGACGCGGTGAACGCGCGCCATGCGCAAAGCCTGCGCAGCGAAGACATTCTCGAAGGCGTGACCGCCTGGCATGAAAAAAGGAAGCCGGTTTTCAAGGGAAAATAATCCGGCCCGACGATGTGCCAGTGCAGTGCGCCCGCCACAGAGCGGGCCTCCAACCACACACCCATAATAATGGAGACATGACATGACAATATCCCGCCGCCGTTTTACCTTCTTGCTTGGCTCTTCCATACTCGTCCCCGCCCGTTCGCTGCTGGCCGCAGCGATGCCAGCCGCCCATGCAGCGCTGTACGAGGCCGCGAAGAAGGAAGGAGAGCTGACCTGGTACTCCGCTCACTACACTTCCGAGCAAGCCGAGCTCGCCGGCCGCGAATTCACCCAGCAATATCCCGGCGTGAAGGTTAATGTTGTGCGCACCACCGCGCAGGTGGCGTACCAGCGGCTGAGCCAGGACATCCAGTCCAATACGGCGAACTGCGACGTGTTTGGCTCGACCGACGTCGGCCACTATGTGCAGCTTAAAGAGCGCAAGCTGCTGATGAAGTACGTGCCGATGGCACAGGCCGGCATGGAAGCACGTTTTCGCGACATCGATCCGGATGGCTACTTCCACACCACGTCCGCGGCACTGATCGCGCTGCTGTACAACACGCAAAAGGTGAAGAGCGACCAAATTCCGCGCAAGTGGACGGACCTGCTGGACCCGAAATGGAAGGGCCAGGCAGCGGTCGGGCACCCGGGTTCGAGTGGCTATGTCGGCACTTGGGCGGTGCAAATGCGCAAACTGTATGGCGACGAGTTCTTCAGGAAGCTGGAAAAGAACAAACCGCAGGTCGGGCGCTCCATCATCGATCCGGTCACCAACGTAGTCTCTGGCGAGCGCCTGATTGCCGCGGCCCCGTCATCACTAGGAGATTTACAGGCTTCGCGTGGCAACCCGGTTGGCGTTTCCTATCCGGAGGAGGGGACCGTCCTGATGATCCTTCCCTCGGCAATCATGGCCAATAGCAAGCATCCGAACGCCGCTAAGCTGTTCATGGAATATCTGCAGGGCCCGGAAACTGCCCGGCGGTCCGTTGAGGATTTTGGCCTGCCGCTGCTACCCGGCGTGAAAACCAGGAAAGGGGTGCCGGCGCTGGCGGATTTGAAAACGATACGTCCGACGATCCCCGAAATCGTCACTGGCATTCCGTCGGTCACGGAATTCTGGCGGGACACCTTTGGCATTTGAGGACTGCGATTCGCCTCCCGTTTGAGGCCCGGCCTTGCCGCGCGCAGGCCGCAGGGACGGGCCCGCGTTGGCGCCTGACCTGTCAACGCCACCAGCCATGAATAATCCTATGTCTTCGACCCTATCGATGGCGACGCAGACGACGCCACTGCAGCGAGGGCCGCGCCGCCGGCTCGACGCGACGCTGCTCGTGTTCGTGATCCTCGTACTAGTGCTGTTGGCGCTCGTGGCCAATCCCATACTCAGGCTGGTGTGGGAAAGCTTGCGCGCCGCGGATGGCAGCTTGACCTTCGCGCACTATCTCGACGCCTTCGGCAAGCAGCGTAACCTGAAGGCCTTGCTCAACACCCTGACCCTTGGCGTGACGTCCACCGGGATGGCGGTGGCCTTCGGCGTACCGCTTGCCTGGGCAGTATCACGCACCGATATGCCGGGCGGGCGCGTGATACAGGGCGGTGTCTTCGCCACCTTCGTCATGCCGCCCTTCCTTGGCGCGGTTGCCTGGATACTGCTAGCTGGCCCGAACGCCGGCTGGCTCAACAAGCGCTGGGTCGAATTGACGGGGGCTGATGCTGGGCCCTTCAATATCTTCAGCTTCTGGGGAATTGCACTGTTAATCGCGCTGTACGCTTTTCCCCTGGTTTATGTATTCAGCAAGTCTGCCTTCGATTTGATATCGACTGAGATGGAAGACGCTGCCGCAATACATGGCGCCGGCGCCACGCAGGTTTTCCGACGAGTTACCCTGCCGCTCGCGCTGCCGGCCATTGTCGGGTCGGCCATCCTGGTCTTCCTGGAAGCCATTTCGCTTTTCGGTACGCCGGCACTGCTGGGCATCCCGGCGCGCATCAATGTCGCGACAACCCAGATGAGTACCTTCTTCGAACACCCGCTGCGCATGGGAACGGCGGCCGCCTACTCTATGCCCGTGGTGGCGGTGACGGTCCTGTTGCTGTTATTGCAGCGGCGTCTGCTGGCGAAGAAGGGCTATGTGTCGGTATCGGGGAAGGGCGGCGAACGGCGGCCGCTCGACATCGGCCCGTTCAAATGGGTGCTCACGGCGTATGGCCTCGTTATTTGTCTTCTTTCACTGATACTCCCGCTGGGCATCCTGCTGCAGGCCGCGTTCGCCAAGGCTTGGGGGAAGGGCCTGAGCCTGGCCAACCTGACGCTGGCAAATTTTCACTACATTTTTTTCGAGCAGATGACGGTGCGCGAGGCAATGCAGAACACGGTGCTCTACGCGCTCGCCGCGGCCGCGGCCTGCGTGCTGCTGGGCGTTGTTGTCGCCTACGTCACTCAGAGGCGGCTGCTGCCTTTCCCCGGCTTGATCCAGTTCATGGCGCTGGCACCATTCGCTGTGCCCGGCATTATTCTCGCGGTGGGCTTCTACGCTGCGTATGCCGGCGCGCCGTTCTCGCTGTACGGCTCAGGCTGGCTGATCGTGATCGCCTATATCACACGCTTTCTGCCGATCGCGGCCACCACTACGGGCGCGAGTCTGCGCTCGCTGAACCCGGAGCTCGAAGAAGCCGTACGCATTCTTGGCGGAAGCCGTTTCTTGGTGCTGCGCAAGGTGGTAGTGCCGCTGCTTAAGAAGTCCCTGATAGGGGCCTTCATGCTGGTGTTCGTGATCGCCACCCGAGAGCTGTCCACCGCGGTGTTCCTGACCGGGCCGCAGTCGCGGGTGATGTCGGTGCTGACGCTCGACATGAGCGAGCAGGGCCAGTATGAAATCCTTTCGGCGATGGGCGTGGTGCTGCTTCTGATGACAAGCATCGTCATCGCTGTCGGCATGAAGCTGGCCGGCCGTGATTTCATGATACGCAGACATTGAAAGGAACGCGCATGCCTCAACTGACGCTGAACCAGCTGTGCAAGACCTACGGCAAGACCAGGGTGGTCGACAAGCTGGACTTGAGTTTGGCCCAGGGTGAACTGGTGTCTCTGCTCGGACCGTCCGGTTGCGGCAAGACCACTACGCTGCGCATGATCGCGGGATTTATCGATCCCACCGGCGGTACGGTTGAAGTTGACGGCAAGGTGCTGTCCTCACCGCAGGGCTCGGTGCCGCCCGAGCGGCGCGGCATGTCGATGATCTTTCAGAGCTATGCAATCTGGCCGAACATGACGGTTGCCGAGAATGTCGGCTTTGGTCTCACGGTTCGCAAGGTGCCGGCTGCGGAACTCAAGCGGCGCGTCACCGAGATTTTGGATGTGGTCCGGCTGGGGGCGCTGCGCGACCGCTATCCCGCCGAGCTGTCAGGCGGCCAGCAGCAGCGTGTCGCGCTGGCGCGGTCCATTGTTGTGCGACCGGACGTCCTGCTGCTTGACGAGCCACTATCCAACCTCGACGCCAACCTGCGTGAAGAGATGCGCGGCGAAATTCGGCGGCTGCATGACGAATTCAAAATTACCACGGTTTACGTCACCCATGACCAGTCCGAAGCAATGGCCATCTCGGACCGCATCGCCGTGATGAACAGCGGCCGCATCGAGCAAGTGGATTCGCCCTGGGCCTTGTACAACCAACCGCGGACGCCTTTCGTCGCGCAGTTTATCGGGCGCACCAATCTGCTGTCCGGCACGCGTGCCCATAACGGCCTGATGTTCGACGGCTTTCAACTGCCGGCTTCTCTACTGGACGATTCGGACGATGCCACCTATAGCAACGACCACAACATAACAGTCTCAGTCCGGCCGCAGGACATGCAGCTTTGCGGGCAGCCGCCGACGAACGAGGACACCGGCATCGAGGTTTCCGTGACCGGCCGCACGTATTTGGGCGACTGCTGGGATTACACCGTCATGCCGGCCGGCGGATCAGGGCAGGCAATCAAGGTCAACTCGAATCCCGCTGTTGTGCTCGAGGTCGGCCATCGGGTTTGGCTGGTGTTCAACAGCCGAAAGCTCGTCGCACTTTAGGCGCACTATTAATCGCTACGGACTTGGAGAGAAAGCATGCCTGTGACAAACGCTGAAAATATTGCGCACCTCCCGCTGGCGGGTGTGAAAGTGCTCGAGCTCTCGCAAATCATGGCCGGGCCGACCTGCGGCCTGATGCTGGCTGACCTTGGGGCCGAAGTCATCAAGGTCGAGAAATACCCCGGCGGCGACGATGCTCGCAACTATCGCCAGCACGGCGACAACGGCCTGCCGCCGTCCTTCATGATGCTCAACCGCGGCAAAAAGTCGATTTGCATCGACCTGCGTACGGAGCAGGGGCGGGATACTTTGAAGCGACTGGTATCCAGCGCCGACATCCTGACCGAAAACTTCAGGCTCGGCGTCATGGAGAAGCTGGGGCTAAGCTACGACGAACTGAAAAAGCACAATCCGGCGCTGATCTATTGCTCCATAACTGGATACGGACGCACCGGCCCGTTGGCCGCGAAGGGCGGGTTCGATCTGATCCTGCAGGCGTTCGCCGGTATCCTGAGCGTGACCGGCGAAGTTGGCGGCGGGCCGGTCAAGCCAGGGGTGTCGATCGCCGACGTCAATGCCGGCATTCTGGCGGCCTTTGGCATTCTCGGCGCCTATATCCACAGGCTCAAGAGCGGTACCGGCCAGCGCGTGGATACCTCCCTCTTGCAGGCGTCGATCCAGCAGACGTACTGGTTTGCAGCCGGCTATTTCAGCAGCGGCCAAATCGGCAAGCCGTCCGGCACGGCTCACCCGCTGATTGCGCCTTATCAAACCTTCCAATGCTCAAACGGCCAACTGGCGCTTGGCGGCGCCAACCATGCAAACTGGGTGCGCATCACGGAAGTGCTGGGGCATCCAGAATGGCAGGAGGACAGCCGCTTCAATCTACCGGCGCAGCGGTTAGCCAACCGCGTCGACCTGGAGCGGCTGATCAATGCAGTGATGTCGGAGCGCAGCGTCGATGACTGGCTTGCACGGTTCGACGCAGCTGGCGTGCCCGCTGGTCCGGTTCAGAATATCGGCCAGGCGCTAGAGCACGAGCAGACGCGCGCGGTGGGGATGGTTATAGACGCCGAAGGTCCTGGAGGGCAGAAACAGCGTGCGCTGGGCTTGCCCGTCATTCTTGACGGCCAGGCCAGCCCGGCCACGGGAATGCCGCCGAGGGTCGGACAGCATACGACTGAGGTGCTAAGGAGCGCGGGGTTTGAGGAAAGTGAAATAGCCAGCCTGCTTGCAGCGGGCGCAGTGTTCGAAGCTCAATCATAGGTGCACCGCTGCCGCGTGCTCGTCAGGTTCGTGGCGCGACCACCCGATGCGGTCGATTCCAGGGGGCTCACCACTGGCGAAATTGCCTGTGATTTCTGGCGCTTGCCCGGACAGTACGGATGGTAGTCGGCAAATCCAGCAAGGCTGCTGCGCCTTCAGCGACTCGCGGTCGTATCCCGCGACCCGCTTGCAATTATGCGAGATCGACGTCGGCTCCATTCTGGTGATGACGTCGAGCCGTCGTCACTAATCTCGATCAGGCGCCCCAAGAGGAAAGTGCGGACGGAAATAGCGCGCCTCTTCTACTGCCCGTGCAAACGATGGGCGAGCAAGCAATCGTGATCGGTACTCACGTAGCACTGGAAACGTCTCAGCAATTCGATGCGTCCAGTCAGCGTAGAACAGCGCTGGCGCGGCCGCACAGTCCGCCAACGTGAAGTCCGAGCCGGCGGCCCAAGTCTTGCCGGCAAGGTGTCCTTCAAGCCACGCGTATGCCAACTCCAATTTTTCTGCAGCAAGCGCCAACCCTTCCTGACGCTTCACAGGATCACCGGTCAGAGCGCCGCCTACTGCATTCTGCACATGAGTCATCACATGCAGGTCGAAGAAGCGGTCGAGAAAGCGCACTTCAAGCGCAGCCATACGATCGGCTGGTAGCAGGCTGATCGGGCCAGGAGTTACCAGCTGCAGGTACTCAATGATAATGCTGGCTTCCGCTACGTTGCGCTCGCCGTCCACTAGCAGGGGAAACTTGCGTAGCGGCCAGCGCTGAAGCCACTCGACGGCGTGCTGCGGCGTTTCTGGCCCAAGACAGCGGAACTCGTATGCAGTACCGTTCTCGTACAGCGCGACCAGCACTTTCTGCGTGTATGAGGAGAAGGGATGTCCGTACAGAATAAGTGCCACGTATTTGACTCCTTGTAGTTTGCAACTGCTTTAGCTTGCCGTTATCCGACGAGTCCTCAGCCTTAGCCAGTTTTTCTGATGTGAACGCCGTACACATAAGTTAGCACGTTCAGTTCGCCCTTGTCCATATCGATTTGAATTTGAAGGAACGCCGGCGGTCGAGACTTAGCGGAACTGGCCGTGAGGCGCCGCGCGTAGGTGACGAAATTGACCGCCCTTCGTGACAAAAAGGCTTCGGCGCCGCAGCGGCAAACAATCTGGTCAGGCTGCTGTCGACCACCGCCTGAGCGCAGCTCGGGCGTGCATGACTGCGATGTGCTTAGCGCGAATGTACCGTGAACCGGGGAAGCCTATAAGTCCGTTGCTGGTCAAAGCCTGAAAGCGATAAATACTGCCTGACCGTCCGCTTCCGCTGCGCTGCAGACCTTCAGGCAAAATGTTTATCCGGCCGATCAGAGAAGAGTGACAATTAGACTGCAAATCAACATGATCGCGACAACGGGAAACCAAAGGGCGCGCTCACGTTTGCTTGGGGTGACGAAGTTCAAGAATGCTCCGAGCGAGCAGTACAAAACAACCGCCCATATCAGAGTTGTTGATAGGGATCTAAAACCGCCTAAAGCCAGTCCAGCACGGGTAAGTACAATAACTGCGAAACAGAATATCAAAGCAGCCGAGGCTAAGGGGACCACCCGAATGTGCCGTGGGATCGCGCCTTTATAACGGCCGCCCATTGTGGCTTCTCCCCAGGGTGCGCCCAACACGAGCGCTAACTGGAATACGCCAACCAAGGTTGCAAGCCCGACGAATATCAGGGCAGCAATTGTACTTAGCATGAGGGAAGTGTTCTCTATCTAGAAAGCATCTGAAGCTGGCACGCACCCGAAAATCTGCTTGGTCAAGAACGCGGACCACCTGCCTCGGGTGCGACTTGCAAAGTCGCCGCTTTTTCGGCGGCTCATGTTGTCCAGCTCGCCGCAAGCCATGCGCTCGGGGAGAACTGTTGTTGCTATGTGCCAGCCTGGCTGAGCGGAGGAGTCAATGGTCAAGGACAAGCGGCGGGTAATTCAATCAAGGCAGACTGACGGTGTCGACACAACTCACCAAGGCCAGCGCAGGGGACGAAAGAAAGTCGCTACACAGGGCCGCCACCTGTTTGGACGCCTCCACCATCGGGACGTGGCCGATATTCTTCAGCACGACCTTCTTACTGTCGACCAAACCCTGCGCCAACAGCGTCGCATTTTGAAGCGGTAAAACCTGATCCTGATCACCCCAGATAATCAGCGACGGCACCGTGATCTGTGCCAGTTTGGCGGTTTGATCCATGTCCCTGTCGATGTCGGCCGCCACTTTCTCATTGATGCAGTTTTTGGCAATGCGAGCGCGGGTCAGCGCAGACAGCAGAATGCCAGGAAGATAGGGCGGCTTCACCATCCCAAAGCGCAACATGTTCTTGAAATCTGCTTCGCTCTCGATCGTCACGAGAGGGTTGCGCCCCGTCCGTGCGACATGCTCCATTAATTTCGTGTCATACCTGCCGGTTCCAACAGGGGAAATCAATATTAAGGAAGCTACCTGGTGCGGGGCCGCTGCAGCCAGTCCCAGTGCAACTGCACCTCCCATTGAATTGCCAATAATGTGAGCACGGGTAATCGAGAGCGCCTGCATGAATTCGGCTAGATACTTCACCTGCGCAGCAATCGAATAGTGCATATCGACGCGGTCGATGCTTTGCCCATGGCCGGGCAGGTCGGGAATAATCAGCGGAGCCTGGCATTGCAGGTGGCTGGCGAAGCGCAACCACGTCGTCTTGTCAGCACAGGCGCCGTGCAAGAGCATGACGGCTTCAGGATAGGATGAAACGTCGGGGCGATTGGTGTAGAACGCTATCCGCCCAATCGACAAGTCGACGTTTCGGGTGTGCAGTGACGCGCGCTTTTGCTGGCTCTCCATGGCCTTCGCGAGCAAATAGTCACCGAATCGGTCGAGAAAATGGGGCATGGAATAGTGCACCTCAGGTTTGTGTCGTTGAAACCGTCATGCTCAAAGGAGCGGGCGCACGAGAACGTCGACCATGCCCCTGACTTAACGGAAGATGCTAGAGCATAAGCGGATCTGGAAGAAGGCTGCACAACTGCGGTCTGCTTCTAATCCTGGCGGAATCTGCGGTCCGCCACGCCGCCTAACCGCCGCGTGTTGCTGTAATTGCCGTCGACGGCGCCAAAACCCGGATTTTTGCGGTATATGATTCAGCCCCGTCGCCATGGATTGAGGTGATCTGATTCATGCCGGACTAGCTTCCTCTTGCTCTTGAATTCGTGTCGACAGCGCCGACCCGCGGCGCTTCAAAAATGTCATCAAGAGATCTCCATAATCTTCTCGGACCGCAGCTTTGACCGATGGGCGCAAGGCCAAGGCCGCTCGCCACGCCTGTACTTTCGGCAAGTCAGAAAAGAAGCCGAAGTCCTGGATACGATCAAAGGCGTCAAAGTAACGAAATACCGGGCCGAATGCCGCATCAACCATGGAAAAGCGTTCTCCGTCAAAGAAGGGGACTGGCCCTAACGTCGCTTCCAATTGCTCGAATTTCTTCCGTAGTCCCGATACCGCCTGCTGTAGCGCTGTTTCATCCCGCGCGGAATAGAACGTGCCGATTGCGCTCAAAACACTAGAGCCGAATTCGATCCAGCCCCGGTGCCGCGCCCGCTGCAGCGGGTCTTCCGGATGCAGGCGCGGTGCGCAAACGTCTTCCAGATATTCGCAGATAACCGCCGATTCAAAGACCGGTACATCGTCCGCAAGTAGAACTGGCGTTTTGCCCAATGGAGAAATGGCGAGGAACCATTCAGGCTTGTTGGCGAGGTCGATGTCGCGCCGGATGAAGGGCACACCTTTCTCGATCAGGACAATGGCTGCGCGCTGCACGTAGGGGCACAGTACATGGCTAACGAGAGTCAGTTGAGTAGTCATTGCAGGCTCCTTAAGCGAGAGTAAGGCGGTTGCTGCGGCGCAGGGCAAACGAACCATCGCCGATCAGCCAGACTGCGATCGATGCAAAGATTAGAAACACCGGATATTCCCAGCCGCCACCGGCACTGGTATGGGCCCAGCCGTTGGGGAAGTGCACCCATGCTGCAACCGCCATCACAGGCACTAGCAGCAATGCCGCTTGCCGAGCATAGATGCCGAAGACCAGCGCGAGGCCGCCGACGAGTTCAACGAGGAAGACGGGGTAGGCCATCCATCCGGCAAAGCCGATGCTCTGGAAGAAGGCCGCCGTACCAGGCAGCGTGAAGACAAACAGTTTGAGCAGCGCATGGGCGAGCCACATGACACCGAGGGAAAGGCGCAGCAGCGCCGCACCGTGCGCAACGGCCTCGGTTGATGCCGCTGGGTGGTAGGGCTGGCGCACAAAGGCGGGCGTGATGTTCGAGGTAGATGTGAAGGTGTTCATGAGTCTCTCCTTGGAAGATTGGAAAGCCCAGTCTATGATTGCATCTATACAGAGTAAATAGGCGCTGGCGCAAACTATGTCTGCAAAAATGCAATACCGGTTGACGACTGCCGACCTGGAGACGCTACTGGCCCTTGTGCGGGGCGGTACCCTTGCCATCGCAGGGGAGCGCCTCGAAGTGGACAGTTCCACAGTTTTTCGCAATCTTCAGCGAATCGAACGGGGCATTGGTCAAACGTTGTTCGAGCGAACCCGCAGTGGCTATTTGGCCGGAGACACCGCATTGGAGCTTGCCCGCCATGCGGAACGGCTGGAGAGTGAGATCGAAGCGGCAAGGTCGCTGCTGCAGGTCACCCCTGAACAGGTTTCCGGTCAGGTCCGCATCACAACCACAGACACGATCCTCCATGGCTTGGTCGCCCCGGTGCTCAAGCTGCTCCATGACCGGCATCCGCAATTAAGATTGGACCTGCATGCCGGGAACCAGCCAGTCAGCCTGACGCGGCGTGACGCAGACATTGCGGTACGCGCGACCCGCAAACCGCCCGAGCACTTGATAGGCCGACATCTGGGACCAATCAGAGTGGCGCTGTTTGCTCCACGCAAAAGCCGAGTCCGGTCACTTGATGATGCGGTCACAGGCGTTTTGCCCTGGATTGCGCCCGATGACGCGCTTCCTGACCATCCTTCAGTTGTCTGGCGGCGCAAGCATTTCCCGAAGATTGTGCCTGGCTATCAGGTCGACAGCATCCTGTCGGCCGCCGAGTTCGTATCCCTTGGCCTGGGCGTCGCACTCCTGCCTTTGTTCTTGGCAAAGCCACGTTCCGATCTTCGGCAGGTCACTCCCGAAATCACAGAATGCACAACCGCACTATGGCTGCTGGCCCATCCCGAATCACGCCACCTTCGGCGAATTTCGACCGTGCTGCAGCATCTTGCCGAGCACCTTCAGCTCGAATAAGGAAGGCAGCATGCCATGGTAGGTAGCCCATCCGGTCATGTCTGCCTTGGTCGGGCCCGCTCCTTTGGCTTCGGCAGCAGCGGCCAAAACCGGATGCTCATCAATGATCAGCACAGCATGTAGATTGTTGGCGCATGCTATATCGGCTAAATCAACATGAGTTGGAACCCTTGCGTTTGTTATTTAAAATTTGAATTCACTCGAAAGGAATGTATTTTGGTACCCCTTCTAAGTCCTGTCGCTGCAGTTGTCGCTACAGAGGCCCCGCCTCGCACGAAACCTTCTAACTATCCCGAGCCGTTTGCATCAATGATGAACGGCCGCGTCAAACGGCCACTAGGCGACCTATTCGGGTTGCAGAGTTTTGGTGTGAATCATGTGACGCTTTCGGCGGGCGCGACATCAGCACTATTTCATCGCCATTCCGTGCAGGACGAATGCATTCTCGTCCTGAGCGGCGAAGTGACACTTGTCCACGACGCAGGCGAAACGCTCCTTGCTGCAGGCATGTTTGTCGGGTTTCCAAAGAACGGTAGTGCTCATCAGCTTATCAACCGTTCAGGAACGGAAGCGACTTACATAGAAATCGGCGACCGCCAGGCGGGTGACGGGGTGTCCTATCCACGGGATGACTTGGTGGCAGTGCGTGCTGAAAACGGCTGCGCCTTTACGCATAAGGACGGAGCACCGTATTAATAGCTGTTGCAACCGCTTTGGGCTGATTTTTTGACGTTCCCTCATTCGTCGCAAGTATGCTTTCGCAAAATCTAGATTGATAGCAAACCTTGTCAAACGCCCGGCAAAGACGGCATTCGGCCCAGGCAGTGTAAAAACGGAAGTAGCATTGGAACTGCAACAACTTCAATGAGACAACGTGGTGTGCGGTCCTGCCTTTCGTATCTGGTGGTAAGCAGCGCGAATCAAAATTTTTGTATAGCAGTGATGGAAACCGGAAAAGAGGTGAAATAGATAGCCGAATGATGGCTTCCCGTTCAAGGCGCGCTCTTTCGGCATCACTGCTGATCCAAAGTAGAGTCGGACTCTGCCCGAGTTGCCATCCAAAGGCGAAAGCATTAACCAGGACCGCGTATGACCAAGAATATCTCGCAGGAGAATTTGGTCGGGTGGCGGAGCACTACCGTGGCGCGCGAGACGGCGCGGGCTGCGCTGGCCACAGCGCAAAGCGCACCTCGCAAGCTATTTTTACCCGGGTGTTATTGACGCAGTAATTTAACCCGGGTAGAATTCGCCGCATGAACCAATCCATGCCACTCGCTCACACCGCTTTCCTGGGGGGACACCGCCTCGCCACCGGTCCCTTGCACGAGGTCGCCGTGGCCGTCCTGCGGGCGCAGCAGGCGCAACCCGAGGGGCATCCGCTGGTCTTCAGCGATGCCAGCGGCCAGTCTCTCGATCTGGACCTGCGTGGCGGCGAGGAAGCCGTCGCTGCGCGCTACACCGTGGCTGCGCCAACTCAAGCGCCCAAGGGCCGCGGTCGCCCCAGGCTCGGCGTGGTCGCGCGAGAAGTGACGCTGCTGCCGGAACACTGGGACTGGCTAGCGTCGCAACCAGGCGGCGCTTCGGTGGCCTTGCGCAAGCTCGTGCACGAAGCGCGGCGCAATGGCGGCGACCGGGACCGGACGCGCCAGGCGCATGACCGCGCGTATCACGCCATGTCGACGCTGGCCGGTAACCTCGCCGGCTTCGAGGAAGCATCGCGGGCGCTGTTCGCTGGTGACTACGAGCGGCTAGTGGCGCAGATGACGACATGGCCGGAAGACGTGCAGGCCTACATACAGCAGCTCGCCGAAGCTGCACCCGACTAAGCCGGACTTCTTTCTCTTTTTTTAACCAGCGCGCGGCTCGTGGCCGCAGCGCTGCGGGTACACGCCCGCGATTTAAAGGAGCCCTCATGAACGAGCGAGAAACGACACCCCCCGCCGGGCCGGCGGCGACGCTGCGCAAACACTACATTGCGCTGCTTACACCCCTTATCTTGACGCACGCGCTTCAAAGCGCCGGCGGACTGCTTGATGGCTTCTGGCTCGGGCGCCTGCTAGGCGTGCGCGGTATCGCGACGGCTGCGTCATTCTTTCCCGTGTTCTTCTTGCTGCTGTCGCTGATCATCGGGCTGGGCGCCGGCGCGACCATCCTTGCGGGGCAAGCATGGGGCGCGCGTGATGCGGCACAGGTGCGGCGGGTGGGTGCGACGGCCTTTGTGGCGGCTCTTGGCTTCGGGTTCGCGGTCGCGGTGGCCGGTGTGTGGTGTACGCCATTGTTGATGCAAGCTCTCGGCACGCCGCCCGACATCTTGCCGGCTGCAATCCGCTATGCGCGCGCCATGTTGCTCGTGATGCCCTTCGTGTTCGTCGCGTGGGCGGGCATGTCCCTGAGCCGCGGCACCGGCGACGCGCTTTCGCCGATGTGGTCCTTGCTGGCCGCGACGCTTGTGGCTGCGGTATGCACGCCGCTGCTCGTTGCCGGTACGCCTTTGGGCCCGGCTGGCGTAGCGGTCTCGGCGCTCGTCGCGCAGCTGGCTGCGCTAACCGTGTTGATCTGGCGCTGGCAACGGGACGGCCATCCGCTGGCGCCCGGCGCCGGTTGGCAGGACTGGAAGCCGAGTGCGGCCATCGCCAAACGCATGCTGCGCATCGGCCTGCCGGCCGCATTGCAGATGCTGGCGATGGCGCTTGCCGAAATCGTGCTGCTAGGCCTGGTGAATCGTCACGGGTCGAGCGCGACCGCCGCCTATGGTGCCGCGACGCAGGTCCTGAGCTGGGTGCAGTTTCCGGCGATGAGCCTCGGCATAGCCGCGGCGATCTTCAGCGCGCATGCAGTCGGCGCGGGACGGCGGGAAAGGCTGCCGGCGATTGTGAGGACGGGGCTGCGCTTGAACGCGGTGGTCACTGCGCTGTTTGCTGTCGCGGTACATCTGCTCGCGCCATTCGCGTTGCGCCTATTTCTGGAACCGGGACCAGTGCTGGAGCAGGCGGTCGCCGTCGTGCGCACCGTCGCCTGGAGCGTGGTGCTGCTCGGATGGAGCAATGTCCTGGTGAGCGCGATGCGCGCAAGCGGCGCACCGCTAGTGCCTGCGCTCCTGAGCATGGCTGCAATCGTTGGCGTCGAATTGCCGGTTGCTGTGGCGCTGGAAGCACGCTTCGGCTTGGCCGGCGTGTTCTGGGCCTGTCCTGCCGCGTTCCTGGCCATGCTGGTGCTGCATGGCCTCTACTACCGTCACAAGGAGAACAAAGATGGATTATTTCCGCAACCAGGCGCCGCGCTCAGCGCGGCGGTTGGCCGCACGCGAAGCGCGTGATGCCTTCCCGCCCATGGGCATCTACGCAATCCGCGACCGCGCGAGCGGTCACGCGCTGCTCGGCGCCAGCCGCAACGTGAACGCGGCGCTGAATCGCGCTCGCTTTGAACTGCGCATGGGCAAGCATGCTGACCGCGTGCTTCAGACCGCGTGGAATGGCAGCGGCGCAGAGGGACTCGCCTTCGAAGTGCTAGAACTCGTGAAGGAACGTGAGGACAAGGATTTTGACTACGGAGGCGAACTGGAAGCGCTGGAGCAGATCTACCGCGAACTGCAAGGGCTTGCGCCATGAGCGAAAAAGCTTTGCAAGCCTGCGTGGACCGGCACCTGGATCACGCGGCCAAGGTGTTCGTCCTCGACGAGCAACTTGGCACCCATCACGGCCTGTCGTGGGCCGACTTCGTGCTGCTGACGGTGCTGGATGCCGCCGGCGGCGCTGCGCCCCCGACGGAGCTCGCGCGCACCCTGCACACGCCGGCCTCGCACCTGCTGCTGCGGCTTCTGCCGCTGGAGAAGACTGGGCTGGTAGAGCGTACTGCAGATCGCGACGGCAAGCGCTGCGTCACGCTGCGCTCGCAAGGCCGGCGACTGCTGCACGAAGCGCGGGAAACGGCCGCGAACGCCTTGCGAATGACGGGCCTACGTTTTCCCTGGTGAACGCAACCGACCACGTTAGCTTACTGCCGCTGAACCCCGGCTGCATGGATGGCTACGCCCAGGCGGGTTACTTCCGATTTCAGTTGAGCACGCAGTCCCTCTGGCGTCTGCATGTTGGCAGCAGCCGGAAGTCCACCCAGGCTATAGAACTTCGTGACGACCGACGGGTCTTTCAATGCGGCCTGTAAGGCGGAGTCGATCTTCTCCACGACGGCGGCCGGCGTTCCTTTTGGTGCGTACATCCCGTGCCAGACGGTCAGTTCAAAGTTCTTCAGGCCGCTCTCGTCAAACGTTGGCACTTCTTTCAGCGTTGCCAAGCGCTCCTTGGTAGCGATGGCAATGGCCTTGATATCGCCCTTCTTGATCCAGCTTGTGGTGCTGGCTGGCTGATCGCAAATCATATCGACATGGCCTCCGAGCAAATCGTTCAAGGCAGGGCCGGTACCCTTATAAGAAATCAGCATCATGTCCAGTTTGGTTACGCTCGTGAACAGCACGCCGCATAAATGGCTTGTGGAGCCGACGCCGGCATTCGCAAAGGAGATTTTGCCGGGGTTGGCACGAGCATAAGTCGCCAGCTCCCTATAGTCATTCGGTGGGAAATTCTTGTTTGCGACCAAAATCATCGGTACATCGACAACCGATGCTATTGGTTCAAAACTCGATTGTGGATCATAGGGTAGCTTCGCATACAGGCTGGGCGCAGTGGCATGGGCCATATTATGGAAAAGGATGGTGTAGCCGTCAGCAGGAGACTTTGCGACCCGGGCCGAACCGATGGTGCCGCCCGCGCCACCGACATTTTCGACGATCACTGTCTGTTTCAGCGTGGTCGACATCGACGCTGCCAGTATGCGGCCGAAAGCATCGGTGGAACCGCCGGGAGGGTAGGGGATGACCATCGTGATTGTGTTGTTTGGAAATGTATCGGCAAGTGCGCCAGATACGAGGCCAATCGCGAGGCCAAACGCGCCCAGGCATGGGACCAGAAAACGCGATATCAGGCAGGATTTCTTCTTCATTTAGTGCTCCTCATTTCGCTTAGTTAATTTGAATCCGGGGAGGTGACTGCCGCGCCCTAAAATCTGTTTTCACGTGCTTGAGCATTCGATTGCAACTTCAGGTGCGACCCGGTATCGACACGGCAAATGCCGTGGCCGCATTCGGCAGTCTGCACGTCAATACAGTGACCGCGATGGGCTGCAAAATTCGCTCTTCGCATCTGACGGGTGTCGTTCATGCCGAATGTCGACCTTGACGGCATTCGGCCACCTGAAAGATCCGGCCTACTGCTCCAGTTTGGCGCCTGACTGGGTGACGATCCCGCCATAGCGGATGATTTCCGCGCTGACGAAATCACTGAACTGCCTGGATGTCATCGGGTTCACCTGGGCGCCCAGTTCGAACAACCGCGTCTTCGTTTTGACGTCCCCCGTGAAGCGATTAATCTCCTTGTTCAAGCGATCGATAATAGGTTTCGGCGTACCAACCGGAGCCATGACGCCGTACCAGGCCGAGGCGTACATTCCTGGCACGCCAACCTCGTCAAACGTCGGAACATCAGGCAAAAACGCAAGCCGGGATTTTGATGCGACGGCCAGGGCCTTGAGTTTTTTGCCATGGATGCTGCCCATTGAACCGGTATCCAGCATCATGTCGATATGACCTGCCATAAGATCGACAGCCGCCGGGCCGCTGCCTTTGTAGGGCACGTGCAGGATATCAATCTTGGCGTAGTTTTTCAGCATCGAGCCAGCGAGATGCTGCGACGCGCCGATGCCGGCGGAACCGTATGTAAGTTTGCCTGGTTTGGCCTTCGCCATCGCGATCAGTTCAGCGGCCGTATTCGCCGGTGAATTGGCCGGCACCACCAGGATATTAGGGACCTCGGCGACGAATGCCACCGGCGCGAAGTCCTTGTTGGCGTCGAAACCGAGATGGCTGTAGAGATGCGGATTAGCGGCATTCGTGGAGCTGGTTGCCATCAAAAGGGTATAGCCGTCAGGATTCGCGCGCACGAACAACTCGGTGCCGATATTGCCGCCGGCGCCGCCTTTGTTGTCGACCACGACGGGCTGCCCGAGACGTTCCGTCAATGACTGGGCAAGCAATCGTGCAATCGAATCGGTGGCCCCGCCCGGAGGCCAGGGCACAATCAAGCGTATCGCCCGGCTCGGATATTCCTGTGCTTGCGCTCCTGTGGCGACGATAAGGATTAAGGGCATCGCTACAGCAAGCAGACTCCGCTTGATCAACTGCGTTGTTTTCAACTTGTCTCTCTCAAAAAAAGGTTGGCGGTTTTTTTCATTACCTGCGAGCCGCGAGTATGCCACGCCCTTGTCCCCAGACGGGCGGCGGCCAAGCGCGCTTTTTAGGCAATGAGCCAGACTCGTAGCAGCCAACAAAGGGCAATTCATTTCCGCGGCGTTTCCGGACAAGCCGACAGACGTGTCAGAGGACTGTTAGGCGAGAACGAGATTCCAAAAACAGCTTGCCTGGACGTCGTAGTCCTTCACGCAAACGGCGATGGAAATGGTCTTCCCAGCGGTATCCCGTTGCGTACTACCTGAACCGGTTTCAATATCTTGTCACCTTTGCGCGTGACTTTCAGTGTGTCGACGAATTCGACCGGTCCCTCGACTAACTGCAGCACCGACACGTCGGCGGGTGCGCCGACCATCAGCGTGCCCAATTTATCCATGCGATTGATGATCTCACCCGGCCGCGTCGTGGTCATTGAAATGACTTGCTCCAGGCTGAAGCCCATGTTCAAGAATTTGCTCATCACATTTGGCAAGAGCGGGTTGCCTGGGCTGTTGCCGCTGTATGCATGCAGGTCGCTTGAAATGGTGTCGGGCGTCAGCCCCTGCGCGATGGCTGCTTCTGCGACTTCGTACGAGAAACTGCCGCCGCCGTGGCCGACGTCGATGATGACGCCACGCTTTTTTGCCTCCATCGCAGCCGCGATCAGCTTGCCGTTTTGTACCGTGTTGTTGCCGGCGCCGCTGAAGGCATGCGTCAGGATATCGCCGGGTCGCAGCAGGTCGAGAAGCGCTCCCAGATCACCCGGTGCATTGCCGATGTGGCACATTACGCGCGCGCCTTTGACGCCCGAGCGTTCCGCCGCCATGCGGGCGCGACGCAGCGGTTCGATGCCGTTTGCGCCGACTACATCAAGGGACTCGCGTACTTTAATGCCCAGCGCGATGTCCGTGTTTTCCGCGAGGACTTTGGCCGCCAGGTCGATGTTGGCGTAGTCGATATTGAGCATTTCGCCGACCGGAAAACCTGCCAGTCCGATGGACGAAATATGAATGAACGCGTACATCCGGCTATGCGCCTGGCCGGCGACAAAATGCCGGAATGCCGAAAAATTGTTGCCGCCTGCATCCCCTGCGCTGACAAAGGTGGTGGTGCCAGTCAGGAAGGCCAGTTCGTCGGCGGGGACGCCGATCGCCGATCCTTGCGCGTAGGTATGTGCATGCAGATCAATCAGTCCTGGCACCACCAGCTTACCGGTCGCATCGATCGACTGGGCACCTTTTTCGATCGGGATGGAGGGCGCAATAGCAGCGATTTTTCCGTGCTTGATAGCGACGTCGAATTTGCCGCGCAGCTTTTGGGCTGGATCGATAACTTCACCGCCTCGCAGGACCAGATCGTAGCGATCGACACCGCCGATGCCAAGCTGGGCATTGGCCTGGCCAGGCATTAGAACGGAGGCGCCCAGCAAGCTAGACGTGATTAGAAATTCCCTGCGATTCGTAGTGCGCATCGTTTTCCCCGTCTATTTAAGGTGTCGAGCGAAAAATGGTCTAGAGGTTTATATCACTGTTCAGGATTGACTTGTGCGGAGGGGCCGTGAGCGCCAGTAATAAAATAAAATCGGCGTAGGGGACTGCAAGCCGAGACGTTGAAGCCACTGGGCAAGATAACGTATCAAGTCCAGGCCGGCTTCTGGAAAGACTCAACCAAAAAGTCGATCAAGGATCGCAACTTCAGAGGCAGTTGGCGGCGAGACGTATACACGGCATAAATACCAAGTTCAACGGTTTGATAATCTTTGAGTAGCTGTTTCAGTTTCCCTTCGCGCAGGGCGTCGTAGACCAGAAAGTCTGGCTGCAGAACGATACCTTGATCCTGCAAAGCCGCAGCAACACAGGTATCGCCGCTATTGGCATGTAACCGCGGCCTGGTTTTAACCGTCTCGACTTTTCCGCTGCGGTCGATGAACTCCCACTCGTCCTTCGAGGACCAGTATGTATAGGAAATCACGTTATGCTCCGTGATCTCTTGCGGGCGCTTGGGAGTGCCGTTTCGCTTTAGGTACTTGGGCGACGCGCATAACACCATTGTTGACGAGGCGAGCCTCCGCGCGATGACCGTTGGATGAGGCGAACGGGCGATCCGTACCGCCAGGTCAAAACCGTCTTCGACCAAATCCACGGTTCGGTCGGATAGTGATACTTCCATTGAAACCTTCGGGTACTGTTGCAAAAACCTGCCCCATAGCGGCGCCAGGTGGGAGATCCCGAAGGTCACTGGTGCGCTGATCCGAAGATTTCCGGAGGGCTCACCCCGCCGTAAACTAAGCTCCGACTCCGCCTCTTCGAGTCCATTAAGCAAGTCTATACACCGCGCATAGAATAGCTGCCCCTCGTCGGTCATGGAGAGTTTGCGCGTCGTCCGGTTGAGCAGCCGTATGCCAAGTCGCCGCTCCAACTCGGCCACGTAACGGGAGATCGCTGCCTTGGAGGTATGGAGCACGTCTGCGGCTCGTACGAAGCTGCCATTCTCCACCACGGAGACGAAGGCCTGCATTTCCTGAAATTTATCCATTTGGTCGATTGTCCCAGATATTGGAACAAACAGTCTTCAGGACGCATGTTTATCTTAAATATCGGAATTGGTAAGGTGTGTGTGTCTGGCGAGCCGAGAAGACGCGACACTCGTTGAGAGAATGTTTCGGTGGCGGGCGTCACGTCGTGTTCGCTCGGCGCTGGCCACTATATCGTTCAAGGAAGGCGCCACCGATGGGACTGACGGGTCAAATCTGACTCATATCTGCGTCAATGAGCTTCGTTAGGAAATCACAATGAAAGCAGCATGGTATGAGAAGCAGGGCGCGGCAAAAGACGTGCTAATTGTCGGCGAGATGAACGACCCGGAGCCAGGCGAAGGGGAAGTACGGATTCGACTTGCCGCTTCGGGCATCAATCCCGGCGATGTGAAAAAACGCCAGAACGCTTTTGGATACGGCATGCCGTATTCACGCATTATTCCTCATAGCGACGGGGCAGGCACGGTCGATCAGGTCGGTCAGGGCGTGCCGCAGGAGTGGATCGGCAGGCGGGTATGGTGCCACGGCGCACAGACTTACCGCCCATTTGGAACCGCTGCCGAATACACCGTCGTGCCGGTGCAGCAGGCAGTGCCGCTTCCGTCGGCAATCTCGATGGAACAAGGCGCCTGTCTGGGGATTCCTGCCATTACCGCACATCGTGCCGTCCATGTGGCAGGCTCCGTTGACGGACGTGCCGTGTTGGTACAGGGCGGTGCCGGAGCAGTCGGTGCATGGGCGGTGCAGCTTGCCCATCAGGCGGGCGCACGTGTTGTCGCGACTTGTCGGTCCGAGCGCGACCTGCAGGCCGTTGTGCAGGCAGGCGCAGACGACGTGTTGCTGATTGAAGAGACCTTGAGCCAACGTATCCGCGCCCTCGTACCTGACGGCATTGAGCACATCGTTGAAGTGGCGTTCAGTGAAAACGTGCAGGTTGATATCGATGTCCTCGCGCCTGGTGGATCGATCGCCACCTATGCATCGCGCGATTTCAACCCGGAGATTCCATTCTGGCCGCTCGTTTTTGGGAACGTCAGCATCCACTTTATCGGAAGCGACGATATCCCTCAGGAGGCGAAGATTCAAGCCGGTCGCGACTTGAATCGCGCCCTAGAGCGAGGTTGGCAAGGCTTGCCTGTCGCCGCACGTTTTTCGTTGGACGATATCGCATCTGCGCACGAGATTGTGGAACGTTCAAGCAAGGCGGGGCGGGTGATTTTGACACTTTGAGACGCACCGTGCGAAGAGTGCGCCACCGCTTGCTTCAATCTATTCTCTTTAACAAAGAACGCCGTAAATCACGGCTTCGTCACTCACCGGATTAGCTATGCGCAATACCATTTCTGGAGTTGTACTTGCCTTTTCGCTGGCACTTTCGGCCGGCCAGTTAATGGCAGCGCCCGCCCTGGAGGCCCTTGGTAACGACTACACCTTTCCCAACAAGATTGAGGGACTACCGGGAAAGCTGTCCGACTTCAAGGGGTTGCAGATCAATTCCTTTACCACCAACGACGGCGTCAAGCTCACATACTGGGAGGCCGGCGAAGGCAAGCCGCTCGTTTTCATTCCCGGCTGGTCGGCGAACGGGGCGGAGTACATTAACGTGATGTACCTGCTAAGCAAGCATTACCACGTCTATGTCCTCGACCCGCGCAACCAAGGCCTGTCGCAGCGCGTGGAATACGGCAGCCGCATCTCCCGCTTTTCGATGGACCTCAAGGAGTTGGCCGACCACCTGAGCCTGGCGAAGGCCGACTACGTTGGATGGTCGATGGGGGCGGCGGTCCTGTGGAGCTACATCGATCTCTTCGGGACCAAGGGGATTCGAAAGATCGCCTTCGTCGATGAACCGATTTCCATTTACAGCCATGCGGATTGGTCCGAGCAGGAGCGCCGCGACGCAGGCGGCACGACGACCTCGCCTGAGCGGATGGTTGCTGCATTCACGGCTGGCGCACCGGTCAACAGTCTTGTCACCGACATGAAGCCGATCGAGCGAGCGATGTTGAAGGATTCGCCTGCCTTCCTAAACTCGGAGAGCTTTGCGAACGCGTTCATCAAAAACGACCCAAAGGCCCTTGCGCGGGTACTATTCGACCACACAACCAACGACTGGCGCGATGTGGTACGCCACAAGATCGACGTGCCTGCCGCCATCTTCTCCGGCGAGGAGAGCAACAACCTGCCAAGCCAGCGCTGGGCTCAGTCAGTGATCCCAAACGCGACGCTTTACGCCTATTCAAAAGCGGAACAGGGAGATCACTTCCTGATGTTCAAGAATCCGTTCAAATTCACCGCGGATCTTCGATCGTTCCTGGACCGCTAGATGCCCGCACCGTGAGTCGCGGCCGGTGCCGACCGGCTACGTGCTCGATCGAACCGTTGATTTTCGCTGAAAGATGCAACGGTTTGAGATGAGCTTTATTCGGCGAAATTTTGGATTTCCATCAATCGTTAAAGGAGCTTGAAATGCCTGTCGTCCGCGTAAGTTGGTTTGAGGGTAAAGATGCAACCGCCAAGAAAGCGGTCGCCGCTGAAATCACCGAAAGCATCGTGAAAAACACCGGGACTAATCCCGATTACATTTACGTGATCTTTGAAGACGTTGCCCCATCTAACTGGGCTGGCGGTGGCAAAATTTTCGGAGACGACAACGGCGATGAGTCGGAAGACCAGCCCTAGCGTTCTCCGTTAGGCAATGTCATCGCCATTGACAAGCATAGGATGAAGTATGTCACCAACAAAGCTTAACCAACAGCGTACCAGCCTGCACATTGGCGAAGTCGAGACAGTTATTACTAGTGACTGTCCGTCTATGCCAAGTACCAGGCTGGTTATTCCGCTTGGCTCAATAAAAATCGGGCGTGAACACTTTAAACATCAACCGCCAACCGCGTTGGAAATGGAGCATGCAATTGAAGCCATTGAGGATGAGCTATTCCGGATTCGCGAATCGGTTGCAAGTGGCTCGACCCTTTTCACAGCAGACGAGACAATCCGACAGATTGCCAGAGTAGCGGGTATTGATGATCAACGTGAACCGCATTTGAGCCGGGAGCTCGTTGAGCAAACGTTTGATCGTCTGGCTGCTTTAGCGATGGGGCGGCCAATAATGCAAGACCGGATTCCAACGGATCTAAGATTCGCCGCCACTCTGCTGATTCTTCGCGAGTTCATGCATCACCTTCAGTTTTCCTCGATCACATTTTTTGGGATGGAGTCATAAGCGCATATCAATACCAGTCCACAGTGGAGTGCTTGAGCGGCAAGCATGTTGGGCCGGAGGTGCACCAACCAGTGGTTCTTGAAGTCGGGAATCACGATGAGATTTTTGACATCACCGAATTTGTCCGCCGGCACAGTCGTTCGACCATGCAGCGTTAGCGGTCGGCATGAACCTATTTAGCAAGGCCGTGCTTGAGCACAAATAGGATCCACTATCTGCTGCAATTCTCACAGCCTATCAGTCGATGGCGGAACCTACCTGCACTGAACGCTAGATACATGCACCGCCTATCCCCATGGAAGTGGAGCGCCGCAAAACGTATCAGTAGTCAAAGTTCAAGCATATGACCCGCGGCGACCCAAGCGTCGATTCCCCCGTGTAACGGTCGCACTCGCGAGTAACCCTTCTGCATCAGCAGTTTAGCAACGCGTGCGGCGGACGCTTCATTCGGGCAATCGCAATAGACAATCACTTCGGTACCGGGTGGGATATCGAGAGCGAGTTCGCTGATGCCTTGCATCGGGACGGTCATGGCGCCGGGAATATGGCCTTCGGTCCGGGCATGAGATGGCCGTACATCGACGATCGTCGGCACAGCGCCGGCAAGCCTTAACTCGTGAAGCTCGCTTACAGAGATGCGGGCCATTCGCAACGACTTCATGAACTGGTGGCGTTGCCACCACCTGTGAGCAATGAACCCGACCAGTACCATCGCAATGATCAGCAAAGCCCATTCCCCCAGACTTCCGAGTACCTGCAACAGGTCGTCCACGGTGGTACGGAATAACCATCCCAACCAAATGGCGGAGCCGGACCAAAGTAACGCGCCCAAGCCATCGAACACTAGAAATTTGGTCAGCCCAGTGCCGAGTGTGCCGGCTAGTGCACTGCCTATTGATGCGAACCCAGGAACAAACTTGGCAATCAGGAGGGAAGAAGCGCCCCAGCGCAGATAAATTGACTCCGTCTGGCTGACACAGGAATCCGGTGAAAGAGAGATGCGGCAAAGCGTCGCCATGACCCTTCGCCCATACCGCCTACCTGCCATGTACCAGGCAATATCGGCGAGGAGTGCGGCACAGACTGCGGTGATGAGCAGCGTTGGGATTGAGTAGTCGCTTCGAGCTGACAGTGCACCGGTGATTATCAACGTAGGATAGGCAGGGAGCGGCGCTCCGAGCTGTTCCACCAAAACATTGACGAATACGGCCACGAGGCCGTATTGCTCGATAAACGCAAGAAGATAGTTCATGCTGCTCTTAACGAGTTGGTAAGGCGGGAGGCATTCATACTAGGGGGCTTGATAAACAGCGTACGTTAGCATGGGCCAGGACGACTCCGGGTGGAGGGTGAATTCATTTTGATTCAGATTTCCTTCGTGTGCTAGATCGAATTTTCGGGTGTGCCTCATGGTGCCCGCTTTCAACGCAGGAGCCAGCGACCGAATAACCGGACGAACACGGGCATTAGCCAATAAACCATCACGCCTGAAATTGACGTGGCGATAAGCGCCTTGAGCAGTAGGCCCGGCAGAACTATCGTGAGAGCGCTCGCCCCAATATCGACCAGCCAAGGGATCACTACCGTCAGCGGGAATACTGCCATGGTCGAAAGAATCCATTGCTTCCAACGCTTTGGGGCATGGTTACCGTGAGGCGGCGTGAACCAGAAGTCAGAATCGGCGTGGACCCGATAACGCTCTTCCCGCGCCAACAGCGGCTTTGCCTCCTTGAGCAAGGCCGCTCGAATTTTGGAGGCTTGCCACGCGTGCGCCTTGGTAGCACTGGTAAAGCGCAAGACCACTACGTATCGCAAGCCCGGTCCCACCGGCTTAATGACGTCGGTGGCGAGATATCCAGGAAAAGCCTGATGTGCCCGCATAGCCTTGAGCATCCATCGTTCATAATCGACACGGTGCGCTGCGTGCACGTCGTGGACGATAACGCTCGTGCCATGGTCGTCGTTAGTCGACGCGCTCATTGTTGTTCCTTTTCGAAGTAGCGTTTTTCAACGACCGCGATCTGCCCTGGAGGCGCAACCCGGAGAGCCGCGGGGCTTTCCAGGTTCGGCGTCGAAGCGAGTGTCGAAGAAAGTTTCAGCTCTGGTTCCGGCGCTCAGCATTGCGTAGAGACGGAATCAGGCAGAGGGCGCGACCGAGCGACTGTTGTGGCCTCACGCGAAGACAATAACCGGCTTAATGGTCACCCCTGAAGCCGAGTCTGCGAACGCTTGATTGATCGCTTCGAGCTTATAGGTCGTGATGGTGGTACTCATTGGCTAATCTCCAAGTCGTGGTTGAGTCCAGAAAAAGTTTGGATATCTGCTACGTGGTTTATGGCCGCGGTGCTTCCAAACTGGTAAGTCGCCATCGCAACGCTCATTACATGATCCACAAACAGGCGACGTCCTACGTCATCGCCTGCAGCGCCGGCGACAACCATCAGGGGAATCAAGTGGTCTTCCCTGGGATGCGCCAAACGCGCGCCAGGCGCTGCTTCCCATGCCGCCAGCATTTCGTCACGCAGTTTCGCTGTCGGCGCGGTAACGGCGGAGTTCAAGTACGATTCAAACGCGTCTGCAACGGGGGTTGACTCACTGCGTCCGAATCCACGCATGTTGTGATACGTGAGGCCGCTACCGATTATTAATACGCCTTCGTCGCGCAGCGGTGCCAGTGCCTCGCCAACGCGGATATGCTCTAAGGGGTCATACGTGGACTTAAGCGACAGCAGGACAATGGGAACATCAGCCTTCGGAAACATAAGTTCAAGTGGAACAAAGGTCCCGTGGTCGAATCCCCGGTTCCGATCTTCCAAAACTTGCCTGCCGTCTTTCATCAGTAAGGCGCGCACTCGCTGAGCCAAAGCCGGTGACCCGGGTGCTGGGTACTGAAACCTATAGGTGTGTTCTGGAAACCCCGAGTAGTCATATTCCATCCGCGGCTGCTCGGCGGTCGACACCGTAAACTCACTAGCCTCCCAATGACCGGTTATAACCAGAACTGCCTTCGGCTTCGACGGAAGTAGACCTGGCAGCTTGCGAAATTCGCTTTCCGTTTTCGCGAAACGCTCCTTCATGCCATCAACATACGGCCAGGGGCCGCCGCCATGAGAGAGGAAAAAAGTGGGGAATCTTGTAGCTGCCATGACGAACCTCTTATCGTATTAGTTTGATGTTTCGTGCATTACATCGGGCCTTCGCTTTCGACTAAGCCCGATTGCGGGCCGCATCGATACTGGCCGTACCGCCGCCAGCCACGGCCAGGTAAAGGAACGCGAAGCAATACAGCACGGCGAGCTCGCCCTGGTTCAAGATGGGCAGAGCACCCTGCGGCGCATGTGCCATGAAATAGGCGACTGCCATAAAACCAGAGAGAATGAAGGCTACCGGCCTGGTGAAAAGACCAAGAACGATAAGCAAACCTCCAACCAGTTCGAGCACACCGGCAAGGCCTATAAGCGAGACCAATTTCAGGCCGTCAAACATGGCAACATGCGGCACGCCGAGTAGCTTGGCAGCGCCATGCTGCAGAAACAATAAGCCGACGACGATGCGCAATACGCTGAGAAGGCGAGGGGTCCAGATGCTGATAAATTTTTGATCAATCACGATGTTCTCCGGTATAAAGATGTTTAAGGGTTTGTCGGCGAGGCCAACAAGGACCCTGGGGCCGGAATCGGCCCCAGGCCTTGACTGCGTTTAGTGGATCAACTTGAAGCCGATGTCCGGCCCATTTCCCAGAACATAACCAAGCTGGATATTGAAGAAGCCAAGGGCTTCCAGTTGCCGCGCATTCTTCAACGGGCCTGCATCAATTGCATCAAATCCGATTGCTCTCCCCAGTTCCAGCACTGATGCCCGTGCTGCTGCATTGTCGCCCGCCGCAAAGACACTCAACTGCTGGCCACTGACTTTTCCGTCGCTCATATGTTGAGCGAATACGGTGTTGAAACTTTTGACGACATTCGCCTGCGGAAGCGCTTTCTGCAGTTCTTCCGCTCCGCTGGTCGTGAAGCCGATCGCGAGCTGCATGTCGGGGGTTAAAGCGTTGGTCGCATCAACAATCGTTTTGGCGTTGGCCGCATTGCCGATTTCAGCCACCACTGCCGCGATCGCTCCGAATGGGACCGCAACCATGATCGTGTCAGCCCATGTCGACGCCTCGGCTATTTGGCCTTGCTTTGCAGTGCGCACCTCGTAGCCGGCACGGGTTAAGCCTTTTTCCAGGGCGCCGCCGACATTGCCAGCACCGATAATTGCGATTTTCTTGCTCATGTTGATTCCTAAATAATTAGGTGCGTTACCGTTTTGGATTCGCACTAGATGGATCAAAAACTTCTAGTCGCCTGCTGATGAATGAAGCTTAGGTCTTTGTGAAACTATCCGCTAGACGGTAAAATTGGGAATGACTGTGCAAAAACTGGGATAATTCATGGATCTGGATGCGATCGCCGTGTTCGTCAAAGTTGTGGAGGCAGGCAGCTTTTCCGGGGCGGCCAGGTTGTTGAACATGCCAAAAACGACGGTGAGCGCCAAAGTCGCCGCCCTGGAAAAGCGCCTGGGTGTGAACCTGATCCAGCGCACAACCCGCAAGCTTTATGTCACTGAGTCCGGCGACAAATATTTTCATCACTGCGCGAACGCAATCAGGGAAGTTGAACTGGGTGAAGCGGCTCTGCACTCGTCCCAAAGCAAGCCGACTGGTCTGCTCAAGATCACGGTTCCGGTCGACCTCGGGCACACGCTGCTGCCTCGCATCACACAGGCGTACCTTGCGAAATATCCAGACGTCTCTGTGGAGCTGCTGGTGACAAACCGCAGCGTCGATTTGGTAGGGGAGGGGATTGACCTTGCCATTCGGGCTGGCGCGTTGAAAGACTCTTCTTTGATTGCCAAACGTTTTTTCGAATTGCGTGCGAACCTCTGGGCAGCGCCAGCCTATTTGAAACAGTGCGGCAAAATCAGCCATCCCCGTGACTTGGTCAAGGCCTCGTTCGTCGGCTTTTCAAAGACCAGGTCGATCACGCTAACGGACGGGAAATCGGAGGTAGAAACAGAAGTCACCGGACGCGCGTCTGCAGACGATCTTGAAACGATAAAGGCCTTGCTGATTCTCGGGGAAGGCATCGGTTGGCTGCCTGATTTTTTGGCCGCCGATGCGGTTGCGAACGGTGCATTGGAGCCCGTTCTGAAGAGGTGGGATGTGAAACTTGGCGGCGCCTTCTATTTCGTTTACACCGGCCGCAAATACGCTTCACCGAAAGTGCAGGCATTCATACAAACGGCATTGAGCATGCGTTAAATTTGCTTCTAAATGACGCATCCTGCAGAACCCGCAGTCGATTCTCGCTCGATGATACGAAACCCAATATCGATGACTGGGGAAGACACCGGCTCGTTGTTGCAGCGGTCAATGATGAGCGTGGCGGCCATCCGGCCAATCTCCGCGGCGTCGATGCGCACAGTAGAAAGCGAAGGCTCCAGATGCGCGGAGAAATCCGCGTCACCGAAGCCGCATACAGCCAGGTCTTCAGGAATGCGCAGGCCGCGTGAAAGGGCTTCGACGAGCACCCCCTGCGCCAGCGCGTCCGAACTGCAGAAGATGGCCTGGATGCCTGGATCCTGGCGCAACAGTTCGGCCAGGGCGCGACGGCCCAAGGCCAGGCTGCTGGGCGCAGGCACCGTGGCGGTTGGCACATCGTGCCCCACGGCGGCGACGAAACCTTCGCGGCGCTTCTGCGCGCGGTGATCGTCCCCCGTGGCGATCGCTAGTCGATGCCAGCCCTTGCCCAGGAAGTAATCGGCGGCCGCGCTGCCTACCTTCAGATGCGAGAAGCCGACAGCCATGTCCACCGGTCGCTCGCTCAGGTCCCAGGTCTCCACGACAGGAATGCCAAGCTTGCGCAGTTGCTCGCGCGCCCGCGCGGAATGGAGGAGGCCGGTCACAACCAGGCCGTCGGGGCGCCGGCCCATGATCGTTGCGATCAACTTCTCCTCGCGTGCATGGTCGTAGCCGCTCTGGCCCAGGATGAGCTGATAGCCATGCTGGTCCAGCGTCTCGGTTAGAGACTGCACGGTGGGCAGGAACTGGGGCACTGAGATGATCGGCACCAGCCCCGCGACCGTCATGCTGCGGCGTGACCTGAGCCCGCCGGCCAGCAGGTTGGGGATATAGCCGGTGCGGATCACGGCCTCCTGCACACGCTCGATCGTCGCCGTCGAAACCAGCGACGGATTTCCGAGGGCGCGCGAGGCCGTGATCAACGAGACGCTGGCTTCACGGGCGACATCGCGGAGGGTAGCGTTTTTGGCGGCAGGCGGGCGGAACATGGGTGCAGTCCAGTCTTGACAAAATGAATGATAACGATACCATGCCTTCACGCACGGGTATTCTCAGGCCCGTTTTCTTGGACTACCAATGACAACGTTATCAATGCCCACCTCCTCAAGCGACACACGCATCGCACGCATCAACCTTTCCTCTTGTTACCTGCCGCTCGCGCAGCCGATCAGCGACGCTAAGGTGCTCACCGGCCGCCAGAAGCCGATGACCGAAGTCGCGATGCTCTTTGCCGAGGTGCTGACGATGGATGGGCAGCAGGGCTTGGGCTTTAGTTATTCAAAGCGTGCAGGGGGGCAAGGCCAGTTTGCCCATGCGCACGAGATCGCGCCCAACCTCCTCGGCGAGGACGCAAGCGACATTGGCCGCCTGTGGGACAAGCTTTGCTGGGCGGGCGCTTCGGTTGGCCGGAGCGGACTTGCCACGCAAGCCATCGGCGCCTTCGACGTCGCACTTTGGGACCTCAAGGCGCGTCGCGCCGGCCTCTCGCTCGCGAAGCTGCTGGGCGCTTATCGCGATTCCGTTCCCTGCTACAACACGTCGGGCGGTTTCCTGCACACGCCGACGGAGCAGCTCGTGATCAACGCCGCCGCGTCGATCGAGCGCGGCATCGGGGGCATCAAGCTGAAGGTGGGGCAGCCGGACCGCAACCTCGACGTGAGGCGACTGGAAGCCGTGCGCAAGCATCTGGGCGACTCCGTACCAATCATGGTGGACGCGAACCAGCAGTGGGATCGCCCGACCGCGCAGCGCATGTGCCGCATCTTCGAGACGTTCAACCTTGTGTGGATCGAGGAACCGCTGGACGCTTACGACCACGAGGGACATGCGGCGCTCGCGCTCCAGTTCGACACCCCTATCGCCACGGGTGAGATGCTTACCAGCGCAGCGGAACACGGCGACCTGATCCGGCATCGCGCGGCCGACTACCTGATGCCCGACGCGCCGCGCGTTGGCGGCATCACGCCTTTTCTGAAAATCGCTGCACAGGCGGACGAGGCGGGGCTGCTGATTGCCCCGCATTTCGCAATGGAGCTGCACATCCACCTTGCGGCGGCCTACCCACGTGAAGGCTGGGTGGAGCACTTCGACTGGCTGGAGCCCCTGTTCAACGAGCGCATCGACATCCGCGGCGGACGCATGCTGGTGCCTACCCGGCCCGGCTTGGGCTTGACTCTCAGCGAGCAGGCGCGAGGGTGGACGCGCGAGCACGCCGTGTTTGAACACCGGACATAGATCCTTTTTCTTTTAACCACAGGAGACAACCAATGAAAAAATTCCTCATCGCCGCAGCGCTCGGCTTTGCCGCTTTTGCCGCGCAAGCACAGACGTGGCCGGCAGGGAAGCCGGTCACCCTGATTGTGCCTTTCCCACCCGGCGGTTCAACAGACATGATCGCCCGCATCTTGTCCGTCAAACTGCCAGAGAAGCTTGGCGGAACTTTCATCGTGCAAAACACGCCCGGAGCTGGTGGCACGATCGGCGCCGCCACAGCGAAGCGCGCGCCAGCCGACGGGTCGACGATCTTCGTTTCGTCGCTTGGACCGTTCGTAATTGGGCCGCACCTGATGAAGGGACTGCCGTACGACCCGCGGAAGGACTTCGATTACATCACCGTAGCGGTGCAGGCGCCTAACGTCCTCGCGGTGCCGGCGAATTCGCCGTACCGCTCGGTGAAAGAGGTGCTTACGGAACTACAGGCACATCCGGGCAAGATGACGTTCGCTTCTGCCGGTGTGGGTACGAGTGACCACCTGACCGCGGAATTGTTCTGGCAGGAGACCGGGACCAAGGGCAATCATGTGCCGTACAAGGGGGGCGCTCCGGCGATGCAGGACCTGCTCGGAGGGCAGGTCGAGGCAACCTTCATGAATATCAACACGGGGCTGCCGAACATCAAGGCTGGGAAGCTTCGGGCACTTGCGATCACCAGCGCGCAACGCTCGCCTTTGATGCCCGACGTGCCCACCATGGCGGAGCTTGGGTTCAAGGGCGTGACCGTCTATTCCTGGCAGGCTATCGCCGCTCCGAAGGGCCTGCCGAGTGACATCAAAGCCAAGCTGTTCGCCACAATAAAACAGGTGCTGCAGGACCCTCAGGTGGCAAAACCGCTGCTGGACCTTGGCTTCGAGGTCGTGGCCAACACGCCGGATCAGTTCACGGCGTTTCAGGCGGACGAATTCATACGTTGGGGGAAGGTAATCACGACGGGGAAAATTACCGCCGATTAAGTGGAAGTCGTGCGATGACCATCAGGTCTTGGCGCCTGGAGTTGCCTCGATCGGAGCCCCGCCGTAACTATGTGCCAGTAGCGCAAGACGCCAGCGATCAAGAACTCGCCACTTGCGCACGCGCAGTTACCACCAGGCTTTCTTCGATACATCCTTCTTCCGCCAAGCCTGTCGACAAGCGGATTGCGCGCGCCGTCGACATCCTCCATGGACGGCTCGCCGATGCAGTCACGATGAGCGAGATTGCCAAAGCTGTTCATCTTTCCCCCGAGTGTTTCCGTCATCTTTTCCTCCAGGAGACCGGCATACGCTTCCGACCTTATGTGCTCTGGCTGCGGATGGAACTTGCAGTCGCGTTGTATGGGGCTGGCAGCAACCTGACAGAAGCGTCCCATGCCGGAGGCTTTGCCGACTCCGCCCACTTCTCCCGCACGTTCAAGCGCATGTTCGGCGTGACTGCAATCGGCGTCCAGCGCGCCTAGCCGGCGCAGGCCTGCTCCCTTGTTTGCCCGTAGTCTCGGCTGCCTGGCTCGTCACTGGCGAGCACGCAGCGCATTGTTTGCGATTAGCCGTTTCGTTCAATCCGCAATGCGGGCGCACTCCTAAACTAGCATCACTTTCAACCAAAGGAGAAACTCCATGAACGCCACCACCCAAGCCCCATGCACCTGCACCAACTGCCCAGGCCAGAGCTGCAGCTGCGGCTGCCAGAGTCGTCCGATACAACAGGCCGTCCCGAATGCCATTTGTGCCTGCGGCCCGCAATGCAAGTGCGGTCCCGGATGTGCCTGCGCCCCGCAATAGAGACTGCCGCTGCGGTCTCCTCCAACGCAGGAAACCGGCAGCGTCATGTCTGTTGCCGATCGGATCAAACCAACATAGGAAACTCACGCCATGCTTCGACCATTTTTTTCCCTGATTGCCTTCACCGGGCTACTTTCCTTGTCCGCCTGCATGACCCCGCCATCTGGACTAAACCTTTCGCTGGACCGTCCGACCGCGGAAGATAAATATCACGTCGCCATGCATCCGCTCGCCGAGCCAATCGCCATCAACAAGATCCACGCATGGGAGATACAGCTGCGTACCCCTTCAGGTGAAGCTGTATCGGGCGCAAAGATCGACGTCGGCGGCGGTATGCCCCAACATGGGCATGGCTTCCCGACACAGCCGCGCGTGACAAAGGAACTGGGCAACGGTCGGTATCTGCTCGAAGGCATGAAATTCAGCATGCCGGGATGGTGGGAAATCAGGCTGACGGTGCATGCCGCGTCCGGCACCGATGAAGTCACGCTCAATACGATCATCGCGCCCGGCGCCGCGCCGGCGATGGCTTCGGCGCAACGCTGAGCGGGTGACTTCATGAAGCCCTCCAGGCGTTGGCTCATTGCACTGATCGGAGGCACGCTGCTGGCCGGCGCCGCACAGGCCAGCCTCTTTGGCCTGCCCGGTATCGACGGCTGGAGTGCCGACGAGATGTCGGTCCTGTCCTCGATGCGCTTGTCGGAACTTGCGCCTGCGCCGGCAGACCCGTCGAATGGCCATGAATCGTCCAGTGCCGCTGTCGGACTCGGGCAACGCATCTTCTTCGACCAGCGCTTCAGCGGCAACGGTGCCGTATCCTGCGCGAGCTGCCACCAGCCGGATCGGCAGTTTCAGGACGGACGTCCGCTAGCACTGGGCATGGGCACTGGCGCCCGACGCACCATGCCGGTGGTCGGGGCCGGATATAGCCCCTTCCTGTTCTGGGACGGCCGCAAGGATAGCTTGTGGTCGCAGGCCTTGGGGCCGATGGAAGACCCGGCAGAACACGGAGGAAACCGGACGGCCTATGCCCATGTCCTCAAGGCACACTACCGCGCGGACTACGAAGCAGTCTTCGGTCCTCTGCCGGACCTCGCACGACTGCCTATGGACGCCAGCCCGCTCGGCACGCCAGAACAACGGGCCGCCTGGAACACCTTGAGTGAAGA
>JAQGMR010000009.1 GCA_028292265.1 Herminiimonas sp.
TTGCCGCCTGAGCCGGCGGCATAACGACAGGCGTTCAAGTCCTCCAGCTATTCAGGCCGGTTTGCTGGCCCGCCATGATTCAAGCAGCATTGCCGGCGCGGGATCCAGCGTCGCAATATCGATGGACCGCAGCCGCTGGAAAATCATCATTGCATAGACGCTCGCGAGCGCGTTCACCTCTGGCGACAACGCACGTTCCTCGCCAGTCGAGGGTCGTTGGCCGCGCCAGAAATTGATTGCGTCCTCAAGCTCTGTCAGTGTGAGTTCCATGCGCCATTCTCGGTTGGCCCGTCGCTACGGCGTCGGCAATCATCGCTTCGTCATTCGAGGCTACTTGTGGGTCGCGACTAATTTTTGTCGGTGAAGCCGCCTTCCGCAAAGAAGCCGTTAAGCCGTTCCACACCCGCTGCCAGCCGGTCAATCGAGTTGGCAAAGCACCAGCGAATATAGCCCTCTCCCTGCGGCCCGAACGCGCTGCCAGGAGCCAGCCCCAGACCCGCCTTAGACACCAGGCGCTTGCACAACCCAAGCGTGTCGTGTTCGCCCGTGACGCCGAAAAACAGATACATCGCTCCGAGTGGGCGCGGCACCACCAACCCCGCCTCGCGCAAGGGCGCGGCATTGAGGCTGTCGAACAAGAAATCGCGCGCCGCGCGATAACGTAAAAGGGTGTGTCCAAGCACTTCCTCGCCCTGCTCCAGCGCCACGATGCCGGCCTGTTGGACGAACCCGGGCGCGCAGGACGTGTTGTACTCAAGCAGTTTCCCGAGGTCTGGCATCACAGCCGCCGGTGCGATAACCCAGCCGAGGCGCCAACCCGTCATCAACCATGTCTTTGAAAAGCTGTTGGCGCTGACCAGTCTGTCCTGCGCATCGGCGATGTCGAGGAACGAGGGCGCGCATGGCAAGGCGCGTGTCGTCGCGGCTCGGCGCCGGTCACGGTTTACAACGGGTTCTGATTGCTGCGCAGTTGCCGCCTCGTGCGCTGATGCCGGTGCTGCCTCTGCAACCGTGTCCGGGTCGGGATAGACGAGCCGCTCATAGACGTCGTCAGACAGAATCCAGATGCCATGCTTGCGGCAATGCGCGAGCAGGATCTGCTGTTGTGCGGCCGTAATCACCCAGCCGGTCGGATTGTTTGGCGAGTTGATGAAGAGCGCTTTGGTGCCCGGTGTGAGCGCATCGAGCAGTCGTTGCAGGTCCAGTTCCCAGACGGCGGGATGGCCGCTATCCGCAGAACGCAATTGCAAGGAAACCTGCTCGACGTGGCCGCCGAGAATGCGTGGAATCTCGAGCAGGTTGGGCCACAGCGGCGTCACTGCCACGACGCGGTCGCCCGGGTTCACGATTAACTGGGCCAGCAGCATCAGCGCCGATACGCCAGATGACGTGACTGCAACGCGATCGGCCCCGAGCGGCTGGTGCAGGCCCGTCGAGTAGGCTGCGATCGCTTCACGCAGTGCAGGAATGCCGAAATTCTGCGTGTAAAAGGTATCGCCGCGGGACAGCGCAAGCGATGCCGCTTCGCGGATGAATTCGGGCGTCACCTCGTCCGGTTCGCCAAACCAGAATGCGAGCACGTCTGGATTGCCCATGCCGGCATTGGCCACTTCGCGGATGCGCGAGGCCCCCAAGTCCTGTACGGCTTGCCGCGCGAGCGGCGCCGATCCAAAGGAATCGTTCAAAAGCATAAGGTGATGCGGTTGGCTAGGTCAAAAACGAAGGAAGGACGCAGGTAGGCCAGAAACGCCAGCGTCAGGACGGCAGCGGCAGCGCCGCGCAGCAGCCAGCGCTGCACCGCCTGCGAAGGTCGGAATCGGTGACCGTGCCCTGAAGGCGAGCGCTCGCTAGTGGGACTGTTCATCGTTGCTGCTCGGTGGTCGTGACTTTCATCAGGCAGGCACTGCAAGCGGACGCGAGATCGCCTTTTCATTAATGGGCAGGTTGATCAGTGCCGCGAATATGCCTAACGCAAGCGTAATCATCCATACCGTATTGTAGTTCCCCTGTTTGGTGTAGAGATAGCCGCCAAGCCAGACCCCCAGGAAGCTGCCGACCTGATGCGAAAAGAAAACGAAGCCGGACAGCATCGACAAGTACTTGACGCCGAAGATGCCGGCCACGACGCCATTGGTCAGCGGCACGGTCGAGAGCCACAACAGCCCCAGCGCAGCTGCGAAGATGTACACGGAGAGCGGCGAGAGCGGCGCCGCCAGGAACACGGCGATAACCACCACGCGGCTGAAGTAGATGCCTGACAGCAGGTAGCGCTTGGGGTAGCGGCCACCGAGTTTGCCGGCGTAGTAGGAGCCGAATATGTTGAACAACCCGATCAGCGCGAGTGCGACGACTGCAACCCCCGGGTCGAGGATGCCCTTGTCACGCAAGTAGGCCGGCATGTGAACGCCGATGAACACCAACTGGAAGCCGCACACGAAATAGCCGGCGACGAGCAACAGGAAGGGACGGTGCGCAAAGGCTTCGCGCGTCGCTTCAAGAATGCTTTGTTGCGGCCCAGTGCCCTTGACAGCGACCGGCTCCCGCAGGAAGACGACCATGGGCACCATGACCAGCACAACCAGGAAAGCGAGCACGTAGAACGCGCCCTGCCAGCCAACAGAGGCAATCAGGCGCTGCTCCACCGGCATCATGAGGAACTGACCGAAGGAACTGGCGGCGCCGGAAATGCCGAAGGCCCAGGAGCGTTTCGATTCCGGCGCGGTGCGTCCGATGATGCCGCTGACGGCGCCGAACGCAGTGCATGCCAACGCAGCGCCAATCAGGATACCGGTGCCTACGACAAAGAGCGTGGGTTGATCGACCAGCGCCATCCACAGCAATCCGGCCATGTAGAAAAATGCGCCGGCCAGCACCACCCGCGCAGTGCCGAAACGGTCGCACGCCATGCCAGCGAAGGGACCGAAAACTCCCCACAGCAAGTTTTGCAGCGCAAGCGCCAGGGAATAGGTTTCCCGCGTCCAGTTGTGAGCCTGGGAAATCGGCTGAAGCCAGAAGCCGAATCCGTGGCGAACGCCCATGGCCAGCGTCAGGACGAGCCCGCTCGCGATCAGTACGGTTTTCAGGTCGGGGTGTCGCGAGACGTTGAACATGATTTGAGGGGGTGCAAAGAACGAAGGTCGAGTGTAGCGCAAAGGGCGTTTCAGGGTGGCGTGCGGCACGGCGCCATCTGGCAAGCATGGTGGTGCCGGAGCCAGAAAAAAGCGGCGGGTCCGGTGAACTACCGGCACATCCACTGCAACCCAACGCCAGCCTTACGCCGCAAGAAAATCGCGAACCAATTCGAACTGGTCAGGAACGTTCAGGCAGGGTGCATGGCCGCAACCCGGTATCACAACCAAGCGCGCCTTCGGCCCCCGCTCGGTCATGGCCTGCGCTGTGTGCACAGACAGCAGGTCGGAACTTTCGCCCCGCAACAGCAGCGTGGGCATGTCTAGCGTGTCGAACGCATCCCAGATTTCATAGTCAACCGGATGAACGGTAAATTGCCGCACCATGGCCGGATCGTAATGTGGCGTGATCCGTCCGTCGGGAAGCCGGCGTACAGAAGTCTCGGCCATCCGGCGCCATTGGGCATCGGACTGCCAGCCGTAGGGCTTGTACACCGTCCGCAGGTAGTCTTCGAACTCGGTCACCGTGTCGAATTGCGCTGGATTACCCGCATACGACTTGATACGCTCAATCGCCGCATAAACCGGCTCTGCGCCGATGTCGTTCAAAACCAGGTGACTGATGCGTCCGCGCAGGGTGCTGGCCGCCGCCCGGATGCCGATGGCGCCGCCCATTGATGTGCCCACCCAGCGCACATGCTCGAAGCCGGATTGCTCGACCAGGGAGTGCGCCAGTCTCGCGTAAAACGCCAGGCAGTATTCTTCGTCCGGAACCGGGCTCCACTGCGACAGACCGCGCCCGATCGTGTCGGGACAAATAATGTGATACGTGTCGGCGAGCGCTGCGGCGAGGTCGTCGAAATCGCGGCAAGTCCGCGCCAGGCCATGCCAGAGGATGAGTGGTGGCGCGTCGGCCGCACCCCATTCCATAAAGTGGATTTCGCGCTCACAGCAGCGCATGTAGCGGGAAACGGGAAGACTGGTTTGCATCGGGCACTCCCGGCGGCTAATTGGTCGCTACTTTCACTGCGTGTTACCTGCCCTTGCGCAACCGTCCGACAATGCCAGTCGGGAAAAAGTACACCGACAACACAAACAGCACGCCCAGCCAGAGCAGCCAGCGGTCCGGCGACAAGAGCGCGGAAAGCCATGGCAGATTCTGGGTCGCATTGGCGCCGACAGCCATGAAGTCTTGCAGGTAGCTTTGCGCAAGGATGAAAATCGTCGCGCCGCAGACCGCGCCATAAAGGGTGCCCATGCCGCCGATCACCACGATCAGGAGAATGTCGATCATGATTTCGAATGAGAGCGAGGTGTCGGCGCCGTTGTAGCGTAGCCAGAGCGCAAGCAGTGCGCCGGCCAGCGTGGCAAACACGGCAGCCAGCACATTGGAGAGAGTGCGGAAAACCACGGTTCGGTAGCCTATGGCTTCGGCCCGAAAATCATTCTCACGGATCGCCTGCAGTACGCGTCCGAACGGAGAATTAACGATGCGCAGCATGGCGAGGAACAACACAACAGCGCAGACAAATACGATGTAATAGATCAGCAGCTTGCCGTCGAGCGAGGCGCCAAGGAATGGGTCTTCGCTGAAGCTGAATCCCGGCGACAGGATTTCCGGTAGCTTGAAATTCAAGCCATCTTCACCACCGGTAAAGTCCGACAGTTGTGAAGCCAGCGTCTGGAACGCCGACGCCACCGCAAGCGTAATCATGGCGTAAAAGATCGCCCGCACTCGCAGCGAAAACAGGCCGATTACAAGCGACAGGACCAGCGATAGCGCGACTGCGGCAAGCAGGCCGATGGCGAGCGCGCCCCAGGTCGGCCCTATGCGCGTGCTTGCGATTGCGATGCCATAGGCGCCAATGCCAAAGAACATGGTGTGCGCGAATGACACGATGCCGGTGTAGCCCAGCAGAAGGTCGTAACTGGCGACCAAGACGACGAAGACCAGGATTTTCGCGGCGACGTTGAGCGCCTTGGCGCCCGGGAACAGGAACGGTGCGAAAGCCAGGCCGAGAAGAATGGCGACCAGGATCGCGAGCAGCAACCGGCTTTTCGGCAGGTCATGGGAAAGAAGGCGCGTGATCACCGGGTTGTCCCCTGTTGTCTGTTCAATGTCATGTCACCGGTTCGTGACGGGATAAAGCCCCTGCGGCCGCCAGAGCAAAATACCGGCCATCAGGATGATGTTGGAGAAGAGAGCAACTTTCGGGGCAAGGAAACCGGTGTAGTTGGCCAGCAGGCCCACCAGCATTGCGCCCAGAAAGCAGCCGCCGGTTGAGCCGAGGCCGCCAATAATGATGACAATGAAAATCAGGACGTTTACCCGTGCGCCCATTTGCGGGACCACGCCCTGCTGGTATAGCCCCCACATCACGCCGCCGAGCCCAGCGAGAGCAGAACCCGTGACGAACACGCCGACGAATAACTGGCGAATGCGGTAACCCAGGCTTTCGACCATCTCGCGGTCCTGCACACCAGCACGGATCAGCAGGCCGAGCTTGGTGCGGTTCAACACCAACAGCATGATGCCAAAGACAAGCAAGCCGACGACCACCGCCAGTATGCGGTAACGCTCGATTGCCGCATCCCCAAACAGCACTGCGCCGCGCAGACCCGCCGGCACTTCCAGTGCGATCATTTGTGGACCCCAAATCATCTTGATACATTCTTCGCCAACCACCATGCCGCCCATGGTGATGAGGATCTGCATCAAGTGGTTTCCATACACGCGCCGGATCAGCAGCCGCTCGAAGAACCAGCCCAGTATGCCGGCCGCCACCATCGCCGCCAGCATCGCGAGCAGGATCGCTGCAAGGTTCAACCCGAGGCTGTCCGCGGTGGTCCAGCCTGGGAGCAGCCCGAGCACAGAGAGCGCGACGAAGGCACCGAGCGCAATGAAAACGCCATGGCCAAAATTAAGGACATCCATCAGCCCGAAGATCAACGTCAGGCCGGAAGCGATAATAAAAATGATCATGCCCATCGCGAGGCCGGCGGCGGTGAGAGTGATCCAGGTAGGCGCTGATCCCACCAGCGGAAACGCCACAATGGCCAACGCCGGCAACAGTAGCAACGGCTTCCAGTCGATCTGGCTGCGCGGTGCAAGGGCTGGTGCCGCTGGTGCAGGCGGTGTGACCGGTGCGGCTGTCGAAGTGGGGGTTGCGCTCATGTTTGTCTCACTATCAAAGACCGCGGCTGCAGCGATGCTGCTGGCGGCGGTAACAGTTCAGCGACGGCCTCATTGATGCGCGCCAAGCGAGAGGCCGAGCAGGCGCGACTGCAATGACTCGTCTTCGGCAAGCTCCGCCATGGCGCCACGGTGAACGATCTTGCCGTCGTCCATCACGGCCACGGTGTCGCCAAGCTGTTTCGCGAAATTGAAATTTTGCTCGACCAGAAGGATCGTGGTGTCCGTTTGCTTCAGTTCGCGGAAGGCGGAAATCATGTTGGCGATGATGGCGGGCGCCAGGCCCTTGCTCGGCTCGTCAATCAGGATCAGCTTTCGCGGCTCGACGATGGCGCGCGAGACCGCAAGCATCTGCTTCTGCCCGCCGGACAGCTTGCCGGCCGGATGCATCCAGAATGTCTTCATGGCGGGAAACAGGCCGAAGATCCAGTCGAGCCGTTTCGCGTCAATGTCCTCAGCCTTGTTGGCGCCGCGGGCAGCAAGCACCATGTTGTCGCGCACGCTCAGGTCGGAGAAAATTCCCATGTTCTCGGGCACGTAGGCGACGCCTGCTTGCGCAATGTCGGGCGTGCTGTTCTTTGTGACGTCCTGTCCATCAAACTCAATGGTGCCGGCGGAAGCGTGCCACAAGCCCATGATGGTCCGCAGCGTCGTCGTCTTGCCGGCGCCGTTACGGCCGAGCAGCATGGTCAACTGACCACGCGGCACGTCAAGGTCGACCCCGTGCAGTATGTGATAGGCACCGATATGCGTATGGACGCCAGTCAGCTTCAGTAGCGGCGCTGTCATGCGGCTTCTCCCACCGGTGCCTGTCCAAGATAGGCTTGCTGGACGACTGGCGAAGCAATCACGGTCTCTGGATCGCCGTCGGCCATTAATGTGCCGTTGTGCAGAACAATGATGCGGTCCGCGAGTTCACGCACCACATCCATCTTGTGTTCCACCAGCAGAATGGTTTTCTCGCGATCCTTTTTCAGCGCGCGAATGAGGTCCAGGATGACCGGCACTTCATCGACGCTCATGCCGGCTGTCGGTTCATCGAACATATAGACGTCAGGGTCGAGTGCCATCAGCATGCCCACTTCCAGCTTGCGCTGGTCGCCGTGCGAGAGTGCCGAAGCCTGGACCTCGTGACGTGCGCCGAGTGCCACCGCATCCAGCACTTCTGCGGCCCGCGCCGACAGGTCGTGGTGGTGACTCCAGACGTTCCACAGATCGAGCCCCAGCTTCTTGCGCGACTGCAGGGCGAGTCGAACGTTCTCCATCACGGACAGGCGCGGAAACAGGCTGGTCAGCTGGAATGCTCGCCCGAGGCCGGCGTGGGTTCGCGCCGATACAGAGAGGCTGGTAATGTCGCGCCCGGCAAGCAGCACCTGGCCCGCGCTCGGCCTCAACTGGCCTGAAATCAGATTGAAATAGGTGGTTTTGCCGGCGCCGTTGGGCCCCACGATCGCGGTCAGCGTGCCGGCCTGAAAGGCGCACGACACGGCGTTCACGGCAACGTGTCCCCCGAACCGGATGGTGAGCTCCCGGGTTTCCAGGGAAGGAACGAGGTGCGCCGCGGCAGGCGGCGAATCCAGGGTGTGCAAAGGCATTGACGCCCTCCGCGATATTGATGGTTGCAGCGTGGTGACCGCTCTCCGATGCCGATGCCGGTAGCGGAGAGCCGAAAGCGTAGAAGTTGCGTGAACTAGCGCTTGTTCTTGATTGGGATGTCCATCTCGCTAATGCCGATTTCATGCACAAGTTCGGGTACGCCCCACTGGAATGCCGGGTCGACCTTGATCTTGAAGTGATACATCGATTGCAAGGCCTGATGATCTTCCTTGCGGAAAGTCATTTTGCCCTTGGGCGTCTCGAAGCTCATGCCTTCCATGGTCGAGATCAGCTTCTCGGTGTTGGTGTTGCCGCCGGTCTTCTTGAGGGCTTCCACCAGCGCTATGCCAGCTGACATGCCACCGGCGGTGAAGAAGTCCGGCGGTGTCTTGAAGCGCTTGTAGTGCTCCGCAACCAGCCACGTATTGGCGGGATTTTTAGGAATGCCGAAGTAGTAGTACGTCGCGCCTTCCATGCCGGGGAAGTTCTTGTAGGCCACCATCGCGGGAAGGATATTGCCGCCGCTGGCCACTTCAATGCCGTAGCGCTTGGGGTCAAGATCAGCGAGCTTGCCGATCGGCGATGCGCCGGCCCAGATCACGAAAATAACCTTGCGGCCCGGCTTGCCCTTGAGCGAGTCAAACAGATGCTGCGCACCGGCGGTAAAGTCGGTTGTGTTCGCAGGCAGGTATTCTTCGTGAACGATCTTGGCATGCTTCAAGGCGTCCTTGAAGGCCTTCACGCCGTCGCGGCCGAAGGCATAGTCCTGCGCCAGCATGGCGACTGAGACGCCCTCCTTGTCCATTGCTACGGCGTTGGAGATGGCGTCCTGTGAGGAGTTGCGGCCAGTGCGGAATATATAGCGGTTCCATTTGCTGCCGGTGATGTCGTCGGCGACCGCCGGCTCGACCAGCAGGATCTTCTTGTATTCCTCAGCGACCGGAAGCATCGCAAGCGCGACGCCGGAGCTTGTGGGACCAACCGCGATGTCGGCCTTGTCGTCCGCGAAAGCCGCGGCCAGTTGAGACTTGCCCACATCCGGCTTGCCCTGGTTGTCTTTCTCGATCACGACCAGCTTGTTGCCATTGACCTGCATCGTGCCACCGGTGGCATAGTCCAGGCCCATCATCAGACCGACCTGGGTCTGCTTGGCATACGCTTCCAGCGGACCGGTCTTGTCATAGACGTGGGCAATCTTGATGTCCTTTGCCTGCAGCGCGCCCGCGCATAGCAGCATGGCAGCGGCGGCCAGCAATTGATGTCGGTTCATGGCGATCTCCTTTGTGTCTCGTTAGAGTTGTTGATCTGGTCGCAATTGTTGCAACAGCGCAGATTACAACAAAGGCCCCTGTTTGGGTAAGGTAGTAGAACTACGGGCCAAAAAATTGACCGCTACTTCGGTCCAATCGCGTGTCCGAAAACGGCTGGACCAGCTGCCCGACCAGCGCGTATAACAAAAGCCATGAGAACCGCAAACCTCCAACCAGGCGTCGTTCCAGGTCCGCAGCGTGGAAGCGGCGAAACCCTGGCCAATCCGCTCGATGCCGAAGCATGTTACCGCGCCTTGTCGGCACGCGACTCACGCTTCGACGGCCTGTTTTTCACCGCCGTGAAGACCACGGGGATCTATTGCAGGCCGGTCTGCGCCGTCAAGACGCCGCGCCGCGCGTCATGCCAGTTCTTTGCAACGGCCGCAGAGGCGGAAGGAGCAGGCTTTCGGCCGTGTCTGCGCTGTCGGCCAGAGCTCGCGCCGTATGCCGTGCAACAGGGGTTGGCGCATGCGGTTTGGCGGCGGATTGCAAGCGGTGCCAGCGATTCCTTCGGGGCCATGGAAAATGGCGACGATTCCGGCTCGCTGGAGCGCCTCGCGGCGGAAGTCGGTCTTTCGTCGCGCCAGTTGCGGCGGGTGGTCGTGGCGGAGTTCGGGGTAACCCCGGTTGAACTGGCGCAAACCCATCGCCTGCTGTTCGCCAAAAAACTTTTGCACGAAACCAGCATGTCCATGACCGACATTGCCTTCGCAGCTGGCTTTGGAAGCGTGCGACGGTTCAACGCACTGTTCGCCACTCGCTACGGAATGGCTCCTTCTGCGATCCGGCGCGCGGGGAGTGTGTCGCGCACGTTGCCGGGCTCCCAGGCATCTGACCCCTCGCACACTTCGCAAATCGAGCAGGCCGGCATCACCGTCCGGCTGGCCTACCGGCCGCCGTATGCATGGCCCGACTTGCTAGCCTATTTCGGCGGCCGCACAATTCCTGGGGTTGAGTCGGTGATGGCTCCGGGACCCGGTACCATAAAGCCGGACAACGGCGGAGCCTATGTCCGCAGCGTGCGCATCGGAGGCTTTTCTGGATGGCTGCACGTTACGCACCTGCCATCCCGCAGTTGCATTGCGGTGCAAATTGCGCCCTCGCTGGGTCCAGTAATGATGCCGCTGCTATCGCGCTTGCGCAATCAGTTCGACGTCGACGCGAGTCCCGCCATTATTGATACCCACTTGGCCAGCGATCCGGTGCTGGCGGACGCGATTGCACGCACTCCCGGTTTGCGATTGCCGGGCGCGTTTGACGCGTTCGAACTGGTGGTGCGCGCAGTGCTCGGACAGCAGGTCAGTGTCGTGGGGGCCAGTACGCTGGCGGGACGGTTGGTGGCGCGCTTTGGCACAGTTGCCCTCACGCCATTCGAGTCCGTCACGCGGCACTTTCCCCTCGCCAGCGAGCTTGCCCTCGTGGAGCCGGCGGCGATCTCGGCCATTGGCCTCCCCGCAGTGCGCGGCCAGACGCTGCAGAGCCTCGCCATTTTTGCGGCGCAGGGTGGCCTCGACATGGCGCCCGGCACGACCCTCGAACAAGCGGTGGCGAAAATGAAAACGGTGAAAGGGATAGGCGACTGGACCGCGCATTACGTCGCAATGCGCGTTCTGCGGTATGCCGATGCATTTCCTGCTGGCGACCTTGGACTGCAGAAGGCGGCGGCCCGCCTTCTTGGTCAAGATCCGGGCACCCGGCTAACGGCCACACAGCTTGCAGCACTGGCCCAGTCCTGGTCGCCGTGGCGGGGCTACGCTGCACTGCGCCTGTGGCACTCGTTGCATTGAACTGGAAAGGAAACTGTTATGTATTTCGTTGAACATCCAAGCCCTGCTGGAACCCTTTTGCTGGCGGCTACAGAGCGCGGCATTGGCGGCGTCTATTTTACCGAGCATCGGCATTTTGCGGGTAGCCACGGCTGGACCATGGACGGCGGACAGCCGCTGTTGCGGCGCCTCCGGTCGCAACTCGACGAATACTTTGCCGGCGAGCGGTCTGAGTTCGACCTGCCGCTGGACCTGGCGGGAACGGCATTCCAGAAGCGGGTATGGAACCAGCTGCTGGACGTCCCGTTTGGCGGGACCGCAACCTATGGCGCGCAAGCCTCAGCCATAGGTCACCCCAATGCGGTGCGTGCAGTCGGCAGCGCAATCGGCCGCAATCCGGTTTCGATCGTTGTGCCGTGCCATCGGGTAGTCGGGCGAGACGGCGCCTTGACCGGATATGCCGGAGGCCTCGAGCGCAAGCGTTATCTCCTTGCACTCGAGGCCTCCTTCTGTCGTACGGTGCAAAAGCGAACCGGCGCCTGATACCGGTCGCTTCCGCCAGTCGAACTACTTACTTGGTCGTTGGCGAAGCACCAGAGCTGCTTGAGCCGGATCCAGCGCCCACGCCGCCCGCGCTGCTGGCGCCGGAGCTGGAACCGCTGCCCATGCTGCCGGAACTACTTGTTCCGCCTGAGCTGGAGCCCGAGCTTGGTGTAGCGCCAGGACCCGAAGTAGCCGGGGTGCCGGGAGTTCCCTTGGAACCTGGCTCATTCACGGTCTGAGGGGAACGATAGGTCCCGGAGGTCGTTGGCGAACCAGACGAATTGCCGGAGGAAGTATCGGTGCTGGAGGACGATCCGGAGCTCATCGACGATGAACCCGAACCCGACGATGACGAGCCCATGCCAGATGATCCAGAACGCATGCCGGACGAGCTGCAGGCGCCCAGGACAAGTACGCAGGTTATAGGCAGAATCCATTTTTTCATGCGAAGCTCCTTGAAAGTAATTAACTGGAAAACGGCATACGAGCGATGTCTCCCGTGGCTCCGGACACCGCTAAAAGATGCATGAAGTAGAAACGTTGTGGCATCGGTAAGTTCCGAAAATATTTGCCAGAAAAACAAATCGCATTGATATACGTCAACCATTGCGGAAGGGCATGTTGACCGGTCTACTATTCAGGCCGATGGCACCCTCGGCCCGCGCTTCTTTCATGATTCGACGCCGACTTGTGTCTGCGCCGAATGATCTCGATCCGCCTTGAGGCCGTTGCAAGGACAGGATATGGTGCGAGTGTTTTCTTATCTCTTCGATTCCATGTCCTCCACCGACGGTTCTACCCGTGCCATCTTCTATGCATTGGGCGCCAATGGCGGCATCGCCGTTGCAAAATTTAGCGCAGCACTCTATACCGGTTCTGGCGCGATGCTGGCGGAAGCGATCCATTCGCTCGCCGATTGCAGCAACCAGCTGTTCCTTTTGCGCGGAATGAAGGAATCACATCGGCCGCCGGACGAATCGCATCCCATGGGTTACGGACGAGTTGTCTACTTCTGGGCAATGATGGTGGCTCTTCTGCTGTTTTTTGTGGGCGGCGCGTTCTCCGTAATGGAGGGCATCAAGCACTTCAATAATCCTGGGCCGGTGTCCAACGTCGGGGTCGCGCTGGTGGTACTCGGCATATCCGTCGTGCTGGAAGCGTTCTCGCTGCGCGGCGCCCTTAAGGAAATACGCAAGCTCTCGGGAGGAAAGCCCTTTTTTCGGTGGTTCCGCGAAACGCGTCAGTCGGAGTTGATGGTGATTGCGGGGGAAGACATCGCCGCATTGGCGGGCCTGGCGATCGCATTTCTCGCCGTCCTGGCTACAGCCATAACCGGCAATCCAATATGGGATGCCTGCGGCTCCATCGCGGTGGGCGTTTTGCTGATGATCGTCGCCACCTTCATCGTGCATGAAGTCAAGGCGATGATCACTGGCGAGTCGGCGGCACCTGAAACGCGTTCCGCAATCAAGGCCCACATCGAGGCGCGAGAGGAGGTCGAGATGGTAATCAACCTCATCACGTTGCAATGGGGGGAGCAGCTCATGATCGCCGTGCAGGCAAAAATGTCACCTCAGCCGACGGACACGGCGCTGGTTGACGCGATCAACGCCGTTGAAGATAGTCTGCAAATCAGATGGCCGCAGGCGCGGTGGTGCTTTTTCGAGCCCGACTTTGAAGGGCGTACAGAGTAAGGCCCGGTCCGTTTGCGCATCACAGCTCCGAAACAATCTCACTACAAGGATGAAGCAATGCAGGAACGAATCAGAGTTGGCGTAATAGGTATCGGCGCAATGGGGATGGGCATCGCCAAATGTCTGCGCGCAAAGGGCTACGCGGTGTCGGTACGGGACGTGCGCCCCGAGGCGGAACACGAAGCAGCCTCCTTGGGCATGACCGTTTGCGAAACGCCGGCCCGCATGGCTGCGCAAGTGGATGCACTGATTGTGGTCGTGCTTAACGCGCAGCAGATCGACGACGTGCTTTTTGGCGATCAGGGCGTAGCACAAGGCATCGCGGAAGCCGTGGTCGAAAGCGCAGCGCAACCCGGCACAAGGCGCACTGTGCTGTTGTGCTCAACCATCGCGCCGGAGGATTCGGTGCGCTTCGCTGAACGGCTCGCCCAAACCGGCATTGACTGTCTCGACGCGCCCATTTCAGGTGGCCCTGCCAAGGCCGAGGCGGGCACCATGAGCATGATGCTGGCGGGATCCGCTGTTACGCTTGACCGTTGCGAGCAACTGCTTGCCGACATGAGTGGCCGGCGATTTCGTATCAGCGAGAAAGTCGGCGACGGCGCGCGAACCAAGCTGGTCAACAATCTGCTTGCGGGGACAAATCTGGTGGCGGGCGCCGAGGCGCTCGCGCTCGGAATCAAGTTGGGACTCGACCCAAAGCGACTGTTCGATGTCATTTGCGCGTCGAGCGGCAGTTCGTGGATATTCGAAGACCGCATGGCGCGCGCTCTGGAAAACGACTACGCACCGCGCGCCTTTGCCCATATCCTGACCAAGGACATGACGCTGGCAACTGGCATGGCGGACAGCGCGGGTTATGACACGCCCTTGGGCGATGCGGCGCTTGGCATTTACCGCGAAACGTTAGAGCGCGGCTGGGCCGACCTCGATGACGCGGCGGTGCTGAAAACTTTTTTGAAGCGACGAGGGAAAGAACAGGAGGGCTAGCTGTTCCGGTACGACGCCGTTCGAAAAGGCGCTGGCACCGGCGACAATGAAAGGAACAAGCACACTCGACTGACTTCCGTACTGCTTCGCGACCGGCAGAAAATGCGTGCCATGCGCTAACGAGCCGGAGCGCAAGCGAAGACAACGGCGACTGCCTCACCTGGAAAACAAAAGGGCTGAGTCCTGTGCAATACAGAACCCAGCCCCTCGCTATGTCGCAGACAAACTGACCAGTCTTGTCGGGTCAGTTTCGCCCGACCATTTCCTTCTAGGCTGCCTTGCGTGTCGCCGATTTTTTTGCAGCAGTTTTTGCCACGGTCTTGACGGCCGATTTGGCGACGGTTTTTTTCGCAGCAGGTTTCTTCGCAGCCGTTTTCTTCGCCGCGACTTTCCTGGCAGCCGGTCTTGCAGCAACGGTTTTCCGTGCCGCCGATTTCGAAGCGGCCGCAACTTCGGCCGGCTCCACCGCGTCGTCCGCCTCTTGCGCCTTGCGGCCGCGGGCACCGGTGGCGCGCGTCGAACCTGTGCCCGCACCTGCAGTCGCGCTGCTACCGGTCGCGGCGTCTTCCACAGCGCCTGCCTTGGGCTTGCGTGCTTCGAACTCGAAACTCACCTTGCCGTCCTTGCCCTTGACCAGATAAGCCTTGAACGGTCGCCGGGTGCGCTGCGACACAAAGCCTGGCATCAGGTCCGTCTTGCCCTCTGTAAGCAGCTTGACCATTTGGTCCGGGAGGATCTCCTGCTGCAAGATGATGCGTCCGCTGCGGAAATCGCAAGCCTTGGGTCGCGCCACGGACCGCTCACAGACGTATGAAAGACCCATCTCGTAGACGCCGCTCTCGCACTTCGGGCACGGGCCGAGTACCGTTTGCCCGGTGAAGTCCGGCGCCTCGGCGTTTTCGTCATCATCATTGTTCTGGCCGAAGTCGAACTCCAGCTTGAAGTTGTTGATGTCTTCGTCCCGCACGATGCGCAATATTGCAGCGAACGGGCGGCCCATCTTTGAACGAAATCCCTGCAGCGGACCGATGGTGCGGTTGGTCAGCAGTTCTTCGACTTCCGACACCTCGAACTGACGGCTGCCCGGAATTTTACTGATTGAAAATTCACACTTGCTGCAGGCGAATCTCCGATAATTTTCCTTCACCACGCTGCCACAGTTCGGGCACGGCGTCTTCAACGTCGCGTAGTCGCCCGGTATGGTGTCGTTGTTATATTCCTTGGCGCGCTTGACGATAATTTGCGTCATCTGCGCAATCTCGCGCATGAACTCTTCGCGTGTGATGCCGCCGCGCTCGATCTGCGCCAGCTTGTGTTCCCACTCGCCGGTCAATTCGGGCGCGGTCAACTCCTGGACGCCAAGCCCGCGCAGCAAAATCATCAACTGGAATGCCTTCGCGGTCGGCATCAGTTCACGACCTTCCCGCAGCAGGTATTTTTCGTACAGCAGACCTTCAATGATGGCCGCGCGCGTGGCTGGCGTGCCAAGTCCCTTGCCGGCCATTGCGTCCCGCAATTCCTCGTCATCGATCAGCTTGCCGGCGCCTTCCATCGCGGACAGCAAGGTCGCATCGGAGTAGCGTGCAGGTGGTTTGGTAACAAGCTGGTTGGCCGTAATTTTCTCGGTCTGAACCTTTTCGCCCTTTGCAACCGGCACCAGCGTGCCCGAACCTTCGCCGTCCTTGTCCTCAGTCAGTTCCTTGCCATACACGGCAAGCCAGCCTGCGTTGGTCATGACCTTGCCTTCGGTCTTGAACTGATGGCCGGTGACTTCGGTGAATCGTGTCGTGACCTGGAATTCCGCGGCAGGAAAGAAAATCGCCATGAAGCGCCGCGTCACCAGGTCGTACAGCTTCTGTTCCGGCTCCGACAGATTCTTGGGCGCTTGCGTGGTCGGGATTATTGCGAAGTGATCGCTGATCTTGGTATTGTCAAAAATGCGCTTGTTCGGTTTTACCCAGCCGTTCTTCAATATCTGGCGCGCAAACACGTTGTAGTTGTTACTCTCCGAAATAACGCCAAGCGTTTCCTTGACCGTTGCCATGTAGTCTTCCGGCAGATGCCGTGAATCGGTACGCGGATAGGTAAGGACCTTGTGGCGTTCATACAGCGCCTGAGCAAGGCCGAGCGTGTTTTTTGCGGAAAATCCAAAGCGCGCGTTGGCTTCGCGTTGCAGGCTGGTTAGGTCAAACAGGGCCGGCGCCATGGAGGTGGTCGGCTTGGCCTCTTCAGTGACATTGCCCTGCTTGCCGCGGCAGGCCGCAACGATCGACTCTGCGGCGGCCTTGCTCCACAAGCGTTCGGCGCGCTTCTCCGGGTCGGTTTCATCCTTGCGGTGCTTCGTGTCGAGCCATCGCCCTTCATACACGCCCGCTGCGCATATGAATTCCGCTCGCACTTCCCAATAGTCGCGTGGCACAAAGCTGCGGATCTTCTCTTCCCGTTCAACCACGATCGACAGCGTCGGCGTCTGCACTCGTCCTACGGTGGTCAGGTAGAACCCGCCTTCCTTGGAATTGAACGCCGTCATGGCGCGCGTACCGTTAATGCCGATTAGCCAGTCGGCTTCGCTGCGGCTACGCGCGGCATCCGCCAGCGGCAGCATTTCCGCGTCTTCACGCAGATGCGTAAACGCCTCGCGTATGGCGTTCGGTGTCATTGACTGCAACCACAAACGACGTATCGGCTGCTTCGCCTTGGCATACTGGACGATCAATCGAAATATCAGTTCGCCTTCCCGCCCGGCGTCGCAGGCATTGATGAGGGCACTGACGTCCTTCCGCTTGAGAAGCTTGTTGAGGACTTTGAGCCGCGATTCCGTCTTGGCAATGGGATTGAGTGCGAAGTGCGGCGGAATCATCGGCAGATGCGCGAACGACCACTTGCCGCGCTTGACATCGTATTCTTCCGGCACTGCGATTTCGACAAGGTGACCGACGGCAGAGGACAAGACGTACTTGTCCGACTCAAAGTACTCATCGTGCTTGGTGAAGCCGCCGAGCGTCTTCGCGATGTCGTTCGCGACAGAAGGCTTCTCGGCGATGATGAGTGTTTTGGACATAGGTTAATCTCGATAAGGGCGCATGCAATAGCGCCACAAGAAACTGGCGTCGCGGCGGGTCGCGCGACACTGCGAGGATGCGCCTGCCTTGACGAATCGCCATGTTCGAATAACGGTTTTCAAAGTGAAATTGCCGCGAACAGGCGGGGCGCCGGGGCTGACCCGGGTGACAACTGGAGCTAAATGCGGCCAATGATAAGCGCGTTGCGGCGGAATCCGCAAGCCGGGCTGCAAGGCAATTGCTTGCGCAACACAAGACTGGTAGGCGCGGAGGCCGCTTTCAATCCCGACAATCGGTATGTGGGGGCAATGCCAGCTTTGAACAGGTGCCGCTACCGCAGGGACTAATGCAGGAGCCTCGGTTCGGCATCCTCATCATCGAGAAACAATTCGTCGAATATCAAACTGTCGGGTTCCTTGCCCTGGCTCCACAAAACCATCAAGACAATAACCTTCAGCTTGTCTAGCGAGATTTGCGACTCTGTTGCAGCAAGTGCTCGCTCGATAACGATTTCTCGCTGGACCGAATTGATGACGCTCGCCGACTCAAGAAACTGAAGGAAGCCAATGGCGGATGTGCCAAGCACCTCAAGTTCCCTGGACACGTAGATGCGAAAGCCCAGTGAAGAAGTCGTCTCGTGTGCTGTGGCACTCGAAATTTCATTGGTGGTCTCGGCCAGATCAGTCAACCAGCCCAGTGCCTGGGAGATTTCCTTTTCTTCGAAACCAATTGCAGAGAGCTTCTTCGTCAGCGCAGTGGAATCCGGACACGCGTCTGGCCGATAGTAGGTCTCATAGAGGTATACAAGTACGTCGAACATGACTGCACTTTAGCGGGAAGGTGGATTCGGCACAAGACCTGCAAGACAATTCAAGGGGCCTTTGGTTGCACTTTTTTGACAGCCGTGACACTTATGACAGCAAGCCAGCTCTTCGGTATAGTGCGCCCGCCAATATTTCGAGCTTGCCGTCCAGCTCCAGGGCAAGCAATGAGGCGTTGATCGTTGCGACCGGCAACCCGCTGCGTGCTGCAAGTTCGTCAATCCCGACCGGATCATGTCCCAGGGCAGTGAGCAGTGCCATCGTGTCTGGGTCTCGATCCGTCGCACTGGAACGAGCGTACGCCGCGCGCCGCGTTTCAGCTTGCAAGGCAGCGCTGGACAATGGTCCATATTCTTCAAGAATGTCTTGGGCGGACTCCACCAGTTTTGCACCCTGGCGTATGAGTTGATGGCAGCCCTTTGCCAGCGGCGAATGAATCGAGCCCGGAATCGCGAACACATCGCGGCCCTGTTCAAGCGCCATTTTCGCGGTGATGAGGGAGCCCGACTGGGCAGCCGCCTCCACGACAAGAACGCCGTGAGAGAGGCCGCTGATGAGTCGATTTCGACGAGGGAAATTGGACGCGACTGCTGGCATGCCCAGGGCGTACTCGCTGAGCAGGCACCCCTGCACGGCGACGCGATGCGCGAGCGCTCGATTGCGCGCCGGATAAACGATGTCGGCGCCGGTTCCAATCACCGCAATGGTGGCGGCGTCTCCAAGCAGCGCTCCTTCATGCGCCGCGGCATCGATCCCGAGAGCCAGGCCGGATACGACGCAAAGCCCGGCGCGGCTCAACGCTTCCGCAAAGCGCCGGGCGTTGGCACAACCATCCGCGCTTGCATTCCTGCTGCCCACGATGGCCAGGGCAGGTTTGTTGAGCAGTTCGACGCGGCCCTTGGCATACAGGACCAGCGGCGGATCGGCTATTTCAAGCAGTGACTTAGGATAGTCGCTGTCGGCCAGTGTGATGACATGGTTGCCGGGCTCGTCGGCCCAGGCCAAGGTTTTTTCGATCAAGGCCAGCGTGTCGGAATCCGGACTTTTGGCATCAAGTACAGAAGCAGTACGTAATGGCACGTGTTCCAGCAAGGCGTTGAGCCCCGCCGAAAAAATCATGTTTGGCATGCCGAAAGCCGTCAATAGCTTCCGTCCCGTATCCGGGCCAACGCCAACGGCCTGCGCCAGGCGCAGCCAGTCCGCTATTTCCTGCCCTGCAGCCACGACGGTGTTGCCTACTCAGGGGAGCGTACGATGTCGCCAATCTGGACGGAGTCGCTTACCTGCATGACGAGGCCGTACGACACGCGATCGAAAACCCGAAATACAAAGACCGTGCCGTATTTTTCGTCCGGCAGTTGTACTAGCTTGCGGCCTTCGGTGCGATCCGCAATGACGCGTCCATAACGATAGAGTTCGAGCACCGTTCCCACGTCGATGCCGGCGGACGCGCCACGGTTGATGCTGATGACGTTGTTTTGTCCGCCCTGCGTAACGCCGCCTGGAATTGCCATGACGCGTCCCCTGACAACGGCCGACGGAGGATGCGGCGCGTAATTGACAACGGTCGGCGCCGGAATAGGCACCAGCCTGTCGCCTACGCCCATTTCCTGGGTTGAACCTGAGACGATGAAGCGGTGCGCTTCGTTGTCGGCCCGCGCCGCACGGTCGAGTGCAAGCGTGCCAAGATAAGTGGCTTCGTAGCCGATGATGGTTTTGGTGTCAGGATCGCGCAGAGGTTCACCCGGACGGTAGACCTGGAATTCAGTACCGCCCTTCAGGTCGCCACGGACGTAGGCCTTGTCTCCTTTGCCAAGGAACACATGGCCGTCAGCCGCCGCGACGATGCGCGGCGAACTGGCAAGCTCATTTCGCTCGACGATCAGCGGCCGCGTGAGGAACGGCTGTATGGCATTCAGCGGTATGGCGGGAATCGCTTGTTGCGGCAAGTTTTGAGCGCGGGTATGCGGCGACAGCCTGACTACCCCGGGCTCGCTTCCAGCCCCGTCGCCGCGTAGTGAAAGCCGTCCAGCGGCCCTGTCGAAAACGACGATCTGCCCCGGGTAGATCCAATGAGGATTACTGATCTGGTCTCTGTTTAGACCCCACACCTGTGGCCAGCACCACGGATGCTGAAGGAACCGGCCGGAGATGCCCCACAGCGTGTCGCCCGGGACTACCTTGTGCTGGTCTGGCGCATCAGGAAGGAAACCGCAGTGGGCGCTTCCTGCGCCGTCGTGCACCGTTGCTGCAGTCCTGGAAGTCGCTGGAACCGTTGCGACTGACGCATTGGTAGAGGTCTGTGCGATCGCCGGAAGCATAGCGAATGCCGTGCCCAAGGCGAAGAGACGGCTGGCTGTGCTAAACTTTTTCATGACGATTCCGGTGGTGAAAACTTGCCAAGGTGAATCAAATTCTGCCCACAAACTGACAAACTGGCAAGGCAAACCGCCATTACTTCGAATGGTGTTGTTGCTGAAAAGTGGTATGGCCTTACTCTCAATTCTTAGATATCCCGATTCGCGCTTGCACAAGATTGCAAAGCCGGTGACCGCCTTCGACCAGCGCATAAAGCAACTCGTGGCCGACATGGCAGAGACCATGTATGAGGCCCCGGGCGTTGGCCTGGCAGCGACTCAGGTTGATGTCCACGAACAAATCCTCGTTATCGACGTGTCCGACACGCAGAGTGATTTGCGGGTCTTTATCAATCCCCAGATCGTGTGGGCCAGTGAAGAACGACAGATATACGACGAAGGCTGCCTTTCCGTGCCCGGGATCTACGATGGGGTCGAACGGCCGGCGCGCATCAAGGCCCGGGCCAAGGATACCGACGGCAAGCCTTTCGAGATCGAGGCGGAGGGCCTGATGGCAGTCTGCATCCAGCATGAAATGGATCACCTCAAAGGCAAGGTTTTTGTGGAGTACCTGTCACCCCTCAAGCGCAATCGCATCAAGGCGCGCATGGCCAAGGAAGAACGGGAACTGCGCAAGGACCGCGAGCGCGACCGGGTTGGGATGCGTTAGGCATTTGCGGCGCCACAGGCGGCTACCCGGCCAATTGCTGTGGCCGACTGCGCTAAATAACGGCGCTGTATAACCGTCCCGCCAACGGCCTCGCCGACTGCCCAGCCGACGGCGCGGCGTACAATTCGCCGCATGAAAATAATCTTCGCAGGGACGCCGGAATTCGCAGCGGTTGCACTTCGGGCGCTGCATGCCGCCGGCTTTGTCATTCCACTTGTCCTGACTCAACCGGACCGCCCGGCCGGGCGCGGCATGCGCCTGCAGCCTTCCGCCGTAAAGAAATTCGCGCTGGAAAACAACATCGCAGTCGCGCAACCAGTCTCATTGCGGCTGGATGGCAAATACCCTCAGGTCGCGCGCGAGGCGCACGATCTCCTGCAGTCCACACCGCACGATGTCATGGTGGTCGCAGCCTATGGCCTGATCCTGCCGCAAAGCGTGCTGGACATTCCGTCGCGCGGCTGCATCAACATCCATGCCTCGCTGCTTCCGCGCTGGCGTGGTGCCGCGCCGATACATCGGGCGATCGAAGCCGGTGACGACAAGACCGGCGTGACGATCATGCAGATGGAGCAGGGCCTCGATACCGGACCCATGCTGGCCAAGCGCGACATTGCGATTGCCGCGGACGATTCCACCGCAACGCTGCATGACCGCCTCGCCGCGCTTGGCGCGGCGATGATCGTCGAGGCCTTGAACAACATGAAAAGCGGCCGATTGTCTCCCACGCCTCAGCCAGAAAATGGCGTTACCTACGCGGCCAAAATCGGAAAAGATGAAGCAGCGCTGGATCTCTCGAAGTCTGCAACCAGCCTCGATCGCAAGATTCGCGCGTTCGATCCATTTCCTGGCGCGCTCGCGAATTTCAATGGCGTACCGATAAAGATCTGGCGCGCCGAAGCCATTGGAGGCGACAGTGTTGGAGCAAGCGACGCGGTGCCAGGAACTGTTCTGGCGGCCGATGCGCAGGCCGGGGTTGTGGTCGCTACCGGGCAGGGCGCGTTGCGACTGCTGGAACTGCAAAAGCCAGGCGGAAAACGATTGCCGGCGCTTGAATTCGTCAAGGCGTTTCCACTGGCCGGCGGCAGGTTTGGCTGACCTGGTCGCCTGAGATCGGCGCATCGTCAGACGCAATAGCCAGACGAAACAGCCAGACGTAACAGCCAGACGTAACAGCCAGACGTAACAGCTAGACGTAACAGCCAGACGTAACGGCTAGACGTAACAGCTAGACGTAACAGGCTAGACACGTCCCCAAACGCCATCAAGCTTGAACCAGCGCTTGCAGTGCGCCCTCCCTGTCGCTGTTAACCGGCGCGGTCGAGCGGAAATGGTGAGGTCGCCTTGATCTCCTCCAGGCAAACCATTGAGCGCACGGTAGAGACGCCAGGTACCTGCATCAGCCGGTCGGTCAGGAAGTTGGACAGCGACTTCAGGTCGCCCGCCACGACTTTCAACAGGTAGTCGAAGTCCCCCGAGATCGTGTAGCACTCCAGAATCTCCGGAAACTGGCGGATTGCCTTCTCCATCTCGCGCACCTTTTTGCCCTGGTCGCGGTCGATCGCCAAACTTACAAACGCCACCACATGCAAGCCGATGCTCTGCGGGGCCAGGTGCGCAGCATAGTGGCGGATGACGCCTTCTGATTCGAGACGCCGGATGCGGCGGTAGCACTGTGGCGCTGACAAATGCACCTTCGCCGACAACTCCACATTAGTGGCACGGCCGTTTTCCTGCAGCGCCTTTAGCAGGATCTTGTCGTATCGATCAAGTTTTTCCAACGTACCCTCCATGAAACCGAACTTCCATGCACGATTGTTGCATTGAAGCCCGGTCTGGTGCGCGAATTCGCATAATAATTTCACCGGTTTAGGCCTATCCTGCATCTGAGTGTCGGCGTCCGTGATTTCATTCAACGGGTTGGGCGCCATGAGGAGAGGAGTAGAGCTATGGGAACCCTTATTCACGACGCAGCGGCACATTTCATCGAGCTGGAAAGCCGTCATTGCGCCACAAATTACCGCCCGCTTCCGGTGGTGCTGCAACGCGGCTCGGGCGTCTGGCTGTGGGATGTGGACGGCAAGCGCTATATCGACATGATGTCCGCCTATTCGGCCGTCAGTTTTGGGCATTCGCACCCGCGCCTGGTAGCTGCGCTCATGAGCCAGGCCGGCATGCTGGCGGTCACCTCACGCGCCTTCCACACCGACCGGCTCGGCACCTTCCTTCAGCGTCTTTGCAGCATGACCGGCATGGCGCGCGCCCTTCCCATGAACACGGGGGCGGAAGCTGTCGAAACCGCATTGAAGGCAGCGCGCAAATGGGGCTATCGGGTCAAGGGGATCGAAGACGGGCAGGCGCAAATCGTTGTCTGCCACGGCAACTTCGCCGGACGAACCACGACCATTGTTGGCTTTTCTTCTGAAGCACAATATCGCTCCGGCTTTGGGCCGTTCGCACCGGGCTTTGTCTCGGTCCCCTATGGGGATGCACTGGCATTGGAAGCGGCGATCACCCCCAACACCGCGGCCTTCCTGGTTGAGCCGATACAGGGCGAAGCCGGCATAGTTGTTCCGCCGCCTGGTTATCTCTCGGCGTGCCGCGAGATTTGCACCCGTCACAACGTACTTCTGATCTGCGACGAGGTACAGACCGGCCTCGGACGGACTGGCACGTTGCTTGCAAGTGACCATGAGTCGGTGCGCCCGGATGGGCTCGTACTCGGCAAGGCGCTGGGTGGCGGACTGCTTCCCGTGTCTGCCTTCCTTTCACGGGAAGACGTGATGGCCGTCTTTACTCCGGGCGACCACGGCAGCACTTTCGGCGGCAATCCGCTCGCCTGCGCAGTCGGCGAAGCATCGCTTGAACTGCTGGAAAGCGAGGGGCTTGTTGAAAGGGCGCGGCTGATGGGCGAGCGACTGATTGCGGGGCTGCGTGACATTCGACATCCGGCGATTCTGGAGGTGCGCGGTCGCGGCCTTCTGATCGGGGTCGAGCTTGATCCCGAAGTGGTGAGCGCGCGCCAACTGTGCGAGATGCTAATGACACGCGGCCTCCTGACAAAGGACACGCATGACACGGTTATCCGGTTTGCTCCGCCGCTCACGATCACGGAGTCCGAGGTCGACTATGCGCTGGAAATAATTCGTGACGGATTTCATTGCGTGCCGGGGCCGCATGGCAACCTGGGTGGTATCGACACATTCGACGTTTCCCAACCAGGCCGTCTGGCGGCCTGAACTTCCATCTGAAAGGACATCCATGCAAGAGCGCATCCTGATGTGTGAGCCGAATTTCTTCGAGGTCAGTTATGTGATCAACCCCTGGATGAAAGGGAACATCGCCCACGCCGATCGCGCGCTCGCTCAGCGGCAATGGAGCCGGCTTGCGGCGTCCCTTGGCAAGGTGGCCGCGGTGGAAAGGATGACGGGAGTCGACGGCGTGCCGGACATGGTGTTTACAGCCAATGCCGGCGTTGTCCTCGGACGCAAGTGCGTGCTCTCGCGCTTCCGGCATGTGGAACGGCAGGCGGAGGAACCACATTTTGCCCGCTGGTTTGAAGAGCATGGCTTCGAGGTCCTGCGCTTGCCGGAAGACGTTCCGTTCGAGGGCGCGGGCGATGCCTTGCTGGACCGCGCCCTGCCGCTGTTGTGGCTCGGGCATGGACATCGCTCGGACGCAGCCTGCGCGCCATTGCTGCAGGATTGGCTGGACATTGATGTCGAGCCGCTACGCCTGGTGGACGACCGTTTCTATCATCTCGACACCTGCTTTTGCCCGCTTGAAGGCGGTTATCTCATGTACTGCCCGGCGGCTTTCGACGCCCCGTCACGCGCGCGCATCACCGCGCGGGTTCCAGCGGCGCTGCGCATACCGGTCGACGAGGCCGACGCTGCTGCCTTTGCCTGTAACGCCGTCAATATCGGCAAGGACGTATTTCTGAATCACGCATCGCCCGAGCTGGCCACCAGCCTCCGTGCGCATGGATTCCGGGTTCACCTGACGCCGCTGGGGGAATTCATGAAGGCAGGCGGGGCGGCAAAATGCCTGACCCTGCGCCTGACCGAAGTGGCCGGGGCGCAGGTCGCTGTCAAGGCCGCCTGAACGACGCGGCAGCCGTGCCCGTGTCCTCCCTCAGCGCTGACGGAGGGCTCGTAATCACGTATAATTTTCTGGCGCCGATTTGATTACCACAGTCAAAACCAGCTTGCGGGCGCAGGGCCAGACGGCGACTTCGGGGAGGCTCCCGGTCAATACCACTGGTCCACATAAATACTGCTAAAGCGGACCATGAACCCGGCTCGCTGATGCAGCCGGGTTTTTGCTTTTTTGGGCGTGCGATCTGCGCGCAACAACCAGAGTCTCAACATGAAATGCTATCCCGTCTCCACCACCGAAGCGCAGCTGCGCGATCTGCTGTCCCGGCGCATCCTCGTCCTCGACGGCGCCATGGGCACCATGATCCAGCAGTACAAGCTGACGGAGGAAGACTATCGAGGCCAGCGCTTCGCCGATTTCGCGGTGCCAGGCAAGAACGTTTTCGTCAAGGGCAACAATGAATTGCTGACCTTGACCCGGCCCGACGTTATCAGCGCAATTCACGAGGAGTACCTCGCGGCGGGCGCAGATCTGATCGAGACCAACACCTTTGGCGCAACGACGGTGGCGCAAGACGATTACCACATGGGCCATCTTGCGTTCGAGATGAACGTCCAGGCCGCGCGACTCGCGCGTGCCGCCTGCGACAAGTATTCATCGCCCGACAAGCCCCGATTTGTCGCCGGCGCGCTAGGGCCGACGCCAAAGACCGCCTCTATTTCACCGGAAGTCAACGATCCCGCCGCGCGCAACGTCACTTTCGATCAACTGGTCGCAGCCTATCTGGAACAGACGCGTGGACTGGTGGAGGGCGGCGCCGATGTGCTGCTGGTCGAAACGATCTTCGATACGCTCAACTGCAAGGCCGCGCTGTTTGCCATCGACACTTTCTTTGAGGAGTCGGGCAAGCGTCTGCCCATCATGATTTCCGGCACAGTGACAGATGCCTCCGGGCGGATCTTGTCGGGCCAGACCGTGCCCGCGTTCTGGAACTCGGTGCGTCATGCAAAGCCCCTTACCGTTGGATTGAACTGTGCACTCGGTGCGGCGCTGATGCGGCCCTATGCTGAAGAGCTGTCGAAGATTGCCGACACCTACGTTTGCATCTACCCGAACGCCGGGCTGCCCAACCCCATGTCCGACACCGGCTTCGACGAAACGCCGGATGTCACGTCGTCCTTGCTCAAGGACTTTGCTGATAGCGGCTTCGTTAACATTGCGGGCGGCTGTTGCGGCACCACGCCGGCACACATCAAGGCCATCGCAAAGATCGTCTCTGACATCGCGCCGCGCAAGCTGCCCGAAATTCCGGTCGCCACGCGACTATCCGGCCTTGAGCCTTTCACCATTGACGATCAATCGCTTTTCGTCAACGTCGGCGAGCGGACCAACGTCACCGGCTCGAAGGCGTTTGCGCGATTGATCTTGAATGAACAGTACGACGAAGCCCTCGCCGTGGCGCGCCAGCAGGTGGAAAACGGCGCCCAGATCATCGACGTCAACATGGATGAGGCGATGCTCGATTCCGTCGCCGCCATGACGCGCTTCCTCAACCTCATCGCCTCCGAGCCGGACATCGCTCGAGTGCCGATCATGATCGACTCGTCCAAGTGGGCCGTCATCAAGGCAGGTCTCAAGTGCGTGCAGGGCAAATCGGTTGTCAACTCGATATCAATGAAGGAAGGCGAGGAAGAATTCCTGCGCCAGGCCGCGCTCTGCCGTCGCTATGGCGCGGCGGTGATCGTCATGGCATTCGATGAGAAAGGTCAGGCCGACACGTTCGAGCGCAAGACCGAAATCTGCCAGCGCGCGTATCGCCTGCTGGTGGACAAGGTCGGCTTCCCGCCCGAAGACATTATTTTTGATCCGAACATCTTCGCCATTGCGACCGGCATTGAAGAGCACAACAACTATGCGGTGGACTTCATTGAAGCCACGCGCTGGATCAAAAAGAATCTGCCGCATGCCCGCATCAGCGGCGGCGTGTCCAATGTCAGCTTCAGCTTCCGTGGCAACGACCCGGCGCGCGAAGCCATCCACACGGTTTTCCTGTACCACGCGATCCAGGCCGGCATGACGATGGGTATTGTGAACGCCGGCATGGTCGGCGTATACAGCGAACTTGCTCCGGAACTGCGCGAGCGGGTAGAAGATGTCGTGCTGAACCGCAGGCCGGATGCCACGGAGCGCATGATAGAAATCGCCGGCACGCTCAAGGCTGGCGGCAAGAAGGAAGAGCAGAACCTCGTCTGGCGCGAAGACACCGTACAAAAGCGCCTGGCGCATGCGCTGGTTCAGGGCATTACCCAATGGATCATTGAGGACACCGAGGAAGCGCGTCAGGAATTGTTGGCCAATGGCGGCCGCCCGATTCATGTGATCGAAGGCCCGCTGATGGATGGCATGAACATCGTCGGTGACCTGTTCGGGCAAGGCAAAATGTTCTTGCCGCAGGTTGTGAAATCGGCGCGCGTCATGAAGCAGGCGGTGGCGCACCTCATCCCCTACATTGAAGAAGAAAAGCAGGCGGAAGAGCGCAAGACCGGCATCGCTGCCAAGCCGCGCGGCAAGATCGTGATCGCCACGGTGAAGGGCGACGTACACGACATCGGCAAGAACATCGTCTCGGTGGTCCTGCAATGCAATAACTTCGAAGTCGTCAATATGGGCGTCATGGTTCCGTGCGCCGAGATCCTGGCGAAAGCCAAGGCAGAGAATGCGGACATCATCGGCTTGTCCGGGCTCATCACGCCCTCGCTTGAAGAGATGGCTTATGTCGCGAAAGAGATGCAACGTGATCCGTATTTCCGCGAACTCAAGACGCCGCTTTTGATCGGTGGGGCCACTACCAGTCGCGCCCATACCGCTGTCAAGATCGCGCAAAATTATGAGGGTCCGGTCGTGTACGTTCCGGACGCATCCCGTTCCGTGTCGGTTGCCCAGTCGCTCCTGACTCCGGAGTCCCGTGAACAATATCTTCAGGATATCGCCACGGACTACGAGCGCATCCGGGTGCAGCATGCCAACAAGAAGGCGGTGCCACTTCTGAGCATTGCCGACGCGCGCAAGAACCGCTCGCCGGTCAGCTTTGATGGCGCAGGTGCGCCCGTCAAACCGAAGTTCATCGGACGTCGGGTCTTCAAGAACATGGATCTCGCGCACATTGCGCAATACATCGACTGGGGTCCGTTCTTCCAGACCTGGGATCTTGCCGGCCCGTTCCCGGCCATCCTGAAGGACGAGGTCGTCGGCGAGTCCGCGAGCAAGGTCTATGAAGAAGGCCAGGCGCTTTTGAAGAAGGTTATCGAAGGTCGGTGGCTTAGCGCCAACGGCGTAATCGCCCTGCTTCCTGCCAACCGCGTCAACGACGACGACATAGAAATCTACACGGATGAATCGCGCCAGCAGGTGGCGTTCACCTGGTACGGACTGCGCCAGCAAACCATCAAACCGGTGATTGATGGGGTGGCACGTCCCAACCAGTGCCTGGCCGATTTCGTCGCTCCGAAAGAGTCTGGTATTGCCGACTACATCGGCATGTTTGCGGTCACTGCCGGCATTGGCATCGAGAAGTACGAAAAGCGTTTTGAAGACGCGCATGACGACTACTCGTCCATCCTGCTGAAGTCACTCGCGGACCGCCTTGCCGAAGCATGTGCCGAGCAACTGCACGAACGCGTGCGAACCGACCTGTGGGGCTACGCGCAGGATGAAGCGCTCGACAAAAATGCATTGATACAGGAACGCTACCTCGGCATCCGTCCGGCGCCGGGTTATCCCGCGTGTCCGGAGCACACGGTGAAGGCCGACATGTTCCGGCTTCTGCAATGTGAAGAGATCGGCATGCAGCTGACCGAATCCTTTGCCATGTTTCCGGGTGCATCGGTAAGTGGTTTTTATCTTGCCCATCCCGAATCGAAATATTTCAGCGTAGGCAAAATCGGTACGGATCAGCTTGACGACATGGCTGCGCGGCGCGGTGCGTCCAAGGCGGAACTCGAGCGCTGGCTGGCCCCTAATTTGTAGGGGTGTGTATTGCCGAAATTCTTAAACTTGCAAGCGCCTTGCAATGCTTGAATCCGCTCGCCATTTTTCTCCGTATATCCGTTACGAGCCGACGATGTGATGCACCGGATTGACCGGGAACCCTTCATGTCGCGGCTTCGAAAACGCCACTGCGCCGCAGCGGCTTTCAACTCGATAACGAACCATCATGGAGAACCACATGAACACCACACGCATCCTTGCCGCCGCCGCCCTCTTCGTCGCTGCTGGCTCCGCTTTCGCTTTGCCCCAGGAATATGTCAAGGCCGACGCTGGCTTCACATCCAGCCTCTCGCGTGCCGACGTCGTTAGCCAGATCAAGGACACGATGAACATGCCAGGCGCGAAGGATGGATCGTACCCGTCGGTGAAAGCGCAGGCGGCGACCGTTTCAACACCAATGACGCCGTCGGCACGTAACGCCGGTGGGCACGCTGACCTGTACTTCGGCGCATAAACGATGCGGGCCCGCCCGCAATACAGGACGGCCGGTGGTGAACCGGCCGTTATCTTTTGGATAGATTGATCTTGCGCAAGTGTGAAGCCGCCCGGCAAGACGCTGACGCAAAGGTCGCGACGCCGCCGTTTGATAGTCTGGTGCCCAGAGCCACTATCGCGTTATCCGCTTCGCAAACATGACGCATCCATTCTCAAACGCTGCAACCCACAAGGTACGTGTCGTTGCAGTCGCCATCGCATGTATCCTCGCATCACTGGTCGCGATGCTGCTGGTCATCAATTTTTCTTCGGGTGAAAAGCAGATCACCCAAAAGGTAAACCGGCTCTACTCGCTTGAGGATCCACAATTCCAACGGACCATTGGCGCCATGCTCGGATCGCCGATTGTGGAGGGCAACCGCTTCCAGACCCTGCTGAACGGCGATCAAATTTTTCCCTCCATGCTCGAAGCGATACGCGGCGCCCAAAAATCGATCAACTTTGAAACGTATATTTATTGGTCGGGCGACATAGGCAGGACCTTCGCCGACGCGCTTTCCGAGCGGGCACGCGCCGGCGTTCCGGTTCACGTGCTGATCGACTGGGTTGGAAGCAGCAAGATGGAGCCAGCGCTGCTGGATGAAATGCGCAAGTCCGGCGTGCAGATTCGGAAATTCCATCCATTGCGCTGGTATACGCTTGGCCGGTTGAACGACCGCACGCACCGCAAGCTGCTCGTGGTTGACGGTCGAATCGGTTTCACCGGCGGCGTTGGCATTGCGCCGGAGTGGACCGGTCATGCGCAGGATCCGCAACATTGGCGCGACTCGCACTTCCGTGTCGAGGGTCCGGTGGTGGCGCAAATGCAAGCCGTACTGCTGGACAACTGGACCAAGACAACCGGCCAGGTGCTGCACGGCACGGCCTATTTTCCGCCCCTCCAGGCATTGCAAGTGGCGGGCGGCCGCGCCCAGGTTTTCAGCAGTTCTCCCGAGGGCGGCAGCGAAAGCATGCACCTGATGTATCTGCTCGCCATTACGGCGGCCCAGCACAGCATCGACATCGAGAACTCCTATTTTGTGCCAGATGAGATGACCCGCCATGCGTTGACCGATGCGTTGAAGCGTGGCGTGCGGGTGCGGATTATTACGCCGGGCGACCATATCGACGCCGAGACCGTTCGCGCTTCCTCGCGCGGCTTGTGGGGGGAGATGTTGCGGCTTGGCGCCCAGATTCATGAATACCAACCGACCATGTTCCACTGCAAGGTCATGATCGTGGACGACTTGATGGTGTCGGTCGGCTCGACCAACTTTGACGACCGCTCCTTCCGCATGAATGATGAATCGAATCTGAATATCTACGACGCCGCCTTTGCCAAGGAACAGACCTCGGTGTTTGAGGAAGATTTGCGGCATGCCCGTCGTGTGACTTACGCCGCCTGGCAGTCCAGGCCCTGGACCGAAAAAGTACGCGAGCAGGCGGCGGCGCTGCTGGCGCCGATGTTGTAGGACCCCGCTTATGGCGACCGGCCGGAGAGCCATGACCATGGGGAACTCACCTCTTTAGCGGCACTCAGAGAGGATTGGCAGGGTATCAACAGTCGCGTTTCCGCACTTCGCAAACCTGCCGCCTTTTCCAATTGCCCTGGAGTGCAACGATGTTCCTGTCTGGTCTCGGCACCGCGACCCCGCCCGCCACCTACACCAAGCAGGACTGCTGGAACGCCTTTGAATCTTCCGCATGGTATGACCGGCTGAGTCCGCGAGCCCGCGCCATCGCCCAGGCGGTCTTGACGCGCGACAACGGCATCGAGTCGCGGCAGCTTGCGCTGTCTTCGCTGGACGAGGTGTTTCACATCGATCCTGACACGCTGTCTCAGCGATTCGCGACGCATGCTCCGCAGCTGGGTTGCGGCGCGGCCCAAAAGAGCCTGCGAAGCGCGGGGCTTGAGCCGGACCAGATTGACGCGGTGGTGGTCAGCACCTGCACTGGCTACCTGTGCCCTGGCCTGTCGACTTACCTGATCGAAGGCCTCGGCCTGCGCGCCGATGTCAAGGCATTCGACCTGGTTGGGCAGGGTTGTGCCGCCGCGCTGCCGAATATGCAACTGGCCCAGGCGCTGGTTCTTTCGGGGCAGGCGGACCATGTCCTTTCAGTGTGCGTAGAAGTATCTAGCGCCGCAATGTATCTGGATGAAGATCCCGGCGTCCTGGTTAGCGCCTGCCTTTTTGGGGACGGCGCCGGGGCCGCGATATGGTCGCGCGAGCCGTCCCGCCGTTTCCGCCGCGTCGAGTGGCGGCGAAGTGCTTCGGTTACAGATCCCGCACAACGCGAAGCGCTGCGCTTCGAGCAGCGCCAGGGATTGCTGCGTAACGTCCTGACGCGCAAGGTGCCGCAGTTGGCAGCGACACACGCTCATGCGCTGCTTGAAAAAGTGTTGGCCGAGGCCGGTGTGGCGCAATCAGAGATACAGAACTGGATACTTCATGCGGGCGGACGCGACGTGCTGCAGTCTCTGGAGAAGCAGTTTGGCGTGATGCCCAACGCGTTTCGCCATAGCGCCGCCATGTTGCGCCGCTATGGCAACCTGAGCAGCGCCTTTGTCTATTTCGTACTGGAGGCGGCGCTGGCTGAGAGCGGCCGGGACGCTGGCGCGCCAGATAGCGGATGGTGGTGGCTGTCCTCGTTTGGCGCCGGGTTCAGCTGCCATGGCGCACTGCTGGCTGTCGCGTGAAGACGATGCGGATAAACCAGGCCGAGCGCGTGCTGGAACCCGAAGATCTTGATCATTTGGATCCGGCTGACCGGCATGCAATACGGTCTCGCGCGGATCTGCGCCGGCTGCATTGGCTCATGGGATCGCGCGGCATCCTGTTGCGTGCTCTGCGGCGACTGCCGCGTCCGCCGCGACGGGTCCTGGAACTGGGTGCAGGCGACGGCACACTGATGCTTCGCGTGGCACGCAAGTTGGCGAAGAAAGCGAAGATGGACCCGGCCGCACCGTGGGCCAAAGTGCGCATCACCCTGCTCGACCAGCACAGGGTGGTTGCGAACGAGACGCTGCACGCGTACCAAAAAGCCGGATGGCACGCTACGCCGCTCCAAACTGATGCAAACCAATTTCTCGGCACGACAGCTGAACCGGCAGCCGACTGCCAACGCGGCAGCGAAAGCTTTCACCTGATCGTGGCCAATCTATTCCTGCATCATTTCGATAAGGACGCGTTGCGCACCATGCTGTCCGGTGCGGCACGACACTGCGACGCCTTCATTGCCTGCGAACCACGACGTTCAGCACTGGCTTTGTTCGCCAGCCACCTGGTGGCCCTGGCAGGCGCCAATGCCGTCACGCGCAAGGATGCGGTTTTGAGCGTGCGGGCAGGGTTTCGAAATACAGAACTGTCTGCGCTATGGCCGTCCGGCCCGGGCTGGCGGCTGTTCGAATATCCCGCTGGCCCATTTGGCCATTGTTTTGTTGCCTGCCGTGATCCGGCAGCGAATGCGCCGTGATGGAAACATCATTCGATGCAATCATCGTCGGCGCTGGACCGGCCGGAACCAGCGCGGCAATCATGCTTGCGATGGCAGGCTGGTCCGTGGCGCTAGTGGAAAAGCAGCAGTTCCCCCGGCGCAAGGTATGCGGCGAGTGCATTGCTGCAAGCGTCTTGCCGCTATTGGGCCAACTCGGCGTCGGACAAGCGTTGAACGAAGTCGCTGGTGCCGAGCTAAAGCATGTGGCATTGGTTGGCCGTGCCGCGACCGTTTCCGCGCCGCTGCCGGCGTTCGACCATCCGACGCACGCATGGGGGCGGGCGGTGGACCGGGAACACCTCGACGGCCTGCTTCTTGCGCGAGCCGGTGAAGTCGGCGTGGCGCTGTTTCAACCATGGATCGCCTGTGAAGTTGGCGGTAATCCAGGCAATTTCTTTTGCCGCATCCGCAGCGCGAACCCGGACGTCGACGGCGGCCCCGGGCCGGGCATGGCCACCGACGGATCGAGAGCCAGCGTTCGGCTGAGGGCGCCGGTTTTGATCGCTGCGCAGGGATCATGGAGCAGCCTGCGCGGGCTGGATTCCGCAGATGGTCTGTCGCCGCTGGAGTCGTCCCGCGCGCCCCGTCGGGCCGGTGACCTGTTTGCATTCAAGGCCAACTTCACCGCGACGTCGCTGGCGCCGGGCGTGATATCCGTACTGGCTTTTGCCGGAGGCTATGGCGGCATGGTGCTGGCACGGGACGGCATCGCGACCGTTGCTTGCTGCCTGCGGCGGGACAGGCTGGCGGCAGGCAGGATGAGGATGGCAGGCGCAAACGCTGGCGATGCGGTGGAAGCACTCCTGAAAGAAAGCTGCGCTGGCCTGCGCGAAGCCTTGCACGGTGCGGCCCGCGAGGAAAAGTGGTTAAGCGTCGGGCCGATCCGTCCCGGCATTCGGGTGACCGGCAAGCCAGGCGGCGCCTTCAGGGTCGGCAATGCGGCGGCCGAAGCGCATCCTGTCATTGGCGAAGGCATCAGCATGGCGCTGCAATCTTCCTGCCTGCTTGCGGCACGGCTGATTCACGCCCGCGAAGCCGAAGGCACATTGTCTTCGACCGTCCTGGAGGCCGTGCGCAAGGACTACGCTCGCGCTTGGGAGGCGCGTTTTTCACGGCGGCTTGCGGTGGCATCGGCTCTGGCCGGCTTCGCAATGCGTCCGCAAGCCGAACTGCTGCTGCCCCTGATCAAGACCTGGCCTTCATTGTTGATGCATGCTGCCCGTATCAGCGGCAAGGTTCGCCCGGCGGTCCCCGTGCCTGTGGCCGGCGGCACACCGAGCGCCACCCCCAACCACGCCGTGGACGCGGAAGCGTGGACGAGGCCTGACGGACCTGCTTCGCCCGACCGCCTCGGCACTTGCACCTTCAACCCCGGGAACCTGACATGAGCACGCTCGAACGCCTGCAAACCATCCTGATGGCGAGCTATCCATTGGAGCGGGGCCAGTTGTCGCCCGATGCCCTGTTGTCGAGCCTGGACATCGACTCGCTCGGCGTGATGGAGCTGCTGTTCGCGATAGAAGACGAATTCAATCTCAAGGTGCCAAACGACACCCAAAACCTGAAAACGGTAGGCGACGTCGTTGACCTGATCGACCACCTGCAGCAGTCGCAAACGGCAGGGTCTGACGCGGTAATCCAGGCAAACGAGGCCGGCCGGGCCAATCCGGTCGGCCATCATGAAAACACTGTGGCGGCGCGCCGGTTGCCGTGAAGCGCGTCGCCATTACCGGCATCGGCGTGGTGACACCGCTTGGGAACGATAGCGCTACATTCTTCAATAATCTCATCGCTGGAAAGTCTGGCATACGGATGCTGGAAGGCGAGCTTGCCCGGCGCCTGACTTCTCCGATCGCGGCCGTTGCCGACTTCGACGGCGCCGCCCAGTTTCCCGCGCCGCGCCTGCGCATGCTTGACCGGGTTAGCCAGTTCGCCCTGTGCGCAGCCCGGCAAGCCGTGGCGCAGTCCGGCATCGACTTCAGCAGGGCGCCGGATGCCGCTGGCGTATTTATCGGAACCGGGCTGGCCGGATCACAGACCACCGACGAGGGCTACTCCACACTTTATGGAGAGCAGTCGGACCGGATAAAACCCTTTAGCGTCCTGATGGCGATGCACAATGCCGCCGCAGCGTGGCTGGCTCTGGAATATGGACTCGAGGGGCCGAACCTGACCTATTCGACCGCCTGCTCCTCCTCTTCGGTTGCCATAGGCGAAGCGGGGCGCCGCATCGCGAACGGCGAGATGAGCGCAGCCCTGGCCGGTGGGTCCGAGGCTTGCCTGACGCTTGGAGCGTTGAAGGCCTGGGACGCGATGCGGACGGTGGCGGCAGTGGACCGAGAGAATCCAGCCGCTTCATGCAAGCCGTTTTCGGCAAATCGGAGCGGGCTGGTTCTGGGAGAGGGCGCGGCGATCTTTGTGCTGGAAGAATGGGACAGCGCCCGCGAGCGCGGCGCGCAATGCCTGGCGGAACTGGCGGGATACGGATTGTCGACCGACATTGCGCACTTGACGCATCCGAGCGTTGCGGGTCAGTCGCGTGCCATGCTGCGCGCGCTGCAGAATGCGGGAATGGATGTCGACGAGATCGATTACGTTAACGCGCACGGCACTGGCACGCAGGCCAACGATGCCGTCGAGAGCGCGGCCATTCGCAGCGTTTTCGGCAGCCACGCGGATCGGCTGGCCGTCAGTTCAACCAAATCAATGCACGGGCACCTGCTCGGGGCAGCGGGAGCGCTGGAGTTGGCCGCCTCCGTGATGGCGATGCGCGCCGCAACGCTGCCACCAACGATGCATCTGGAGGTACGGGATCCGCAGTGCGACCTGGACTATATTCCACTGGTTGCGCGACCGGTCACGCGGGTCGGTGCCGTCATGAGCAACTCATTCGCGTTCGGTGGCACGGATGCGGTACTGGTGGCGCGCAACGTCGACGGGTAAGCGAGTGGAAGCTGAACGCAGTGGGACGAGCGAAGTGCGGAGTTGAGTGCGCAGTAAAGCGCGGAGTAAAGTGGGGCAGTGAAGCGCAGAGTGAGGTGACACTTGTGCCGGCCTTCAGTCCACTGGTGCGCCGTCCACGAAAACTTTCAGTTCACCTGCACCGAACCTGGTCCATTCTTCATTCGTGGTGAGCGGCTGTGTCACGATAATGGCGACCCGGTCGTTGGGCGTGGTGACTTGCGAAAAATCCACCACCACGTCTTCGTCCGAAAGGCGGGCCTGGGTGAAGGGATATTTGCGCACGATGTAGTGAAGCTCCGTGGCGCAATGGGCAAACAGGGCCGAGCCGTCCGACAGCAGCATGTTGAATATGCCGTAACCGGCGATTTCTGCAGTCAGTTCGCGCAGCGCGACCGTGAGGTCTGGCAAGCTCGGCAGCTCGGGAAAGCGCAAGCGCAATTGCTGGAGGATGTAACAGAATGCCCATTCGCTGTCGGTCGTTCCGACCGGATGGAACGGGCCGTCAAGGGTAGGCGCGAAATTCTTCAGATCGCCGTTGTGGGCAAAGACCCAGTACCGCCCCCAAAGCTCTCGCACGAAGGGATGGCAATTTTCAAGGCTGACCCGGCCCTGCGTCGCCTTGCGTATATGGGCAATTACATTGCGCGATTTTATCGGGCAGCTCTTGATCAGGTCCGCAATTGGCGACGCTGCGGCAGCCTGGTAATCGACGAAATGACGCACACCTGCGCCTTCGAAAAAGGCTATTCCCCAGCCGTCGTTGTGCACATCCGTGCCGCCGCCGCGGGTTGCGAATCCGGTAAAGCTGAAGACAATGTCGGTTGGGACATTGCAGTTCATCCCGAGTAGCTGGCACATGGCGCGCTGGAGTGAATAGACGAAAGGAGTATGGCGCCATTATGAACGATGCGGACCGGGTCCACCGCATCAATCGGCGAACCAGCTATTGACACTGCCGAAGCGAACAACTGGAGGACCGGGCTCAAGCTACCTCGGCTATGGCCCAGGGATCGATTTGCGGTTGAGGAAAGTGTTCCATCATGAACTCCACAAAGCTTTTCATCTTCGCTGATAGTAGTCTTCGGCTGGGGTAGACCATCATCACGGAAATCTGGCCGAGATGATGTTTTGGCAGCAGCCGTATCAGGCGTCGGGTCTCGAGGTCTTCACTCAGGCTGAACGAAGGACTGATGACAAGCCCCATGCCGGCTGCGGCGCATTGTCGCAGCAGGTCTCCGTTATTGGACAACATGCGACTTTCAACAGGTATGTTGGCAACGCCTTTCGGCCCCACTACGGGCCAGTGATGTCGCAACTGCTCAACATTGGAGAAATTCAGGCAGGCATGGGTGCTGATGTCTTTCGGCGTGGCCGGAGCGCCATGGCGCTTTACGTAAGCGGGCGAAGCGCATAGCAAAATTTCCGAAATGCCGAGCTGGCGCGCCACCATGCTGCTGTCGAATTTCTGCAAGCCGGTAAACAGCCCGACATCGAACCCTTCCTCCACCAGGTCCGTGCCCTGGTCGGACAGCGTTACATCGAGGATGACCTCGGGATAGCGCTGCGCATACACGGGCAGAAGATGTGCCAGTTGATAGCGGCCAAAGCCGATTTGGCTGTAGATGCGCAACGTTCCCCCGGGGGCCGCCACTTGCGAGGAAACCAGCGCTTCGGCGTCCTCGACTTCCTGAAGGATCTGCAGCACGCGTTGCAAATAGGCCTGTCCAGTCTCTGTCAGGGACATCTTGCGCGTGGTGCGATTCAAGAGCCGGGTAGCAAGGTGGGTTTCAAGGTCGGCGACATGTCTTGTCACCACTGCGTTTGACATGTCGAGCGCCAGGCCAGCACCGGCGAAGCTGCCTTGTTCCACCACTTTGGCGAACACCCGCATTGAAGTCAGTCGGTCCATAAGCCATTCGTTAGATTATTGCGAAAACGGGAATAGTACGTTGACAGTATTCGACTTTATCGCGGAATCGGCAACGACTAAACTTGCTTCATCGATGAGCAAACAAGAAGTGCAACTCACCGAGGCAGGACCCGACGGGCAGCAAATGCCTGATCTGTCGAGCCCGGAGTCAGTCACCTTAACTTTATTGGAGTAGCAAAATGAAAGCCACAAAATTGATCGCCGCCGTCGCACTGTTCGCCGCAACCACTGGCGCCGCCTTCGCGCAGCAAGCCGAATTTACCCCCGCCGACGCAGGCTTCCAGTCCACCAAGACGCGTGCTGAAGTCCGTGCAGAAGTCGTACAGGCTTACAAGGACGGTACCCTGGTCACCAACGACGGCATTAACGTCAACAGCACCGCTCTCGCACACGCTGGTGAGCGTACCCGTGCCGAAGTACGTGCGGAGCAGGCCGCAGCGCCACATCAGTCGAACCTGAACCCGCGTGACACTTATTTCGGCGCTTAAGCCGAGTAGCAGGTAAGCATAACAAGTCGGTAGAACAAGCCGACCGAAAAAGAAACCGGCCCGGTACACGGGCGATACGGAGGGGCAGAGTTTCGGCCCTTGATGCAAGGAAGACGCTTTCACGGAAGCGTCTTTTTTGCATTTCAGGCCGGATATTTTCCAACACCTGGTTGGGGTTCACCCAACAACTGTCGGGTGATTCCAACTGAGCCGGTCGGGATCTCCAGCACACACCGCCATAGCGCCTGGCCCGAACCAAGATATTTTCGCTCAAACGGTGTGATGGTTGAAGCGGCGTCAGGTAACCAGGGCACGGCCTCGACGGATTCTCCGGTAAGGCGCGCGAGCGCAAAAGCACACTCGTCTGTGTAAATCTTCCAGTTGCTGCGGCACTCAAAGACACCGCCGAGCGCAACCAGGGACGGAAAAACAGCGTGACCATGCCAACGGCGGCTCAGGTGTTTTTTCTTCGGCCACGGGTTGGGATAAAGAAGGTAGTGCCGCGCTGGCCGCATCCCGGCCTCCAGCATCAAGCGCCAGAAGTCGGTCAGGTCGGCGCGAATGCGCAGGCTGTTGGCCGGCGCAGGACGTGACCATACGGTATTGCGACCGATCCGGTCCTGCGACTGGTCGACCCCGATCACAAGGTGTTCCGGGTAGCGCTCGGCCAGGTGGAGCGTCGAAAGCCCCACGCCACATCCCGAGTCGAGTATCAGGGGCGGCTTCCCGGCTCCAAGCCAACTGCTGTATGCCACATCGAATGCGACGCGGTTATAGGCTGCTATGGGCTTTTGAAACGGATGCGCCACATGTCGCGTCAATAACGCATCAAGGCCGGCGTGCGGTCCGGTCTGGGTACTGAAAACCGGGTGAGATTCAAATCGGGGAAGGGACGGCATCCCGGCAGTATATCGCCGGGGTGTTTATACAAGATGCGCCCCGCGTCTTACGAGGTTCAACTTTGTACCAATTACACCGGTCAGTGCAGAACGACCGGCTGACTCATTAGCGAGTCATAGTTACCAAGGAACGCGTCTATTTCTTCAATACTTGGCTCGGTCGCAATCAAGTTTTCGACGTTGCGACGAAAAGCTTCAGCCAAAGGTCCGCCAATAAAAATTTCTTTTTTGCCGGACTTGTCCATGATTTCATAGCCACCAAAACGCAATGCCTCCCGTCCGACATCGGCGCCAAACTCCACCACGCTGTACTGCTCGCTGTTGTAGATGACATTCATACTGGCTCCTTGTCCAATTGCAGTGATTACGGTCTTGTATCGCAAATGGCGCTTGCCGAATGAAATTCAAGTCCCGACGACCGAATCCTATGCAATTCCCCTGCCAGGTCCGTTGACAGGAAAAGGGTTGTCCGTTGTCAAGCATGGATGTCGCCTGTCAGGTGCAGCATCTGCTCGTACGGTGGGGAGGAAAGGAAGCGACGAATCTCCGCGAGATGGTCCGTGGAGGCAATTCCGATAAACATGCGCTCCGGCGTTTGCCGCAGGAGTCGATTCAGGTAGACGCGCATTGGGAGATTTCCGGAACAGCAAATGCAGCCCGGCGCAATGCGCACAACGGTCAGGCCTGGAACCGCGCCATCAAGCAGGCGGGTTTGACCATCGGGGAGTCCTTCGAGAAGTACAGCCGTAATCTGACCGTCTTGCAACCCGGCCGAAATCGCAGTCTCGCGGTCCGCGGCTGTTGGTCCGAGCACCAGGGTGCACTGCGTCAAGGCGGGGTCTGACGAGGCGATAACTGCCGTCCTTCGCTAGTTCCGTTACCCTCAGTGGCCACCGCGCCGGTGCAACTTGCCAGGTTCTACGCCAAGCTGCTTGAGCTTGCGATACAGGTGGGTTCGTTCCAGTCCGGTTCGCTCCGCCACCCGCGTCATGCTGCCTCCCTCGCGTACCAGGTGGTGTTCGAAGTAGGCGCGCTCGAAGGCATCACGCGCCTCGCGCAGCGGCAGTTCGAAGGAGACGGTGAACTGTTCTGGCTGGGGTGGCGTCGCGCCGCCGTTCGGTGTCCCGGCAAAGCCGACAGCCTGCCCACCAGGCGGTGTGGCATAGGCCACGTGTGATGGGACAGCGGACTGGGGATCATGCGCGTGCAGCGAGTGAGCCGGCTGCACCGCCTGGAAGGCCTGGATCGGCGGCCGCCCGTAGGCGCTGGCGCCCTGGCGCGCGACTTCATGCGTCCGTGTCAAGGCCTGCTGCACTGCCTTGAGCAGCTTCTGGAGAGAGATGGGCTTCTCGAGGAAATTGAGCGCGCCGATTCGGGTTGCTTCCACGGCCGTGTCAATGGTGGCGTGCCCCGACATCATGATGACCGGCATGCCAAGCAGGCCGTCGCGTTGCCATTCCTTGAGAAGCGTAACGCCATCGGTGTCGGGCATCCAGATATCGAGAAGCACAAGGTCAGGCATGGCGCCGGCGCGTGCCTCCCGAGCCTGCTGCGCATTCTCCGCGACCGTGACGACATGTCCCTCGTCGCCAAGGATCTCGGAGAGCAGCTCACGAATTCCCATTTCGTCGTCAACAACCAGTATGTTTGCCATGTGCGTTCTTTCTTTCTTCAGAACTGCCGTTTTTCAATCGACTATTCTACTTGCCCACTTGACCGCCATTTGCTTAATTAGCCGGCGCTAACCTTAGAAACAGTATCAATATTCTAGCGCCGTTTGTATCCGCCCTATTTTGTATGTCGATTCGACCACCATGTTCCTCAATTATTTTCTTCACCATCGCGAGGCCGAGCCCAGTGCCGCGCGATTTCGAGGTGACGTAGGGTTCGAACGCGCGGTCCAGAATCTTCGGCGCAAAGCCAGGTCCATTGTCCGTGATGGAAAGTCGCACCGCGCTCTGCTTGCTTCCATCTGACCCAGCATAACTGATTGCTTCGGTAACCACATTGATGCGGGCCGGCGTCTCGTGGCCGCGCTCCGCCACGGCGTCCTGGGCATTCTGCAGCAGGTTGTGGACTACCTGCCGTAGCTGGGTCGCATCACCCATCACCAGCGGCAGCGTTGGAGACAGCCGGGTCCGGATGATGTCGGCCTCGTCATGGTTCAGGTACAGGCCGAGGATTTCCTCGATCAGGGCGTTGAGGTCGAGCGGTGCAAGCACTGCCGGCGGCGTCTTTGCATAATCACGGAAGTCGTCGACCATGCGCTGCATTGCGGCGACCTGATTCACGATGGTCGTCGTGGCGCGGCTCAACATTGAGGCATCCGCGCCTTCAAGTCGTTTTTCCAGCTTCATTTGCAGGCGTTCAGCAGAAAGCTGAATTGGGGTCAGCGGGTTCTTGATTTCATGCGCCAGGCGGCGCGCCACCTCCCCCCATGCTATCGAGCGCTGGGCCGATATCACATCCGAGATATTGTCGAAAACGACGACATAACCAATGCCGCTTTCAACCGGAAGGCGCGAGCCCCTGGCTAGCAAGGTGACCCGGTCTTCCGCTTCCTCGTTGCCGATATTGCGCGGTATTTCTATCTGCTGTTGCCAATGCCGCGGGCCCGAACTGTCGATGTCGGCATCGTCGTCGGCCGCCGACTGCGCGCTCTGCTCGGTGAAGGCTTTGGTAATCGCCGCGTCCAGTGGTTCGAGTCCCTGGATCGCTTTGAGCGGTTTGCCGATATAGGCGGTGAAATCCTGATGCAGGATGCGTTGCACGGACTGGTTGCAGGTCAAGAGCCTGAGTTGGCGGTCCAGCACCATGACACCGGCCGACATGTTGGCAAGCACCGATTCAAGGTACGCCTTGGCGTTTTCCAGCTCGGACCGGTTTTTTTCCACTGCCGCGCGGGCTTCGAAAAGCTGTCGCGTCATGGTGTTGAACGATTGGGTAAGCGTGCCAAGTTCGTCGGAGGTGGCAACAATGGGGCGCGGCGACAGGTTGCCTTCGGCGACCGCCTTGGTGCCCTCCGCCAGCAGCAGAAGTGGCCGGGCCAGCCCGTTGGCTATCAGGAAGGCGCTGGTGATGGCGCCAAAAATGGCAAGCAGCAGTGTCAGCGTCAGCGTCACAAGGTAGATCTTGCGCAGTCCGGAGCGCGCAAGCGAGCGCTCCTGGTATTCGCTATAGGCTGCCCGCAGCGCTTCGGCGTTGGTTGCCAGCTGGCCGGGCACCGGCGACAGCAGCTGCAGGAAGTGGGTTTCGTCCTGCAAGGTCAACGTATTGGACTTTGCAGGTATGGCAACGACGACGCGAAGCCGCAGGCCGGAACCGGCGGCAGAGGACCCGCCACCGCTGGTAATCTCCGGGGCGCCCTCGATTGCGGCATAGGCGCGGCTCACCCGGGCCTGATGCATCATTGCCGGGCTTGGCATTTCTGGAACGAGCGTTGCAAGCGGACTTCCAACGCTGGCGATGATGCTGCTGCCAGCAGTCAGGATGACGGCTTCATTGACCAGGTTCTGGTCGCGCAGACGCGAAAGCTGCGTGATCTGCGAGGCATCGGAATAGTCGGACAATTCCAGCGCCATGCCGCGCGCCTTCGCCGTCAGGTCGGTCAAGGAGGATTCGAGCGCGGTCCGCCCGAGATTAAGCCCGGCCTCCAGCGCGGATTCGACGCGCACGTCAAACCAGGATTCGATGGAACGCGAAACGAACTGCACCGACACCACGTAGATCAGCAGGCCGGGCAAGATGCCAATAGCGGCAAACAGCAGCACCAGCCGGGCCAGCAATTTTGATCCAAAGCGGCCCTGGCGGTAGCGCTTGGTGAGCCGGGCCAGGAGTGCAATGACCAGGCCGAGCAGCGCGACTGCAATCAAGGCATTGAGCCCGAGCAGCCAGGAATAGTGCTGGTCGAAGAATGCGGAGTTTTCGGAAGCCGACGCCAGCAGAAACAACAGGATGCTGACGATGGCGCCGCCCACCACCAGCATGTACCGCAGAGCGCGTGTCACCGGCCTTCCACCCTGAAGTTGAACAGCTTCCAGTCGGAAGAAAGCCGCCAGTCCGCATTGTTTAGCGCGTTGACCTGAAACGGCTTGGGCAATTGGGTGACATCCAGTTCGACGTGAATGGCGACGTTGTAGGTTTCGCCCGACTTCAAGGCATTGCGCGGTGCCACTTCCCAGCGGCTTGGCCGTTTTATCAAGGTTAGCGCATCGTCAAGGGAGCTGAAGTTTTGCTGCAGGCTGCCAATGGTGGAAGCACGGTACTGACGCGTCAGGACATTGTAGGAAATGCGGGCGGTCTGGGACGCGCGTATGGTTTTTTCGTCGAACCAGTACCAGCGAGGGCGACTGATTTCAACGTCGGTGGTGAAGTAGAGTGGAATGCCGCGTGCCAGCGCCTCTTCCAGGCCATGGGTAAGGTCAAAGGCGTAGGTGGCGGATAGCCGATAACCCTCATCACCGGGTTCCAGGTGTGCCTGGACAATCTCAATGCCTTCCGCTGCACGCGCCACCGGATGCACGACGAACAGTGCGCATAGCACAACCGCCCACATCCAGAACCTTAGAAAGCCGTGTCGAGTCACCAGGGAAAGCGGCTTCGAACCGCAGGAAAGATTGGAAGCGATAGTATCAAACTGCCGGCTTTTGGAATAGCGCATAGAACAAGCCGTCATGATCCTCGTCGTCTCCTGCTACAGGCATGAGCTGCCCGGGCGCCGGAAGTCGCAGAGCACTGTGGCGCACCACGAATGAGGCGGCCTGGCCTTCCGATTCGACTGGCCAGATGGAGCACGTGACCAGCAAAAGCTTGCCGCCCGGTGCAAGCATGGTCCAGAGATTGTCGATGATACGGGCCGACAGCGCCGCCAATTGTCGGGTGTCTTCCGGTCGCCTCAGCCAGCGAATGTCCGGATGGCGACGGACGATGCCGGAAGCGGTGCACGGCACATCAGCCAGTATTCGGTCGAAAGGCTTGCCGTCCCACCAGTCAGTGGCGGCCGCGTCGCCTGTTTGCAGCCGCGCTTCAAGGCCCAGGCGTCGGAGGTTGTCGCCGACCCGGTTCAGTCGCTGCCCGTCCTGGTCCAGCGCCACCAGATCAACGTCAGCCAACTCAAGCAAGTGCCCGGTCTTGCCGCCTGGCGCGGCACACGCGTCGAGCACGTGCATACCATCTTGCAGATCAAGCAGCGGCGCGGCACCTTGCGCGGCGGCATCCTGCACCGACACCAAGCCGTCCTCGAAGCCTGGAATCTGCTGCACCGGCACCGGTTTAGTCAGCCGCACTGCTGCCGGACCAATCCTGCGGCCCTCCATGCTCCGGCTCGAAAGCAGCGCCAGAAAATCTTCAATCGTTGTCTTGCGGCGGTTGATGCGCAAGGTAAGCGGCGGCTCGCTGTTGCCCGCCTGGAGCAGTGATTCCCATGCCGAGGGCCAAGCCGCCTGGCAGGCCTTGATCCACCAGTCCGGATAATTCCAAATTGCCGGCGGCAGCGAGCACACACTGGCCATCAGGCTGGCGCGCTCCCGCAGGAAGCGCCGGAGTACCGCGTTCACCATGCCTTTGGCACGGCTGGTGTCCTGGTTTGACGCAGCGGCGGTGACGGCCTGGTCAACGACGGTGTGGCTTTCGTAAGCCGGATCATGTTCGTCGAGCAGCAGGCCGAGGGCGCAACTGAGCAAGCCGTGGAGCAGCGGCTCGGGCGGCTTCGGTACCAGCAGGCCCATGAGCGCTTCAACCGTCCCCCAGCGGCGCATGGTCCGATAGGCAAGGTCTTGCATGGCCCCGCGCGCAGCGGGCGAAGGCGAGAATTTGGCGAAGCTCAGTGCAAGTGCCCGAGGCAGAGCGGTGCCGCCGCGCACTGCTGCTATCGCATGTGCGGCGCCGAGCATGCTGTAGGCGAGGGAATCCGGTTTCAGAAGCAATCCTGTGAATATCGTTGGGTGGTTGTAGCACGCAATGCCATGGCGTTTCACCGGATTTGCATCAGCATGTTGCTACAAGGAGGTCGACCGCGGAAGGGGCCGTGAAGTCGGTGCGGCCATTACGCATGGTAGGACAGTAGGACAGCGCAGAAAATGGCAGTTCACACGAAAGGGCGACCGACGGTTTCATTTGGCGCGGAAGAGCGGAATCATATTCCCCATGCCACTACCTGGCGCTCACGCTGGGCGGCGCGCAGCATTTCCAGCAGCGGGTAAACGCGGGTCGAAAAGCTCACCGACTGGGACGGTTCATGTTCATGATCGTCACCTTGCGCGCCGTGGTGCAGCTCGATATCGTGGCGCACGTCTTCAGACACCGGATGTGCCTTGCTCTGGCGGACTTCAGATTCCAGCGTCTCGATTGCGCCGGATATCTGCTCTGTCGTAAAGACGCCTTTTTCTACTTCCTTTCCGACCAGTTCCAGAATGCGGCGAGCGTGGTCCTTGTACATAACGACGTCGGCCGCTGCCTTGGACTTGAACGTGACTAACATGAATCAAACCTCCATCGTAGTGCGAAGTCAAAACATTAACATGAGTGCGCCGTCCCGGTTTGCGCGGTCTCGGTTTCCGAAGTGACGTCGTTGGTCCTGTGCCGCATTCAGCCTCCGGGCCGGAATGAGGTAAGAAAAGTGTCCAGCACTTGCCCGGACAATGCTTTTTCCGGCCCATACGCGACTACCTGGTAGACGAAGCCGTTGCGCGCTGCAAACCGCGCCGCAAGCATTGCGCTGCCCGGGTTGCCCGGCTTCACGGGTGAGCCCGGCGGCCCAATGCTGAAGGTGCCTTCCACCGTCAGGATTTTGATGCCGTCGGCAGTCGTGGATGCAGTCTCCTTGCGAACCGCTGCCCTGGTATTGCGCAGCAGTGAGGATTTCATCGCAAGCAGCGCGGCGTCGGCCGCCGCCGGCTGCGACAATTTGCCGCTCGCAACAGAGAAGCTGATGTCGTCCACGCGCGCCACTGTCATGGTCATTGGGATCGGTCCGTCGCCGAGGTCAATATCGCGCGTCGAATTGGTTGGCCTTGCCGGCATCAGGATCACGTAAGGCGCATCAGCCCCTTTAATTTCGCGCCAGTCAAATGTCGGGGAACAGCCGACAAAAAGGCAGCCGCCCGCCAATGCGGCGACCACGGAGATAAAGCGGGAAGGACGAGTCATGGGCGAATGGTATCAGGCGGTTCCCCGTTCCGACAGAGACGGCATCAAGACGGACCACTGGGCAGCCAAGCGCCAAGAAAAAAGCCCGCAGCCTTTTCAGGCGCGGGCAAAAACTTCCAGGGAGTGGTGCTTCGGTGAAGAACCAATTCCATGCTAGACCGCAATGTTCGTTCGCTTATTGCGCAATCGCAAGCCCTCTGCGATCTTGCGAAACTTGCTAGTTATTGAACGCGCCGCGGCAGAGGCCTCATGCTACACGCGCGGATGCCACGCGAAGGTTGGCGGCAAAGCGGTTGAAACGGTTTCGGAACGGGTCCTCAATAAAGCGGTAGGTCCAGCCGGAAAGCAGCACAAGTGTTGCCACGAACGACCCCATCACGAGAAGGCTCGCTGAGATGCTGGTCGCGCGACCAGCAAGATTTCCGAAAATCAGAACGAGCGGCATATGCAGCAGATAAATGGAATAAGAGCGCGTGCCAAGCACCTGGAACGGTCGTGCTTTCAGAACCTCTGCAAGCGGCCCGCGGTCCTGGCAAGTGGAAAGAATGAGGAGGGCGAAGGCAAACGGAAAGCCAAACGCGATTGCCGGTACAGCGTCGGTGAATGCAAATAGAAGTACAAGCATGGCCACACCACTAATTTGCAGGACTGTCACGGGCAGTCGCGCATGGCGGCTCGCGAGGCAGGTCAGCGCGCCAAGGAAAAAAGAGAACACAGATCGCGGGTAGCCGAAGTCATAGGTCAGAGACAGGCAACCGCCGTCCTTCAGGCAGCCGTGCAGGTTGACCGACGCCCAGACGCATATTCCCAGGCATATTGCCGCTATCCCGATGTACACGGGAACGCGCATTGCCCGGCTCGTCAGTAGGCAGACAAGGCCGAACAGGATGTAGGTATAGAACTCGGTGCTGATGCTCCAGCTTGGCGTGTTGAGGATGAGATGGTCAAACACGTTAAGCCCATGCGTCATGGTGAGCGTGGACAACACCTCGCCAGCGGTCGGTATCGCGTAGTCCATTGCGCCTGGACTGTGAAGGAGTGCTGCGTAGCCATGGTCAGCGGCGATGCGCTTGGCGAGAACGACGCCGTTCTGAACCAGGATGAAGAAGAGAGTCGAAAACACGAGTAGTGGGAACAGCCGGCCAACGCGCCGGACCACAAAGGCGCTCAAGTCGCCCCCATCGTTGAGGCGGTTGGAATAGGCCGCGAAAATCACGAAGCCGCTTAGTACGAAAAAGAGGTCGACGAACAGATAGCCGTTTCTAATGACGGAGAACTGCATGCCGATGCCCAGATGGTAAAGAGCCACCACGAGGGCCGCGATCCCGCGGCCCCCTTCCAGCGAGCGTATGGCGTTTTTCATGAGGCCGAATTCACCTGGAGTACTAAAGGTTGAATGCTGCGAACGTCCTGGCGGCGAACTGCCCTTTCATGGTGTAGATGTCCTGGGTTGGATGCAGCCCATCAGGGCAAATTGTTGTCACTGGGCGGCCGTTGAGGTAATCCGTCAGCATCTTGTACTGGTCTATCAGGGGCACGCCCGTCGCTGAAGCCACCTCCCGCATGCCGGTCACATAGGCATCGAGACCGTTCGTCCCGCCGCCGCTGCTTTTCGCCGGGTTCGGCGTTTCAAGGACAATCTTCTTTCCCTTCGCCTTTGCGGTGGCTATCAACGAGTTCAGGCAGGACTTGTACTGGTCTACGCTCTCAGAAGGGCTGAAGGAATCGTTAATGCCGTGATTCACGATGACGACATTTGCCTTGGTATTGGCCATCTGCGTTGCCCAGTCTGGATGCACGCCGTCTGTTCCATTAAGTAGCTGCACGCAGGTGGTGCTGCTTACCCCCTCGTTGCTAACAGAATGCTTCAGGGTGGTTTGCAGGGACTGGTCAAACACGAGCGGTTCGGGCGTCGTGACGCGCCCGCCGCCTGTTGCGCCATCCACGCCATACACCGTTGAGTCCCCGTAGTAATCCACGTTGTAGCCGGTGGTGCTCGCCAAGGTCGGCGTCGGCGTTGGTGTGGCCGGTGTGGTTTGCGGTGCGGCTGGAGTTGGTGTGCTGGTCGCAGCCGTGGAGGTCGAGGCAGTGCTCGTGCTGGCGGCCGCAGCAGGCGCTGCGGGCGTCGCGTCCCCGCCCCCGCCGCAGCCCGTAACGGCGACTGTCGCGAGTACCAATGACGCTAGTGTGATTGACTTCAAATGAACCTCCTGAATTGAAAATGGATGGGGACCCGTTTGTGTCGCAGGAGTGCCGAACGATTCCTGCAAACCAATGAATGCCGGGATGCAAACCATAGGCAACGTTTCCCGTCGTTGAGTTCATCTTCTGGTGCTTGGCCTTGCCTCTTTTTGTTCTGGATTAAAGAAGTTCGTACGCCAACTTGCCGTGATTCATTCCCGCATGAAAAACATTTCCTCAGCGGGAACGGTTGCTTGTCTAGCGGCACATCGACGACGGGTACTACGTTGCACTCGCGAACATTCTGAGCAAAATTTCGGTGGCATTCAGGCCTTGCAGGAATAAGAAAATGCTGCCTCGTTGTAGGACTACCGGAAATGTTTGTGTACGCGCAAAAACTATTGTGTCTTCGCGGTAAAACCGGGTGCGTTTTTTTATCACTTGAGCAAGCACAAAGACTTGCTTATGGGGACCAGTAAAGTAGCCACAAATCAACGAGAAACCGCATCGTTGATTGAGGAAAGCGACCCGCTGAAGTGCCTTTAATTTAAGCAGATTGACTCAGGCAGATGTTGACATCCGCTTGACAAACAGGACGCGAAAGGCGGCAGGTGAATGCGACGTGACTTGAGTCAAATCGCGCACAAGCGCTCAAGAGGAAGTTGTTCCTTACCGAGGCTCCAAGGACAAGTAGTTTCAAATTACATGATGAGAGGATCGACCATGTTTAAGCACAAGAACGTTTTGATTTCCCTGGCAGTAGCAGCCCTCCTCGCAGCTTGCGGCGGCGGCAGCGACAGCACGCCGGCCGCAACGACTGCTGCGGCAACCACGCCCGCGGCGACCACGCCAGCGGCGACGACGCCGGCCGCAACCACGCCAGCGGCAACCACGCCCGCAGCCACCACGCCTGCGGTTACCGTTGACAACACCATGATGACCGGTAATCTGCAGTTGGCATCCGGCGAGCTTCTCGTGAACGGCCAACAACTGCCGTACTCGGCATTCGTTGATCAGGGCGCAACAAGCAACGGGCTCTTCGGGTTCCAGACGCTGTCGACTTTTGGCCTCCGCGTGAAGCCGGAAAATTTTGCGGTTTCCGCCACCAATGAAACCAAGACTGTCCGGCTGGGATTTGAATTGCTGGACAAGTCGGCGACCCCAGGCAGCAAGGAAACACTGCAGATCATCATCGACAAGGTCACTGTGACGTTCGTTGCTGCTACAGGCGATCTGACAGTAGCGATTCCTGCGGGCGCCAAGATGTACGCTTTCGCCAAGAACGTAGCCGGCACAGCTAACGCAACCGTGTCCACCGTTCCTGCAAATCTGGTTTCTCTGACTGCTATTCCAGGAGATGCAACCAGCAAGGCGCTGACGCTGGACGTGGCCGGCGCAATTACCGCTGCTAAAACAGCGGCAGCAGCGAACGCAGCCGTGTTCAATGCAGTGAACGACTACACGGACAGGCTGACATTGAACATGACGATCTCGAACATCGCTCTGAAGTCCGCCGCCACGCCGCCGGTCGCACTGGCTGCTGGCAAGGACATCACTGTGACCGGATCTGGCCAGCCATCAATCCTCAATGGTGACGCCGCTGCGAAAGCCGCTGCCGCAAGCATTTCAGGAACGGTATGCGGCGGTTGCAACACCGGAACCACGCCTTAATCAAGTCGCTGTAGATTAGTCTTCGCTAGTTTTGCAGGGCGGCACAAACCGCCCTGCTTTTTTATTTGTGCGCCGACCAGCTCCCATCGATACTTGTCGGGCTGCGCTTAAAGTCCCATCAGCGCAAAGGCACCTGCTGCATACTTGCCCTTCAGGATGTAGACCGCATCGGTTGGATGCAAGCCGTCCGGGCAAATCGTATAGGCGCTCTGACCGTTCAGGTATCCGGTCAGATACTTGTACTGGTCTATCACTGGCGCGTTTTCCTGCGTTGCCACCGCCTTCATCGCATTCACATAAACGTCCAGGCCATTGACGCCGCTGTCGCGTGTGGGATTCGGCGTTTCAAACACGATTTTTTTGCCGTGCTGCCTGGCTTTCTGAGACAGCGACGACAGGCACCCGCGGTAGGTCGCAAGGTCCTCTTTCCACTCGTCGTTGATGGCGTGGTTCAAGATGACTATCGACGCTTTGGATGACGCCATTTGCGTGTCCCACGCGGGATGCCTGCCGTCTGTGCCGTTCAACAGTTGGCAGGCGGTGCTGCCATTGACGCCCTCGTTGATTACGCTGTAATTGCGGGCCGCAGGCAGCGCTGCGGCAAACGCGGCAGGCGCCGGCATTGCGACGCGAGCGCCGCTGCCACTGCTATAGCCCCAGATGGTCGAGTCGCCGTAGTACTCGATGACTTGTCCCGTCGCTGGTGTGGTCGTTGTCGTCGTCGTCGCGGGCGACGTCGTTACGGGCGCGGCCGGACCTGATGCACCGTTGCCGGCATTCGTGCCGCCGGCGCTCGACGACGCCGGCGATCCGGTAGAAGGCGCCTTGGCGGCTGCAGCGAGGATTGGGACAGCGGCCGCAGGATTGGCCGCAATTGGCGCAATACCTGTCGATGTACCGGCGTTCGAGTTGCCGACATCTGTGCTGACCGCAGTTGTTGCTTCTCCATTGGACGCTGAACTGGAGCCGGATGCGGAAGACGCATCGCCGCCGCCGCCGCACGAGGCCAGAAGCAGGGAAAGCAGGGGAGTAATGAGAAGAGTGTGGCGGCCAGGACGGCCTCGGGAAGTGCGGAACATGATGCCCTTTGCTGATCCGGGCGCGAACCCGCGGAATAGATCAGAGCTTGATGTTCATCAATAAGTTCCCGTTGGAAAGTATTTGCCGCGGCAGTTGAGAGGGCCGTCCACACACGGGATCGGCGCATTCTGGAATAGGCGACAACTTCTCACGGAATAATTACCGGGCCGAGAGCGATCGGAATTCACAGGCGATTATTAGGATGCAACGTCCTTTCGAACAGGCTCAAGCGCTCGCACGCGTTGACGCGGTTGCGTACCACAGGACCGTTCCCGTACCTGAGAAGGTGTCATGCCATGCACGCTTCGAAAACTCCGCGAAAAATGGGAATTGCTTTGAAAGCCGCACTGCATGGCAATGTCGATTATCGAGTTAGTTGTCGTTTCAAGCAAATGGTACGCATTGTCCAAGCGCAGCTTCAAAGAAAAAGCGGATGGACTCATGCCAATTTCGGCCAGGAACAGGCGTTCCAAATGCCGATTACTGACATTCACATGCTGGGCGATAAATTCAGCAGAAAGGGGTGTGCTTAGATTGCGCTCGACTAGCAGCATGGCTTTACGCACCCTGAGATTATCGGTTTCATCGGAAAGCAAAGGCTGGGGCTGTGGAGAATTTGCCGGCAGCGGCCTTGTTTCGATCAAAATCCTTAGCGCCTTGGCCGCCTGCGCCTTGTTGCAGTGGCGCTCCACCAGGAAAGCGGCAAGGTGCACTACACGCGTACCTCCGGCACAGGTCAGCCGATCGCGGTCAACCACGAACAATTCGTCCGATATGGCCTCCAACTCGGGGAATTCGCCAACAAAGTGGTTGTAGTGAAACCAACTGACGCATGTCCGATATTGCTGCATCAGGCCTAGCCGGGCCAAAATAAAACTGCCGGTACAAATGCCAGCCAGTGGCACACCGAGTGCTGCTGCTCGCTTCAAATAAATGCCCAATGAAGGGGCGATTTTCGGCCCGTCCAGTAACCCTCCAACTACCACGATATAGTTGAAATTGCTGGGTTCCGGCAGTTCCGACGTCGGCGTTATTTCGATGCCACAACTGGCTCTGATTGGACGCATGTCGTGGCTGAGCACCGTCCATGTACACCCGATCTGTCGGCTGCGATCACCCTCATCCGCTGCCAGTCGCAACGTGTCTACAAAAGCGGAAAAAGCAACCATCGTGAAATTCGGTGCAAGCACAAACGCAACAGAAAGCTTTGTATTTACATTCACGGTCTTGTTCCACCTTTTCCATCACTTCTCAACGACTGCGCGCGCATGGCCAACGTACTTTCCTAGCGACACATCGACTCAAAATACGCTTCCAGTTTGACACAATCAAGCACGCGGCAAGGTGTTCGTCGCATCGGTCAGCCCCTCCCCTCATACGCATGCCTGTTGGCGGACATACCGACGTGTCGCTCACTTCCGGAGTCGGTGATATTGACTTCGGTAGTCGTTTACTCGCTTGAAGGGGTTGTATGGCGGAAAAACACAATAAAGCGTCGTTTTGATGCCTAATCGCTTGTAGCACGAATGATTTAATGATTCCAGTTGCGGCTGCTTCGTGGCGGGCGCAAACGTGCGATAACTTAAAGGGAGCATCGGACATGCAGGCATCGTTGACATATAAACTCTGTACGTTGATCGTCGGGCTCGGCATGGGCATCGGCGTCGTACGGCTCACGGCATCCGCCAAAACCACGGTGAAAATCGCCTTCATCGGCCCCTTGACCGGCTCCAATTCCGCACACGGTCTTGGCGGACGCAATTCGGCAGAGCTCGCTGTGAAGTTGCATAACGCTGATCCAAAATCGAAATATGATTTCAGCCTGATCAATCTGGACGACGAATGTAAGCCCAATGTCGGTGTGCAAGTCGCAACCAAAGCCGCGACCGATAACAGCATCATGGCGGTGATTCCGCATTACTGTTCTTCGGTTGCTATAGCGACCGTCGACGTTTATCGCCGGTTTGGAACGCCTACTGTGATTTGGGCCGCCGTGCTGCCGGAGATTATTTACGGACAAAAGACCATTGAAATGCACCGCGTCAGTGCGACGCTGGTTAATCAAAATAAAGTGGCAGCACAATTTCTTACCGGTCCGCAAAAATACAAGCGCTGGGTGTCGATCTACGATACGACCGACTACGGCAAGTATGTTTAAGTATTTTAATCAATTCCTGAGTGAAAACGGCGGCGTCATGGTCGGGAGTTTTGGGGTTGGCGCGGACCAGCAAGATTTCAGTGCCGAGCTGACCAAGGTTAAGGAGCTCAATCCGGAAATCATCTTCTTCGGCGGCTTGACCCCGATTGGCATCCGCGTGCTGAAACAAATGGAAAAGCTTGGCGTCACTGCCCAGTTCCAGGGGACTTCAGGAATCGTTGGCGAAGCCTTTATTAACGGTGCTGGCGCACTGGCGGAAGGTACTGTAGCGATGTACGACAATCCGCCCGTTGAGAAACTACCGGGAGGAAAATTCTTCATCGAAAAATACGCTCAGCAAAAGTACAGTGAACCGCCCGAAGCGTATGGTCCCTATGCCTATTCGGCTGCCACGCTGGTAATGGATACGATAGAAAAAGTGGGCCCTAACCGTAAGAAAATTAATGAAGAGCTCGGCAAGGTCAAGAATTACGATTCGATAGTCGGCAAGATTACCTTTGACGACTACGGCCAAAACATCAATCCAACTACTACGAAATACGTGGTCCAAGACGGGAAATGGTTGGATTGGAACGACAGCGAATACTCCAGCGGCAAGCGAAAATTGAAAGGACGTTAAGAACGTTTTCCTCCAATAATACGGGTCCGCCGCAGGTGGCGAACCCGTGACCGGATACCCCATATGGATTTAGGATTAGCCGGGCAATATGCCTGGAACGGCTTGATGCTGGGCGTTATTTACGCCATGGTGGCGGTCGGCTTTACGCTGTTCTTCGGGGTACTGGACGTCATTAAATTTTCACACGGAGACACGCTGACTTTGGGTGTTTTCGTCGGGCTGGGAAGTTATCTTGGCCTGCAAGCGGTCGGCGTTCAGTCCCCGGTCGTAATATTGCTGACAGTAGTGTTCAGCGCGATTGCCAGCATGGCAGTGCTGGGTGCGATTATTGCGAAGTTCTTTGTGTTGCCGCTGCGCACCGCTCCTCCATTTATTACACTTTTGATTACCTTGATGATCGGCACGGTTATCAGGGAGTCAATTCGGTTGTTTTATCCAAGCGGCTCAAATCCGCAGTCCTTCCCGCACTTACTTCCTTCAACGTCGTATCACTTTGGCCGATTTATCTTGCGCGTAGATACGCTGATCCTGATTCTGACCGGCGTGTTGGTGATTTACCTCGTCAATCTGCTAATCAACCGCACAAAACTCGGCTTAGCAATACGTGCCGTCGCGCAGGATGGCGAGACTGCGCAGATTATGGGTATCAATTTTGAAATGGTTGTCCTGTTGACTTTCGGCCTCGGCTCCGGCCTGGCCGCCTTGGCAGGTGTAATGAATGGGCTGTACTACAACGAAGTAAATTTCGGTACCGGCCTGATGCTTGGTGTTATCGGCTTTAGTGCGGCGGTAATTGGCGGGTTGGGCAACATTTATGGGGCCATATTGGGTGGTTTTTTGTTTGCCGGGCTACAGATTCTCGGAGTCGTCGCGCTGCCGTTCGCCAGCGCCTACAAGGATGTTGTCGCTTTCGGCATCGTGATTATTCTTATCGGTTTCAAACCGACGGGACTGATCGGCGAAAAAACCAGTGAAAGGGTCTAGAAAATGTCTTTGGGGATGAAAAACCTCGGCTTGTCTATAGGAGGCGTGCTGCTGACTACGGCCTTCGTCATGAATGCGATGGCCGCAGAAAATCAGTGGCTCTTGCTGGCACTGCTGGTCGGCGGCAGTCTAGCCGCATTTGTCGCTACAAGAAGCGGCATCTCGGCGCGGGCGGAGCAAGCCTTCTCCAGCCACCAGAATTTGATGAACGCCATTGTGCTTCTGGCGTTTGTCTCCTTCCTGGTCGTATTTCATGATGAACATTTCGCCTTGTTGATGCTCTCCACGGTGCTGTTGTACATAATTGTTTGCCTCGGTCTGAATATCCAGACTGGGTATTGCGGCGTAGTCAACTTTGCTGGCGCCGCCTTCTTCGGTATAGGCAGTTACACCGCAGCGGTATTGGCTGTCCACACGCAGTTGCCGCACCTGTTGATCCTATTGATTGGCGGCATTACATCCGCGGCGATAGGCGGAATCTTGTTATTTCCGGTATTGCGCACTCGCGGGCACTACGCCGCATTGGTGACGATCGCCTTCGGCATACTGTTTCGCACGTTTCTGGAAGTCAACGACACACTCGGCGGCCCCCAAGGATTGAAGGTCGTCGGTATGAAAATATTTGGCTGGTCACTACGCGAAAACATCGTGGTTGGCGACGTCACGGTTTCGTTCTATGCGAACTACGCAATTTGTGCGCTCGTTTTGGCCGCCCTTGCCTTCACCATTACGAAACGATTGGAACGCTCGTGGATCGGGCTTAGCTTCGATGCGGTGCGCATCGACGAGACGGCCGCCGCCACCTTCGGCATTAATATCAGGCGCTGGAAAATTACCGCCTTCATGCTCGGCAACTGCTTCGCCGGTGTCGCCGGCGCTTTCTTCGCGATGATGACAGGCTTCGTTGCCCCGACTAACTTCACATTCGGCGACTCCCTAATCCTGATTTCAATTGTGGTGATGGGAGGTATAGGCAATCCTTGGGGCATCTTGCCGGCTGCAGCATTGGTGGTCTTATTGCCTGAAAAATTGCAAGCGATCCAGGAATACAGATTTCTGCTGTACGCGACGGCAGTCATTTTGATCCTGCTGTTTCGTCCGGACGGGCTGTTTCCACGCCGCCTGCGAAGTTATGTTGCCGGCTGGAGCGGTAGATGAGCGCTTCGATTTTGCAATGCCACGATCTAACGATGCGTTTCGGCGGACTGACTGCACTCAACGATCTGAATCTGGATATTCGCCGAGGCGAAATACTAGGTCTCCTGGGGCCGAACGGGTCAGGCAAAACGACCTTTTTCAATGTGGTCACCGGTATTTATACTGCCAGCGCCGGCAGTATCACATTCGAAAATCGCGAAATCGGTCAGCTGCCAGCACAAGAAATCTATCGTGCTGGTATCACTCGCACCTTCCAGCGTTCGCGGCTGTGCTTACCGTTGACCATCTTTGACAACATCATGATTGGCAACCATCGGAATTTGGATCATGGCTTCTGGTTCAACGTGATTCAACGAAGAAAGCTGCGGCAGCAGTTCGAAGAGTGCTACGAGCAAGCCAGGCAACTAGTGACGACCTTTAGTAAGTCGCTCGGGGACAAGATGTTTGCAGCGGCCGGGTCGGTCAACATGATCGATCGGCGCCGTATTGAGATCTGTCGAGCTTTGATTAGTAGGCCGAGATTGCTGTTGCTGGATGAACCGTCGGCCGGCATGACACACGAAGAGACCAGAGAGCTGATGGATGACATCCTCTCAGTACGTGAACGCATCGCCGGCCTCACTATAGTGATTATCGAACATGAAATGAACGTGATCGAGCGAATCACTGACCGCTGCATCGTATTCAACTACGGTCGCAAACTTTGCGAAGGAAGCTACCGCGAAATTGCCGCTAATGCGGACGTGCAGGAAGCGTATTTGGGACAATCATGAGCATTCATCATGGCGGGCTGCAACTTAACAACATCTATACAGCCTACGACAAGGCGGATGTGCTGACCGACGTGTCGATTCAAGTGGAGCCGGGGAAGATTACGTGCATTCTGGGGTCCAATGGGTCGGGAAAATCGACCTTGATCCGCTCGATCCTGTCTCTTACCGCACCGCGCAGCGGCAGCATTCGGTTCAATGACCAAGACATTACACGGCTGCCGACGCACTTGATTAATCGCGCCGGTATCGCCTGCATCCCGGAAGGGCGCAAGGTATTTGCGAAGATGACCGTCGAGGAAAACCTGCAGGTCGGCGCCTACAGAGAAAGCAGTGCGGCCGTGGTGCGCCAGCGGCTCGATGAAGTGTATGAGATTTTCCCGCGGCTGAAGGAGCGCATCAAACAATTGAGCGGCACGATGTCCGGTGGCGAACAAGCCATGCTGTCGATTGGGCGTGGCTTAATGGCAGCGCCCAAGTTGCTATTGATCGACGAGCCATCGCTAGGTCTGTCCCCGCTGTTCGTCAAAGAAACCTTCAACGTTATTCAGCGCATTAACCAGCTTGGCATCACCATCTTGCTGGTCGAGCAAAATGTGCATCAGACGTTAGCGGTTGCGGACTATGGTTATGTCTTGATGCAAGGCCGCGTCATCGCCAGCGGCAGCACCGATGTGCTGCGCAATAGCGCCGAGGTAAAGCAGGCGTATTTCGCTTGAGGTCAGGAATACAAAGGGCCCGACATTCCGCCTTAAGGCCAGTGCTTCCCCATTGATTGATTCGAATTCAAAGATATCCAGGAGACAGGAATGAATGAACTGCATAACGATGCCGTGGTGATCGACGGTCTGATCATCTCGAAATGGGAGCGCTCAGTATTCGAAGATATGCAACGCGGCGGCTTGAGCGCCGCAAACTGCACGGTATCTATCTGGGAAGGTTTTCAAGGCACAGTCAACAACATCTCGGACATGAAGAAGCTGATCAGAGATAACAGCGATCTGCTGACGCTGGTGCGTAGCACGCAAGACATCCTCGATGCCAAGAAGAACAAGAAAACCGGCATTGTGCTGGGCTTTCAAAACGCCCATGCGTTCGAAGACAATCTCGGCTATATCGAAGCGTATGCCGATATGGGTGTGCGCGTCGTGCAGCTTTGCTACAACACGCAAAATTTGATCGGCACCGGCTGTTATGAGCGTGATGGCGGCCTGTCTGGATTCGGCAGAGAAGTCATCGGCGAAATGAACCGAGTCGGCATCATGGTCGATTTATCGCATGTCGGCGGCAATACGTCTGAAGAGGCGATTCTAGAATCGAAAAAGCCCGTGTGCTATTCGCACTGCTTGCCGTCCGGCTTGAAGCCGCATGCCCGCAACAAGAGCGATGAGCAGTTGCGCTTTATCGCCGACCATGGCGGCTTCATCGGTGTGACGATGTTCCCGCCGTTCCTGAAGCGCGGCATCGAGGCCACGGTGGACGACTACGTGGAAGCGATCGATTACGTGATCAACCTGGTAGGCGATGATTGCGTCGGTGTCGGCACCGACTTCACGCAAGGTTACGATAAAGGTTTTTTCGACTGGATCACGCATGACAAGGGGCAGTATCGGAAACTTACCAGCTTCGGGACGGTACTGAATCCGTTGGGAATCCGAACCATCGGCGAATTTCCGAATTTGACGGCAGCGATGGAAAAAGCTGGCTGGACGGAGCCGCGCATACGCAAGGTCTTGGGCATGAACTGGCTGCGTGTGTTCGGCGAAGTGTGGGACGTAGTGTGAAACGCTCCTGTCATCAAACATCAACCGCGACATATCACCCGTACGTCCATAGAAGAGACATTCCATGATTCCCCAATTACCGATTGAAATCGATGACAGCACTGGTGTATGGACGACAGACAACTTGCCGATGTTGTATGTGCCACGCCATTTCTTTGTTAACAACCATGTCGCCGTTGAAGAAGCGTTAGGACGCGAGCGATATGCGCAGCAGCTATACGATGCCGGCTACAAGTCGGCTTATTTCTGGTGCGATAAAGAAGCTGCGACCCATGGTCTGTCGGGCATAGCCGTCTTTGAACATTATCTGAAGCGGCTATCCCAACGCGGCTGGGGGCTATTGGCGTTTGAATCTGCCGACGCTGAAACCGGCCATGCCCGTATTACCCTGAACCATTCGGTCTTTGTGCTGGCGCAGCCTGAAGCCAAAGGCAAGCTGTGCTACATGTTTTCCGGCTGGTTCTCTGGGGCCATGGATTGGGTCGGCGCCAATAACGGCCGCAGCACCATGACGACTAGCCGCGAAACGCAATGTGCCGCCGAAGGCCACTCGCACTGCGTATTTTCAGTAGAACCGAAATTGAAGGTTGCATAGGTTCTCCCTCCTGCTTGCGGCGACCGCTTTCGCCAGTCGAAGCCCGCTGCCCACTGTGCTCGCCCTCCGCTGGCGATTCGCTTTCGGATGTAGCGGAACCTTCCACGCACGTTACAGTTCTTGACACAGAGGACCTCATCGCCGCATGAGGTCCTGTTAAGACTCCAGGGGAACTTGCGGTGCGTCTCGGCGCGCCCATTGGGCTGCTGGTATTGGAGCTTGCTCAAGCTCGGTCCCGTGTAACGAGCTGGGACGAAGGCTCTGTACATTCCCGCCGCGCGACGGTCGCGCCAGCAACAGGATTCGGCCAACCGATAACAAATGACGGCGGTCCGGAAGCCGAGCCCACATGTCGCAATCTTTATATTTATTCGCAATCCGCACTGCACTTATAGCCATTGGCGGCGAAGATTCGTTTCACATCTCAACCGGACCTATGCCATGTTCAGCTACAGCCAGCAGACTCTCGAAGCGGTCGATCCCGACCTGTGGGCCGTAATCCAGGGGGAACACCGGCGCCAGGAGCAGCACATAGAACTTATCGCCAGCGAGAACTACACTTCGCCGGCCGTGATGGCCGCTCAGGGGAGCCAACTCACCAACAAGTATGCGGAAGGCTATCCGGGCAGGCGCTATTACGGCGGCTGCGAATTTGTGGACCTGGCTGAACAGCTTGCCATTGACAGGGTCAAACAGCTGTTCGGCGCCGACCGCCATGGATGGGCGGCCAACGTGCAGGCACATTCCGGCGCTCAGGCCAACGAAGCCGTGTTCATGGCCTTCATGAAGCCTGGTGATACCTTCATGGGAATGAACCTCGCCGAAGGTGGCCACCTCTCGCATGGCATGGCTTTGAACATGAGTGGCAAGTGGTTTAGCCCGGTCAGCTACGGCTTGAACGACAAGGAAGAAATCGATTACGACTCGATGGAGCGCAAGGCTCGTGAGTGCCGTCCCAAAATCATTATCGCAGGTGCCTCGGCCTACGCGCTCCGCATAGATTTCGAGCGTTTCGCGAAGGTTGCCAAGGACGTCGACGCATTGCTCATGGTGGACATGGCGCACTACGCCGGCTTGATTGCGGCCGGTGAATACCCCAACCCAATTCCGCACGCCGATATTGTGACCAGCACCACGCACAAAAGCCTTCGTGGCCCGCGCGGCGGCATCATCCTGATGCGCCCCGAGCACGAGAAGGCGATCAACAGCGCGATTTTTCCCGGCCTGCAGGGCGGCCCGCTGATGCATGTGATCGCGGCCAAGGCGGTTGCCTTCAAGGAGGCGCTTGCGCCCGAATTCAAGACTTACCAGCAGCAGGTAGTGAAGAACGCCGCAGCACTGGCCGAAACGCTGATCGAGCGTGGCTTGCGCATCGTCTCCGGCCGCACGGAAAGCCATGTGATGCTCGTGGACCTCCGCGCCAAGGGCATGACCGGCAAGGCTGCCGAGGCCGTGCTCGGTCGCGCCAACATCACTGTCAACAAGAACGCCATTCCCAACGATCCTGAGAAACCGATGGTGACCAGTGGGGTCCGCCTCGGCTCCCCGGCCATGACGTCACGTGGATTCAAAGAGACCGAGGCGCGCCAGGTCGGACACCTCATCGCCGACTTGCTCGACCAACCGGACGATGAAAGGCAAACAAGCGAGGTACGCGCCAAAGTAGCCAAGCTGACCGCCGCCTTCCCGGTGTACGGCTGAACGAGCACGTCATGTCACTGAGTACGTTTGATCTTTTCAAAATCGGCATCGGGCCGAGTAGCTCGCACACCGTCGGGCCGATGCGCGCGGCACATCTGTTCGTGATGACACTGCGGGAGAGCGGCTCGTTAGCGTCGGTACACCGGGTTCGTTGCGAACTCTTTGGCTCGCTCGGCGCCACCGGCAAGGGCCACGGCAGCGACAAGGCCGTACTGCTAGGACTCGAAGGCGAAGAGCCGGACCACATCGACCCGGACATTATCGCGCCGCGGCTCCTGCAGATACGGGAAACGAAAACTCTGCGCTTGCTTGGAGAGCATCCGGTTGCGTTCGACGAACGCAAAGACCTTGCGTTCATGCGCCAGAGCTTGCCTTTTCACCCAAATGGCATGGTGCTGACCGCCTTCGACGCCGACGGTGGCGTGCTGATGAACAAAACCTATTACTCGGTCGGCGGCGGCTTCGTCGTCACCCAGGATGCGCAAGGCCAACCTGCGCTGGCCGCTGATCCGCAACGCGTGCCTTTCCCGTTCTCAAGCGGTGACGAGCTGCTGCTGCGTTGTCGCGAGAGCGGCCTGAGCATTGCCAAATTGATGTGGCACAACGAGCAGGCATGGCGCGATCCGGAGGCGGTACGGACTGGCCTGCTGCGGATCTGGGACGTCATGCAGGCCTGCGTGCAACGCGGCATTACGACCGAGGGGATCCTGCCCGGTGGCTTCAAGGTCAAGCGTCGCGCTGCGGAGTTATACCGCGCGCTGACGGCGCAGCCGGACACGGCCGTAAAGGATCCACTGCAAGTGATGGACTGGATCAACCTCTACGCGCTAGCCGTCAACGAGGAAAACGCCGCTGGCGGCCGCGTTGTCACTGCGCCTACCAATGGGGCGGCGGGAATCGTGCCGGCCGTGCTGCACTATT
>JAQGMR010000010.1 GCA_028292265.1 Herminiimonas sp.
CAACGCGCCAGCATTTGCCCTTGAACAGGCGAGCGAACGCGCCGGACGCGAAGAGGCGAACTTCCGCGTCGAGCACGCCCGCTCGCAGCTCGCCAACCTCAGCAAAAGCAAACGACCTGACGAGATATCCGCCGCGCAGGCGCAACTCGCCCAGGCCGAAGCAGCATATAGGTCAAGTCTGCGCGACTTTACGCGACAAAAGGAACTGGTCGCCGCGAGGTTCGTTTCCCCGGCCCGCCTTGATGAGGCACGTAGTGCAGCAGATCGCGACCGGGCGCGCGTGGCAGAGCTCAGCGCGCAATTGCGGGTCGCCCGCCTCGGTGCCCGGACTGATGAAATAGCCGCGGCCGAACAGGATGTTAAAGCCGCGCAGGCACAGCTGGCGCAGGCCGACTGGAAGCTTGATCAGAAATCGCAAAATATTCCCGTGGCAGCCTATGTCGCGGACGTGCTGTATCGAGAAGGCGAACTGGTACCCGCAGGCAGTCCCGTCATCAGCCTGCTGCCACCGGAAAATATCAAGGTTCGTTTCTTCGTACCGGAAACGGTGCTGGGTACCATGGCGCTGGGCGCGGACATCGTTCTGACTTGCGATAACTGCGGCGCGCCGATTCCCGCGACCGTCAGCTATATCGCAGCCGAAGCTGAATATACTTCGCCGCTTATCTACAGCAAGGAAAACCGGTCGACCCTCGTTTTCATGATCGAAGCACGGCCATCGGTCGAGAATGCGCGCCGCCTGCATCCAGGTCAGCCGTTGGAGATGCGACTCGCCAAGACAGTTGACGCCTCAAGAACGAAGCAGTGATGATGGCCGACGCCGAGCCGATCATTAATGTTCGCGGCCTGACAAAACGCTACGGCGGTCGGACAGTCGTCGATCACTTCGACATGCAAGTTGCGAAAGGGCGCATCTACGGCTTCCTCGGGCCGAACGGCAGCGGCAAGACAACCACGATCCGCATGTTGTGCGGGCTCTTGACTCCCGATGAAGGCGAAGGCACCTGCCTTGGCTACGATATTCGCCGCCAGCCGCAATTGATCAAGAGCAGGGTCGGTTACATGACGCAGAAGTTCGGACTCTACGAAGATCTGAGCATCGAAGAAAATCTCGACTTCATTGCGCGCGTGTATGAAGTATCTGACCGCCGCGCCAAGGTGAAAGCAACTTTGCAGCAACTTGGACTGGAAACGCGCCGCCGCCAACTGGCGGGCGCTTTGTCGGGTGGCTGGAAGCAGCGTCTGGCGTTGGCCGCATGCCTGTTGCACGAACCCGAACTTCTGCTTCTTGACGAGCCCACCGCTGGCGTCGACCCAAAAGCGCGACGCGACTTCTGGGATCAGTTGCACGAACTCGCCGCTGCGGGCCTGACGGTTCTGGTCTCGACCCACTACATGGACGAAGCCGAACGGTGCCATGAGCTCGCCTACATTTCCTACGGCCGCCTCCTGGCGCAAGGTACCGGGGCCGAGCTAATCGCAAAAAGCGGGCTGGCGACCTGTGAGATCAGTGGCGCGGGATTGCCGGGACTGGCCAAGGCACTGCGCGCCGATCCGCGTATAAAGACCGTGGCTTCCTTCGGCACGACGCTGCATGTCGGCGCGGGCAACTGGAAGGAACTCGATGCCGCGCTCGCAGCACATTCCGGCGGTGACATGAGCGTCAAGAAAGTCGACGCAAATCTGGAAGATGTTTTTATCGCGCTCATGCTGGGCGCGAAGGACAATTATCAGGAGGCCGACAGATGAGATGGTCGCGCCTTCTTGCGATCCTGCTCAAGGAGTTTCGCCAGATACGGCGCGATCGCCTCACCTTTGCGATGATGGTGGCGGTGCCAATAGCCCAACTGATTCTGTTCGGCTTTGCCATCAATACCGATCCGAAGCACCTTCCCCTGGCAGCGGTAATTGCGGACGAAAGCGAGTTCTCCCGAAGCTTCATCGCTGCCCTTGAAAATTCCCAGTATTTTCGTGTCACAAATCGCCCCCGCAGCGAGAGCGAGGCGGACCGGTTGCTTGCGGAAGGACAGGTGCAGTTCGTGCTCGTCATCCCCGCGGATTTTTCGCGCCGCCTGATTCGTGGCGAGCATCCGTCGATGCTTTTTGCCGCCGACGCCACCGATCCGGCCGCGGCAGGAAATGCACTGGCCGCCATCAACAGCATCAGCCGTCAGGCACTGTCGCGTGACCTGACCGGACCGCTGTCGCGTCTGTTGCCGACCGATGCGGCCTTTGAGGTGCGAGTGCAACGCCGGTACAACCCGGAAGGTCTTACGCGCTATAACATTGTCCCTGGCCTGATCGGTGTAATCTTGACGATGACCATGGTCATGATGACCGGTCTCGCGATGACCCGCGAACGCGAGCGCGGCACCATGGAAAACCTGCTCGCCACACCGGCCCGGCCGATTGAGGTAATGGTCGGAAAAATTGCGCCTTATATCTTGATCGGCTACGGTCAAGTCATCGTCATTCTCGGCGCGGCGCGCCTTCTGTTCGACGTGCCCATGGTCGGTAGCCTGGCATTGCTGTCGTTCGCGCTGGTGTTATTCATGGCGGCGAATCTGGCGGTGGGCTTTACCTTTTCGACTATCGCAAAAAACCAGATGCAGGCCATGCAGTTGACCTTCTTTTTCTTCCTGCCCTCGCTGCTGCTTTCCGGCTTCATGTTCCCATTCCGTGGCATGCCGGTGTGGGCTCAGGCAATCGGCGAGTTGCTGCCGCTGACGCATTTCCTGCGCATCGTGCGCGGCATTCTTTTGAAGGGCAACCAGTTCGCGGAGATCGCTCCCAATCTTTGGCCGATCGGCTTGTTCATGCTGGTGGCTGGAGGTGTCGCGCTGGGTCGCTACCGGAGCACACTGGACTAGACCTGGCTGGCAAGGCGATCCAATGTTTTTTGCGTGGAAGATGACGACACCTTGTCGAGCACGCGCACGGTGCAGTGCGCGGCACTTCAACTCGAGTAGTTCCAGAGCGCGCAACATGAGCTTGTTGCTGATCAAGCCGGATCCAGTTTGATCAGGCAGGCCATGTGATCCGGCGAGCCAGGACAAACACGACGCCACTTAAGGAATTGCAGTCGCGACAGTCATTTTTCTGAGATTCGTCGCTTCACCGCCCCATGGGCCACTGCGTTGGACTCTCGATGGAAAACGAATCTGCGTCATGAGATCAAGGAACCCGGGCGAGTTCGATGACTCTCATGGAACGTCCGATCAGAAAAAATCCCTCACTGGGGCGAATGTTTTCCGGTCGTGAAGGCATTTGCGTACCCCTCTTGCGTTCAGGAAGAACGTCTCTTAATGAAGGATGGTCCCATGAAAAAATCCGGCGACGCGTCGCAAGCGGCGGAGCACAGGCAGGCTCCGCTACACACTCCCACCGATCTGACGGCAAGCGCGACCAAAGACATTGCCGGGGCCATGAACGCAATACTGGCCGACGTGTTTGCGCTCTACCTCAAAACCAAGAATTTCCACTGGCATATGAGCGGGCCGCATTTCCGTGATTACCATTTGATGCTCGACGAGCAAGGTGTGCAGCTTTTCGCCATGACGGACCCTTTGGCCGAGCGCATTCGCAAGCTTGGAGAAGGCACGCTCCGGTCGATTGGCCACATTTCGCGTTCGCAACGCGTGCTCGACAATGATGCCAAATACGTCGAGCCCATCGACATGCTTGCGGAGCTATGCGACGACAATAAGGCACTCGTCACGCGCCTGCGCGAGGTCCACGATCTTTGTTCCAGTGGCAAGGACATCGCATCGGCCAGCTTGATTGAAGTCTGGATCGATGAGAGTGAACGACGCACCTGGTTCCTGTTCGAATCCACTCGTCGCGGCGACTCCGCCGGCCATTGACTTCTTGCCGTAGCCTGGTCCGCATTTCGCGATCAACGGTGGCCCACCGACTTAGGCTGTCGGTGGTGGTCGACGAGATTCCTCGCGGAAGTCGATGACAAGCCTGGCGAAAGCGCCGTGTCGGTACCACGTAGCGACCGCTTCCAAACCGGACGGCTACACCGGTTCATGATCATCAGGCGGACCTGTTCAGGGCACGTGCGAGCTCGCCGATATCTGAGAGCGTCTCAAGCGTGTCAATCTGCGAGAGAACCTGCCGCGCCCGCTCAGCGCCAATGACCGGGACAGCGGCATTGGTGAACTTGTTCTGCAGCGAGGCTCGCGACAGAGGCCGTTGCGGGTCGCCCTCCGGTACCTCAACCGTCTCGCGCAGCGTCGTTCCATCCGCTAAGGCGACTTCGACACTTGCACCGCGTCCCTTGGGCAGTTTTGCCATGAGAGGTGCACTTTGCTTGACCGTAGTCTTCTGCACCAACTCCGTCACATCCCGGTCGCGCCAGCGGTTCCGGTCGAACTGTGCCAGCGTCACGTCACCGTCCAGCAACGCCATGGCGAGGCAGACCGGCAGACTGTGGTCGGCGGTGCCGCGGGTCTGCGGCTTGAATTTCGCCGCGTCGGCAACGCGCTCAATAATGCCGGGATAGGTCTCCACAGTGATGGCACGGACCTGCGGGCCGCGGCCACGGATGCGTGGTGCAAGCAAGCTTCCGGCCTCCGCTACCGCCGCGAGCTCGATCTGGATCGGAAAGCGCTTTAATGCCACTTTGGGAAGCCGGTAATGCCCGGGGTCCAGATCGACAACGACGGGGGAGGGCGCCTGACCCTGCGCCTGACCTGGATTTGCCCGTGCAGCAAACCATTCGAGCGTGCCGGCGGGGCCAGTGAAGCCATTGGCGGCGAGCCTTGTCATGAACAGGGCATCTACCGCACCCGCGCCAAAGCCCATCGCCTTCATCATGCTGATGGCCCCACTGTTGATGACGAAGGAGGTGTAGCCGCGCGCGGCTGACAACCCAACCGCGTTGGCGAGGGCAGGTGCCTTGAGCCCCCACAGGCGGCCGGCTATCAGGGGAGCCGCATAGGCGGCCGAGCAAAGTGGATGGAAGCCCCGCTGCATGAAGGAGACGGCATCCGTGATGCGCATGCTGGCTTCGTAGCCGACAGCGAGGGCTGCGATGAAGTCGCGACCACTGTGCCTGCCGTCCTCACCGATTGCCAGCGCGATGGGAAGGAGCTCGCTTGGGTGAAGTGGTTCGGTCCCAAGGTAGGTGTCGTTGAGGTCGAGTGAGCGCACGAGGACACCGTTGACGAAGACAGCGCCTTCGATCGACGCGCGGCGCGGGTTGCCAATTACGGTGGCTGCCTGCCCGGTGCCAAAGGTGTGCCGAATGGTCGATTCAGCGATTGTGGCGGCCTCTGATCCGACCGCTCCAAAGGCACAGGCGAGGGTGTCCAGAACACTGCGCTTCACTGCGGCCACGACTTCCACGGGGAGGTCTTCATAGCGAAGGCTCAGTGCGAATTCTGCCAGCTTCTGCTCGAGACTCGGCGCAGCGAAGTCGGCCGCGGAGGCAATGCGGGCAGAACAGGCGCCAAGCACGGCCATGGAGACGGCTTTTCCGGCCCGACCCAGGAATTGACGGCGGTGCATCAAGGCCTCCGATCTGCGGTGATCTGCTGTTCCGACGCGCCATGCGAACGGAATCAGAAGTTAAGCAAGCAGGCGACTATTCGATAAAGGCCGGCGACTTTGGAATCGCGGCGCTTTGCTCAAAATCGTGATTGATCCACAGTTTGGCCCCGGTGGCCTTAATTAATGAATCCATGGCATCCATGGAACGGGTGCTTTGATCGGCGTTGTAGTTGATTGAGGGGACGCGCTTGTTGTCCCAGTTCGACTTCAGATGAACGGCATCGCCGGACAGGAGAACGGGGCCGGCTTTCGGCAGACGGACCAGAAGCGATTGATGCCCCGGCGTGTGACCGGGCGTGGGCTTGATGAGCACTGAGCCGTCGCCGAAGACGTCGTGGTCGCCATTGAGCTTGACGATCTTTGCGTCACGCAGCTTCTCGAAGTTGGCAGGCATGAAGTTATATTTCTGCGGCTCGGATCCAAAAACCGCGTCGTATTCGGCGCTCTGCATGTAGATGGTCGAGGCCGCGAACAGATTCGCATTGCCCGAATGATCGCCATGCGAGTGCGACATGGCGAAATACCGGATATCCGCCGGAGCGACGCCAATCTCCCTCAACGAATCGACCAGCGGCTTCTTCATGAACGCGATGGACGTGCCGCGCGGATTGCGAAGCCCGCCCGGCATAGCCGCGATGCGGTCGGGGTTGCCGCTGTCCCAGAGCAACCAGTCGGCGCGATGCTTGATCAGGTAGCAGTTGTTGCTGAACACATGAGGTTTGCCGCTATCTGCGGGTGTCGTCCAGGCCGAGAGATCCTTGGCGTGGTTCTCTCCGCAGTTGATCGCATAGATCCGATCGACGCTGGCAGCGCTTTGCGCCGGCTTGGCGGCATTGTCTGGCGCCAGCGCACCGCAAGCTGCAAGAAAAAGAGGGAAGCCGAAAGCCATGATGGCAGGGTGCAGCAGTCTCATCTTTTTCTCCACGAGCAACCGAGCCCGACGTCGATATTGTGCTTAGCCCCGGCGGATGCCTTGAGTTGGCGCAATGCTTTTATAGCGATACATCAGTTTCGATTAAATGCCTAACTGTCGCCGTTTAGCCATTCAAGTCGAAGCATAAGGTGACACTGCCACCGGTTATTACTGGCCCCGTCCACAAAAATCCTCTTGTTCACATCAATCGCCGCGTACCGCTCTCGCATCGTGTTTGGAGGAGCCTATTCAAGCGAACAGAACAAATCAGAAATCGATGAAGCATTCTAGTGGAAATGCTTCGTGGCATGAAACATGCGTTATTGCCGTGTCGACCGATATTACCGGCAGGCGAGCCATTCACTTTGGAATACTGCGTGCGATCCACGTCCGATGCGCCACTTCTTGGCACGGTGGATGCCGTCTGTAGCGACAAGCAACTGCGCGTGTGGGCGGGCGACCAGGGTATGCGCTTCAATGTGGCATCTATTGGCGAACCGGTAAAGGGAACACACGTCTACTGCTGCGGACCGGCAAACCTGGTTAATGCGGTTCGTGAGGCAACCGTCAATTGGCCCGAAGCACAAATCCACTTCGAGGTTTTTGCGGCAACGCTCGATGAAAACTTCAAGCCGGAACCGTTCGACATAAAAATCGCTTCCACTGGAGAGGTATTGCGCGTTCCCGCCGACAAGTCTGCTCTCGACGTACTGCGAAGCCGGGGATTCATCGTCCAGTCTTCATGTGAACTCGGCGTCTGCGGATCATGCGAATGCGGATATAGGGAAGGCACGATCATTCATCGCGATTCCGTGCTGAGCGTCTCGGCACGCCAGGATCGGATGTTCTTGTGCGTGTCAAGAGCGCGCGTCTCGGTGACGGTGGAGCTTTGACAGGGAGGGGCGCTAACGCTAGTCCCCGGTATGTGCTTTTCGAGTCAGTTCATCGCTAGCCGAGTGAAGTAACTCTGTTCGCCGCGCTTCCGTATAGTGCTCGATCTAACGACGGGAAAGCTTGGGCTTGCTTCCCCCGTGGGGCCTTTCCTGTCGACATGCCAGGCCATGCTTTTTTCTGCGATCCGAGAGGCTGGCCAGTCGGCAGTCTTTGTCCGATCCGATCAGTTCTACTGACAGGACAACCGCCTGTTCGCTCCGCCTTGAAGTTTATTCTTGGTGACGTAGCATGAAGAGCAGGGAGGAAACCATTTAATGCTGAGAGAGAACGCCATGGCTGACCGTGACGATGTTCATTCCGAACACACGGATTACGAAGCGTACGACCCGGAGCACCTGCTTGATTCAATACTCGATCGCCTGGGATTGGATTCAGATGTCGCACTGGCCGAAGCATTACAAGTCTCGCCGTCTGTCGTCGACGATATCCGATGCATGCGAAGGCCGGTCGATCCGGCCATGCTGATATGGATTCACGAACTGACCGGCATCGACGTTGTGGGCTTGCGCAATATTCTAGGCGACAGGCGAGGGGATCTACGACCTTCCCACGATGAATCAGGCCGTGCCAAGGGTGCGTAGGCGTTGCTGCAATAGCGATTCACCAGCCGCCCCCCAAGGCTCCTTTGACTGCGCGGAACATACTCGACTTGCGAGTGCCGTTCAGGGACCGACGTGTATTCAGGTTGATGTACGGTCCGACGCCAACACGAATTGCGGTAAACGAGGCAAGGACTCAAGTGAGAACAAGGGCCGAAATCTCCAACTGCCGTAGTGGAATCGGGAGCGACGGTTCCGCGCCAATGGGCTGTTAGGCCCCGGCTCCCTTCACGATCAACCCGCTGCCCATGATGCTGATGAGCCGTTTGAAGTTATAAGCCAGTACATAGGAGCGTACGCGGCAATGCCCGTCCGGTCACATGCGCGAATTTCTTCGCCCCGTTGAAATACCCGCGGCCTGCAACCGCAGCGATTCCCTGAATGCCTGTGGCTTCTCTCGCCTGTTTCGGCATGCTCGACGATTGGCCTCCTATCATTGCCAATACATCTCTCTTTGGCCACGGCCCCGCATTCCCACTATGACCGGTCGCCCCGCCCGGTTCGGCCCCTCCGGTAAGCGCTTGACTTTCCACTTCGACTACAATACCTTTCCTGTATGCAGCTGATATTTCAGTTGGATGGTGAGGTCACTGTAGAAGGCTGGACCGAATGGACATTTTGCTAGAGGCGGGGCTATGCTGCAGCGTCAAACAAAGCTCGGAACGGCTGCTTCCGACGAATCTCGACTCTCAATTTACGGGTGTTTGCAGAAATATCCGGCGGCCCGGTGGGTCCAATGAGCCCCTCGGTATGGGCGCCGGCAGCACGCCAATGTTGAACCACTGATGCTCGTCCATATTGTGCGGATTCGCCGTCGGGTCCTTGAGCGGCCCGGCCGAAGATCGAGGGGCACCGTGCGCGTCGCAGGGTTAGTTCCATTTGCCGAAGACGGAACCGCAGCCCGCGACCGACGATGCCGCACCGCGTGCAATGCGGCCCGCTCCAGCCGGATACCTCATGACTGTGGGCGCACAGCCCGGCCTTTTTGCGGCTTCCTTCCTGATTCCCCTGCTGGGGTCTTGTTGTTTATAAACCGAGGACACGACTGGTGGGGCGACATCTGCCCAACCGGGCCGGGCCTTACATTAAAATTGGAGACACAACATGAAGTCGATGGATAAGCCTGCACTGGTGGGCCTTGAAGCGGGCGGACACAGCCGTTGGTGGCAGGTTGCAATCGGCGTCGTTTGCATGTCGATGATTGCGAATTTGCAATACGGATGGACCCTGTTTGTGCTGCCAATCCACGAGAAGTTCGGCTGGTCTAAAGCCGAGATTCAAATCGCATTCACCATATTCGTGCTGGTGGAAACCTGGTTGCTGCCGTTCGAAGGATGGATTATCGACCGCATTGGCCCCAAGAGAGTTTGCTTGGCAGGCGGCGTGATGGTCGGACTGTCGTGGTACCTCAACTCAATGGCCAGCAGCCTGCCGATGTTCTACCTGTCGGCTGTCATTGGAGGCATCGGTGCGGGCAGCGTGTACGCAACCTGTATTGGCAACGCGCTGAAATGGTTTCCTGACCGGCGCGGTCTGGCAGTCGGTCTGATATCTGCAGGCTTTGGCGCCGGCTCGGCGCTGACAGTTGTGCCGATCGCCCGCATGATCGAAGCGAGCGGCTATCAATCGGCGTTTTTTTCGTTTGGCCTGGCGCAGGGTGCAGTGATCATCGTGCTGTCCTTTTTCCTGGTAGCGCCCCCGCTTGCGTTGCTCAATGCGGGGCGCAGCAAGGTTCAGTCTGCGCAGCGCCAGTTTCGCCCGATGGAGGTACTCAGCCAACCAGTGTTCTGGTTGCTCTATATCATTTCGACGGTTGTTCTGGCCGGCGGCCTGATCGCCGTCGCCCAGCTTGGCCCGATCGCGCGTGATTACCATGTCGACAAAATCCCCGTGTCGCTGCTCGGCATTACGCTTCCGGCGCTGTCGTTCGCACTGACGCTGGACCGCATCATGAACGGCATTTGCCGTCCCTTCTTCGGCTGGGTGTCCGACAACATCGGGCGTGAACTGACGATGTTCATCGCATTTATGCTGGAAGGCCTAGGGATACTGGCGCTGGTGCAGTTTGGCCACGATCCGCTCCTGTTCGTGCTGCTCACTGCAGGCGTGTTTTTCGCATGGGGAGAGATCACCACCCTGGTCCCGGCGACTGCCATCGACGCCTTCGGGTCGCGCTATGCGACGTCGATCACGGGACTGCTATATACAAGCAAGGGCGTCGCCGTGCTGCTTGTGCCGCTCGCGAGCGTACTGGTTGCAAGGACCGGCAACTGGGAACTCGTCTTCTTCATCGCCGGCGGCCTGAATATCTTCGCAGCCCTGATTGCCATGTTCGCGTTGAAACCTTTGCGGGCGCGCCTCGCGTCCGCAGCATCCGGGCCGCCGGAAGGCTTGCGGCCGCCAGTGCTGGCGACTGGCCCCGCCCTGTAGGGCGTCAAACGAATAGCGGCCGATCGAAGCGGCGACCATCTACACCACGCGTGAATTTCGCAGCACGTTCCTTCCATGGCGGGTGCTACTCGCCATGGGTGTATCTGGCGGCACGCTGGCATGGCTTATGTCCAGCGTGATTGATTCGAATGCCGTCTTTGCGCTGTTCGCAACCGTGGTGGGGCAGTACCTGGTCTACGAGACGTTCCACTACTGCTGCCACGTGCACAAGAACTGGTCCGCATTTAAATGCGCTTCTCCAATATCATCTGAAGCGAGCATACGGCTTCACCACAATAAGGGCATCATAATGAAGTACAACATGAACTTGACGTTTCGGATTGCCGACTGGGTGATGGGCCGTTCGGACTTGCGGCGAGGCCTGCTCGGCCGCCTGTTTGGCGGCTATGCGGAGTCGCAGGTTAAGAGGCAACTGCGCCCGCTCATTTCGCGCTTCCGCACGATTGACGAGCGCGTCACCATCGACGGTCCGCGGATGACGGCTCAGGCAGAAAGCGTGATGTCCTCATGATGAGCGCCGCAAATGGCATTTCAACCGAACTTCATCCTTCGGAGCCCCGCAACGTGCCCGAGCAGCTGCCATGGGACACACTGGCGCAAAACACGCGCGCCCGCTTGAACCGTGGGGCAGCGCACGCCAACGGCAAACTGGTCGGCGCCGCCAGCATGCAATCTTTGCTGCACGCGGTGATTGAGCCCGGCGACCGTGTCTGCGTCGAGGGGAACAACCAAAAGCATGCCGATTTCCTGGCGCAGGAATTGGCGCGCCTCGACCCTGCACTAGTACATGATTTGCACATCATCCAGTCGAACATAGCTTTGCCGACGCAGCTCGACGTTTTCGAGCGCGGCATCGCTCGCACGCTCGATTTTTGCTATTCGGGCGAGCAGGGCGTGCGGCTGGCACGACTTATCAAGGCCGGCAAAATCCAGGTCGGCGCAATCCACACCTACCTCGAGCTATACGCGCGCTATTTCATGGACCTGACGCCGCGCGTGTCGTTCATCGCCGCACAAAGCGCAGACCGCAACGGTAACCTCTACACTGGGCCGAATACCGAAGACACTCCGACTATTGCCGAGGCGACCGCGTTCAAGAACGGGATCCTGATCGCCCAGGTCAATGAAATGGTCGATGTTGTGCCACGCGTCGACGTGCCGGGTGACTGGGTGTCGTACGTAGTAGTAGCGCCGAAACCGCACTACATCGAGCCGATCTTCACCCGCGACCCGGCTCAGATCAGCGAGACCCAAATCCTGATGGCGATGATGGTCATAAAGGGTCTGTACGCGCGGTACCGTGTCAACCGGCTCAATCACGGCATCGGCTTTGACACGGCGGCGATCGAACTGCTGCTGCCGACCTATGCGGAATCGCTTGGGCTTCGCGGGCAAATCTGCACCTATCTGACCATGAACCCCTGTCCGACTCTAATTCCGGCGATCGAATCGGGCTTCGTCAAGGGGATTCACTGCGCCGGCTCGGAGGTCGGGATGGAGGAATATGTCCATGCCCGGCCGGACGTCTTTTTCAACGGCCCTGACGGAAGCATGCGCTCGAACCGGACGCTGTGCCAGATCGCCGGCCATTATGCCGACCTGTTCATCGGCTCCACCTTGCAGATTGACGTACAGGGCAACAGCTCGACTGCCACGCTAAACCGCATCACCGGCTTCGGCGGCGCGCCGAACTTCGGTTCCGAGTCACGGGCGCGACGCCACGCCAGCTACGCGTGGCTGAAAGCGGGCCAGGAGGCGGCCGAGGCCAGCGGAGCGCAGATGCCACGCGGGCGCAAACTGGTAGTGCAGATGGTGGAGACCTTTAGGGACAAGATGCAGCCTGCATTCACCGAGCGGCTCGATGCCTGGCAGCTGATGGACGAGCTCAAACTCGATCTGCCGCCTGTGATGGTCTACGGCGACGATGTGACCCACCTGGTGACGGAAGAAGGCATCGCCCACCTGCATTGCTGTGCGACGATGGCCGAGCGGGAACAGGCGATTCGCGGCGTCGCCGGTTACACGCCGGTTGGGCTGGCGCGCAATGTTCGCATGGTGGCAGAGCTCCGCGCGCGCGGCATCATCCAGCGGCCCGAGGATATCGGAGTCGACCCGTCGCTGGCGACCCGCGACCTTCTTGCGGCGCGCTCCATGAAGGACCTGGTACGCTGGTCCGGCGGTCTTTATCAACCCCCCAACAGATTTCGCAACTGGTAGGATTTTTATGCAGACATTAAGCTTTGAAATGGGGCCGTTTCCTTCCCCGGACCGCATGATCGGCGCCGGCTTGGTCGGTGTGGTCGGATCAGGCAATCTGGAAGTATTGTTTGAACAGGCCGAGTTGGGGGACAAGGTTCGCTTCATCGTCTCCACATCGGTACACGGGTTCGAGGACACCTGGGCCGCGGTGACTAGCAATTTCGCTGAGCGGTACCGCTTAGCCAACTTGGTGGTGACCATAAACGATGCCGGCGCAACCCCTGCAGTAGTCGGGCTGCGCCTGATGCAGGCGGTGGCGGAATTACGCGTCGGTGCTGCATGAACGGGCGGCCTGCCATTCACGCGCACAGCGCCAGTTTCCTTGAGCGTAATGCGCGTCAGCGGATTGTCGGACTACTCGACGGTGGCAGCTTCAGGGAGTTTCTGCCGCCGCATGAGCGCCATACCAGTCCACACTTGCGCGCGCTCGGTCAGCCGGTCGCGTTCGACGATGGCGTGGTGATCGGTCGTGGCGTCCTGGCCGGGGCCGAGGTGCTGATCGCCTCACAGGAACCGGCCTTCATGGGCGGCTCTGTGGGCGAAGTGCACGGCGCCAAGATCACCGGCCTGCTGGAGCGGGCACTTGACGAGCGTCCAGCGGCGGTACTGCTGCTGCTCGATACGGGCGGCGTGCGCCTCCATGAAGCAAATGCTGGCTTGACCGCGATTTCAGAAATCCAGCGTGCAATCTTTGAAGTCCGCACGGCTGGCGTGCCGGTGATCGGGCTGATCGGCGGTTCGAATGGCTGCTACGGCGGCTTGGGCATCGTCGCCAAATGCTGCGATCACCTGATCGTTTCGGAAGAAGGGCGGCTGGCCGTCTCCGGCCCGGAAGTCATTGAAGCGACCAAGGGCGTGGAGGAGTTCGATGCCCGTGATCGCGCGCTGGTTTGGCGCACAATGGGCGGCAAACACCGCTATCTGATGGGCGATGTGAGCACCATCGTGGCCGACGACATCGCGGCATTTCGCGAGGCTGCCGCGGCCTTGCTTGGCAAGCCGGTCGCGCTAACCTTGACTGGTGTTGAGGCCGAGCATGCGCGACTCCGCGCACGCCTCGAAGAGCACTATGACCGCGCCGACGCTAGCGACATTTGGACGGCCCTTGGCGTACCTGATGCGGCCGCCGTGCCGCTAGCAGCCGTCGACGATTTCATCGACATGGTGGCGAAACTGGACAGGAGTAGACATGCTTGATTGGGCAGGACTTTGCGCGCAGCTGTTCCCCGAAGGGCACGATGTGACCCTGACCGGTGAAGTATTGTGCGGCTCTGGGACACTAGATGGCGCCCGCGTCGCCGTGATTGGCACTGCGGGACACGCCGCCATCGGTGCAGACGTTGCGTTGCAACTGGCGGCCGCTGTGCTGGACGTGATTCGCATCCACCCGGGTCGCCCGATCCTGATGCTCGTCGACACGCAGGGACAGCGCCTGTCGCGGCGCGACGAGATGGTTGGCAACAACGCCTACCTGGCGCACTTGGCCACTTGTTTTGCCTTGGCGCGCAACAACGGACACCGGCTATTGAGCGTGGTGTACAGCGAGGCGGTCAGCGGTGGCTTTTTGGCGTTGGGGATGCTGGCGGACGCCACCTATGCCGTGCCGGGCGCGCAAATACGTGTCATGGCGTTGCCGGCCATGGCGCGCATCACCAAGCTGCCGCTGGAACAACTCGAAGAGCTGTGCCGCAGTTCGGCGATCCTCGGGCCGGGCGTGGACAACTTCGTCGCGCTTGGTGCATTGGAGGGTATCTGGACGGGACCGCTTGACGGATGCCTTCGCGATGCCCTGGTGTCGGCGCCGCAAACCGACCAGCGGCGTGCCTTGGGTGCCAAGCGCGGCGGACGCACGGCGGCTGCGCGGATCGCATCCTTGGCACGGACTTGCGACAGCTGAGCCAGATGCCCAATCAACCAATGCCACGTGGAACTTTGCGACGCCAGCATCGCGTGCGCTTATCGGAGCAGGTCTCCGTCGCCACCCTTCACCGTTGCGGCCGCCGCCAAGTTTCGGTGTTGTCACGCAACGCGCGCTGTGGTTATTCATTCGTCGCGCGCAGGACGATGTGCGCGCAGCCGCCAGGCTACCTTACGTTGGCCCCGTGCCTGGCGCCCAGGAACGCGGTTTCGTGGCGCGAGTTGCTCTCGGCGCCTGCATTAGTGATTGCCAAGTCGGCCGGCGGCGTCCAGTTTGTCGCCGCCGTAGCCCTGCGGGAAGGCCAGCGGTTGGAGCGCGCATGTTGATCGAGCTGGCCTACAGGAAAGCCGACCGCCCTGGGCGTGAAAGTCGATCTCGTCAAGTCAGGAATGCTGCGGTTCGCGCGCTGTATCAGGAGCTCTGCTTGTATCCTAAACCGGGATTGGTGAGCTTGGCGGACAATGGCAGCCATGCAGACATGACAGCGCAGCACTTTGTGAAAAGCTTATTCTCTTTGCGGCACTACTTTTCATCGGTCTACCATGCCGGCGCGCGTAATGCGAGCTTCGGCGAACTGCAGCAGCTTGGCATCGCTGCCGAAGCGCGCATGATGAAATCAACTGGTGGCATTAATACGCACCGCGGCGCAATTTTCAATCTCGGCATCTTGTGCGCGGCGGTCGGCAAGTTGGATGCAGATCCGCGTGTTAGCTCGTTGCAAGACATAGTGACAAGCACTTGGGCGGCGGCGATCCGGCGTGAGGATAGTTGGACCGATGGCGTCAGCAATGGCGGGCGGGCTTGCCGCCGCTACGCTGTCGGTGGCGCGCGTGGTGAGGCGGCAGCCGGCTTTCCACACGTGTTCCAGATTGGCCTGCCGGCCATGGCTTCGGTGAGACAGGCCGGCGGTGGCATACCGCAAGCGTCGACGCAGGCTTTCTTCGCCATCATGGCCTCTCTCGACGACACCAATCTGCTGCACCGCGCCGGCCCCGTAGGGCTTTGCATCGCCAAAGACGCGGCTGCCGCTTTCACGGCTGCGGGCGGTGCACTCGCCTCCGACTGGCGGGATCGCGCATTGTCGATCCATCGGCGGTTCGTTGCCGGAAACCTGAGTCCAGGCGGCGTTGCCGACCTGCTGGCGGCGACGTTATTCGTTGATCACATCATTGAGATGGGGCACTAAATGGGTGGATTGGCAATCGCTTGTCCCGGACAGGGCGGACAGCACCCACAGATGTTTGCGCTGGCCCTCCAATCGTCGGCCGGGACGGGCTGGCTGGCTGAATATTCAGATGCGCTGGAACTTGACGTGCAGCGTGTGGCGCAGCAGAACGACGACTTGTTCTGCAACCGGAATGCGCAGCTTTTGATTTGCGGTGCGGCGGGGGCAACATGGGCAGCACTACAGGCTCTACTGCCGGTCCCCGAAGTGTTCATCGGCTACAGCGTCGGGGAGCTCGCCGCGTACGGTTGTGCTGGTGCCTGGACGGCGCGTGAGATCGCGCGGATCGCACTGCAACGTGCCGCCATGATGGATCTGGCAACGCCCCAGGGTGCGGGATTGATGGCGGTGAAAGGCTTGACGGAAGCGCCGCTATTGGATCTATGCAGACAACTCGGTTTGGAAATAGCCATAGTCAACGGCGACGACCATTTTGTCGTGGGCGGGTTGCGTGTAGCACTAGAACAGGCGGCCCACGCTCTCAGCACACAGGGACACTGGTGCAAAGTGCTCGATGTCGCCGTGCCTTCCCACACGAGCGCAATGCGCGATGCCGCCGAGCGATTTGGTCGTGCATTGCGAGCCTTCCCTGTGCGCGACACCGCGGCTCCTGTTCTCGCAGGTATAGACGGTTGTCCCACTTCGGCATCTACCATTGCTCCGACCCTGGCGGCACAGATCGCCCAATGCGTGCGGTGGGATGACTGCATGAAAGCGACCGCCGAGCGCGGCGTCGACGTGGTACTGGAACTCGGTCCCGGTGCTAGCTTGAGTCGCATGTTTGCCGAAAATGGATCGCAGTTGCAGGCGCGCTCCGTAGACGACTTTCGCACCTTGGATGGGATTGTGAAATGGGTTGATGCTCGGCTACGGTGATGTTGTCGGGCCCTACGCCGTCACTGCCAAGACGCGGTCGGACGCGGCACCCCAGATCCCCACCATGGACGAGGCTGGCGTCCCTGGTCTTTACATGGCGGCGTGGCCGGTCACGACTGGACTTTCGCATAATACCTCGGCTCCCCGAGCTATCAGATGACTCAGTCCAGCGTCACCCAGGTCTCGGACCATTGGGAGATCATAGTCGATTACCTACTGCGCTACTACGGATCGAATACATGACGCCCTGCGGCATTAAGCGCGAAACCGGGCGAACCTTGAGCGGCGGCTACGCTTCTGAATCAACTCGCGGTACTATGAAACGATCTGATGAACGGAGAGTGAAGTGGCATTCGAACTAGGGGCTCTGGTTCCATACTCCGACCAAGCGCAGCGGGGCTATCATCTTGCGTCGTTCGTGCCGTCTCGTCCCATGCTTGGTCGCCAATTCACTACCTCAGTTTCCCTGGACGGCCAAGACGAGGAGTTGTTTTCATTTACGGTGCCGATGGCCCATGAGACCCTTTCTTCGGTCGGGCCGGAAGATGCGCGGTTGTTAGATGAGGCCGCCAATGCCATTATTGCGGCGCTTCCCGAAAGCCACAATTATGACGAGTCGCATGCGAAAGCCGCGTTAGCCAAGTCAAGGCTTCCTGACGGCGTCGAGTTGATTTGGCCTTTGAGTGCGAAGGCAATCTAAATCAGGCAGCGGATTGGCTATTTACACAATGGGGCGGCTTTACCTCCCCTTGTCTTTGGGGCGGGATGGCAGTCGGAAACAGGCCAGGGATCGCCCCAGTCAAAACCGTTGCTGCTGCCTGAAGGCGGCCTGCTGGTCGCGGACCGCGGCAGCACCGTAGCCAAGCAAGGCGCAATCGGCCTCACTCCAGTACCGAAGGCAAACCGGCTGAAAAACGGGCTGAAGATAGTGGTCGATCATTAGTCCTCCAAAGAGCAAAGAAAGGTAGAGGATGGAATAGGTGAATATCTTGCGCGCGAGATCGTCGCTATAGCGGCGATTCAACATGAAGGTGTAGCGCAGGAACAGGGCGCCCAATGCGATGGCCACGACAAGATAGGCGGCGCCGCTCAAGCCGATTGCAAACGGGAGGACGCTGGCCGCAAACAGGGCAATCGTGTAGAGCAACACGTTCAGGCAGGTAAACCGTATTCCGTGGGTCACAGGAAGCACCGGCACCCCGGACTTTGCGTAGTCGTCCCGGCGGTACAGCGCCAGGCTCCAGAAATGCGGCGGAGTCCAGACAAAGATGATAAGCACCAGGACCCACGCCTGTGCGGGCACATCGTTTGCGATGGCTGCCCATCCTAATGCCGGCGGCATTGCGCCCGCCAAGCCGCCAATAACGATGTTTTGCGGCGTCGCCGGTTTCAGGACGACGGTGTAAATGCCGGCATAGCCAACGAAGGTTGCGACTGTGAGCCACATGGTGAGCGGGTTGACTAGCATGTAGAGAACCCACATGCCGGCGCCGCCTAGCAACGCGGAAAAGACGACTGCCTGGACCACACCGAGGTCGCCGTGCGCGAGCGGGCGCCGCGCGGTTCGCGCCATGCGCGCGTCGATTTTGCGTTCGATCAGGCAGTTGACCGCGAAGGCCGCGGAGGCAAGCATCCCGATCCCCACGGCGGCCGGAAGCACGATCCTCCAGTCCGGAACGCTTGGACGCGCGAGGAACATGCCAATAACGGCGCAAAACACGGCAAGTTGCGTGACCCGCGGCTTGGTAAGCGCCATGTAATTGGCGATGCGGGGCATGCTTCCCGCCAGCGCGGACTCAGCGCCCATGGCTCTCATCCGTGGTCGGGTTCATCGGAAAAACATCAGCCGCATGGCAAACGTATAGTTCGCTTCAGTTGCCATCAGCGCGACCAGCACTAGCAGGCACAAGGGCGGCACCAGGATGGCGTAGACGAGCGCCAGCCTCTCCCAGGCCATGTGCATGAAGACCGCGACGATCAGTCCCGCCTTTAGCAGCATGAACAGCAGTATCAGGGTCCACCGCAGGTAACCATGAAACCCGAGATAGTCAACCATGTAGGACAGCGTGCTGAGCAGGAAAAGCAGGCCCCATATCTTCAGGTACAGGCTGATGGGATGCTGGGCATTGCCAGTGGACGATGTCACGATCGGCCTCACCAAAGATAGAAGAGGGCAAAAATGAAAACCCAGACTAGATCGACGAAGTGCCAGTACAAGCCGGCGATTTCGACGATCTGGTAATTGCCGCTGCGTTCGTAGCGGCCTTTAAGAAGGCGGATGGCGACAGTCAGCAGATAAATCACGCCGGCGGAAACGTGCAACCCATGAAAACCGGTGATCATGAAGAAAGTCGAGCCAAACTGCGGCGCACCCATGGGATTAGACCAGGGACGCACGCCTTCTTCGACGATCAGCTTGGTCCATTCAAATGCCTGCATGCCGACGAAGGTCACGCCGAATGCCGCGGTGACGCACATCAGCAGTGCCGCGCGCTTGCGATTGCCGCCGTAGGCATAATTCACGGCCATTGCCATGGTGCCGCTGCTGCTGATGAGGACGAACGTCATGATCGCAATCAGGATGAGGGGCACATCCGCGCCTGCGATATTCAGGGCAAACACCTTTCCGGGATTGGGCCAGGGACCGGTGGTGGCCATGCGCACCGTCATGTAGGAAGTGAGGAAGCAGCTGAAGATGAATGTATCGGAGAGAAGGAAAATCCACATCATCGCCTTGCCCCACGACACGTTAAAGGCCCGGCGGTCGGAGGACCAGTCCCTCACCAGCTCCCGGAGGCTGCCTGGCGGCACCGCGGAAGGGTCGGCCAAAGACGCTTTATACGAAGTCATTTGTGTTCTCCGAACGCCGCACTCACCCCGTACCGCAGATAAAACGGACTACCTCGGGAGTCAGCCAGCCGAGGGTTCCCAGCAATACCACCCACACCGCCAGCAGGAAATGCCAGTAGCGCGCGCAGAGCGCCATGCGCAGGACACAGCGCGCCTGCCCGGCACGACGCCGTGCGCCACTTCCGGCGATGGCCAGGGCGACGAGGCCGCCCGCCACATGCAGTCCATGAACGGCGGTGAGCAGATAGAAAAAGCTGCCCGCCGGGTTCCCCGTCAACCTTACGTGCATGGTTCCCAAGGCATGCCAGGTCCAAAGCTGCGACATCAGGAAGGCGAGTGTGCCAACGCCCGCCAGTAGCAGCCGTGTGCGCACGAGTGCCAGGTCGCCGCGGTTAGCGGCAGCGCTCGCGCTTTGCAGCGTCGCGCTGCAGGTCACGAGGATCGCCGTACTGAGCCACACCTGCCATGGCAATGTGATCGGGGACCAGTCAGTCGCGTCCATGCGCATCGCGTAAGCCACGATGAATAGCGAAAACAGTACCGTCGCCACCGCCATGAACAGCCATAAAGCGATGTTGCTGGCGGCACCGTAACGATCGCCATACCGTCTTGCCGGGCCGGCGGGCGCAGAAGGAATCGCGTGATTCTCTCCGGTGACTTTCAGGATCGCGGACGCGTTCATGGGGGAGCTCCGCCCAGGGTGGTCGGTGCGGGCGCCGGCTCAAGCTGCGACTCCGGCATGTTTTGCGGGATGAAGTCCTCCGGCGCGCCGGGGACTCCATAGGCATAGGCCCCGCGATAGACCACCGGCAGGCGCGGCCCCCAATTGCCGTGCCGCGGCGGCGTCGATGGCGTCTGCCACTCGAGCGAGGCGGCACGCCATGGATTGGCGCCGGCGGGTTTGCCGCGGAAGTAACTCCAGATCAAGTTGGCGATAAACACCAGTTGGACCGTCGCGACACTGATGGCAACAATGCTGATGAACGCGTTCAGATCCCGCGCGGACGACGGGATAAATTGATAGCCATCGAACGCGTAATAGCGCCGGGGCATGCCCAATATACCCAGGTAGTGCATCGGGAAGAATATGGAATAGGTACCGAGGAAGGTAACCCAGAAATGCAGCTTGCCCAGCGTGTCGTTCAACATGCGGCCAGTTATCTTCGGATACCAGTGATAGATGCCGCCGAAAATGACCAGCAGCGGCGCGACACCCATGACCATGTGGAAGTGCGCCACCACGAAGTACGTGCCCGAAAGCGGAATGTCGACGCTCACATTGCCCAGGAAGAGACCGGTCAATCCGCCAATCAGGAAGGTGATGAGGAATGCGATCGCAAACAGCATCGGCACCGTCAAATGGATATCTCCCCTCCACAGCGTCAGCACCCAGTTGTATACCTTGATTGCGGTCGGCACGGCGATGATCAAAGTGGTCGTGGCGAAGAAGAAGCCGAAATACGGATTCATGCCGCTAACGAACATGTGATGAGCCCACACCACGACGGACAGCAGGCCGATCGCGAGAATGGCCCAGACCATCATGCGATAGCCAAAGATAGCCTTGCGGGCATGCACGCTGATGAGGTCCGACACGATGCCGAACGCCGGCAAGGCGACGATATACACCTCCGGGTGTCCGAAGAACCAGAACAGGTGCTGGAACAGCAGCGGGCTGCCTCCCTTGTAGGCGGTCACCTGTCCCATCGACACCAGCGAGGGCATGAAGAAACTGGTGCCGAGCAATCGGTCCAGAAGCATCATGACGCCGCTGACGAACAGCGCCGGAAAGGCCAACAACGCGAGAATCGTGGCGACAAAAATGCCCCACACTGCGAGCGGCATGCGCAGCATGGTCATGCCTTCGGTACGCGCCTGCAACACCGTCGTGACGTAGTTGAGGCCGCCCATCGTCGCCGCCGCGATGAATATGACGAGCGAAACGAGCATCAGCACGATGCCCCATTCGTGGCCTGGCGTACCCGGCAAAATAGTCTGCGGCGGGTACAGCGTCCATCCGGCGCCAGTCGGCCCGCCGGGCACGAAGAAGCTGGCCATCAGCACAAGCACCGAAAGCAGATAGACCCAGAAGCTGAGCATGTTGAGGTACGGGAAAACCATGTCCCGTGCGCCCACCATCAGTGGAATCAGGTAATTTCCGAAGCCGCCGAGGAAAAGCGCGGTGAGCAGGTAGATCACCATGATCATGCCGTGCATCGTCATGAACTGGTAGTAGTGCGGCGCGTCGATGGACGGGAAGGCGCCCGGAAATCCGAGCTGCAACCGCATCAGGTTGGATAGCACCACCCCGACCAGCCCGACGGCGATGGCGACCGCCGAATACTGGATTGCGATGACCTTGTGGTCCTGGCTCCATACATACCGCCTGAAGAAACCGACCGGTTCATGCAGTTCGTGGTCGGCTTCTGCGGGGACGGCACTCGCGCCTTGCACTCGCTCGTTCATTTTTCAGCCCTCTGCCGTGGAGTGCCGGGTCCAGTCGCGCGGAAAGTCTTGATGTATTCGACCAGCGCCGCCAGTTCGTCGTCGCTCATCTCGATCTTCGGCATGATCGGTGCAAATCCCTTTACAACACGGGATTGCGGATTCCGGATGAAGTCTTTCAAGTAAGCCTCATCCACGTGCGCGGTGGAGCCGTCCGCCATGGTTTCCGTCTTGTCGAACAGGCCCTTCCATGTCGGCCCGACGCCGCTGCCGCCGTCGGTCGTGTGGCAGGCGACGCAGCCTTTGGATTGCGCCAGCGAGCGTCCCTGTATAGCGCGTTCCGACAGCGCGGGCTGGCCGGCTTGCGTCGCGGCCATCGTCGTCATGAATGTCGGCTGCCCCTTGAGCCACGCGTGATAGGACGGCTCGTCCTCCACCACCACGTAGCCGCGCATGTTGTAGTGCGCCACGCCGCAAAGCTGCGCGCACAAGACTTCGAAGCGGCCGACCCTGGTTGGCGTGAACCAAAACGTGGTCACCATTCCCGGAACCATATTCATGCGAGCGCGAAATTCCGGCACGTAAAAGTCGTGCAGCACGTCGATCGACCGCAGCAGCATGCGGACCGGCTTGTGGAGCGGCAGATGCAGTTCGTTACTGTTGACAAGCACATTGTTGCCGCCCGCAGGATCGGCCGGATCGATCCCGAACGGATTTGCGGCGCTGACGTAACGCACATCGGTCTTGCCGAGCTTCCCGTCCGTCCCGGGCAGGCGGTAGCGCCATTGCCATTGCTGGCCGAGCACTTCCACGGTGAGGGCGTCGGGCGGTGGTGTGATGTAGTCCCCGTAAACTAGCAGGCCGGGCGCAAGCAGCGCCATGATGCCTACTGAGGTGCCACCGATCAGCCACCGTTCCAGCTTCTTGTTCTCGGGCTGGTACGCGGCCTTGCTGCCTTCCCGGTGGCGAAAGCGAAAGACTGTATAGGCAATGAACAGGCTGATGACGACGAAGAAAATACCCGTGATGACGAGAGTGATGGCAAGCGTGTCGTCCATCTGTTGCCAGTTGGAGGCCAATGGCGTAGCACGCCACGGACTGACAAAATGAAACAGCACCGTGGCGACGACAAGCATGACAACTACGACGGCCACCGCCATATCCTCCCCTCATGTATTTAAAGGTGTCGCGCGACGCTTACAGCCATACGCCGTTCCGGACTATTTCAGGCAAAAGCTTGGGCAGCGCATACGGCGAACTAGCAACCGGAGCCGGTTTACGGGAAGGTCGGTATATGAGAGTCCTCCCCCTTGAATTGGAATTCCGCATGCTTTGCCAAGATTGCTTCGATCTCTGTTATACGTCGCGACGGCACATCCGCGATCAACAGTATCTTGCCCGCTTCGATATCCGGGAAAAACGCCTTTAACCGGGAATTTGGTATGGCCGCTGCAACCATGCTCGCCGCCCATCCACCGAAGACCGTGCCAAAGGCGGTAACCAGCAGCACGACCGCGGGTTTGAAGGAGCTTGCCTCAAAGGGGAAGTAGACCAGCCAAAGGCCAAACGCCAGACCCAGTGCTGCGCCTACCATGAGCCCGACTTCCGCGCCGCGGACAACGTCCGTTCTCTGTAGAAAATTTGCCTCGGGTAATTCCGGTGGAAGCGAGCCGTTCGCAAGAAAGTGGATATGCCGTCGCTCGATACAGTTGATCAACAGCTCATTCCGCGCCTGTGTGGCGCTGGATATATCGGGCAGCAGATAGAAAAGGCGGTGACGCATGTTTGCCACCTGTACGGTGGTACGGACGAAGCAAAACTCTTCTTTATATATAGTACATTTCGCCGTTACGGCAAGAGTGCGAATTGATTGCAGGCGATATCTGTCAAACCTGCGCTGTCAAACCTGCGCGGGAGCATCGCAGTGTCCGCGGCATCGTCGACAAAAAAAGCTAATCCGGCGCAAGCGATTACGAATGCAATCAGAGCGACCCGGACAGAGAATGCCACAATCGAAAACCGTCGGCAGTCTGTGAAACTGGTCCCGCGACCCGGAGGCAAGCATGCCGGGGATCGCTACAGAACCCGTCATGGCAACCGTCAATATCGGCCTCGCGCCACGAATTGCCGCGCTCTTGTGCGCTGGCACTCGCAAGCCTGCTGCTCGCCGTCGGCCTGACGCACGCAGCCGCCGTCGTTCTAGCATTTGTCCTGCGCGGGGGCGGTTGGACCCGCGCAGCGGCAAGACCCAAAAATTTCCGCTTGGCGATGGCTCAGCGCCGCATGGCGTGATCGTCGGGCCCGATGGCGCGACGTGGATCGCCGATGGCGGACTGAACGCAATCGTGCACGTCAATCCGAAGACGGGCGCGGTCACGTGCTTCCCGTTGCCGAAGGACCGGAAGAACGCCAACCTGAACACCGCGGTGTTCGACAAGAAGGGACATCTCTGGTCTACGGGGCAGGGCGGCTTCGAGCCCGTGTTTCGGACAGGAGTCGAAAGGCTTCGTACAGTCCTGGCCCTTATTGTCGAACTGACGACGGAAAGCGCTTCCGGTGGTTAGTTGGTCGAAGTTATATTACGCAAGAGCGTCGCAATCATTCCCTTAAAGTCTGACAGGGCTCGCACCTGTCCACGGGTATCGATCCATGGGACCAGGTCGACATAGACGCCGCCGAGTAAGTTGGTCATTTCACTGATGTGAACGTATGTTGTTTCAGAAAGCCTTCCCCCGCGCACGCGGAAGCCATGAAGGGCACTTCCTTCAATCGCAGGTCGGCTTTGCAATGTTGGAGTAACAGCGGCATCTGGCCATCGTCAAAATGCACTCCGCAGATGATGAGGTCAAATTTTGCAGAGGCCAGTGCATGCCGCGCTTGCTCCAGAGTCGTAACGAACGTTACGTCATATGAAGATTCTAAGATATTGCCAGTCCTCATTATTGAGTCTGGCAGTACGCCACAAAGTAACCTCTCCCCGCTCATGCTGTCGACCTCCGTTGCAATGCACGTCGCTACGTACCACTTATAGAGCGCAATTGTTGGCCTTTAGACTCTACTCGTATATTCTCATTGAAGTGATCTTCGACGATGCCGGCAAGGCGGTTGATTACCGGTTCTACCAGGTCAATGCGGCGTTCCAGAATCAGACGCGGGGTAGTCCATGGTGTTTAGCGGCCCGCCTTTAGCAGGCGGTCGACAGCCAACAGCACTCTGTCCCTGGCATACGTCCGGGTTGCGCTATCTGGCTTCATGAATTGGACTGCCAGCAACCCATGAACCAACACCAGCAGTTCGCGGGCCACTTCGTCGGGCACCAGGGTTTTCCGGAATTCCCCAAGGCGAATGCCCTCGGCGACCAAGGCCGACCAAAATACCATCTGCTTGTCAAAACGCACTTCCTGATGGGCCTGCATTTCCTCATTGCGGGTGCTGGCCGCGAGATAGTTGATCCAAAAGCGCCACCAGCGGTTGCTGCTGTTTTTTAGTGCATAGGACAAGGCGAGGCGACGCAATTGAGCTGCTGGCGAGCCCTTGTACGCTTCCCAGTCTCCCGGCAATTGGTAAGCCGCTTCGAGCGCGGAGATCACCAGGTTTTCCTTGTTGCCGAAGTGGTAGTTGATCGTGCCGGTCGATACGCCGCTGGCTGCCGCCACCTGCCGCATAGTCAGGGCGTCGATCCCATGTTCTGATATCAGGTCGTACACCACACCAAGCAAATAGCTCTGCTGGCGCTCGCTGCCAGGGCGCGCATTCTCCGCTGGCTTTGAGCGCTTTCCGGCATCGCCACCTGCCTCATTCAATCTAGTCGCCATGCTCCCCTTTGCACCTCGCTGACACAGTAGCAGCGCTCGATTATGCGCTCGAAGCGCGCGCGTCATCCGGAATGCTCGCTCCCAGTCAAGCTCGAACTATTTCTCCGTTTCTTGCTTCGCATTCGCACAAACGTGCTAACATTTTTACACAGTTTATGCGGAGCGGGGCCACATTGCAATTGCGGGGAAGCACGCAGATGCAAAGGATGGGGCGACCCAGACCGCCTATGCAACCGTACTTCAGACCATGCAGGACGACCGCAAAGGATCGGGCAATGAAGTTTGCTTCCTATCTCGCTTCGCACGCCGCATTCCTTCCACGGAAGGAAGCGCTGATCTGCGGTGATCGCCGCGTCAGCTTTGCCGAACTCGACGAGGTCTCCACCGAGATCGCGATTGCCCTGCAGCGCATGGGACTGAGCACCGGTGACCGCGTCGGCTTGTACCTGCCCAACTGTGTCGAATTCGCGTTTGCTTTTTTCGGCATCGTCAAGGCGGGCGGCATTGCGGTTCCAATCAACCTTCGACTGGCGCCGCCCGAGGTCGCTTTCATGCTGGACGACGCGCAGCCTTTTGCTGTGTTCATCGCAAGTCAGCATGCGGCAGATTTCGACATCGCCGTCGGGGCTTCGGCGCATGCATTCACTCCGCGCCGGATCGCCGTCGGCGGCAACGTGCGCGAGGGTGAGGTTAATTTTGAGGGCATGTGCGTAAAGGGTGACACCAACTTGCGGGAAGTGCCGGTCGAATTTGATGACTGCATGATCTCCTACACTTCGGGCACGACCGGCAAGCCCAAGGGTGCAATCCTGACGCAGTCCAATTATGTCGTGATGAACGGCTTCATGAATGGCATGTACTGGGGATTCAAGGAAGAAGACCGCATTCTCATAACTACCCCATTGGCGCACCGTACCGCATTCGCCCGCATGGGAAATATGCTCGTGCACGGCTGTACCCTGGTGATCTTGCCAGGTTTCGATGCCGTGGAAGTCACTCGCGCAATCGAAGACGAGCGCATTAGCGTGCTTGGGGTGGTGCCGACGGTCATCCGTCTTTTGATGCCTGAGATCGAAAAGGCGCCAGAGCGCTTCGCAACGCTGGAGCGCGTGCTCGCGACTGGTGAATCCTTCGCTGTAGAACTCAAGCAGCGATTCATGCGCTTGCTGCCCAAGGTCGATCTGTACTCCTTTTTCGCGATGACGGAAGTCGGCGTCGTTACGCTGTTGAAGCCACAAGACCAGTTGGCGCATGCGGCCAGCGTTGGCCGCGTCGTGCCCGGGATTGAAATGAAACTGCTCGACGACAGCGGCAACAAGGTGCCGGTCGGCGATCCAGGCGAAGTGTGGGTACGTACCGGGATACCGGGCAACTACCTGAACATGCGCGAGTATTACAACCGCCCGGACGCCAACCGGGAATCGATAAGAAACGGCTGGTTCGCCACCGGCGATATCGCCACCATTGACGCCGACGGCTACGTCACCATCGTCGATCGCAAGAAAGACATGATCCTTTCCGGCGGCTATAACATCTATTCAAAAGAAGTCGAAGCTGCACTATGTGCGCATCCCGCCGTGGCACTGGCGGCGGTGGTGGGTGTGCCGGACCCGGTGTTTGGCGAGGCAGTCGCGGCCTATGTCGTAACGCGTGCAGGCGCGGTGCCATCGACGGAAGAGTTGACGGCCTGGTGCAGCGAACGTATCGCAGGATATAAAAAACCGAAGCATTATCGCTTCGTACAAGCGCTGCCTGAAAACAGCACCGGCAAGGTACTGAAACGGATCTTGCGCGATCAATTCCTGCGCGAGTTGGCATAGGCGCCACCCATCAGGCGGTCGCCTGCGTTGGTATTTGAAGTCGGAACAACAGGGAGGGGAATGAAACGACGCAGCGTTCTAATGGCCTTAGGCGGCGGGTTGGCAGCTGCGCTCGGCGTGCCGTTGGCGCGTGCCCAGCAAGACTTCCCCAACAAGCCGCTACATATTATCGCCCCGTACCCGCCGGGTGGTACGACTGACCTCTTCGCCAGGACAATCGGCGAGTGCCTGCAACGTACCTGGGGCCAGCCCGTAATAATCGAGAACCGTCCAGGTTCTTCAGGGATGATCGGCGCTTCGATGGTGGCTCGTGCGCGCGGCGATGGTTACACGCTTCTGATCGGCTCGCAGGCGCTCTACAGCGTCAACCCCTTCTTGTATGAAAAGGTGCCTTACGACCCGGTGAAGGACTTCACACCGGTGTCGCTGGTGGCGCGACTTCCCAGCTTTTTCGTAGTCCCTGCCACGCTCCCGGTCAACACCTTGCGCGAGTTTATTCAGTACGTGAAAGAGCGGCCAGGGCAGATCGCGTATGGTTCTGCTGGCTCCGGAACGGCACAGCATATCTATTTTGAATTGTTCAAGCTGCAGACCGGTCTGGACCTTCTGCATATCCCGTACAAAGGCAGCGTACCCGCGGTGACGGACCTCATCGGCGGCCGGGCGCAAGCGATGATGGATTTCGGTCCGTCTGTCCTGGCATTTGTCCGCGCCGGCAAACTCAAGGCCCTGGCCGTGTCCACCAAAGAGCGCTCGCGCGCTTTGCCTGATCTGCCGAGCATGGATGAAGCTGGCGTTCCCGGCTTCGACAACGCCACCTGGTTCGCCATTCATGGCCCGGCCGGCATTCCAGCCCCGATCCTCAACAAGCTATCGAACGAAATTCGCAATGCCGTACGCAGTCCGGAGGTGCGGGCCCGCTTCGAGACGCAAGGCATCGATGCCGTAGGGACAACGCCGGAAGAACTCGCTAGCCGTCAACGTGGAGATGCCATCAAGTACGCCGATGTCATCAAGCGCGCAAACATCAAGGTTGATTGAAAGATGGGAAATACCATGCAGCGTCTTTCGGCAAGATTCGCGGAATATTTTTGCGCGAGATCCTTTGAAAGGATCGCAAAAAATTGCAGCGGCCTGACCCGCCGGATGCTCGGCTTGTTGCTGGCAGGAGTCGTCTTCATGTCAGGCGCGCAGGCAGCTGATCACGCGGCCTATCCAAATCGGCTGGTGAAGATTGTGCTGGCCTATGAAGCGGGCGGTTCAGTTGACTTCCTGGCGCGCAAACTTTCCGAGGCGCTTTCCACGAGACTTGGCCAGCCAGTGATCGTGGAGCCGCGGCCTGGCGCCAACGAGCGCATCGCTTCGCAATACCTGCTAAGCCAGCCCGCCGATGGCTATAGCCTATTACTGGTGGCAGTGCCGCATGCAACCAACGCCGCGCTGTTCCCGAACCTTCCTTACGACACCCGCAAAAGCTTCGCGCCGATAATTCTGCTGGCTGATGTTTCACAATTGGTGGTCGTGCGGGCCGACTCGGAATACAAAACTTTTGCCGACGTGGTCAAGGCAGCGAAAGCCAAGCCGGGGCAAGTCAGCTATGGCTCTCCCGGCATTGCAACCGGTACCCATTTGATGATGGAAATGCTGAACCAGCTCGCCGGCATTGAGATGCTCCATGTGCCCTACAAGGGCCTGGCGCCGTTGACGGCAGCCATCCTCGGCGGGCATACCGACGTGGGCGTCTACAGCGTGTCCCCGCAGTTAATGGGGCTGGTTGAATCCGGTCGCATTCGGGCGCTTGGCATACCCAGCCGTGAGCGTTGGTCGGCGCTGCCAAATGTGCCGACCTTTGCCGAGCAGGGTTATCCCCAGGCCATAGGCGGGACCTGGTTTGGCTTGCTGGCGAAAGCCGGCACGCCGCCCGAGGTGGTGCAGCGGCTTAACCGCGAGATCAATGCCGTTCTGGCCACGCCAGACGTCAGGTCGAGCATGCTGAACATCGGCATGAATCCGGTTGGCGGAACGCCGGAGCAATTTGGTACGCATATAGGTCAGGAGATTGACCGGTGGGGCAAAGTTATTCGGAGTCGCAATATCCGGATTGAATGAAGGACCGCTTTCGCTAGCCGGCCGGACAATGTAATCACACATGGTGGATAGAACTATGAAGAAAAAAGATATCGCAGTTGTTGGCTACGGCGAGACAAAAGTGACGCTGCGTGGTGGCCGTAGCTCCTACGATCTGGCCGGGGATGTGCTGGAACAGATCCTGAACCAGACCGGCATCGACAAGAAGGAAATCGACGGCCTGGCGATCGCCGAGACGATGAGCGAGACAGGCAATCCGTTCTGGGGCGTGTATATGTGCGAGATGCTTGGGCTGGAGCCTGACTGGATGCAGTTGAATGGCTTGGGCGGCGGGTCTGGCATTGGTGGTATAGCGCGGGCTGCTTCCGCTATCCGTGACGGCATGTGCAAGACGGTACTGGTGATGGCTTCCGACGCGCAGTCGTCTGGCCGACCGCCGGAGCAGGGCGCCCAGCGTCCTGAATTTATGTATCCGGTCGGCGTGCGTGGACCGGTGGGCGCCTTCGGACTCCTGAGCCAGCGATACAAGCACCAATACGGCTTGAATGACAAGGCGCTCGCCAAGCTCGCGGTCACGCAGCGCAATCACGCGCTGATGAATCCCAATGCGTGCGACAAATTGCAGGTGCCGCTTACCGAGGACGACTACTTGAAGTCGAAGTATGTTTCCGAGCCGATCCGCGTGCTGGATTCGGTGATGGTGTGTGACGGCGCCAACGGCGTCCTGGTAACGTCGACGGAGAACGCGAAGCGCCTGGGCTTGAAGATGGCGCACCCGATCGGCTATGGCGAGAAGACCAACTTCAGAGGCGCCGACCGCCTGGCCGACATCACCGTCTCCGGTTTCTCCGTGGCTGGTCCGCGTGCGTTGAAACAGGCGCAGATGACTGCCAAAGACATCCGCATGATCATGCCCTATGACGACTTCCTCATCGCGCTCATCATTACGCTTGAAGACATTGGTTTTTGCGAGAAGGGCAAGGGCGCCCAGTTCGTGCTCGACACTGACATGTCATACAAGGGCACGCTGCCGCTCAACACCTCGGGCGGGCAGATTTCCGCGGGCCAGCCTGGCCTGGCGGGCGGCGGCTTGAATCTGGTGGAAGGCGTACGGCAAATGTTTGGGGAGGCTGGCGAGCGCCAGGTTTCCGACCCGCGCAACTGCATGGTCACCGGTATCGGCGTTATCCCCTATGGCCGGAACTGGGGCGTGTCCAATGTAATGATTCTGGAGCAGCCATGAATACCTCTATTGAGAAAAAAGTTATCCCCCGCCCCCTGCCGAAGGTCAATGCCTACATGGATACCGCGCCGTTCTGGAAGGCGGCCAGGGAAGGAAAACTGATGATCCAATTCTGCAAGGACACGGGAGAGCCGCAATTCTTCCCGCGCCCGGTTAGCATGGCCAACGGCAAGCGCAATCTTGAGTGGCGCGAAGTGTCCGGACGCGGCAAGGTATATACGCATTCCACCACCTTCAACGCCTGGCCCGGCCATGAAGCGCGGGTGCCCTACGTGGTGGCGCTGGTGGAGTTGGAAGAAGGCGTGCGGATCTTGTGCAATATCCTCAATGTGAAGCCGGAGGATGTGAAGATAGACATGCCGGTCAAGCTCTGCTGGGAAAAATTGTCGGAAGAGATCAATTACCCGGCCTTCGAGCCGGCGTAATCCGGACCAGTGTCCCAGTGGCTTTGGTCAACAGGCAGCAAGCAGCAGGCTGTAAGCCACTCATGAAATTCTTTCGAACGTGCGCATGACATGGACCTGAATTACTCAACCGAGGAACTGGAGTTCCGCGACCAGGTACGGGCCTGGCTGAACGTCAACCTGCCGCCCGCCTTGAAAGCGCGGGTGGCAAGTTACGCCCATCTCTCCAAAGAAGAAACCATGGGCTGGCATCGCATTCTCGCGGCGAAGGGCTGGATCGCCCCGAGCTGGCCGGTGGAGTGGGGCGGTACCGGCTGGAACCCGGTGCAGCGCTTTATCTTCGAAGAAGAATGCGGTTATGCCGGTGCGCCGCAATTGCCGGCGCTCGGCCTGTTGATGTGCGCACCGGTACTGATCCGTTATGGCAGCCAGGCGCAAAAGGAACGCTTTCTGCCGCCGCTCTACAGAGGCGAGGAATTCTGGTGCCAGGGTTATTCGGAACCAGGCGCGGGTTCCGACCTGGCATCGCTCAAGACCCGCGCCATCCGCGACGGCGAGGACTACGTCGTCACCGGTCAAAAAGCCTGGACCACGCAAGCGCATTGGGCTGACTGGATGTTTTGCCTGGTGCGCACCAGCGTTGGCGAACGTCAGCAAGAGGGCATTTCCTTCCTGTTGATCGACATGAAGTCACCTGGTGTCACGGTGCGCCCCGTGATGCTGATGGACGGTGGCCATGAAGTAAACGAAGTCTTTCTTGACGAGGTGCGGGTGCCGGTTGCAAACCTGGTGCATCACGAAGGGCAGGGATGGACCGTTGCCAAGTTCTTGCTGGGCTATGAACGCCTGAATTCCGGACGCATCGCTCCCTCGAAGCGTCAGTTGGCGCGTTTGAAGGCGATGGCGGCAGCGACGACAGACCAGGGCGTGCCCTTGCTGGACCAGCCGCGCTTTGGTGACCGCCTGACGCAGGTCGAGGTGGAACTGATGGCGCTTGAAATCACCAACCTGCGCTTCCTCGACCAGATGCGGCGCACCGGCCAGCCGCCCGGGCCCGAAGTGTCGATGCTCAAATTGAAAGGCTGCATGATCCAGCAGGCACTGTCCGAGTTGATGCTGCAAGTGGCTGGGCCGCAAGCTTATGAGGCCTATGTGGAAGAGGGTGCGTACTCGGATGCGGGAGAACGTGAAAGGCTGCTGGCGGCCATTGCCTCGCGCTACCTTAACCTTCGCAAGGTGACAATCTATGGCGGCTCGGATGAAATTCAGCGCAACATCCTGGCCAAGGCCAGCCTCGGCCTCTGACTAACCAGGCAGACATCGGCATGGACTTTGATTACACCGACGAACAAAAGCAGCTTGCCAACGCGGTAAACCGTTACCTCGACAAGGAATACGGTTTCGAAGCGCGCACGGGTATCTTGCGCACGGCCGAGGGTTATAGCGGCGGCGTGTGGCGCCAGTTCGCTGAGATGGGCTTGCTCGCTTTGCCGCTTCCGGAAGAATATGGCGGCTTTGCCGGCGGCGCGGTGGACATGCTGCCGATCATGGAAGCCATGGGCATGGCGCTGGTGGTGGAGCCGTATCTCGCAACAGTCCTCTGCGCCCGGTTGCTGGCCGGCGCGGGGAGCGCGGTTCGCAGAGCCGAACTGCTGCCAGCAGTGGCCGCTGGCGACCTTAAGCTGGCTCTGGCGCATGCTGAGCCAACGTCGCGCTATCGACGCTCCCACGTACGCACCAGGGCCTGCCGTGATGGCCCTGGCTGGCGCCTTGATGGCGACAAGAGCATGGTCGTGCATGGCCCGCTGGCTAATCTCTTGCTGGTGTCAGCGCGGGTGGAAGGCGAGGACGATGCCGCCGACGGCATCAGCCTTTTCCTTGTTCCCGCGGAAGCCGCGGGTGTCACTGAGCGTTCCTTCCGGACGGTGGATGGCATGGTGGCTTGCGACTTGCGGCTGGAGGGCGTGAGGCTCGGCGAACAAGACTTGCTCGGTGTTCCGGGACAAGCGCACGCTTCGCTCGATGAGGTGCTCGATTTTGCCACTGCCCTGTGCTGCGCTGAAGCCGTAGGCGTCATCGGGTATGCGAACGCCCAAACCGTGGATTATCTAAAGACGCGGCGCCAGTTTGGCAAAAGCATCGGCACCAACCAGGCCTTGCAGCACCGCATGGTGGAGTTGATGATCACGCACGAACAGGCTCGCTCAATGGCGTGCCTGGCTTGCGTTAAGGTCGATACTGAAACAGACCCGCGCCAGCGCGCTCGAGCGGTGTCAGCCGCGCAAATTCGTATCGCCCAAGCTTGCCGATTGGTCAGCCAGGAAAGCGTTCAAATGCATGGCGGCATTGGGATGACCGAAGAATTGAAGCTAAGCCACAGCTTCAGGCGCCTGCTGGTACTTGGCCAGCAATTTGGCGACGTTGATTTTCATCTGGAGCGCTTCGCGCGACTGGACCGCGAGTTGCAGCGGCAAGACGGTAATTGAAGAACCGGCTGCCAGGGAATCAGGGAATCAAAGAATTAGGGAGTTAGGAGATTAGGGAAAGGCGCGGCGGATGGCGCGGGCAGTTACTGTTGACCTGGAACGAAACGGCAGCGTCCCTGTTGAATAGTCGACGCCAAAGCCGAGCAATTTGCAGATGTACCCCGAACTGCTGACCTTTGCGTAAGTTTAAAAAAATATGGGAGACAACGATTGTGTGGACAAGACGTGAATTCATTGCGAGATCTGTCATTACCGCTGGTGCGACATTGGTGCCAGCTGCCTATGCCCAAAATGTGAGCTCAGCGGCAGCTTACCCAAATCGGCCAATCCGATTCTTCGCCGGCTTCCCGCCAGGAGGGGTGGCCGACCAGGTTGCGCGACTTATTGTTCCGGACTTATCCATTCGCCTCGGTCAGCCGATAATTATTGATAACCGTGCAGGCGCCGGTGGCGTCATTGCCGTCGAGAGTATCGCCAAGTCTCCCCCAGATGGTTACACCATGGGATTCGGTGTTTCAGGCGCGCTTACCTCCAGCGTGACTTTGTCGCCAAAGTTGCCGTATGACCCAACGAAGGACGTTGCTCCCATCTCCCTGGTGGTCTCGAATCCACTCGTACTGGTCGTCCCGTCCTCAAGCGGCTTGAAAAGCGTTAAAGACTTCGTGGCTGCCGCTAAAGCTGCGAATGCGAAGTTTAACTATGGCACTGCAGGCGTCGGCACGGCTATGCACCTGGCTGGCGAGTTACTGAAACAGACTGCCGGCTTTGAAATGAATCATGCGCCGTACAAAGGCAGTGCGCCGGCCGCTACGGATCTGCTTGGCGGTCACATTACGGCAGCGATACTGGACTTGGCCACGGCGAAGCAGCACATTCAGTCAGGTCGACTCACGGCACTCGGACTAACTAGCGGCAAGCGCACTACATTGGCTCCTGAAATTCCTACCATCGCGGAGTCGGGGTATCCCGGTTATGAATTCATCTCATGGTTTGGCTTTCTGATGCCTTCGGCGACGCCACAGGCCATTCTCACGCGTGTTCATACAGACCTTGTGAGCGTGTTACACGATCCCTCGGTGCGCAAGAAATTGTTCGACGCGGGTGTTGACCCTGCACCTGGAACGCCCGAAGAGATGCGTGCCCGGATCAAGCGCGAAATAGAGATCTCATCAAAATTGATCAAGGCCGCAGGCATTACGGTTGAATGAAGCGTCGGGCGTGGCCAACACTGTTCCAGCCGGTGGAAATAACATCGTGGCTTTATCCTTGCCGCAGCTTTATCTCGCGTGACAAGCGGACGGCCGGGTACCATGGGCGAGGTTCCGTGTACGTTTCACTAAGCAGGTAGTCGCCGACAAAGGCCCCACAATTTCCAACCCGCTGGTAAGAGGAGAAAGCATGTTTAATCATGTAATGATTGGTTCGAACGATATTGAGCGCTCAAAGCGCTTCTACGACGCGGTACTCGGAATGCTCGGAGCGGGTGAGCCGCTGCGCAACAAGGCAAGTTCCGGCCACACCCGACTCTTTTACCGGCATGACGGAAGCACCTTCTGCATAAGCGAGCCAATCAACGGTGAAGCCGCGAGCTCTGCGAACGGAGGAACCATCGGGTTCAAGTGCGCTTCTCCTGAACAGGTACGTGAGTTTCACGACATCGCGGTTGCGAATGGAGGCGTGTCTATCGAAGACCCGCCGGGTCTCCGCGAGGGCAGCATGGGGCCCATCCACCTGTCCTACGTGCGCGATCCCGATGGCAACAAGCTCTGCGCAATCTACCGCGCCAAGTAGGATCGCCCACCCTCAGGAGACTTGCGCGACACGTTTGAGCGCCCGCACCCGGCCGGTTGCTTGTTAAATCCGAAGACTGGACCGGCTCGGTGTGCCAAACACGCAGCGCAAAACGCTATCCGAGATGAGCGACGTGTTTAGTGGTCGCTTGGGGCGCCAAAGTTTCGAAAGAGCGCATTGAGCTCCCGCCCTGGCGCACCTGCGAAACCATCAAATTTTCCCTCCTCCGCTATCAGGCGCGCAGCCCGCATGAAACCAACCCATGCGGAGCCTGCAAGGGCGCCGCCGACGCTCACCCGTCGCACGCCTAAATCCGCCAAATCCGACACCGTAAGGTCGCTCGCCCAGCCGATAAGCACATTCACTGGCTTCGGCGCAACGGCTTCGACCACAGCGATAATCTGCTCGCGGGTGCGCAAAGCCGGGGCGTACAGGCAATCGGCTCCGGCGTGCGCGTATGCCTTGAGGCGGGCAATCGTTTCCTCAAGATCGGGGCGACCTACAAAAAAACACTCGGCACGTCCCACGAGCAGGACATCGGCCCCGGCCTGATCAATGGCTTTACGCGCAGCACGAAGCCGCTCGACCGACATGTCTAGCGAATACAGTGGATTCTTCGCATCGCCGGTAGAGTCTTCTATCGACAGCCCGGCAATGCCAGTGTCGAGCGCGAGGCGCACGTTATCCGCTACACCCGCCGCATCGGAGGCAAACCCGTTCTCGAAGTCGGCATTGAGAGGAAGATCGGTCCGGTCCACCAAGTCGCGCAGGTGCTCGAGCATCGCATCGCGGTTGACCCCGCCATCAGCCAATCCATGCGACCACGCAAATCCGGCACTGGTCGTGGCCAACGCTTTAAACCCCAGGCTCTGCAGGTAGCGTGCACTTCCAACGTCCCATGGGTTCGGAATGACAAAGCAGCCTGCCTGATGCAGTTCTCGGAAGGTGCGGCGCTTGTCGGCGATGGTGGGACGAGGTGAAGTCATGTTTCCTCCTATGGGGTGAGTGGATTGCGTACTTTGAAGTCCTATACCAACCAAAAAGAGCCACAGCGGCGGGTAGCCGAGGCGGGCAGTTAGAGAGGCAGCTACAATATCAGGATGCCTGCCAAGTCTCCCATCTTTCCTGGCTCCCGTACTGCACGCGGCTTCGTACTCGCGGTCCTGCTTTCCAACGCAGACCAAACCGGCGCTGAACCGCTGCGCGGACGGGTGACGCTCGCCGCGATCATCAGAACCTTGAAACGGAAATACCACTCGCCCATTGAAACGGAAAGTTTTCCGTTCAATGCTGCCGACGGTCGCGCCACCTAGGCCACGGTTTATAGCTTGCCGTATAAAGTCGTCGTAGCCGCGATGGACCCGCGCGGTCGCAATTGGCTCACGATAATTTTCACGGGAAGAACCCCCACTTAACGGCGAAGTCCAGTAGGGATCCGGCCGTCGGCTAACGCGAGTCTAATTGCCGGTCAAGACACGCTCTTATTCACCCACGCAGAGGATACGCGGACCGTATAGCAGCTTGGTCTGTTCGGCTTGTGGCGTTCTCCAATATCGTGACCAGGCATCGCAGGAATTCGTCCTCGGCAAGCGATGCTCGCTCAGCATCGGCGCACGCTGCGCGTTCGCGCTCGAGCAGTTCCTCGGGTTCGGCATTGAGACGCTCCACTCTATGGCCGGCGAGCACACGGTCAGTGACCTCGAAGTCCGGCACCATGACGTGTAAGCCTGGAAGTTTCAAGGTATCGCAGTTGGCATCTTCACGACTAGCTATCATCCAGTTCTCGTTACTGGGACCTGAATTTCAGGGTATGTAACGATGCGGAAAACGCAACTTGCACGCCACAAGCGCAACGAGCGGCTTGGTGTGCCATATCCTGCGAAGCCAAGATTCATTTGCTGCCGTGGTTTTTTTATTGTGTCTCAATTTTTTGTGCGCATGACGCTTTTCATTTTACGTCCCTGTCGTTGAACCGTTGTCAGCATGCCCGACATAGCCGCAAATCGTCCGTTGCCGACTGCCTTCATCTCCGTGTGCCCCACTTTCTGGAGGTGCATAACGAGTGACCTCTGGAGAGCTCCTGCCTACTCCATCGGTACTGCGGTATCTCGTTGCAGCTTCCGCCTCAAAGTCGCGGGCGGAACGTGCCAGTTTTTCCAATTCATGCGCTTCTTGCAGTAGGCGGCGAGATCGCTCCAGAAGTTGCCAGCCAATAGGCGTGAGAACCGACCGCCTTCCCGCTAGCCGCGTCAGCTGCACGCCTAGTTGTTCCTGCAGCTTGTTGATACTGTGACTTAATGTTGACTGGCTCACATGAATCCGCTCTGCTGCTTGCGCAAATCCCCCGCAGTCCACCACTGCATGCAGCATTCGCCACTGTTTAAGGCTTGCGTAAAGGTGCGGGATTTCATAGGGTTCATAAGCCAGGTTGCAACCTTCACCGAGGTCCGCCGGCGGCGCGTGAAATACCATCATTAACCCTTTCACTTTTATTTATTCACCGTGCAGGCAGCTCCGAGTTCGAACCTCGCTCACCGCCGTCGAGCGGCTACTTGGACGTGTGTCGAAACGTTACGATAGAGAGCAGCATGGTCTTTCATAGAACGAAGTATATGATCGCAATCAAAAACGATTCGTAATCGGATATTTGTCCGGAGATGAAATGTCCCAAGCCCGGGAAAAATGATGAGCTGAAGCGGCGGGCCAGAAGCGTACAGCGCGAACTGAAGCAAGCGATCTCGTATGCCAGGTATGCACTGCGCGTTTGTGCCACGCGCTCGAGGATGAGAACCGGCGATTCAAGGAGATGGCCATTGATGCGGAAAGGGACGCCCTGATCGTGAAAGAGGTCCTCGCAAAAAAGGGCCGGTCATCTCAGCAGCGCGAGATGGTCAAGACGGCCGTGACGGGGCACTGCGTGGTAATAACTCTGGCGTGCGTGAAGCTGGCGGTGATGACTGAAGCGGCGCACGTCGCCGGCCTTCGCAAGAATGGTAAATGCAATGATGGGGCCTACACCGGGCAGTGTCTTCAGGTGTTCGAACTGGGTTTGCCGCCAAGGTCCTGATTGGCGCGCTCTTCAAGCTCGCTGCGCAGATGATTGAGCTCCTCATCGCGTTGCTGCGTTACGCGGACATATAGACAGCAAGGCAATCCAGCGCATGTCGCAATGCTGCAGCGGTGCCCGCACTTTCCCATATTTGGTCAGGATTGACGTGTTGGTCGGCGTCGGTCTTTGGCGTTACCTTTTCACGCCTTTCGTCAACGCGTCCTTAATTAGAAGGACGACGGGCGGCAACAGAACGACAATCGCAAGCACCAGCATCGTAACGGGGAAAAAGTAGAGCATCACGACATATGCAAGGCACACCGAGGCAGACAAATATTTCACCTACGCCCCTTTCCAATTCTGCTACACAGGCCTTTTGACACTGTACATAAATGACGAAACGACTCTATGCAACCGGCGGCGATTCATTTGGCCGTGTTTCTGGGCCCTTACGAAAGTGCCGCTTTGCATAATTGGCTGTACGAGTGGGCAGTGATCCGATAAATTGCGGCAAAACATACAGGTCGAATGTCATCGCCCGTGCCATGCGCCCTCGTTGCCCACGGTCCAATACGAGATAAGGCCAAGCTTCCGGGCGGATGAGTGGGTGGCGGCGATGGTGGAATGTGCCATCAGTCAGCTTCTTTATGTTTTCCTGCGGACCGATGGCTTCAACGCTCTCTGCTACAAAGTTTAGTCCTGCCCATACCGCAGCGAATGTTGTAGCCCAGAAGCGTGGGTTTGCCTCGGTGAAGTAAACCTCCCCTCCGTCTTCCATACGGACGTCAAGGTTCATGACGCCATGGAATTCGCATAACCTGCAAATATCGGCCGCAATTTTCTCGAGGTATTCGTTCTCGACGAATCGGACGCCGCCTCGCACATATTTTTGTATTGCAAGCGCGCACAGTTGCCCCCTCAGTGAAAATACCGATAAGCCGCCGTCCGCTCCAGGAACAAACCGCTGGGCAACCAGTGGAGAGAATTGATAGTTCGCGTTGTTCAATATTTGGCTTAGGTAATAGATTTCGTCATAAATGATATGGACCCCTTCACCGCCTGCCTGATTTGTCGGCTTCAAGATGAAGGGAAGCCCTAATCGAGATGCGGCTTCATCAAAATTAAGGTCTCCCTTGTCTCCAATGAATATGGTCTCCGGCGTGCGCAAGCCATTTGCAATGCAGAACTGATAGAACGACCATTTGTCGTTCAACATGTCAAGGGTAGCCGGAGCGGGATAAGGGATACCGCCTACGATGAGCCTTGCCGCTGTACGGTGCAAAAGGTGTATTCCTTCGCAGTCCGCCGGCACCAGTAGAGCGCCAGGATGTTCGCTCGCCAACTGGTTGACGATGGTAACAAAACGTTCGTCTTGCGCTCCGCCAAGCTCGACAGAATGGAATCGCTCACACAACGTCGAACGACCAATCGGGCGGCAAAGACTGTCGCCAATTACGATGCTCTTCGTGCGGCTATGGCTGTGTGCAGACAAAAGGACCTGCAACGTCAGCTTCGGATTGCTACCTACTACAATGAGGTCTCTCATTGCTTCTCCTCAAGAGCCCGCCAATCGCACCGCTGGCGTGCAGCTGGCCGCGTCCGTTCAGCAGGTGCCCACATATTTGACGAGACGTAAAGTCGGCACCTACGGCGAAACGCATTAGGGGTCCAAAGGTCATCGCCGACGACACGCCGATGAAGTGGAGGCCTGGACTCGACGATTCAAAATTTGGTGTCAGGCGCGGACTGCCATTGACGAGTGCAATACGCTGCAAAAGGTCCGAGCCCACGAATCCGAGCCTCCGCAAATCAACCCGGTAGCCTGTTCCCGCAATGATGTGGTCTGCCTCTACGATGTTCGAATCACCATGGCAGTCCCGAAATACAAGCCGCACCTGATTGCCAATAGCCTCCGCTTGTTCCACAGTTCGGCCAAAAGTAACTGGAACCCGTGCGGCGCGTTCCTTCATGAACCACCCACCCGAAGGGCCAAGGTGAACCTTGACTACGTGCGCCCGTAGCGAGGCTGGTAGATATCGGAATAATCCTGGCACGGAGATGCACAGCAAATTCGACCAACCGGGGCCAATCCCTGTAACAGGAACCCGGATTTTACGAAGCAAAGTGCGATCAGGGCGCTCGCGCGCGCTTCCAAACTTCAAGTGACTACCGCGCAGAATTTGTTGCGGCTTGGCACCCGCCTCGTTCAACAGAACCGCAATATCAACAGCGGATGCGCCTCCACCGAGGACTACGACATGTCGCCCCCTAAAGTCGGTGAAGTTCCGATGTTCGGCACTGTGAGACGCAAGATGAGTCGGTAAGCCGAACAGCACTTGAGGAACATATCGAAAGTGATCAATCCCAGTCGCAACGATTACCCGCTTAGCGATCAGCGCCTCGCCATTTGACAAGGCAACGCGGTAATGCGAGCGATCCGGGACCACGCTGGTTACCATTGCATTTTCCAGGCGCGGAACAAATCGCCGTTGAAACTCGATACCGTATTCGCAGAAAGTCTTGATTGAGACAGGGATGCCGTCGTCGGAATAGCGAATATTTTGAAGCCCGCAGTAGGCTTTCAAGGTAAAGGTTCGGGTCGGTTCGTACAGGCTCGATGCAAAGCCAGCGGACTTTAGCAGCATGTCTTCCGGCATATTGTTGCGCCATGCGCCCATGGGGCAGCCAAAAATCCGGTAGTCCGCCCCAGCCCTCTCTAAATGCGCAGCCACGGAAAGACCGTAGGGGCCAGCGCCAATAATGGCTATATCGGTGATGTTATGTGTCATCTTCGGGTCAAAAAAAGTTTCGCGCCAAGTAGTGCCGGCACGTCGGTCGAAATAGCACATCGGTCCACAGTTGAAGAGACCGCATTGTTCTGAAAAAAATGGGCAAATGATGCGCCCATTGCGAATAACCGCAAGCCGATGCAAACCTCTGTCTAGTCCATACGTAGCGCCTCTTCGCAAAACGGACATTCCAGCGTGCGCTCCCCGTCTGGCGTGGAAGTGACCGGAGCAATCCCCACCGCACGGAGCCGGCGTTGCGTAAGTCTGCTTACCGCCGCAATTTGGGTAAATGCGTGAAATCCAGGCTCTGTCATTTCCACTTACTCCTTGCGCTAACCGGACTCGCCGGCAAGTGGTCCTGCCGTTGCAAGACTGGTCCATCGATGCCCAAAATCTCCGAGCGAACATGTTGAATGCTTCCGCTCTCTTGAAAGCCGTAGTGCACGCATAGCTTGCGCAACAGTGCTTCACTAAATCTGCTGCCATGCCGCGTTCTACGCCGCTCAACAATTTCGGCGTGTTCGAGTCTAGGCTCGAAAACCGCCGAATACTAATCGAATTTTTTCACGTTTTTTCCTGAGCGACGTCATTAGAATCTAACGCAACGAGTTCGCCATTTTCCTGAATCGTGAAGCCTGAATCCGTGCCTTTCATCCATCTGTTTTCCGTAGCGAGCCAGCAGTTATTTTCAGTAGGCGAGCCAACAGCAACCTCCGTTTCAAATGGAAGCGGCAGCAATTCAATTAGTAGGAGGCAGCGTGAATCCCAGCCAGTTATTCGTCATCTTGCGTGCTAGAAAAATGGTCTTCATCTGGACATTGCTAGGCACGTTAACGGCAACGTTAATGGCGAGTGCACTGGTGCCGACTACCTACACAGCGACAACTACCCTCGTGGTGGACAGTAAGGGCGTGGACTCGCTGACTGGTGTAGCTCTGCCCGCTCAACTATTGCCCGGGTATATCGCAACCCAGGTGGACATCCTTGGCAGCAGAAGCGTCGCGCTTCGCGTCGTTGATGCGATGCATCTAGCCGAAAGTAGGCAGTACAAAGAACGCTTTCTTGAGGCAACGGGCGGGAAGGGTGATATTCGGCAATGGATTGCGGAATCGCTGCAGAAGAAACTAAAGATTAGCCCTTCGCGCGAAAGCAGCGTTGTCGACGTGAGCTTCAAGGCGAGCGATCCACGCTTTGCAGCAGACGGTGCCAACGCTTTCGCAGCCGCGTACCAAAATACAACTGCGGATCTACGCGCAGCACCGATGAAGAACGCATCGAGCTACTTCAACGATCAAATCAAGTCGCTCCGCAACACAATGGAAGCTGCGCAAAAGAAGCTATCGCACTACCAGCAAGAAAAAGGGATCGTCAATGCTGATAGTCGAGCCGACGTTGAAACCATGCGTTTGAATGACTTGTCCGCGCAGTTAGTCAATGCGCAAGGACAGCTCATGGACGCCGAATCCCGCCGCCACCAAGCGCGAACCGGGAATGGTAACGAGTCGCCCGATGTCGTCGCCAATCCGTTAATCCAGTCATTAAAGGCGAGTCTCGCACAAGCTCGGGTCAACTTCACCAACGTGGCAGCCGCCTTTACGCCCGACCACCCCCGATACCAACGTGCCAAGGCGGAAGTCGACAAACTGCGTTCTGAACTCAACTCCAATCTGCGCACAACCTCGAATAGCATCGCGGGCAACGCAGAGATTTTCAAGACACGCGAAAAAGACATCAAGACGGCACTGGAGGCGCAAAAAGTAAAAGTCATGGCGCTCAATCGAGCGCGTGACGAGCTTGCCATGTTGACGAAGGAGGCAGAAACCGCCGAACAGGCCTACGTCGCCGCAACACAGCGGTTCAATCAAACTTCTATTCAAGGGCAAGCCCACCAACCAGATGTCGCCGTTTTGAATCCGGCCAACGTACCGGTGCGGCCGTCGAGCCTCAAGTTGTGGCTGAATCTCGCGCTCGCCTTAGTGCTCGGCACATCGTTGGGCGCAGGGTTGGCGCTCCTTTTCGAAATGCTGGACCGCCGCGTGCGGTCAGCCCGAGACGTCGAAAACGCTTTGCAAGTACCGGTGCTAGGTATCGTCCCGATGGAATTGCCCGGGCGCCCGGGGAACTTCAAGTGGTTGCCCAAGCAACGCCTGCTTCCAATGTAATCAAAAGGGGTAATCACAATGTCTCATTTAGCGGTTCCAAACATATCCACCTTGTCTTCAAGCGAAGCAGGTGCGCCGGCGATGGGACACATGCTCGTAGCAAAAGGAAAACTGAGCGCAGCAGACCGAGAACTGGTACTGGAATCCCAACAGCACTCCGGTGTGAGGTTCGGTGAAGCAGCACTCGCCCTTGGCTTCGTTGAGAAGTCCGATATTGAGGGCGTTTTGGCGGAACAATTCGCTGCGCCGTACTACAAGCCAGGGGTTGGTCAATACCCGCATCAGCTTGTGGCACTACATCAGCCGTACGGTCCGCAGATGAACGTATTGCGCTCTGTGCGGAGCCAGCTCGCACTGCGCCATGATTGGAGCACTGCGCCCGGCCTGGCTGTGGTAAGTCAGCACGAGAATGATGGGGCAAGTATCTTTACCGCGAACCTGGCCATCGCATTTGCTCAAATCCATGAGTCAGTTCTACTGGTTGACGCCAATCTGCAACGGCCGCACCAGGATGTACTGTTCAATCTCAGGAGCAAAAGTGGAACGTCGGACGTGCTAGCGGGCCGTGCTGGCATGGACGCTATCGTTCGTTTGCAAGATTTACCAAGCCTTTCCATTCTCCCAGCCGGAACGCCGGCTCCAAATCCACAAGAGCTGCTCTGCCGGCCGGCATTCGAGAGGCTGAGCAGAAACCTGGCGGAGCGCTTCAGCGTCGTTTTGTATGACGTTCCTGCGCTCGACGAAGGCGACGATGCTTTAGTCGTCGCCGCCCATGCGGGCGACGTCCTATTGGTAGTCGCACGAAACACGACAAAATTGGCTGATCTCGTCAGCGTCCGTGATCGGCTCAAAGATTTTGGCGCCCAGTTAGTCGGGTCGGTCCTAATCGATAGCTAGACGCGCGGCATACTAAAAAAGATCTTGTACAACACCAGTGATCTGCAGCGCGACTCCCATGTTCGCTCGTGTTGAAAACCGCCTTTAGCGGCTATGTATTGGAACCATGCAAAGGCGGGTATTGCTATGAAAATAAGCATATTTGGATTGGGTTACGTCGGTGCCGTGTCAGCCGCCTGCCTCGCACGTGATGGGCATGCGATTGTGGGTGTCGACTCAAACCGAACGAAGGTCGATTTGATTAACGAGGGGTTGTCTCCAATCGTCGAACATGATGTCGACGGAATGATTGCAGAGGCAGTTCGTGGCTCTCGCCTCTATGCTACACACGATGCATTCAATGCCGTTTTGCACACCGACACTTCAATGATTTGTGTTGGTACGCCTTCTCAGTCAAACGGAAATCTGGATTTAAGCTATATCCAACATGTGTGTCGGGACATTGGCGAAGCGCTTAGAGAAAAGCGCGGATTTCATGTTGTCGTGGTTCGCAGCACCATGCTTCCGGGCTCCATGCGGACTGTCGTTATCCCGACGCTGGAGCGGCATTCAGGAAAATTCGCCGGTGTTGATTTTGGCGTCTGCATTAATCCCGAGTTCCTGCGGGAAGGAACTGCGGTCTACGATTATTACAACCCGCCGAAGATTGTAATCGGAGAGACGCATCCGGAAGCGGGCGCAGTCTTAGTCAACCTTTACAAAAAAATCGACGCCTCGCTTATTCGCACCGATGTTGAAACCGCGGAAATGGTGAAGTATGCCGACAACGCATGGCATGCAATCAAGGTGTCCTTTGTTAACGAGATTGGTACCTTGTGCAAAGCGTTGAGCATCGATGGACATCGTGTGATGGACATCTTTTGCCGGGACAGAAAGCTTAATCTGTCGGCGTACTACATGAAGCCAGGATTTGCCTTTGGCGGGTCATGTCTTCCGAAGGACGTGCGGGCATTGACATATAAAGCGAAGAGCCTCGATTTGGATCTTCCATTGATGAACGCGATACTGCCATCTAACCGTAAGCAAATTGAACATGGCATCAATATGATTATCTCCAAGGGAGTCCGCAGAATTGGCATTCTCGGTTTTGCTTTCAAGTCCGGCACCGACGACCTGCGCGAGTCACCAATCGTCGAGGTCATCGAACACCTGCTCGGCAAGGGATACATCCTCAAACTATATGACCGCCATGTAAATCTCGCCGCGCTTACTGGCGCCAACCAGGAATACATTGCAAACCGGATCGCCCATATCTCCAAACTGATGGTTCAGAGTGTTGATGAAGTTTTGGAATCTTCTGAGGCCATTGTCATCGGCAACTCCGCCGAAGAGTTTCGTGATGTGCCTAAAAGATTAAAGCAGGGGCAGTGCATGATTGACTTTGTGCGAGTATCCCGGGACATGAGCGGAGGAGCGTATGACGGCATCTGCTGGTAGCCCAAGGCGCGTTCTGATTCTCGTCGAAAATCTGCCATCTCCGTTCGATCGCCGTGTCTGGCAAGAAGCAACGACGCTGCAGTCCCATGGATACCACGTTTCCATCATCTGCCCCACCGGAAAAGGGTATGAAAGTACACAGGAAGTTATTGCCGGCGTTCACATTTACAGGTACGAATTGCCTATTGAGGCGAGCGGGGCCAAAGGGTATCTATTGGAATACGGACTCGCACTCTTTCACACGTTCCGACTGGCATGGAAAGTACGTGCCCAGCAAGGCTTCGACGTCATTCATGCATGCAATCCCCCAGACTTGCTGTTTTTGATCGGCGGGTTTTTCAAGCTTGCTACCAAAACCCGGTTCGTGTTTGATCACCATGATATTAGCCCCGAACTCTATGAGGCAAAATTCGGCAGGCGGGATTTTCTGTATAGGCTGTTGCTGCTCTTCGAACGCCTGTCGTTCAAGGTCGCCGACGTGTCGATTGCCACGAATGAGTCCTACCGCATGATTGCAATTGAACGGGGGCGCATGCCGCCTGACCGCGTGCACGTCGTGCGTAGTGGTCCGCAGCTGGACCGCCTACGCCTTTTGCCCCCAAAAAACGAACTCAAGTGTGGTCGCCGCTATCTGGTGGGCTATGTCGGTGTCATCGGTGCCCAGGAGGGCCTGGATTATCTTCTCTCGGCCATTAGCATAATTGTTCACGACATGCGACGCCAAGACATTCACTTTGGCATCATCGGCGACGGCACTTCGCTCCTGGCCATAAAAGACATGGCCGTTGAGCTTGGCATTACGGACTTCGTAACGTTCACGGGTCGAGTGCCAGATCAGCAGCTCCTGGAAATGCTCAACACAGCCGAGGTCTGCGTAAACCCTGACGTCCCCAACGAGATGAACGACAAATCTACCATGAACAAGATTATGGAATACATGGCGCTCGGAAAACCTATCGTGCAATTCGACTTGACCGAGGGGCGCGTGTCGGCCGGCGCCGCCTCGCTGTACGCCAGGAAGTCGGATGCGTGTGACATGGCGCATAAGCTGGTCGAACTAATAGATGATCCGGAGCGCAGGAGGGAGATGGGACGGTTCGGCCGGCACCGCGTTATTGAAGAACTGCAGTGGGAACACGAAGTGCCTAAATTACTGGCCTCGTATGAGGCGGTCTTCGCGTCTCAGCCAGGCCGTTTGGATCGGCGACGCAATGCGCAGGATAACCGAACATTTTGGCGTGAGGAACGCCGCCGCCATGCCACTGACCGTACCGATCGTTAAGTCGAGGAGCTCCGGCCATGCCCCTTGAACCGCCCGAAGCGGTCGAACGCTCGCCCGGCATCGCTGCACGCAGTCTAAGTGCTGTCAAAAGCAACTACGTAGGGACGGCAGTGCGAGTGGGAGCACAATTTGTTGCACAAATATTTATCATGCGCTCGCTTGGGCCAGAAATAGTCGGCACGTTCGCGTATGCCCTCCTGTTGTACGGGGTTCTTGCATTGGTGATCGACCAAGGTTTTGGTTGGTCTCTCATCCAATTCACTTTTGATGACGAAGAAGAAATTGCAACGGTATTCTCCCGCATCATGCTCGTCTCTGTGCTGAGCGGGATCGTTGTCTATTGGGTCTCCTTTCCGGTAGAACAGGCGCTTGACAACCCTCTGGCCGGCATGGTTTTCCGATACTCGGCGCCTTCCTACATCCTCATCGGATTGTTCGTCGTGGCTCAGGCGCGTCTACGTGCGGAGCTTCGGTTCGCGGAGATCCAGAGCGCGACGACCGGTGCTTATTTGTTGGCATATCCGGTCGTCGGCGTTGCAATGGCGCTAGCAGGTTTTGGAGTGTGGTCGCTTTTGGCCGCATGGTACGTACAGGGTCTGATGCAGATTCTGATCGTGGTTCGCTATAGCCGTCATTCCCTACGGTTATCGAATCCATTTCGCGCCACCAAAAGTGGTCCTTTGGGGCGGCACGTCGCCGGCATCAATCTGCTGCATTGGTCGGTATCTAACGCCAGCAGTGTAATTGTCGGCGGCATGGGTGACGTGGCATTAGGCCACTTCAATGCTGCATCAATGCTTGCTCGCACGCCGACTATGCATCTTGTCCAGACATTGCCTCCAATTATATTTTCCGCAACCTCCGCGATTCGAGAAGACGTCGTAATGATAAGAAAAATGTACCTCGGTGCATTGACGGCAATCGGTTTCGTGATCATTCCGGCCTACGCCTTCGCGGCAACGCACTCCGATGCCATCATCGCACTTCTTTTTGGCGACAAGTGGTTACGTGCTGCCAGTGTCTTCTCTTCGCTTTCCCTGGGAATGGTCCCGCTGGCCATTAGCAGTCTGTCCGGACCAATGCTCACGGCGATTGGCGCGCAGTCGGCAGTGTTCTATTCGCAAGCGCTTGCACTACTTGTGACACTTGTCGGGCTGTATGTGGCAATCCATCTGCCAACTTACGAAGAGCTGTATTGGGTTGGAATGAGTATGACCACTGCCTATGCGGCAGCTATGTCGATGCAACTGGTCGTCCTGATCAGGCGGAGGGTTTTTTCAACAAGCGAGTTTTTTGGCGCGGTGAAGGGCCCATCAATTGTTGCGCTGCTCATGGCAGTGCCAGAAAGCGTGGTCTGGGGAGGGGGACAGTTCTACTTGCCTTTCCAGGCAGCGGCTTTCTTTGTCAAGTGCGTCGTTGCGGCAGTTCTGGTTTGGAGCTTCCCTCGATTTTTCTTGGGCGACCTGTTGATGGATGCCCTGTCTAAAGTCGCTATCGGGCGCCGGATTCCCAGTTCTGCGTCCCGGTGATACTGCGCGCAACCTTCGAGCAAGACCGAAATTATGTTAACTAGTCTCGAGCCCCTTCAGGCAATCCTGCTGACCGCGACCGCTGCAACACTTGTTGTCTGGATGTTGGTAGGCCTTACGCGCTGGTGGCCCGGGCGGGTCTTTCAGTCCATGATGCTGCTGACCGTTGTGGCGAGTGTCTGCAGTGTCGTCTTTTCACAGAGGAAGCTGACGCTTCCAACGGAGTCCCTTTTCCTTGCAAAAGCGGCGGAAGCCACGGAGGCTGCAATCAATCCAATGGCGAAGGTGCCGCTCGTTGCGCTGATTGCACTTAGCGTGGCGCTTTGTATCGCCTGGACGGTAGGTTTGCGCGAAGACGGCGGCGTGGCGCTTCGCCCAGCATTAAAAGGCAAGGTGCCGCAGCATGACTTTCTCCTTGCTTTTTCGACTTTCTACGTCGCGTTCAGCCTTTTGCCGATTTTGTTCGGTCAGCACTACTTTTTCCACATTTCCCTGATATATCCGCTTTTCGTATTTCTTGCGCTGTTCTTGTCAGTCCAAAACTCCAGGGTTGACCCGGTTACCGTGGTCAAACAGAGCCTCGCCCTACTTGTTGTCGGCAGTCTCGTATCCGCGTTGGCGGTACCTGGATTCGCACTTCAACCAGGATATACGGGTTTGGTCGGCGGCTTCTCGTGGCGCTTATGGGGCATTGCCGCCAACGCCAATACGTTGGGGTCTGCAGCATGCGCAATGCTCGTGCTAGAACTGGCCGAGCCCGCGCGCCGCCGGTGGCTGCATTGGATGCTTCTAACCGCAGCCGCTGTCACGCTCGTGATGACCCAGTCCAAGACCTCCCTTGCGGCAGCGTTACTTGGCGGCGGTATTTTAGCTGTGTGGCGCATCGCAGAGCGACTCCGCCTTGAAAGCGAAGTCAGCAGCAAGAGTCCCGGTGGCGCAACCATTGCACTCATCCTTGCTGGTTGCATGGCAACCGGAATAGTCGGCGCCTGGCTCATATTTGCGGACGACGTGCTGCCCAGATCAATGCTCGACGGACTCAATTCCCGAGCCGTGACTGATCTTTCCACGATGACTGGGCGCATCTGGATCTGGGATGCCGCTATTCAGGCGGGCATGGAAAATCTCTTTTTCGGCCAAGGTGCCGGCATGTGGGAGATTGAAAACCGATTGCGTTTGAACCTGAGCGGCGCGGTGCACGCGCATAACCTTTTCCTGGAAGTTTTTAGCCGCTCAGGCCTCGTCGGTCTGGCGGGACTATTCGTATTCTTGTATTTCCTGATCACTTACTCTGTGCGCGCTGCCAAAGTGACGCGTGGCGGGAGCATTGCGCTCCTCGGAATGTTCTTGATGCGTTCCATCACAGAGGTGCCGCTGCAACCGAACGCTATTCTCGGTGCCGAGTTTTTCGCGCTCGCTGCTCTGTTCTTCTATGTGGTGGACCGCGGTATGAAACGCACTCAGGAAGTCAGTGACCCATGGCGGTCGAAGCCCCAAGGCGCTGCCATTCACGATGGCGACCACCGGCCAGCAACTTCATGAAGACACAGATCGATACGCAGATTGACGAGCCCAAACGGGAGGTAACTCGCGTCGCTTTGATATCGCAGCATTTTGCTGAATATGCCGGTCGGCTGGCGAAAGCTCTGGCACAAGAACTTGAAGTTCTATTGGTGCTAAATGAAGATAACGCAAGAAGCGAGCTTGGCGCAGATTGGAAAAAGCAGTTTGACGTGCCCTCGCTCAAATTGCTACCACTGCCGAAGGCGCGTAGCATCGCCGCCGTGCTACGCAATTTCTTCACGGTCTGGAGTCGGCTGCGTGCCTTCCGGGCCGACGTGATTCACTGCCAGGAGGGCGGAGTCTGGGATGAACTGATTCCCGTATTGCTGTGGCAAAGGAATACTCCCCTAATATTGACGGTGCACGATCCCTGCCCGCATGCCGGTGCAGACCGTGAGCGGATTTCGTTCTCGCGCCACAGGTTGTATCACGCCATGCTTCGCATGCGCTGTGACGCGGCAATCGTCCACGGCGACACTCTTGGGGCACGACTCCGTGCGTTGAATGGCCGCTTCGAAACCAGGACGTTTACGGTGCCGCACGGGGTGCTCGGACCCGAAGACATAGGGCCCGCAACAGATTGGACAAAAGGAAACCTCCTGTTCTTCGGCCGCCTTCAGTCGTATAAAGGCTTGGGCATTTTTATTGAAGCTGTTCGCGAGCTCGAAAGGCGCGGTATTCCGGTACGCGGCGTAGTCGCCGGAAGGGGACCCGATCTCGATCAGTATCGATCCCAGTTGTCTGAATCGAAGCTGTTTGAGTTACATGAACGTTTTATTCCGCCTGACGAAGTACCGTGCCTGTTCATGCAGGCCAATGCTGTGGTCTTGCCTTATATGGAAGGAACCCAGAGCGGTGTAGCCGCAATGGCGCTCGGGTATGGACGGCCAATTGTTGCGAGCCGGGTCGGCGCCATTCCAGACCTCGTGGTGGACGACATAAATGGGTTGCTGGTACGGCCTGGGGCGGTCGATGAGCTTGTCCGTGCTTTGGAACGGGTGATCGTCGATCAGCGTCTCGCAACAAGGCTTGCCCACAATTCCCTGGCATTGGGCCAAGGCGCGCTGTCTTGGCGACAGATCGCTGTCCGAACCCGCGCCGTGTATTGCAACGCTACAGCGTTCAAATTTAAAACTCCCCACAGCATTGGCGTAACTGTCGCAAACAAGGACAAAAGGGTAGTTCGATGAATATGTCGAGTTGCTCTTTTTCGACCATACCCATCATCGCCGCATTGGGGATTGCCCTGTGCCTTGCTGGATTGTCGCCGCTGGCATGTGCAGACTGGGCCGAGTCGGCCGATCCGATGACGGTCCGATTGTCGCCAGCGGCCAATGCAACGATGCAGCAGAACCCCCCAGGATTTACCTGGAGTCGGTATGGAAAGCAGATGTCGCACTACGAATTGCGGGTCAGGAGTACAACCGGGTCCATCTTTCACTGGACGACCGCCAAGACCTGGTATTTGCCCACCGCGTTAATGCCGCCGGGCGCCTACACCTGGCAAGTGCGCGCGTTGGAAGACGGGGCGCCATGGAGCGAAAAACGACCGTTCACCATCTCCCCAAATTCTGCCTCTTTTGTTGTGCCCGACGATGATCAGCTGGTGAATCGTCTCAAGCGCAAGAGCCGTCCGCGCTCCTTTGCGTTTAACGGTGCGGACGAACAAACGTGGCGTACTGCCATCATGGCGGATCGAGCAGCAACCGTCCAGCAGCTTAATGACCAAGTACGTGTTATGGCCAGTGAGTCACCGGCTACAGATTTATCCATGGTTTTGGTTCCCAAGTCCCGCGACCCGGCCGCTTGGGCCAAATCGATCGCAACGATCGAGCGCCAGACCGAGTTGGAGTGCCTACAACTTCGCAGATCGGCACTGCTTTGGCGTGTGACCGGAGATCCGACCATGCTGGAAGAAGCCCGCCGACGCGGCAACGTCATCGCCACGTATGATCCTTCAGGCGGGACGGGCCCGCACAACCAGGACCAGGCCTCAAGAAATATCGCATGGTCGCTTGCGCTGGCGGTGGACCTCCTGGGTAATGATCTGCCTGCACTTGAACGTCGTGTCTGGCTATCCAGCATTACAGTGCGCACGCAAGCAATGCATGACGACCTGGTCGGAAACAATGGGCGTCTAGAGCAGCGGCCGTTCGACTCCCATGGGTCCGTGACGTTCGGCTATCTCGCCGCCATTTCCACACTGTTAGTAGGCGACCTTCCAGAAGCAGACATCTGGTTCCGCGATTCCTTTCGGGCATACGCACAATACGTCAATCCATGGGGCGGCGAAGACGGTGGATACGGCAACGGCACTGCCTATGCCGAGTACGCCGTTGACTCAACCATTCAGCTATGGGACCGGATTTGGGCAGCGACTGGGGTCAACCTGTACACCAAGCCGTGGTCCAAGGGGATGCTGCGCTTCTTCGTTGATTTTGTACCGCCCGGTTCTGCAACGCACGCCTTTGGGGATGCTGCAGAGACCCGGCCTGCGCTACACGAGCTTAAGGCCTTTGCCAGTCGCTTCGCCGATCCGCTGGCGACCTGGTATATGCAGAGCCTGCGGGCACCGGAAAATCCGTACACCCTGCTCGGCGCTCCGTTGCCGCTGCCCGCGGAACAGGTGCCTGCCAAGCCACCCGAGCACCATGCTGCCCTGTACCCTACCGTGGGGTGGGCGGCCATGCACAGCACAATCGCTGGCCCGCATCGCATTTCGGTCTATTTCAAGTCCAGTCAGTATGGCGCGTTCAACCACAGCCATGGAGACCAGAATTCCTTTGTTCTCGCAGTGGACGGCACGCCGGTATTAATGGATACGGGACACTATGACTGGTATGGGTCCCCACATTGGCAGAACTGGTATCGGAGGACTGCTGCCCACAATGCCGTTACGTTCGATGGCGGCGCTGGACAGGTGGTTGATGGATATGAAGAACCGATGCGGGCCGGCGGCCGGATTCTGGCGTTTCACTCAGACGCGCTAATCGACTCAGTGAGTGGCGATGCGACGCGGGCGTATGGAGGCGTCCTAAGCGAAGCCTTGCGCCGAGTCTGGTATCTGCGCGATCTGGACGTGGTGGTGGTGTGGGACAAACTCAGGGCGCCACGCCCGCACGTCTTCGAGTGGAATATCCATTCTGCCGCAAAGATGACGCAAGCGGGTCTCGATCGCTTCATAGTGCGCCACGAGAATGCAGAGATATGCATGCGCTCCCTGTTACCAGCGCGAACGCGGTTCGAACAATCGTCCGGCTATTCCGTGCCGCCGCAGGTAAACGACCCGGCCACGGTATGGCACGGCCGAATCAAAACCATGGCCCCTCAAAAGGAAGCGGAGTTTCTTCAAGTGCTCAGCGTCGGCTGCAAGCTCGATCGAGAGCCGCTCAAGCTCGAGATGAAGCGGCGAGAGCTTCGAATCGGCGTACACGTTTTTCGTCTCGACTGAAGCTGCCACATGCTCTGACGCCCGTATCCCTCCGCACGTACTAAAACTTGCAAACATGGACCAGAATCTCGTTATACCGTCGACATGGAAGGCCTTGCAGAGCGATACCCTTCGCCAGGCTGGTCATTATTCCTTGCTGTCGTGTTTGCGTCTCGTAGCGACTCAGCGCACCTTTCGTCCGGTTGCCACGCTACGGCTGTGTCATGCCGTTCATTCGTCAACAAGTTTCGTACGGCTATTCCTGCCTGTGTGCCGGGTCCTGCATCGCTTCGCGTGCGGCCGTGCGTGCATTGATCTGCCCTGGCGCACCAGCATTGGAGCTGGTTTTTCAATAGCCCACGGATGGGGTCTGGTAGTGAATCAAGATGCGGTAATTGGGCGCAACGTCACCTTGTTCCATGGCGTGACACTTGGACGGCGCGATCGACTTTCTGCCGAAAACAAGCGAACGGTCTCGCATCCGGTTATTGAGGACGAAGTCTGGATCGGTCCACATGCGTTGATTATTGGCGGCGTGCGTATTGGACGCGGCAGCCGGATAGCCGGCGGCGCATATGTAACAGACGACGTCCCTCCTTATTCCATTGTCAGCGGCAATCCCGCAGTAATTGTAAAGCGCGGGTGCGTTCCTGACGTCATGAACCCTTCACCACTGTGAATCAATGCGCGCCCGGCCGCCGTCCATCCTTCTGCTTGGCCCGGCACTGACTGCGGTCAGCGGGGTTAGTACACATCTAAACCAGCTGTTTCAATCAGGACTGGCAAAAGAATTCAGACTTTTGCATTTTCAAGTTGGCAGCGAGGGAAGACGGGAAACGAAGGTCGGCAAACTGCTTCGGTTCACATTCAGCCCGGTGCAGTTTCTATGGCGCCTCCTCCTCGAACGTCCGTCAGTGATCCATCTCAACACGTCCATGGAGCGCAAAAGCTATTGGCGTGACATGGTTTACCTGATTATTGCGCGCTGCCTCGCGAGGAAAGTTGTGTACCAGGTGCACGGAGGCGCGCTGCCGCAAGCGTTCTTCAAAAACAGTCCGTTGCTGACGGCACTGCTCAAGCGCGTGCTGCACAGCGCCGATACAGTCGTTGTGCTTGCACAAGAAGAACTGCTGGCCTACCGCGCCTTTGCACCTGGACTGCCTCTCGAGTTGGTCCCGAACGCCATTGACCCCGGGCCCGACCCCGCGTGGAAGCATGACATGACTGGGCAGCCGCTCGCGCTGCAGATCGCCTACGTCGGTCGAATCGATGAAAACAAAGGTGTCTTTGAGATTATCGAGGGGCTCGCCATGCTCGTTTCTACTGGCCGGCAGGTTCGATTAGTAATTGCCGGTAGCGGACCGGATGAAACTCGACTTCGCAGTCTGGTAATTGAACGAGGCTTGGAGAACGCAGTTGAGTTCAGGGGCGTTGTGCGCGCGGCGGAGAAGCAAGAAATCTGGCAGCAGTCAGACATATTCGTTTTCCCTACTTATCGGGAGGGCTTGCCGTATGCACTTCTTGAAAGCATGGCGGCGCGTACCACGCCAGTCGTTACCGCGGTCGGCGCCATCCCGGATGTCATCGACGACGGTGTGCACGGTGTATTTATTTCTCCCCATGATCCGCACGGCTTGGCCCAGGCAATTTGCAGGCTGGACGACGACCGTGCGTTACTCCGGCGGATGGGTGAAGCTGCGCGAAAACGAATTGAAAGCCACTACACCACGGAACGTCTGGCGACGGACTTCCGCTGCATCTACCTCCGGCTGACTTCCGGCGTCGCTACTTACTAAGTTTGGCCGCTATGCGGCTCTTTCTACAACCGATCTGCGAGGCGTCTATGTGCGGTATAGCTGGTTTCATCACTTCCTCGCCTGTGCATGATCCAGCCGCCATGTTGGAAGCAATGGCCACTTCCATCGCCCATCGTGGCCCCGATGACAGCGGATTTCTTCACGCGGTGTGCCGGGATGGCTTTACACGCGTTGGACTCGCCCACCGCCGTCTAGCCATAATTGACCTCGCGTCGGGAAACCAGCCCATCGGCAATGAAGACGGCAGCGTGCAGATAGTGTTCAACGGGGAGATCTACAATTTTCATGAACTGCGTGCGCAGCTCATCGGGCATGGGCACGCGTTTTCAACGCACTCCGATACGGAAACAATCGTTCACGCCTACGAAGAGTGGGGCGTGCGCTGCGTTGACCATTTTCGGGGCATGTTTGCCTTTGCCGTCTGGGATGCCGCCGCTGAGCGCATGTTCCTGGCTCGTGACCGGTTCGGCAAAAAGCCGCTTTTCATTTGGGAGGGCAAGGGCACCGTTCTCTTCGGCTCGGAGATTAAAGCCCTCCTTGCGTTTCCGGCCGTGCGCGCCGAAGTCGATTTCGATGCGGTCTCTGATTACCTCAGCTACCGCTATGTTCCTGCGCCGGCCACCCTGTTCAAGCACATTCGAAAGCTTATGCCGGGCTCGTACGCTATTTGGGAAAAGGGGGTGCTGACCGAATGCCGCTACTACCAGCCGCCCGACGGGATGCCTATGACCGCGACCCGTGCGCCCGACGATGTCGTCGGCGCGTTCCTCATACAGCTGGAGGAATCGGTACGCATTCGCATGGTGTCGGACGTGCCGTTTGGTGCCTTTCTTTCCGGTGGCATAGACTCATCGGCAGTCGTTGGCCTGATGGCGCGACATTCATCTTATCCTGTCAAAACGTATTCGGTCGGATTCAGCAATCAAGGGTATAGCGAACTGCGCTATGCCGCGGAAATCGCTAAGCGCTTTCACACTGAACACCATGAACTTACCGTCTCGGTCGACCAGCTGATGGACTTTTTGCCGGCACTGGTTCGATATCGCGACGCTCCCGTGGCCGAACCATCCGACATTCCCATTTATCTCCTTGCGTGTGAAGCAAGTCGAACCGTCAAGATGGTTTTGACCGGGGAGGGCGCAGACGAATTGCTTGGAGGCTATCCCAAGCATGTCTTCGAACGCTTCGCTTCCCCTTATCAGCGTATTCCTGCAGCCATTCGGCATAGATTGGTTGAACCGCTCGTGCGCGCGATGCCCTACCGTTTTCGGCGGATGAAGACGGCTGCAGTTAACCTTGGTCTCGAGTCCTTTGAGGAACGCATGCCACGCTGGTTCGGCACCTTGTCTCATGACGAGAAGCGCACGTTGGTAGCATTCAAGGCACCGCAACAGCATCAAGCGGCAGCGGCGCATCCGGGCATGGGCGGCACGACACTTCGTCGCATCCTGTTTTTCGATCAGACCAGTTGGCTACCGGATAATTTGCTGGAGCGCGGAGACCGAATGACGATGGCTGCGTCGCTAGAGGCGCGCATGCCATTCGTGGACCAGTTTCTCGCTGAATTCGTGTCCCGCCTCCCTGACTGCTATCGCATACGCGGAAGAACGACCAAGTGGATCTTGCGCGAGGCGATGAAGCGTGTGCTTCCCGCATCAATCCTGGAACGGCCCAAAGTTGGTTTCCGTGTACCGGTCAATGAATGGTTCCGGCATTCGATGCGGGACTACCTCTACGCTCATCTAACAGGCCCAGACTCCCAGACAGCGCACTACTATCACAAAACTGCACTCCAGAAGGTATTAGCTGATCACGTGGCTGGCCGGCAGAACCACGAGAAGTTGCTGTGGACCCTGCTGACTTTGGAGCTGTGGCACCGGGAATATGTCGGCTCTAATTTGTATGCAAGTGCCCGGGTGCAGTGATGCCAAACCGGATCGTTTGGACTGTAAACCGTTTGCGGTTGATGGATGTTTCGGAGGTCGTGTACCGACTCCAGCAGGCGTGGCAAACCCGCACGGAAGCCTTTGGCCTTGGGCTTGCAGGGACGCCTTCACTGGTAAGCAGCAGTCTGGGGCGAGCATGGTTAGAGCCTCTCCCACGAACGTTCGAGGTGCAACGCTATCGCGACTATGCCGACGGTATCCTGGCCGGCCAATTTGACGTGTTCTCGATGCACGGCATGCCGCTCGGATTTCCTCCACGTTGGAACCGCGATCCCAACACCGGCATTGAAGCGCCGCTAGTGATGGGCAAGCGCTTGGACTATCGCAACCAGGCCCTTGTGGGCGACATCAAATCACTGTGGGAACCCAGCCGCCACTTGCAGTTGACATCCCTGGCGCAGGCCTACCACTTGACCGGTGAAGCCCGCTACGCGGAAGGAATTCGTACGTTACTCGAATCGTGGTTCAAGCAATGTCCTTATCCGTTTGGACCGCACTGGGCGAGTTCACTCGAGCTGGCCATACGCCTGGCAAACTGGTCGTTTACCTGGCACCTTATCGGTGGGCAGCACAGCGCGCTATTTTCCTCAGAAGAGGGCATGCGGTTCAAGGAGTCATGGCTTAATTCAATCTATCGCCACTGTCACTTCATCGCCGGGCACCTCTCGCGGCATTCGTCGGCGAACAACCATCTGTTTGGTGAACTGTCTGGTCTGTATATTGCCGCCCTGACTTGGCCATGTTGGAAGGAAAGTGACAAATGGCAGGCCATGGCTGCAAACGAGTTGGAGCAAGAAGCGCAGCGACAGAATTACTCAGATGGCGTTAATCGCGAGCAGGCGATCTACTATCAGCACCAGGTGGCCGACATGATGTTGCATTGTTGGCTCGTAGGGAGAGCCAACGGCACAGGACTTTCACCGGCCTTCGCAGTAATGTTGGAACGGTTACTAGAGTTTATTGCGGCCATGATGGACTATGCCGGAAATGTGCCGTCTATTGGAGACGCCGATGACGGCCTATTTGTGAAGTGGAGCCTCCAGGCCGAATGGAGTCCTTATCGTTCGCTGTTGGCCACAGGGGCCGCCTTATTCGATCGTCCAGACTTCAAGCGTAAGGCTGGTCAATTCGACGATAAGTCTCGTTGGCTTCTCGGCGACACCGCCGCCGAGCGCTATGAATGGATCGAAAATGTATCCCGCCCAGCGAGTCGCAGCAGCTTCCCCGAGGGCGGCTATTTCGTTCTTGGTGACGGCTTCGATACGTCCGAAGAGATCAAGCTCGTTGCTGACGCAGGACCGCTTGGTTATCTGTCGCTCGCTGCGCACGGGCATGCGGACGCACTGGCGTTCACGCTTTCAGTGGGCGGCAATCCTTTCCTGATCGATCCCGGCACCTACGCCTACCATACTCGAGAAATCTGGCGCAGCTACTTTCGCGGCACGGCGGCACACAACACTGTTCGGGTAGACGGCGTAGACCAGTCCGAACCGGGTGGGAACTTCATGTGGCTGCGAAAGGCGCAGGGCTTGTGCGAAGCTTGGGAAACCAACAAAGAGATGGACCGCTTTATTGGCAGCCATAATGGGTACAGGCGATTGCGTGACCCGGTTCTCCATCGCAGGGAAATTGAATTCGACAAGGCGCAAAGGGAGATTCGGATCCGCGACACGTTAATCTGCCACGGAATGCATCACGTCGAGTTTCATTGGCACTTTGGCGCGAATTGCAAGGTAGAGACTACGGCAGACGGGGTAATCGCGACATGCGGCAATGCCAAGGTGGAGCTCGGCATGCCGGACACGAAGAAACCGCCACAGCTTGTGATCGGCCAGGAAAACCCTCCGCTTGGCTGGATGTCTAGGCGCCTGGGCGAGAAATTACCGTGTCCTACCTTGGTTTGGCGGGAAAAAATACAAGGAACCGTGTCTCGGATAACCGTCATCCGGGTCAGCTTCGACCCGGATGCGACCATTCATGCAAAGGACCGGTTAGCGCAGCCAGTCAACATGCAGTGAAACGACTAGCGATACTCCATCGCGCCGACGTCGGGACCTGCGCCAGCCGGCATTGAAAGATCGTCAAAATCGTACTGATAGCCCAGGTTCACGGCCCGGTCGATTGCTGGACTGCTACTGACTAGACGAAAGTTCGAGCTGGCGGCATTAACGAACTGCGGATTGCCAGTAAACTCTGTCGAGTTCATCACATAACTGGAGTCGCCGAAGCTGGCGCTGCTTAACGAATACAGGTTGTTCTGGTGTACGAGTTGGCCGGAGTTGTAGAACATCCGTCCGGTATTCGCGTAACTAATAATGTTGTTGCGGAAGTAGTACTGACTTGCTACTGCTGGAGCATCGAAGGAAAGCAGGCTTCCAGCGCTGGATGACGCTGTGTTTTTTACGAAAGTATTGTGTTCGAAGTGGATGTCCGCGATGCTTAGCCCGAAGCTTGTGCTCGCGTTGTTATGGAACGCGGCAATTGCGCTCGTGTTCACGACCACGTTATGGTGGTAGTAGATTGACTTGACCGCATCAGAGGACGAATTTCCCCCGATTTCCGTCATTGCGTTTGATGCGGTGATCACGTTCGCAAAAAAGTAGACCGAACTGGCCGAGCCGTAAATTTCAAAGGCTGAGCCATCGACGCCGTAGTCAGGGCTTGGAACGCTTAGCCGATTAAAGTGGTTGTGGTCAATATTGAGGTTGGAAGCGCTCGTGGCGAGAACGCCCATGGCGCCGTAGTCGTTGTTAGGCGCGCTGTCTGCGACTGCCATGCTGAGGTCGTGGACATTGGAATGGTCCAGGCGCAAATTGCTGCCTTCCATCCGCACCCCGATGCTTACACCGGAAATGTCGCATGCGGTTACGCGATGGCCGCTGCCGGTCAAAGAAATGCCCACCTCTGTGACATTGGACGCATTGGATTTGACGATTGCCAGGTTGCGGATCAGTGCGTACGAGCCTTGAATTTTCATGACCAGGTCGTAAGCGCCCGGGCCAACATTGTCAAGGGTCGGCGCAGCGCCATCACCCCAAGCGTCGATCAGGACTGGTGCGCTTGCCGTGCCGGCCGTTTTAATGACAGGGTAACCGCTTGTCTGAAATGCCTGTCCTCTGCGAAAGAGAATCTGGTCGCCCGCTGCAAAGCCGTTCGGACGTACGCTGGTATTGGTACTCTCCCTTGCCACCTTGTCCAGAGTCCGCCAGGCCGTTGAGGAACTGCGGCCGTCGTTGTTGTCATTGCCACTTGCTGCATCGACATAGTACGTTTTCCCACTCGAACTGATGGGTGTGCCGATTGTCGAGGGACCGATCGAGGTGGTGGTCGACGTGGGCGTGATTGTTGCCGATGTCGTTCCACCGGACGTTCCAGTCGAGGTACCCGTGGTTATGGGCGCAGTGCTGCCGGACGTGGTCGGTGTGGTTGGAGAAGTGGATGTCGTCGTGTTTGTCTTGTGGCTTGCCCTTGACGACGCTAGCAGCATGGTGGTGTCGGCCGCTTCCGCTTGTGCGGGGTTGTTTGGTGCAGCATCGTTGCCGCCTCCACATGCTGCCAGCAACACTGCAGCGGCACATACTGTTGCACGACTGAAGCGATTGAGTGTAATCGGATATGCTAAAGACATTAGTTACCTCCCCGTGAAAATGTTTTGACGGGAGGCAACTAAAATGGTTCCGCACGGAAACTAATTATCTCGCCATGGAAGGACCTGATGGGGAAACGGTGCTCGTCTAGAAACGCCCGAGCAGGGTCAGTCTATGTCTGGCCAAGAACAACCAAGGCGGCCACCTTTGCATGCTCGTCGCAGGCTATCGCCGCAGCCGTCGCAGGTCCTTCAAGGCGCTCGCCTGCTTCTGTCGCTGGTGCCAAGCGGTGGGGACATTGCGGGAAGGCCTGTCGAGCAACACACCAGTCAGGGGTTACCGCGGCTGAAAATTTGCAACAGCGAATCCGCCCCGACACCGGTCGCAAAAGGTCCTTCTCTTAACGAGAGACTGGGCCTACGGTATTCCAAGAACCGGCGGTAAGCTGCTCAGATGTCTGATGGAACTGTACAAATCACGATCACGGGGGTGTCACCATGGCTTTCATCAAGCACTATTTCCGAGCGCAATTCAGTTAATATATTGTCGCAGTCGCAAACGATTTCTAAGTCGCCGTGCCGCTCGATCAGACGTTCAAGCTCACACTTCAGGTCGGACGCTCTCACACTTCCTCCAGGATTTTCTCCGCATTGTTCGTCGAAGACCCCAAGTACAGAAGACATTATTTTATATGCGTCGGTTGCAGAACCGCGCCCGGGTGTCGCGCCTGACCGGCGCCCCCACCGAACTGCGCGTACGTCGCAAGCTTGTCGACCTACCTTGAAGGCAGGCATTCCTGCCATCAGCCCCGCGCCTTTTGAAGTAGCCGGAGGCGTGAAGTGCGTCCCGGCAGGTAACGTCACGCAAATCACAGAACAGCCGCACCAAATTATTGTCGTCGGCGCCGGCAAGACGGCTTTGGATACCTGCGTTTGGTTGCTGACCAACGGCGTGCCCCCAGCACAGATTCGCTGGATCAAGCCGCGCGAAGGCTGGTGGCTGAACCGCCGCTATCACCAGCCGCATAAGTACCTGCCTGACTTTTTTGCTGGCGTGGGAATGCAAGTGGGAGCCTTTGCGGAAGCGACGTCCATAGACGACCTGTTCAATCGCCTTAAGGATGACGAAATATTGTTGCGGGTTGACACTTCGATCAGGCCGACCATGATGCACGGGGCCATCGTTAGCGAAACAGAACTGGCGCTGTACGACAGATCAAGGACGTGGTGCGACTGGGCCGTGTGCGCCGCATCCAGACCGACCGCATCGTGCTAGATTTGCGTGTCGTGCCAACCCGCCCCGATGCCATTCATATCCACTGCGCCGCACAGGGTCTGCCGCGACCCGTGTTACGTCCGATATTCCAAGCCGATCGCATCACTGTGCAACCCCTGTTCTGGGGTTCGCTAGCTTCCAGTTCGACTTGCTAGGAGTTATCGAGTCCATAATTGAAGCCGTCGACGAGAAGAACCGCCTTTGCCCGTCCATTGCTTACTGGGACCGGAACGTCGACCACCTCGCCGCCTGTCTGACGCTCATGGCTGCCGAACGCGCCCGAGGTGTCTATCCTGCGCTTCCGGCGTGGGCTCGGACACACGGCTGAACCCATTGGGCAGCTTGGGCGAACATCGCGACAACCCGACGGTGGTCCAGGCACGCGAGTGCATCAAAAGCTTCGGCCCCGCAGCGGCAAACAAGCTGGTCAGGTTGCTGTCGACCGCCGCCTGAGCCCGTCGCTCGGGCGTGCATGACTGCGATGTGCTTAGCGGTGACCGAGGCGGGCAGTAAGCGAGGCGGCTACAATATCGAGATGCCTGCCAAATCTCCCATCTTTCCTGGCTCCCGTACTGCACGCGGCTTCGTACTTGCGGTTCTGCTTTCCAACGCAGACCAGGCCGGCGCTGAACCGCTGCGCGATCGTAAAAAGCCTGAAACGCAAATATCACTGGCCGATAGAAACAGCGAGTTTCCCTTCCAATGCCGCCGACGGTCGCGCCACGTGGGCCACAGTTTATAGTTTGCCAGCTGAACTTATTGCAGCCGCCCTGGACGAACGCGGTTGTGACTGGCTCAAGAGCAGTTTGGCGAATAGCGTTCACATAGAATCAGGTAGATAACCGTGCACGCCATTCTGGTGTACGGCTGAATAACACAGCTTATGTCACTGAGTACGTTTGATCTTTTCAAGATCGGCATCGGGCCGAGTAGCTCGCATACCGTGGGGCCGATGCGCGCGGCACATCTGTTTGCGACCGCGCTGCGGCAGAGCGGCTCGTTAGAGTCGATACACCGAGTTCGCTGCGAACTCTTCGGCTCGCTCGGCGCCACCGGCAAGGGCCACGGCAGCGACAAGGCCGTACTACTCGGCCTCGAAGGCGAAGAGCCGGACCACATCGACCCGGACATGATCGCGCCGCGGCTGCTACAGGTCCGGGAAACGAAAACCCTGCGCTTGCTTGGAGAGCATCCCGTTGCGTTCGACGAACGCAAGGACCTTGCGTTCATGCGCCAGAGTTTGCCGTTTCACCCAAACGGCATGGTGCTGACCGCGTTCGACGCCGACGGCGGCGTGCTGATGAACAAAACCTATTACTCGGTCGGCGGCGGCTTCGTCGTCACCCAGGATGCGCAAGGCCAACCTGCGTTGGCCGCCGATTCGCAAAGACTGCCTTTCCCGTTCTCAAGCGGTGACGAGCTGCTGCTGCGTTGTCGCGAGAGCGGCCTGAGCATTGCCACATTGATGTGGCACAACGAGCAGGCATGGCGCGACGCGGAGGCGGTACGAACCGGCCTGCTGCGGATATGGGACGTCATGCAGGCCTGCGTGCAACGCGGCATTACGACGGAGGGCATCCTGCCCGGTGGCTTCAAGGTCAAGCGTCGCGCTGCGGAACTGTACCGCGCGCTGACGGCGCAGCCGGACATAGGCGTGAAGGATCCGCTGCAAGTGATGGACTGGATCAACCTCTACGCGCTAGCCGTCAACGAGGAAAACGCCGCTGGCGGCCGCGTTGTCACTGCGCCTACCAATGGGGCGGCGGGAATCGTGCCGGCCGTGCTGCACTATT
>JAQGMR010000015.1 GCA_028292265.1 Herminiimonas sp.
CCGCTCTTCGGAGACACCGCTATCACCGATTGTTCGTGTATCGCCATGCTCGCGCTCGCCAGATCGAAAACGCCAGAGCATGCCGCGTTCCTCAGTCAGGCGAAAGATGCCGTGGTTGTACGCTTACATCTTAAGGGAGTAATCGGATTTATCTAAGCGGAGCAATCAGACTGATTCTACAAGCTGAACTTGGTCTCAAAAGCGCAAGGGAAGCCTTCAAGCCTACATAGCCAGCACCTAGGGCGAACCTTTTCAGTATCCGTTAGCTTAGGACCATGACGATGTTCCCGTCATCTGCGAAAGGAAGACATATAGAGCAGCACATTTCTGTCTCCTGTCAGCCGATCTAAAGCCAGCTTGAACTGTCTTGCCGTGTGAGGGCGGTCAGGAAAATATTGATCATAGAAAGTCAATGCTGCCTCCTATGAGGCGGTTACATGGTCTCGACCTTGGAACTGTGCCCATACAAGGCTGTGCACGTCACTGGATGCCTATGGGAGCCTACGGACACCTAAGGACACCTGTGGACACCTGCGGACGCTGGCGACGCTCAGGAGACTTGTGGGCAGCTACGGACGTGGGGAGACGGTTACGGACATCTAGGGACCCTTGGGACGTGCCGTGACCTTTGATCCTATGGACTCCTCGCTGCTGTCTTCATTGCCTTCCGTACCCACCGGCGAAGCTACCCCAGTCGAGCAAGAAGGTCCGAGGGTCTTAGGTGCGTGTAACGTTTTAGCATAGACAGACTCTTGTGCCCTGTAATGGTCGATACCTCCATCATGTTGAATCCCTTTTCAAAGAGTCTTGACGTTGCCTCATGGCGGAGATCATGAAATCGTAGCCCTGTTATGCCACATGCCTTACATGCCTTTCCAAAGTCCCAAGTCACAGTATCGGCATGCATGCCTAGCATCGTATATAACGACTCCTTTGGGAGCGAATGAATGCCTGCCAGTGCGCGACTTGAAAGAGGAACGGCTCGCGCTTCACCGTTCTTTGTGTCTTGAAGATTGGCCATACGGGTAGTTAGATTTATGTCCGACCAGCGCAAGCCAACTAGTTCCCCTCTTCTCATTGCAGTTTCCACGGCAAGAATGATTATGGAGGCTAACCTGCTATTGCCAGTATCAGAACACCACCTGAGCAATGACACTTCCTCATATTCCTGAAGCCTGCGATTTCGCCCTCTTGCCACTTTAGGCTTCCTGAGTGCCTTCACGGGATTCTGTAGCGTTTCAAGTCCCCAGTCTTTACGGGCCACCTCATACAAATGAGAGAGCAGGGCGAATTCAAGCCGTAAGGTGTTTCCGCTGATGCCAGAACTTAGTCTGCGGTCACGATAAGAAGCTAAGTCTGCACCGCGAAGTCTAGACAAGGGAAGGACAGCAAGAGGATTCTTTTGCCAAGCCCGTATGCGGCCGACTTCCTGAGCGCAACCTTTCTTCGTTGGCGATACCTCTAGTCCATATCTTTCCAGTGCGTCCCGCAAGGTCAGCTTGGCTGCTTCTCTGGAAGAATCCCCGTGACCCCTTAGGATCAATAGTTCGTGATGAGTTGCCCAAGCAAGTGCTTCTTGTCTGGTTGGCAGGGTCTTGGATGCGGCCGGATAGCCGGTGATGCGGATGCGGGCTTGGTACTGCTGCGGGCCGCGCTTGCGGATGGTTGCCATAGGTCTCTTTGGGGAGACCCATTGGGCCAAAATTGGGACAAGCCGTAAACGAGAAAGGGGCCAGCCGAAGCTAACCCCTTGATATCTCTGGCTCCCCGACCTGGACTCGAACCAGGGACCTGCGGATTAACAGTCCGTCGCTCTACCAGCTGAGCTATCAGGGAAAAGAAGCCGCATTATAGGGGTCTCAGTGGCTCTCTGTCAAAGTGATTTACAGCACTTTTGCGATCGCTTCGACAACGCGGTCAAGGTTGTGTGAATTGAGTGCGGCAACACAGATGCGACCGGTGTCAATCGCGTAGATTGCGTGCTCATTGCGCAGTCGTTCTACCTGCTCCTTGGTCAAGCCGGAATAGGAGAACATGCCGCGTTGCTCGATGACGAAGTCGAAGTTCTTGCCGGGCGCCTTCTCTTTGAGCTTGCTGACCAGTGCACTGCGCATTTCGCGTATGCGAACACGCATGGCGGCAAGTTCTTCTTCCCATATCTTGCGCAGTTCTGGCGTTGAGAGCGCAACGGCAACCACCTGGCCGCCATGATCTGGCGGGTTGGAGTAGTTGGTGCGGATCACGCGCTTAAGCTGCGACAGCAGACGCGTGGCTTCTTCTGCGCTGGAGGCCACAATGCTCAGGGCCCCGACGCGCTCGCCATACAGCGAGAAGGACTTCGAGAACGAGTTGGACACGAAAAGGGGGCCACCGGCTTCGGTGAAGCGGCTCACAACCTTGCCGTCTTCGGCAATGCCGTCGCCGAAACCCTGGTAGGCCATATCGAGGAACGGGATCAGCCCTCGCTCGCCGACTACCTGGATTATCTCGGACCACTGATCATGGGAAAGATCGGCGCCGGTCGGGTTGTGGCAGCAGGCGTGCAGCAGGACGATCGAGCCGGCAGGCATGCTTTTCAGCGCGCCCATCATGCCGCTGAAGTTGACGCCGCGTGTAGCGGGGTCATAGTACGGATAGGCATTGACGACAAAGCCGGCGTACTCAAACAGGGCGCGATGGTTTTCCCAGCTCGGATCGCTGATCCAGACCTCGGAGTCTGGCGAAAAGCGCTTCAGGAAGTCGGCGCCGACCTTCAACGCGCCGGTGCCGCCCACAGTCTGGACTGTGATGGCACGCTTCTCTTGAATTACCGGGTTGTCGGCGCCAAATACAAGTTCTTGCACCGCTTTGTCGTACGTTGCCAGGCCTTCAATCGGAAGGTAGGTACGCGGTGCCCCTTTTTCCATCAACAGCGTCTCTGCTCTCTTGACGCACTCCAAAAGCGGTACCTTGCCGTTGTCGTCGTAATAGACGCCGACACCAAGGTTGACCTTGCCCGGATTCTTGTCTGCATTGTAGGCGTCGGTGATTCCCAGAATCGGGTCACGGGGCGCCATTTCTATGGCGGAAAACAGGGGGGCGGGGTGGGGTGCGTTCATCGTGATACCATAAAAAATTGGTCGCGAAACATGCATTACGCGAACGGGTTGTATTGCGCGGCAGACGGAATGTTTGCTTTCCGATGCAACTCGGCATTTTACCAAAGGTCGAATGACAATGGCTGAATTAACCCAAGTATCCAGTACCGTTGACGAGTCGAAAATCGTCACCTTCCCCGATTCACCCTTCCGACTTTTTCAGCCTTTTGCACCTGCCGGCGATCAGCCAGAGGCGATCGCGAAACTGGTCGAGGGCATCGAGGACGGCCTCTCCTACCAGACGCTGCTCGGCGTTACCGGGTCCGGCAAAACCTACACGATGGCCAATGTGATCGCCCGCATGGGTCGGCCTGCTATCGTGTTCGCGCCGAACAAGACTCTGGCTGCACAGTTGTATAGCGAGTTTCGCGAGTTCTTTCCACAGAACGCGGTGGAATATTTCGTCAGCTATTACGATTACTACCAGCCGGAGGCGTATGTGCCGCAGCGTGACTTGTTCATTGAAAAGGATTCGTCCATCAATGAGCACATCGAGCAGATGCGGCTGTCGTGCACCAAGTCGCTGATGGAGCGACGCGACGTGGTCATCGTGGCAACGGTTTCGGCTATCTACGGTATTGGTAACCCCAACGAATACCATCAGATGATCCTGACGCTGCGCGCCAAGGACAAGCTTTCGCAACGCGACGTGATCGCGCGCCTGATCCAGATGCAATACACCCGCAATGAAGTGGATTTCGGCCGGGGCACCTTCCGCGTGCGGGGCGACACCATCGACGTCTTTCCGGCGGAACATGCGGAGCTCGCATTGCGGATCGAGTGCTTCGACGACGAGATCGAGAATCTGCAGTTGTTCGACCCGCTGACGGGTCGCATACGGCAAAAGATTCCGCGTTTCACGGTCTATCCCGGCTCACACTATGTGACCCCACGCGCCACCGTGCTGCGGGCCATTGAGACCATCAAGGAAGAGCTGCGGGACCGGCTCGAATTTTTCCGGAAAGAGAACAAGTTGATCGAGGAGCAGCGGCTGGAACAACGCACCCGATTTGACCTGGAAATGATGCAGGAAATCGGCTTCACCAAGGGCATCGAAAACTACTCGCGCCATCTTTCTGGAGCAAAGCCAGGCGACCCGCCGCCAACGCTTGTCGATTATCTGCCGCAGGATGCGTTAATGTTCCTGGACGAGTCACATGTGCTGCTCGGCCAGCTCAACGGCATGTACAACGGCGACCGCGCACGCAAGACAAACCTGGTCGACTACGGCTTCCGCCTGCCGTCGGCGCTGGACAACCGGCCACTGCGCTTCGACGAGTTCGAGTCGAAGATGCGCCAGACCGTGTTCGTGTCCGCCACGCCGGCCGACTATGAAAACACCCATACGGGGCAGGTGGTGGAGCAGGTGGTCAGGCCGACGGGTCTCACTGACCCGGTCATCAGCGTACGTCCTGCCCGCACCCAGGTTGATGACCTGATGTCGGAGATCAGTGACCGCGTGAAGAAGAACGAGCGGGTGCTGGTCACGACGCTGACCAAGCGCATGGCTGAACAACTGACTGACTTCCTGGGCGATAACGGCATCAAGGTGCGTTACCTGCATAGCGATATTGACACGGTCGAGCGGGTCGAAATCATTCGCGATCTGCGACTCGGTACCTTCGATGTCCTGGTTGGTATCAACTTGCTGCGCGAGGGACTTGACCTTCCGGAGGTGTCCCTGGTGGCCATTCTCGACGCGGACAAGGAAGGTTTCCTGCGGTCCGAGCGCAGCTTGATTCAGACCATCGGCCGCGCGGCGCGCAACCTGAACGGAACGGCGATCCTGTATGGCGACCGCATAACCGATTCAATGCGACGCGCCATCGATGAGACTGATCGCCGCCGCGCCAAGCAGGTGGCGTTCAACACTGCCAACAACATCACGCCGATCGGTATCAAGAAGGAGATCCGCGACCTGATTGACGGCGTCTACAGCGCGCAGGGTGCTCGCGACGTACTGCAAGTCGCGCAGGAGCAGGCGAAGTACGAGGCCATGAGCGAGAAACAGGTAAGCAAGGAAATCAAGCGCATCGAAAAGTTGATGGTCGACCATGCGAAGAATCTGGAATTCGAAAAGGCGGCACAGATGCGCGACCAGTTGCACGTGTTGAAGCAGCAGCTGTTTGGCGCGCCCGGCATGGACAACGTCATTCCGATAGCGAATCAATAGCGTGGCAGCGGTCCATTGTGGCCCTGTGCCGGCGTGGCACTGATGGCGACGTTACCGCCGGCCTTCAGCGATGCGGTACAGGCCGCGCATCCGTCATGGCGGCCGACCTTGCTGAAGGGCCTTGCCGCGGTCATGGAGGCGGACCCCGCCTATCTTGAAGGGCTGGCGCAAGAGACGTGGCTGCCATCGCAGGGGCGCATCTTTGCTGCCTTTGCCCAGCCACTTGAGGAAGTGCGCTATGTGCTGATCGGGGAAGGCCCCTATCCGCGCGACGACAGTGCAACAGGGTTCTGTTTCATGGATGGGGCAGTGGACGCCTTGTGGAGTGAGGCAGGGCTGTCGAAGCGGGTGAACCGCGCGACATCATTGCGCAATTTCATGAAGATGCTTTTGGTTGGCGACGGTGAACTGCACCTCGCCTCCACCACGGGCGTGGCGATGGCAGACGTCGGGGCCCGTGCCCTGGCAGAAACCAATGGCTTCATCCAGACCCGCGCGGAACTGCAGGAAAACCTGTTACGCAATGGCTTCCTCCTGCTGAATGCCGCCATGGTGTTTCGATCCACTGTGGCGCCGCTCAAGGACGCCCGGAAATGGCAACCTTTTCTGGAAACGGTTCTCGCTGCCATGCGCGATGACGCAATCAGTCGCCGGACCGCATTACCCGTACTGGTGCTTTGGGGAAAAATAGCGGAGCTGCTTGCAGGGCTCCCAGTGGTCCGGGACTTTCCAAGCGCCATTGCCGAGCACCCCTACAATCTCTCGTTCATCGGCAATGCCGAAATGCACGCGCTCTTCGCGCCAATGCGTTTGCTGCGCAAGGACTGAACCGGCACGTTCGGGTCGGCTCAAACGGGCGTGAAGAAGCCAGCGCCAGCGAATCCCACAAGTCGCGCCGCGTCCGCCATGCCTCTCGCGGCAACTTGCGTAAGATGCAACGAGATTTCGCTCCGGTATGCGGAAATCCTCGCACTCAGTACCTGACGAAATTACTCAACTTTGTTATACTTGACCAAATCGCTCGGCAATTCGAATTTTGTCTTGTCGGCAGCACTTTTGGCAACAGGAATGTACTCATGCGATTAACCACGAAAGGAAGGTTTGCGGTCACCGCGATGATCGATCTCGCGCAGCGGCAGGGCAAGGGTCCGGTGACACTTGCCGGCATCAGCCAGCGCCAGGAAATCTCCCTTTCCTACCTTGAGCAGTTGTTCGGAAAATTGCGACGCCACGCAATCGTTGAATCGGTGCGTGGGCCCGGCGGCGGCTACAATCTCGCCCGCAAAGCGGAAGACGTCACGGTTGCGGACATCATCATTGCCGTCGATGAACCGCTCGATGCGACGCAATGCGGTGGCAAGGAGAACTGCCACGGCGCCAATGCGGAATCCGGCGCCCGCTGCATGACCCATGATCTGTGGGCAACCCTGAATACGAAGATGGTGGATTACCTCGACTCGGTTTCGCTGAAGGATCTGGTGGACCAGCAAAAACAGAAGGGCGACGAACGTGTCGTCGTCGTACATACCAGGCCGCAGGCAGCGGTCTGAACAAGATTGGAGAGTTACTGCAAATGAACGCCCCTTTAGAAAAAAGCCTGCTTGATACCCTCAAGGCCCCGCATTTTCCGGTGTACATGGACTACTCGGCCACGACGCCGGTCGATCCGCGCGTGGTGGACAAGATGATTCCGTTTCTTCGCGAGCAGTTCGGTAATCCGGCCTCGCGCAGCCACAAGTATGGCTGGACAGCCGAGGAAGCCGTTGAAACGGCGCGCGAGCAGGTCGCTGCTCTGGTCAACGCGGATCCGCGTGAAATCATCTGGACTTCCGGCGCGACCGAAGGCAACAACCTGGCGCTCAAGGGCGCGGCCCATTTCTACAAGACCAAGGGCAAGCACATCATCACCGTGAAGACCGAGCACAAGGCTGTGCTGGACACGGTGCGGGAGCTGGAGCGACAAGGTTTTGAAGCGACCTATCTTCAGCCGCAGGACGACGGCCTGATCACGGTCGCCCAGCTGGAAGCAGCGATTCGTCCGGATACGATTCTTGTTTCCGTCATGCTGGTGAATAACGAAATTGGCGTGATACAGCCGATCGATGAAATAGGCGAACTGTGCCGCAAGAAGGGCATCATCTTCCATTGCGATGCTGCGCAAGCCACTGGCAAGGTGCATATCGATCTCGCAAAAACGAAGGTCGACCTGATGACTTTCACGGCGCACAAGACCTACGGCCCCAAGGGTGTCGGCGCGCTGTACGTGCGGCGCAAACCGAGGGTCCGCATTGAGGCGCAAATGCATGGTGGCGGACATGAGCGCGGACTGCGCTCCGGCACCTTGCCGACACACCAGATTGTCGGCATGGGCGAGGCCTTCCGGATTGCGAAGGAAGAGATGGATGAAGAAATCGCGCGAATTCGCGGCTTGAACGACCGCCTTGCAAAAGGCCTGCAGGAAATAGAAGAGGTGTACATCAATGGCGACATGACGCATCGCGTTCCGCACAACCTGAACGTGAGCTTCAATTATGTCGAAGGCGAGTCGCTCATCATGGCGATCAAGGACATTGCTGTATCTTCCGGTTCCGCTTGTACTTCTGCCAGTCTGGAACCATCTTATGTATTGAGGGCCCTCGGTCGCAGCGACGAACTTGCGCACAGTTCGATCCGCTTCACGTTCGGCCGTTTTACGACGCAAGACGACATTGATTTCGCGATTCGTATTCTCAAGGAAAAAGTCGCCAAGCTGCGCGAACTGTCGCCACTCTGGGACATGCACAAGGATGGAATCGACATCAGTTCCATCAAGTGGGCAGCGCACTAATTACAACATTCAAGGAGCATCACCATGGCATATTCTGACAAAGTACTGGACCACTACGAAAATCCGCGCAACGTAGGCGCTTTCGACAAGGGCGACGACACCGTAGGTACCGGCATGGTCGGCGCTCCGGCATGCGGCGACGTCATGAAGCTGCAGATCAAGGTTGGCGCCAACGGTTTGATCGAAGACGCAAAATTCAAGACCTATGGCTGTGGATCGGCCATCGCGTCCTCTTCGCTTGTGACCGAGTGGGTCAAGGGCAAGACACTGGATCAGGCGCTCTCCATCAAGAACACCCACATCGCGGAAGAGCTCGCTTTGCCGCCGGTGAAGATTCACTGTTCCATCCTGGCCGAAGACGCAATCAAGGCCGCGGTCGAAGATTACAAGGCGAGGCACGGCGCGGAAGTGAAAGCAGTCGCAGCCGCCTGATACGGAGTAACGACGAATGGCAATTACATTGACCGAGAAAGCCGCGAAGCATATATCGCGCTACATGGACCGTCGCGGCAAAGGTATTGGCCTGCGGCTGGGCGTACGTACGACCGGCTGCTCGGGCCTAGCCTACAAACTGGAATACGTCGATGAAAGCGCTGTCGAGGACGAGGTATTCGAGTCGCATGGCGTCAAGGTTTTCGTCGACCCCAAGAGCATGCCTTATATTGACGGCACCGAGCTCGACTTTGCGCGCGAGGGCTTGAATGAAGGTTTCAAGTTCCGCAATCCGAATGTGAAGGACGAATGCGGTTGCGGCGAAAGCTTCCGTATCTAGTCGTACAGCTGATCGTCCAGCGCGCGAGGGCGAACGCCAGAGCCTGTTGAACTCCCGACAGGCTTTTGTTTTAGATGACCATGCAAAATCACTTCGAGCTGTTTCACCTGCCGCAGCGTTTCGCCATTGACCTCAATGCGCTGGATCGGGCATATCACGATGTGCAAGGCAAAGTTCATCCGGATCGCTTCGTGAGCGCGACCGATGCCGAACGCCGGGTCGCAATGCAGTGGGCTACCCGCGCGAATGAGGCCTACCAGACGCTGCGTAATCCGTTCAAGCGCGCGGCATATCTTTGCGAGATCAATGGCATCGATCTGGAAACGGAGTCCAACACCTCCATGCCGCGTGCATTCCTGGTCCAGCAAATGGAATGGCGCGAGTCGCTCGATGACGCGCGCGGCGCCCGCGATCCGGACGCGCTGGAGGCATTGCGGGAGCAGGTGCAGGCTGCCCGCAAGCAGCAGGTCATCGATATCGGTATCTTGCTGGACAAAAATGAATTCCAGGGCGCGGCCAAGGGCGTGCGCCAATTAATGTTCCTGGAAAAATTTGGCGACGAGGTAGCCAATGCGGTTGATGCGATGGAAGACTAGTGCTGCCCCGCTTATTGATCGACGATCTGCCACGGTCGGCCCAATTGAAGGCCTGGTTGAAGACCCTGTAACGCATCGTTGCTCACGCTTGGCCATGTCGATGGCTTGCCTTAACGCCCCTCAGTATCCAGCCCCTTAAACTTAAAACAAAACAATGGCGCTACTTCAAATTTCCGAACCGGGCATGTCCACCGCGCCGCATCAGCATCGGCTGGCGGTCGGCATAGACCTTGGTACGACCAACTCACTGGTTGCGACGGTGCGTAACAGCGTGCCCGAAGTCCTTACCGACGAAGACGGGCATCCGTTGCTGCCTTCGATTGTGCGCTACCTTCCAAACGGCAGTGCCCACATCGGATACAAGGCGCAGGCCGCCCAAACCACCGACCCGCGCAACACCGTGGTGTCGGTCAAGCGGCTGATGGGTCGGGGCTTGAAAGACATCGCCTATGCGGAAAATCTTCCGTACGATTTCCTTGACTCACCTGGCATGGTTCAGTTGCGTACGGTCGCGGGCGTGAAGAGCCCGGTGGAAATATCAGCTGAAATTCTGGCGACCTTGCGCCAGCGTGCTGAGGATGCCCTCGGTGACGAACTGGTGGGCGCCGTCATTACGGTACCGGCCTATTTTGACGATGCGCAGCGCCAGGCCACCAAGGACGCGGCGAAACTCGCCGGTCTCAACGTACTGCGGCTTTTGAATGAACCTACCGCGGCCGCCATCGCCTATGGCCTCGACAATAGCTCGGAAGGCGTGTTTGCTGTGTACGACCTCGGCGGCGGCACCTTCGATATATCGATCCTTAAATTGACGCGCGGCGTGTTCGAAGTGCTTGCCACCGGCGGAGATTCGGCGCTCGGCGGTGACGACTTCGACCACCGCCTTGCATGCTGGATGATCGAGCAGGCAAAGCTGAACCCGCTCTCGGACGAAGACACGCGCATCCTGCTGGTCAAGGCGCGTGAAGTAAAAGAGATCTTGTCGTCGAGTGCTGAAACACATATCGACGCCGTCCTGAATTCCGGCGAGGGAGTGCATTTGAAGATGTCGGCCACAACCTTCGCAAAGATCACGCAACACCTGGTTGCCAAGACGATTACGCCGTCGCGCAAGGCATTGCGCGATGCGGGGTTGACGGTTGACGATATCGACGGTGTCGTGCTGGTTGGCGGCGCGACCCGCATGCCGCATATTCGCAAGGCGGTCGGCGACTTCTTTCAGACCACACCACTTACCAACATCGATCCCGACAAGGTAGTGGCGCTCGGCGCGGCGATCCAGGCCAACCTGCTTGCCGGGAACCGGGCAGCGGATGATGACTGGCTCCTGCTGGATGTCATTCCGCTGTCGCTCGGAATCGAAACCATGGGCGGATTGGTTGAGAAAGTCATTCCCCGCAACTCGACGATTCCGTGTGCACGCGCGCAGGAGTTCACCACATTCAAGGATGGGCAGACGGCGATGGCCATCCATGTGGTGCAGGGCGAGCGCGAACTGGTCTCGGACTGCCGTTCACTGGCGCGCTTCGAACTGCGCGGCATACCTCCGATGGCAGCCGGCGCCGCGCGTATTCGCGTGACGTACCAGGTAGATGCGGACGGATTGCTGTCGGTGTCCGCGCGTGAATTGAAGTCAGGTGTCGAATCAGCGATTGACGTGAAGCCGTCGTACGGTCTTGGCGACGAACAGATCACGCAGATGCTGCAAGATTCCTTCAAGTCGGCCGATCAGGACATGAAATTGCGGGCGCTGCGCGAAGAGCAGGTTGATGCGCAACGATTGATTCTCGCTACTGAATCTGCGCTTGCTTCCGACAGCGGCTTGCTTGACGAAGCGGAATTGGCCGAGGTAAATGCACTGCTGGACCGGGTGCGGCAGACGGCGGGCAGCGACGACCACGATGCGATCAAGGCCGCGGTAGAAGCGCTGGCGCAGGGTACCGAGGAATTCGCAGCACGTCGGATGGACCGTAGCGTTCGGCGCGCTCTTACCGGCAAGCGTCTGGACGAGATTGCATGAACCGTTGGAAGTCGCGCCACCACAATAATCTATCTAGCTTCAAGGAACCTTCGTGCCCCAGATTGTAGTTTTACCTCATCCCTCCCTCTGCCCTGAGGGCGCTGTCTTCGAGGCACCCGCCGGCAAATCGATTTGCGACGCGCTGCTCGATAACGATATCGCGATCGAACACGCCTGTGAGAAATCCTGCGCCTGCACTACATGCCATGTCGTCATTCGTGAAGGCTTCGCCTCCCTGAATGAGCCGGAGGAAAAGGAAGAGGATTTGCTCGACATGGCCTGGGGACTGGAGGCGACGTCCCGGCTTTCATGCCAGGCTCTGGTGGACACCGAGGACCTCGTGGTCGAGCTGCCGAAGTACACCATTAATCACGCCCGCGAAAACAACTAGCGCTTACTGGAGAACATCGCATGAAATGGATTGACAGCGTGCGTATTGCGGAGGAGCTGCACGATAAATTCCCGGACGTGGACCCGCTTACCGTACGATTCACCGACCTCCACCGGTGGGTGTGTGAGCTGGAAGACTTCGACGACGAGCCTTCGCGCTCGGGGGAAAGCATACTTGAAGCGATCCAGATGGCGTGGATTGACGAGGCCCGCTGAGCGGCTCTCAATGCCTGACACGGACAAAACAAAGCCCGCAACCGGGGTAACCGATGCGGGCTTTTCTTCGTCCTGCTAACCCGACGTTTTACCGTCGAACGCCTAGCCTTCCGAACTCAACGCGCCATTCACAACGCGGACCCGGTCGCCAACGCGCCATCCGTCGGCGCCAGACTGCGGAAAGGTGCGGACGCTGCCGTCTTCCATGCGAACGTGGACGCGATAGTTGGTCGCGGTATGGGTACGTTTTTCCACTTCATTGCCGGCGAAACCACCGCCGACTGCGCCAGCCACCGTGGCAAGCGTGCGGCCGTTGCCGTTACCTACCTGGTTGCCCAGTATGCCGCCCAGCACACCGCCGGCGACGACGCCAAGGCCCGAAGGCTTCGCGGCGGTCTGGATTGCCTGGATCGACTCGACACGCCCACAGTTGTGGCAAATCGGGGCCTGCGCTACCGGAGCAGGGGCATAGTTATAGTTCGGCGAAGAGGACTGAATTGGCGGGGCATAGTTTGCGCCAGACTGGGAATATTGCGACTGCGACGACGAAGCCACCTGTGGTACTGGCTTGTACACTGGCTTAGCCGCCTTGTGGACGGGTTTCGGCGCTTCTTCTTGCGCAAGCTTGTCTTCGGTAAGCTTGCTCACAGTTGCCGGCTTTGCGACCGATATCTCCGGCGCTGCTGGCATTGAAACTGTTGCTACGTTGCCTGCGGCAGGGACGGAGCCGTGTGATGTCGGTAATACACCGGTGATGGCGGCGACGCCTACAAGACTCACGAGCACAACAGATGCGGCCGCGGCTGCTACGAGCGGATGAAGGCGGCTTTTCTTGTTTTCATTTTCCATAATTTCCTCCAGTAAATTCAAAATTCGAATCTATGAGTCCATTATGGGAAAAGAGTTTCCAACTGGGTACACAAAGTCTGTGTCAGTTGTAAGGTTTTGTAATTACGACTATTGAAATGCGCCCGTGCTGGCGGCCCACGACCGTTTTCAATGCCCGTCGTGGTTCGCCTGCAAGGCTGTTTCGTTGAGTTAGTCTTCGCGCCGCAAATGCGGAAACAGGATGACGTCCCGGATATTCGGTGAGTCGGTTATCAACATTATCAGGCGGTCAATGCCGATGCCACAACCGCCGGTCGGTGGCATGCCATATTCGAGCGCACGGATGTAGTCAGCGTCGTAATACATGGCTTCTTCGTCGCCCGCTTCCTTTGCCGCAACCTGCGCGGCAAAGCGTGCCGCCTGGTCTTCTGCATCGTTCAATTCAGAAAATCCGTTGGCGATTTCACGACCGGTAATGAAAAGTTCGAAGCGCTCGGTGATGTCCGGCACTGTGTCGGAGGCGCGGGCCAGCGGCGACACTTCCACCGGGTAGTCAACAATGTAGGTCGGGTCCCACAGTTGCGCTTCCGCGGTTTCTTCGAACAGCGATAACTGGAGCGAACCGACCCCGGCAGTTGCGAGCGGCGCGACGCCGAATTTCTTCAATTCAGTGTGTAGCCAGGCAGCATCCTGCAACTGCTCGAGCGTATAGTCCGGCGCGTGTTTGTTGATGGCCTCGATGATGGTCATGCGCTGGAACGGCTTCGACAAATCAAGCGCTCGGCCCTGGTACGTCAATGCGGCGGTGCCATGCGCATCGATGGCGGCTTGCCGGATAACCGCTTCGGTGAAGTCCATCAGCCAGCGGTAGTCCACATAGGCGGCGTAGAACTCCATCATGGTGAATTCCGGATTGTGCCGGGGCGACACGCCTTCATTGCGGAAGTTGCGGTTCACTTCGAACACACGGTCGAAGCCGCCAATTACCAGGCGCTTCAGGTACAACTCGGGCGCAATACGCAGGAACATCTGCATATCCAGCGCGTTGTGGTGAGTCTTGAATGGCTTGGCCGCCGCGCCACCGGGAATGACGTGCAACATCGGCGTTTCCACTTCCATGAAGTCGTTTTTCTCCATGAAGCGACGGATCGACGACATTGCAGCGGTGCGCGCCTTGAAGGTGCGGCGCGTTTCCTCATTCATGATGAGGTCGACATAGCGCTGGCGATACTTGATTTCCTGGTCAGCAAGGCCATGGAACTTGTCCGGCAACGGCCGCAGTGACTTCGTCAGCAGGCGCAGCTTGCTGACCTTGACCGTAAGCTCGTCTGTCTTGGTTTTAAACAGCACGCCTTCGGCCCCCACGATGTCGCCCAGGTCGAAGTGCTTGAATGCCTCGTGGCTCTCTTCGCCAGTTACTTCGTTGGTGATGTAAAGCTGAATGCGACCATCGGCTCGAGAGCCGGAGCTGTCCTGGATCGTGGCAAAAGATGCCTTGCCCATTACGCGCTTCAGCATGATGCGGCCAGCGACCACAACATTGACGGCCTTCGCTTCGAGCGCGCCGCGTTCCGTTTCGCCGTATTCCTGCGCAAGGTCCGCCGCCTTGTGCGTGGGACGAAAGTCGTTGGGAAAGGCCACACCGGCAGCGCGCAATTTTGCGAGCTTTCCGCGCCGCTCCGCGATGATGGAATTCTCGTCCTTCTCTTCCTGCAGGCCGTTGTATTTGTCAGTCATCATTTTTTTATACGCCTTGTTTCAGGGATGCGCCGATAAAGGCATCGAGATCGCCGTCGAGGACTGCCTTCGTGTTGCCGGTTTCAAAATTGGTTCGCAAGTCCTTGATGCGTGACTGGTCGAGCACGTAGGAGCGGATCTGGTGGCCCCAGCCCACATCGGTCTTGGAGTCTTCGAGCTTTTGCTGGTCGCTCATGCGCTTGCGCATTTCATGCTCGTACAGTCGCGACTTCAACATTTCCCAGGCTTCGGCCCGGTTGCGATGCTGGCTGCGGTCGTTCTGGCACTGGACCACAATGCCGCTCGGTGCATGGGTAAGGCGCACCGCCGAGTCGGTCTTGTTGATGTGCTGACCGCCGGCCCCGGAAGCGCGATACGTGTCGACCCGCACATCGGCCGGGTTGATGTCGATCTCAATCGACTCGTCCACTTCGGGATACACGAACAGGCTGCTGAATGAGGTGTGCCGGCCATTTGCCGAGTCGAACGGCGACTTGCGGACCAGGCGATGCACACCGGTTTCGGTACGCAGAAAGCCGTAGGCATGATCGCCTTCCACCTTCAGCGTGGCGGTCTTGATACCGGCGACTTCACCGTCGGATTGCTCCAGAACCTCAACCTTGAACCCCTTGCGTTCGCAATAGCGCAAGTACTGTCGCAATAGCATGGATGCCCAGTCCTGCGCTTCGGTGCCGCCAGCGCCGGCCTGGATGTCGATAAAGCAGTTGTTGGGATCCATCGGGTTGTTGAACATGCGACGGAACTCAAGGCCCTCGACCGTCTTCTGCAGATCGGCGACGTCCGCTTCAATCGCGACAAGGGTGTCTTCGTCCTGCTCTTCGCGCGCCATCTCGAAAAGGTCGGCGGCGTCTTTCAACCCGCTCTCAATTTTCGTGAGCGAATGGACAATCGATTCGAGGGATTTCTTTTCCTTGCCGAGTTCCAGCGCGCGCTTCTGGTCGTTCCAGATGGCGGGATCTTCTAGCTCTTCACTGACCTGTTCGAGTTTCTCTGACTTGGCATCGAAGTCAAAGATACCCCCGAAGTTCGGACTCGCGCTGGCGCAGGTCGGTCAGCAGATTCGATAGGGCGTTAAGGCGTTCGGCTTCCATGATGTTACCTGTGCGGGAAACCGGTAATTATACCCGAGCGACCGCCGCAATCAGGCCGGTTCCGCATGCTCCACCAGCAACTGCACCCGAGTGACACCGTTGTATTCATTGGCGTCGAGTCGAAAGGCAATTCTGGCGCGCGAGGGCAGGCTGTCGACATGCCCGAACCAGATGGCATCGTATTGCCGACCGTTCCGCTCGAGTTGCAGCTTCAGGTGGCGGTCCTTCAGGATGCGCTGGTTCAACACCTGGAATTCGTCGCAAAAAACCGGCGGCGCAAAGCCCTGGCCCCACACTTCGGCGTGCAGCAGTTCGATGAATTGCTGGGTCATGTAGGCGTCCTCCAGCGGGCCATCAGTTTCCAGCACGCGTTCAAGTTGGCACTGGGTCAACGAGGCGCTGCCAACGCGCTCGAAGGCCTGGCGGAACGCTTCGAACCCGTCCGCGCGCAGGGTCAGGCCCGCTGCCATCGCGTGGCCGCCGAAGCGGTCGATCAGCGTAGGCGCCTGTTTCGACACCAGGTCGAGCGCATCGCGCAAGTGGAACCCCTCGATGGAGCGGCCCGATCCCTTCATCCAGCCGTCGCCACCGGGGGCGAAGGTGATGGTAGGGCGATAGAACTTTTCTTTCAGACGCGAGGCCACAATGCCGATCACGCCCTGGTGCCAGGACGCGTCGAAGATGGCAATGGTGCTGCCTTGTTGCGGGTCAATCGAATCGAGCGCCGCCAGCGCGGCATCCTGCATGTCGAGTTCGATGGCGCGCCGCTCGCGATTCATGGCGTCAAGCTGTTGTGCAATGGCCCATGCCTTGCCTTCATCGTCGGTGGTGAGACACTCGATGCCGAGCGCCATGTCGGACAGCCGGCCAGCCGCATTCAGTCGCGGGCCAAGTCCGAAGCCAAGATCGAAGGCCGTTGCCTGCCTGGCGTCACGGGCCGCGACGCGGAACAATGCCGCCACGCCCACATGCATGCGCAACGAGCGCATTCTCTTCAACCCCTCCGCGACCAGAAGCCGGTTGTTGCTATCAAGCTTGACCACGTCGGCCACGGTGCCCAGCGCGACCAGGTCAAGCAGCGGATCAAGTCGCGGCTGGCTGCGCTCGTCAAAGACGCCGCGACGGCGCAGTTCCGCGCGCAGGGCGAGCAACACGTAGAAAATAACGCCGACGCCCGCCAGGTTCTTGCTGGCAAAGCCGCAACCCGGCTGGTTTGGATTGACAATAACGCGTGCCGCCGGAAGCCTGTCTCCAGGCAGGTGGTGATCCGTGATCAGCACTTCAAGCCCGAGCCGGTTTGCCTCTTCCACGCCTTCCACGCTGGCGATACCGTTGTCCACGGTAATCAGGACATCCGGCGACTTTTCGCGCACGGCCAGCGCAACGATTTCCGGCGTGAGGCCATACCCATATTCGAAGCGGTTCGGAACGATGTAATCGACTTGGGCGCCCATGGCGCGCAAGCCACGCAGCGCGACGGCGCAGGCAGTGGCGCCGTCACAGTCGTAGTCCGCCACAACCACCATGCGCTTGTTGGCCGCAATGGCGTCGGCCAGGAAGATTGCCGCCTTGTCAGCCTGCGTTAGCGTGGCGGGCGGCATCAGGGTTGCGATGCCGCAGGAAATCTGTGACGGATGCGTCAGGCCACGCGCTGCATAGAGCCGGGCCAGCGCCGGATGCACCCCGCTCTGACGCAAGAACTCCACGTCCCGAAAGCTGTGCGGCCGGGTCGTGATGCGCGTCATGTGGCCGCCTTGCCCGGCGCCGGTTGAACCGGCTGCATCAGTTTCGCCAGGGAAGGTCGGGTCCAGAACTTGCGCAGTGGATTGCGGCTGGGCTGATGTTCGGCAAGCACTGATTCGCCGCTCAGGACCAGTCCGGATGACTGCCACCGGCCAGCCTGCAGCGCCTGCTGAAGGGGTGCGAACCAGTTTGCTTCGAGCCGGTGGAACCGGTCAAGCCATTCCCCCCAATCGTTGCCCAACGCCGGCTCGATCAATTGGTCGAGCACCAGGATGGCGTTGTCCGGCATGGTTTCCAACAACGCCTGCGCCGCGCCGGGCGTATCGGTTGCCCGCAGCAAGGTTGCCGTGACTGCAGCTTCCTTGTTGTGCGGTCCGGCTTCTTGTCCGCTTCCGCCCCACAGCCAAAGCGCGTTGACCGTTTTCTTGCCCTCCATTTCGCGCTCTTCGTTCAGGGGATTCGCATGCCATGACATCTGGACTTCATTGTGGAGTCGCCGCCAGTTGCGGTCGCCCGGGCCGGAAGGAAGCCAGACGTCGATGTTGTGTCCGCAGGCAGCGTCCGGCGTGCTGGTCTTGAGACCGGCCCAGTCGTCGGCGCGCAGCAACCAGTTCTCCACGTCGACATAGTGAAGCGCAAGGCCGACTTCCTCAAACAGCGGCCGGACCGCGTCAAACAAGGTACGCGCCTCGGCACCGGTCAAGCCAAGTTGCCGCCTGTCCGTCAACACGAGGTGATCACGCGCTATATGGAGGTGCGAGGGTTGTAGCAGGAACCAGCAAGCTGGCGGCGCCACATCCATCCCGCACTCCGCAGCGACTAGACGCGCCATTGGCGGACTGCTCGTTTGCAGGAGTCGAGTAGTCAGCCCAATCTCGTGTGCCAGCCACAGTTCATGCGGAAGCGCCGGCGAATAGGGATCGAATGTCGTGCGCGTTGCCGCGCCATTCAAGGAGAGCAACGCGGCAAAGGCGGGGAGCTTGAGTTCACGGAGTAAATCGGTGGCCATTTGGGCCTGGGGGATGCCGAACGGAAGCAATAGCTTGAGATGACTCATCTCGGCATTCTATGGCAAACTGCACACTGCTATCGAAGTCAGCCTTCCCTTATTTCAGCATGGCGTACCGCGAGCCCATCGCTTCGTCAACAAGGCCCGCGCCATTTGGCGATGCCAGGTATGACGTGGCGGTCGCCCTCATCACGCTGTCGCTTCAGGAGTCTTTTCATTGAGTTTTTTCAAAAACTTGCCGTTTGAATGGCTGGTCGGGTTGCGCTATACGCGCGCCGGCAAGCGCAGCGGCCGCAACAGCTTCATATCATTCATCTCGCTCATTTCAATGGCCGGGATCGCGCTTGGCGTGGCGGCCTTGATAGTGGTTCTGTCGGTCATGAACGGCTTTCAGAAAGAAGTGCGTGACCGCATGCTTTCGGTCCTGTCGCACATCGAAGTCTACGAGCCTTCGGGCAGCCTTCCCAACTGGCAGCAAACCGCGACCTTGGCCATGCAGGACAAGGAGGTCCTCGGCACAGCGCCCTATGTCGCGGCACAGGCGATGATTACCAAGGACGATACGGTCCGCGGCGTGATGATTCGCGGCATTTTGCCCGAGCAGGAACCCAAGGTGTCCGAAGTGGCAAGCCAGATCGTCCAAGGCAGTTTTGGAGCGCTAAAGCCGGGCGAGTTCAACATTATTCTCGGTAGCGAACTGGCGCGCGGGATGCAGGTCCAGGTCGGCGACCGCATAACACTTATCGCGCCGCAGGGACAGGTCACGCCGGCCGGCGTCATTCCACGGCTTAAGCAATTTACCGTTGGCGCCATTTTCAATGCGGGTCATTTCGAGTATGACTCCTCGCTTGCTTTCGTCCACATCGAGGACGCGGAAAAAATGTTCAAGCTCGATGCGCCGAGCGGGCTGCGATTACGCGTGGTCGACATGCAGCGCGCGCCGGAAGTGGCTTACGATCTCTCGCGGATATTGAGCGGTGATCTGCTCATCACCGACTGGTCCAAACAGAACCGCAACTGGTTTGCCGCGGTTCAAACCGAAAAACGCATGATGTTCATTATCCTCACGCTGATCATCGCGGTTGCCGCCTTCAATCTCGTCTCGACCCTGGTGATGACAGTGACCGACAAGCAGGCAGACATCGCCATCCTCCGCACGCTCGGTTCTTCGCCCGGATCGATCATGAAGATATTCATGGTGCAGGGCGCACTGGTCGGCATTATTGGCACCGCAATAGGGGTGGCGCTCGGGGTCATCGTCGCTCTCAACGTGGATGTAATCGTTCCTTTTATCGAGCATTTGCTGGGCGTGCAATTCCTGCCGCGCGACATTTACCTCATCAGTGCCTTGCCCTCCGATTTGCGCTGGCCAGACGTCTGGACGATCGGCCTTGTGGCGGTCGTCCTTGCTTTCCTGGCCACGATTTATCCGAGCTGGTGGGCTGCCCGCGTGAAACCGGCGGAGGCGCTGCGTTATGAATAACGAGATCAATATTTTGCACAATGACGCCGCCGCTGTTGCCACTGGCGACCGAAGCCAGGCGCATGGCGCTTCCTCGCCAGTAGTGCTGTCCTGCCGCGGCTTGGGCAAGACGTTCACGCAGGGCAAGCTGCCAGTCCAGATACTGACCGGCATTGACTTCGACGTCGTACGTGGGGAACGCGTGGCCATTGTCGGAGCCTCCGGTTCCGGCAAGTCAACGCTGCTGCACCTGCTTGGCGGGCTCGACACTCCGACGGTCGGCACCGTCAGCCTCCAGGGAAAGGATTTCGCCAATCTTGACGAGAAAACTCGCGGCAATCTGCGCAATACCACGCTTGGGTTCGTCTACCAATTCCATCACTTGCTGCCGGAATTTTCCGCGCTGGACAACGTCGCCATGCCGCTCATGATCCGCCGCCAGCCCAGGGCGCAAGCGCGTGCCTCTGCGGCAGCGATACTTGATCGGGTCGGACTCGCTAACCGGGTGACTCACGTGCCGGGTGCGCTCTCGGGCGGCGAGCGTCAACGTGTCGCGCTGGCACGCGCGCTCGTTACGCAGCCAGCCTGTGTACTGGCCGACGAGCCGACCGGCAATCTCGACCGCCATACCGCGCACCAGGTTTTCGACCTGATGCTGGAACTGTCGCGCACCCTGGGCACGGCGTTCGTGATCGTCACCCATGACATCGAACTCGCGCGCCACTGCGACCGCATTCTCCGACTCTCCGACGACGGGCTATTGCCCTATGTGGATTGACACACACTGCCATCTCGACGCGGTTGAATTTGGCGGCCGCTCGGACTCAATAGCAGGTGCGGCGGCGGAGGCGGGCGTGTCATGGATCGTGATTCCCGCCGTCGACGCCAGCAACTTCGCAACAGTGCAGTCGCTGGCCGGGCGACTCGACAATTGTACGTATGCGCTAGGCATTCATCCAATCTGTGTCCCTGGCGCCGACGTATCGCAACTAGACGTGCTCCGCGATGCGGTCCGCGCGGCCATGGCAGATCACAAGTTCGTCGCCATCGGCGAGATCGGTCTGGACTTCTTCCTGCCAGAACTGAAGGACGAGGCGACGCGTGAGAAGCAGGAATTCTTCTATAGCGAGCAGCTGAAAATTGCACGCGACTTTTCATTGCCGGTTCTGCTTCATGTGCGCCGCTCGCAAGACAAGGTCCTGAAGTACCTGCGCCGGATCACTGTTCCGGGCGGCATAGCGCACGCCTTCAACGGCAGCTTCCAGCAGGCCGACTCTTTCATCGGGCTTGGAATGAAAATTGGCATTGGCGGCGCGATGACGTTTCCGCGCGCCTTGCAGATTCGCCGCCTCGCCAGCCAATTGCCATTGCATGCCCTGGTGCTGGAAACCGACTCGCCCGACATCTCTCCGGTGTGGTTGCATCCGGAGCGCAATGCGCCGCGTGAAGTTGCTGGCATCGGTGAGGCGCTTGCACAATTGCGCAATGTGCCGGTCGCCGAGCTTGCACACAGTACGTCGGAAAACGCTTTCTCCATCCTGCCCCGCTTGCGTGGACTAATGGCCGGCACGGATGCCGAGCATGGCCCGGGCATCGCTTCACGCTAGCTCCGGCAGTAGCGCATGCGCAGCCTGATACTTGGGCTTGCCGTCGGCGCCTGCTGGCTGCAGCAGCAAGCCGATCTGCCCAATGCAAATCGGCTGTGGCCTCTTCTTTTTCTCCTCCTGTCAGTTGGGTTGTTGGCATGTCGTCCATCGTCGGCCAGAGCACGCATTCCCCTGCTGCTCGCCGCAGGGACGCTGGCAGGTTTCGCCTGGGCCGCAATCCTTGCCGAAAACTATCTTGCGCGGGAACTTCCCTCAGACCTTGAAGGCCGTGACCTCATTGTGGCGGGGACAGTTGCCAGCCTGCCGTACCGCTTTGACGGCGGGACACGTTTTGACTTCCTCATTGAGCCAGACGCTCCAGTGCAGCTAGCAGAAGCTGACCGCGTCGTAATGCGGCGTCTGCCGCCGCGCATTGCGCTGTCCTGGTACGCAGACCGACAGGACGCAGAATCCATTACGCCGCCGGTAGAGCCGGGCGAGCGCTGGCAACTAGCGGTTCGGCTTCGCCGGCCACGCGGGAGTGCCAACCCCTGGGGCTTCGACTACGAAGTCTGGCTGCTCGAACAGGGACTGCGCGCCACCGGCACGGTCCGTCCTGATGACAGCGCCACGCAGGTGAACCGTCGACTGGAGCGTTTCGTTCCTTCTTTTTCCGGCGTAGTGGAGCGCAGCCGAAGCTGGCTGCGCGATCGTATCGTGGCCGCCCTCGACGGCAAGCCCTACGCAGGGGTGATCGTCGCGCTGGTGGTGGGCGACCAGCGAGGCATCAGCCAGTCCGACTGGAAGGTGTTCAACCGCACCGGTATTGGCCATCTGATTTCAATCTCAGGCCTGCACATCACCATGGTGGCCGGTCTTTGCGCGGCGCTGATTTTTTTCCTGTGGCGGCATTCCTTCTTCACCGGCGCCGCGTTGCCGCTGCGACTGCCGGCCCACAAGGCAGCAGCGGTTGGCGCGGTGGTCACGGCCTTTGTCTATGTTTTGCTGGCCGGCTTTGGTGTGCCGGCTCAGCGCACGCTTTACATGGTGTTCGCGGTTGCGGCGGCTTTGTGGTGCGGTCGGATCACCGCGGTGTCGCATGTGTTGTGCCTCGCGCTCGGCGTTGTGATCCTGCTCGACCCCTGGGCCGTGCTGTGGCCGGGCTTCTGGCTTTCGTTTGGCGCGGTAGGCGTAATCTTGTTTGCGAGCGTTGGCCGCAGTGCGGCGCACGGCGCCGAATTGACAAGCCGCTGGCAACGCGCTCGACGCACCCTGATCGGCGCGGCACGGACGCAGTACGTCGTGACCGTGGGCCTGGTGCCACTGACCCTCCTGCTGTTCGGGCAAACCTCGCTGGTCAGTCCTTTTGCCAATGCCATCGCGATTCCGCTGATCAGCTTGCTGGTAACGCCACTGTCGCTGGTCGGCGTGCTGCTGCCGATGCCGCTTGCGGGATGGCTGCTTGGCGTTGCGCATGCGCTCGTGGCGCTGCTTGCCGACGCCTTGATCTGGCTAAGCGCATTGCCGGCGGCGGTGTGGAGCGCGCCTGTACCGCCATGGTGGATCGGCGGTTTGGCCTTGGTCGGGACTGGCTGGATGCTGGCGCCGCGGGGCTGGCCCGCACGCTGGCTGGGCGCCGTTGCGTGGCTGCCGTTGGTTCTGGTCGAGCCCGCGCATCCCGAGGCTGGAATCTGGCTTAGCATTTTCGATGTGGGGCAGGGCACCGCGGTCCTGGTTGAAACGGCGAACCACCGGCTTCTGTACGACACCGGCCCTTTTTACGCACCGGGTGCGGACGCTGGCGAACGGCTGCTGGTGCCCTACCTCAAGGCACGGGGTATTACCTCACTGGAGAAGGTGGTGGTGTCGCATCACGATAACGACCACTCTGGCGGCGCCCTGAGCATCATGAAGGCGTTGCCGGTCGGAGAAGTTCTGTCGTCGCTCAATCCGGAAGACGCAATTCCGCGTGCCGCAGCGGCGCATCGCCGTTGCCAGGCCGGGCAGCGCTGGACCTGGGACGCTGTGCAATTCGAGATGGTGCATCCTCCCGCAACGAGCTATGGGAGCGACAAATGGAAGCCCAATGCTTTGAGCTGCACGCTGAAAGTAACTTTCAATGGGCAGGCGATACTTCTACCTGGCGATATCGAGGCGGTGCAGGAAGATGAACTCGTCAACGGCATGGGAGCGCAACTTCAATCGCTGGTGCTTTTGGCGCCGCACCACGGCAGCAGCACTTCCTCGACTGGCGATTTCCTGGACGCGGTGAAGCCGGCGCTTGCGGTGTTCCAGGTTGGCTACCAAAACCGCTTTGGCCATCCCAAACCGGAAATAGTGGCCCGCTATGATGAGCGCGGTATCGCGGGCTTGCGCAGCGACGCGTCCGGCGCTGTGCTGCTGCGGCTTGACGACAAGGGGCTGAACGTAGAGGAATTCCGCAAGACGCATGCGCGCTACTGGTATGGCCGCTGAGAGCACTGGCATGGCGCCAGGAGCCGGCATGGTTGGAGGCTGCCGTCCTTCTGCCGCGCGGCCTAAGGGAGTGTTGCGCGCGGGGTAGGTGCGCCTTTTTTTCAGGGCCTGCCAAAGCGGATTGCCGTGTCGTAGAATGACCGGCGTCTTTCTCACATGCCGCGACTGCGGCCTCCGCCAAAATGCGACTCCATTCCAGCCTGGAATTTGCGCTTGCCAGTTTGATCCTGGTTTTCAGCGGCGCCGCACAAGCCGGGGCGCTGGGCGACATGGCGGAGGAATACCAGCGCGTGCTGGCGACAGGCACTGGTTCACACCAAATCAATATCGACAACGATTCCCTGCTGCTCAGGCGAGACGACCGGCTCTACACCAGCGGCATCGGCTACGTGTATCGCAGCATCGCGCGCGAGCAGGGCGGGACGGTGGCATGGAGCTGGAGCCTGAACCAGGAGCTTTACACCAGCCTCGATACCAGCCTGACGCCTCCCAATCTTGGACCGCCTGACCATCCTTACGCCGCATGGCTACATGCCGGACTGACAAGGCAGGTACAGCACGCAGACGGCTCCGGCAACAGCATAGGCGTCGATATTGGTTGCCTCGGGCCGTGCGCCGGCGGCGAGCGCTCGCAGGATGTTTTGCATCGCATCATCAGCCAAAAACTGCCACAGGGTTGGGGCGCCCAGCTGAAAAACGAAGTCGGGATCGTGCTGCAGGCCGACTTGTCGCCGGTGCGCTGGGCACCGATGCGCAATGTCGATATCACGCCAAACCTGCATGGCCGTTTCGGCAATATCTTTACCGATGCCGGTGTCGGCGTCACCTTGCGCGCAGGTCGCCTGAACCAGTTGCCAGATGAGCCGACCCTCCATGCTTACCTCCGCCTCGACGGCAGGGCTGTCGCCTATAACGCGACGCTGCAGGGCGGCTATTTTTCGCAAACTGATCCGCATGCCGTGGCGCCGAAACGCGCCGTAGGCGAATATGAGGCGGGCGTGACCTGGGCCGAGCGGCATCTGGCGGCCACCGTGGCTTTCGTCCGTCGCGGCAATGAAATACGGGACCTTTCCAATGCCGTCGGCGCCCAGAATTTCTTGCGATTGCAATTTACCTATACACCATAGGCGGACCGGGCCAGCAAGCCTTCAGTTCTACCGGCAGGCAGGCGCTAAAACATGGTGAGCCGACGCTGATTTCAGACGCTTTGCGGTTATAATTCGAATTTCCCGCACGTGCCATTCGGCACCCCCTGCAATGACCAAGTTTGTGTTTGTCACTGGCGGCGTTGTGTCTTCCCTCGGCAAGGGAATTGCAGCAGCCTCTCTCGCAGCGATCCTCGAATCGCGCGGCCTCAAAGTCACTCTGCTCAAGCTCGATCCCTACATTAATGTGGATCCGGGCACGATGAGTCCATTCCAGCATGGCGAAGTCTTCGTCACCGACGACGGCGCCGAAACCGATCTCGATCTTGGCCATTACGAGCGCTTCATCAGCGCCAAGATGAAAAAGATCAACAATTTCACGACCGGCCAGATTTATGAATCGGTGATCCGCAAGGAACGCCGCGGCGAATATCTTGGCAAGACCGTGCAAGTCATTCCGCACATCACGAACGAGATACAGGAGTACATCCATCGCGGCGCCGAAGGCTTCGATGTTGCTATCGTCGAAATCGGCGGCACGGTCGGCGATATTGAATCGCTTCCGTTTCTTGAAGCCGCACGTCAGCTTGGCCTGCGTGCTGGCCGCAATGCTGCCGCCTTCGTACACCTGACCCTGGTTCCTTATCTGGTTTCCGCCGGCGAATTGAAGACCAAGCCGACGCAGCACAGCGTCCAGAAATTGCGCGAGATCGGTATTTCTCCAGATGCGCTGTTGTGCCGCGCGGATCGCCCGATCCCCGATGACGAGCGGGCCAAGATTTCACTGTTCTCCAATGTGCAGGAAGACGCGGTGATTTCGGTCTGGGACGTTGACACGATTTACAAGATTCCACAGATGCTGCATGACCAGGGCCTCGACGCGATTGTTTGCGAAAAGCTGGGTCTTGCCCCGAAGCCGGCCGACCTGACCATGTGGAGCAAGCTCGTTCATTCGCTGCAGCATCCCCGCCGCGATGTAACGATCGGCATGGTTGGCAAGTATGTCGACCTGACCGAGTCCTACAAGTCCCTCACTGAAGCACTGCGCCACGCCGGCATCCACACTGAATCGCGCGTCAATATCGAGTACCTCGATTCTGAAGAAATCGAGACGCGCGGCGCGGACGTCCTCGAAAAATACGATGCAATCCTGGTGCCGGGCGGCTTTGGCAAGCGCGGCGTGGAAGGCAAGATCGCCGCTGCCAGATTCGCCCGCGAAAATGGCATTCCGTATCTCGGCATTTGCCTCGGCATGCAAGTGGCACTCATTGAATATGCGCGCCACGTGGCAGGCCTCCAGCATGCCAACTCCACCGAGTTCGACCCGGAAACCGAGCACCCGGTGGTGGCCCTTATCACCGAATGGCAAAACCATGACGGCAAGGTTGAGCGGCGGGATGCGAATTCGGATTTGGGCGGCACAATGCGCCTCGGCGCGCAAACCTGCGCCGTCAAACCAGGTACGCTGGCTTCTGAAATTTATGGCGCGCAAGTGACCGAGCGCCACCGCCATCGCTATGAGGCAAACAACCACTACCTGGGCCGCGTGGAACAGGCTGGTCTGGTGGTATCGGCGCGTACGCCGAATGAATCGCTTTGCGAAATCATGGAACTGCCCCGCAGCGGGGAACACGCCCACCCCTGGTACATCGGCGTGCAATACCATCCTGAATTCAAGTCGACGCCGCGTGACGGGCATCCGCTGTTTATTTCTTTCATCCAGGCGGCACTGGCGCACAAGGAATCGCTGCTGGAAAGGAAGGCCGCATGAAGTTGTGTGGCTTCGCGGTTGGCCTCGACCAGCCCTTTTTTCTGATCGCGGGACCGTGCGTCATTGAGTCACGGCAAATGGCGTTCGACACTGCCGGCCAGCTTAAAGAAATAACCGGTGCGCTCGGGATAAACTTTATCTACAAGTCATCCTTCGACAAGGCAAACCGCACGTCCGGAACCTCGTTTCGCGGCCTCGGCATGGAGAAGGGCCTGGAAATTTTGGGCGATGTAAAGCGCGACATTGGTGTGCCGGTGCTGACCGACATCCATGAAATCGACGAAGTTGCCGCGGTCGCCGCAGTGGTTGACGTGCTGCAGACGCCGGCTTTTCTTTGCCGCCAGACCGACTTCATCAACGCCTGCGCGCGCTCTGGAAAACCGGTCAATATCAAGAAGGGCCAGTTCCTTGCGCCGCATGAAATGAAGAACGTGATCGACAAGGCACGTGCCGCGGCGCGTGACGCTGGCCTGCCAGACGACCAGTTCATGGCTTGCGAGCGCGGTGTTTCATTCGGCTACAACAACCTGGTGTCGGACATGCGATCGCTCGCGATCATGCGCGAAACGGGTTGCCCGGTCGTGTTCGACGCGACGCATTCAGTGCAACTGCCGGGCGGGCAGGGCGCATCGTCGGGCGGCCAGCGCGAATTCGTGCCGGTGCTGTCCCGTGCCGCAGTTGCTGTGGGCATCGCCGGGCTCTTCATGGAAACCCACCCCAACCCGGCAGAGGCTCTGTCAGACGGTCCTAATGCCGTGCCACTCGGCCGCATGAAGGAATTACTTTCCGGCCTGATGGAGCTCGATTACGTCGTCAAGAAGAACGGTTTTCTTGAGCGTGACTTCGCCTGAGCTGTCGCGGTTCCAGGTGCATAGCCTGTCGCCAATGCAAAACAAATTCAAACAAATCTGGAGAATCGCATGAGTGCAATCGTAGACATCATCGGGCGTGAAATCATGGATTCGCGTGGCAATCCCACGGTCGAATGCGACGTCCTTCTTGAATCCGGCGTGATGGGTCGCGCCGCCGTGCCGTCTGGCGCGTCGACCGGTTCACGTGAAGCGATCGAACTGCGGGACGGCGACAATAGCCGCTATATGGGCAAGGGCGTACTCAAGGCCTGCGAAAACATCAACACCGAAATCTCCGAAGCCATCATGGGTCTCGACGCCAATGAGCAGGCTTTCCTTGACCGGACCATGATCGACCTCGACGGCACCGAGAACAAGGCCCGCCTCGGGGCCAATGCAACGTTGGCGGTTTCAATGGCTGTGGCAAAGGCGGCGGCGGAAGAATCCGGCCTGCCGCTTTACCGTTATTTTGGCGGCTCCGGTGCAATGCAGATGCCCGTGCCAATGATGAATGTGATTAACGGCGGCGCCCATGCGGACAACAATCTCGACCTGCAGGAATTCATGATCATTCCGGTCGGCGCGCCCACCTTCAGGGAAGCGATCCGCTATGGTGCCGAGGTCTTCCACACGCTGAAGAAGATTCTGCATGAAAAGCGCCTGACGACGGCAGTCGGTGACGAGGGTGGCTTCGCCCCTTCAGTGGAAAATCATGAAGCAGCGATCAAGCTGATCTTGCAGGCGATTGAGCAGGCGGGCTACGAGCCGGGCGTACAAATCGCCCTTGGCCTCGACTGTGCCGCAAGCGAGTTTTACAAAGACGGCAAATACCAGTTGGGCGGAGAAGGGCTGTCGCTGTCGTCCGCCGACTTTACCAATCTGCTGGCAACGTGGTGCGACAAGTACCCCATCATCTCGATTGAAGACGGCATGGCCGAAAATGACTGGGACGGCTGGGCCACACTGACCAACGCGCTCGGGAAGCGCGTGCAACTGGTTGGCGATGATCTGTTCGTCACCAATACCCGCATCCTGCGAGAAGGGATCCAGAAGGGTGTCGCCAATTCGATTCTGATCAAAATAAACCAGATCGGCACGTTGACCGAGACCTTCGCGGCGATCGAGATGGCAAAGCGGGCCGGCTACACCGCCGTGATTTCACACCGCTCCGGCGAAACCGAAGATTCCACGATTGCCGACATCGCCGTTGGCATGAATGCGTTGCAGATCAAGACCGGCTCAATGTCGCGCTCCGATCGCATGGCGAAGTACAACCAGTTGCTGCGCATCGAGGAAGACCTTGGCGACATCGCTAGCTACCCCGGCCGCAATGCATTCTATAACTTGAAATGAGGCGAGCTGACTGCGCCGAGCATGCTTCCCAGCTTTCAGCCTGCTCAGACCTGGTAACTTTTCAAAGATAGTGCGATGCGCCTGATACTCGTTTGCGTGGCTACCATGCTCCTGCTGATCCAGTACCCGCTCTGGTTGGGAAAGGGTGGCTGGCTGCGCGCATGGGATCTTGACCAGCAGGTGAAGATGGCGCACCGCAAAACGGATGAGATCAAGGCTCGCAATGCCAAACTCAATTCGGAAGTGCGCGACCTGAAGGATGGAACAGGCGCCATCGAAGAACGGGCTCGTTCTGAACTTGGCATGATCAAGGACGATGAGATTTTCGTTCAAATCCTGCAAGGCGACGTATCCGGCAAAGGCACCTCACCACAAGTGCCGGCCGGTGCCAGCGCGACCGCGCCCGCAACCGCAACCGCCCCCGCAATAGCAACCACGCCTACGCCGGCAAACGCTGGCGCCGCCGCGCGCACTGCAACGCCGACGCCCAAGCACTAGGGCGTCCGCCAGGCGCTGTGTTTGGGCCATTTCCATCTCGCGCGGCGGCATAGGCTGCTATCGCGACGTGGCGGGCAGGGCGCAATGCCAACTTCAGTGTTTGACAGCGCCGGGCTGGCGCAACGCCTCGGTTGTCGTTTCCACCGCAAACAGTTGCGTGCAATCGACCTTGTCAAACGTGTAGTGCTGGCCACAGAAGTCGCAGTCGATCGACAGCTCGCCCAGCTCCGCCAGGGCGGAGTCAACTTCTTCCGCGCCGAGCATTTTGAGCATGTTGCCCACCCGTTGCCGGCTGCAGCTACAGTGGAATGCCGGATGCCGCGGTTCAAACACGCGGATCGTTTCTTCCCAAAATAGCCTTCGAAGCAGAGTCTGGATATCAGTCGAAAGCATTTCGGCCTCGGTTAGCGTAGAGGCCAGCATGAGGCTGCGACGCCAGGTCTCGGCATGCTGTTCAGCCAGTTCTTCGACATGGTCCGAATGCCGGTGCTCACCAAGAGACGCGACCCCGCCCTCTTGCGGAAGTTGTTGCAGTAATAGTCCCCTGCAGGTCGTTTCATCGGCGGCTAGCCACAGCCTTGTATCTAGTTGCTCCGAGCGCATCATGTAATTTTCGATGATGGTGGCAACGGATTCGCCGTCGAGCGGGACAATGCCCTGATAGGCCTGTTGGCCCGGCATCTTGTCGCTCGGATCGAGCGTTATGGCGAACCGCCCGAGTCCGTTGACATTGACCATTTCGGCGAGGGTTGCGCCATCGTCTACGGTGGCGTTTGGAGACAGCTTGGCGGTGGCGCGCATGCGCAGCAGGGAGTCGCATTCAACAACCAAAAGCTTCAGGGGTCCGTCGCCATGCACTTGCAGGACAATGGAGCCATTGAATTTCAGGTTGGCAGAAAGAAGTGCTGCTGCCGCAAGCATTTCGCCCAGCACCTTTTTTACGGGGTCAGGATAGGCACGGCGCAGCTGAACCTGCTTCCACGTCTCTGAAAGGTCAACCAGTTCACCTCGTATGGGGCTTGCCTCGAAAAGGAATTTTTGTAGTGCGTCGCTCATTGGTAAGGTGCTGGAAGGAGTCTTTGCTTTGGCATGCTGGAATGCAATCGGTTCGCGCCGGGCAAGCGATTATCGTCGGTTACGCGATACTGATGTCTCACGGCGTCAAATACTGCCTGGCCCGATTCAGGAAACCGCAATTTTACCGTTCTAACTATGAATTCACCGGCGATCGCGGAAGCACCAGCCTTCAACTCCGAAATGCGTGCAGCCGCACTTGCATGCCTGATGGAGAAGGATGCCGCAAACAAGGCGCGCAATGTCCACGCGTTGGCGCGGGCGTGGCAGTTGGGGAAAGTGCAACTCGATCCTTCATCGGCGCTGGTTGCTGCCGCAAACTGTCCCGGCCGACCGGATCGCCCGGTCCTGATTTCACCGCTCGAGGTAAAGCGGCGCTCAATGCGAACGGTCGAGGGCAGGGCGGCGCTGATCCATGCGCTTGCCCATATTGAATTCAATGCAGTCAATCTGGCGCTTGACGCGGTCTGGCGTTTTTGTGGGATGCCGCGTGAATATTATGCCGAGTGGTTGGGTGTCGCCGCGGAAGAAGCTACCCACTTTGAGTTGTTGGGAGCCCATCTCGGTACCATGGGATTTTCCTATGGCGATTTCCCCGGCCACGACAGCCTTTGGGAAATGTCAGCAAAAACCGCGAATGATGTGCTGGCGCGAATGGCTTTGGTGCCTCGGACTTTGGAGGCGCGCGGGCTGGACGCCACGCCGGCAGTGCGCGGAAAACTGGCACAGGCCGGCGACGTTGCCGGCGCCGCAATCCTCGACATCATCCTGCGCGATGAAATCGGGCATGTCGCCATAGGCAACCGCTGGTACAACTGGCTATGCCAACAGAAAGGCCTGGAACCCATTGCAACCTATGCAGCACTGGCAATGAAGTTTCGCGCCCCGATACTGCGAGGTCCATTCAATATCGACGCACGCAGAGCGGCGGGATTCAGCGAACTCGAACTGGCCGAACTTTCGAGTCACGCGGTCCGCAAGCGTTGAGCTGCGCCAATTCATCCGTCGCATCCGCGCTGAGCAGTTCGCGGATGTGAGTCGGTCAGTCGCTGTTAAACTGGCATCTTTACCATTCGGAGAAAAACAGATGAGCAAGCAAAGTGTCTGGACGCGGCTTGCCGCAGTGTCGCTCGTTGCTGTAATCGGCGCCGGTCTCGCCGGCTGTGAAAAGAAGCCGGAAACAAGCGCGGCAGGACCGGCAGAAACTGCGGGAAAGCAACTGGACAAGGCGGCCGCGAAAGCCGCTGTCGAGCTGAACAAGGCTGCGGAAAAAGCTGGCGAAGGTTTGCAGAACGCCGGCAAGAAAATGCAGAGCGCAGCGAAAGAGGCTCAGGACAAGGACGCCGCGTCGCCTTCGAAATAGGTCGGGCGGCTGCAGCGCATCACCGACGCCCTAACCGGCGGTGCAGGGATGCGCGGGCCGAGGCTACTGCGAGACAGCAGTAGAACCGAGCGTTCGCACGAATGCCAGGAGTGCCTTGTCCTGGATGAAGTGGGCGGACGATGTGGCGGCCAGCAGGCTTTGGGGCGACTGCGGACGCGATACTGCATAGCCCTGCACATAGTCCACGCCGATTTCTGCCAGCGTTTCCACCGTTGCGCCGTCTTCAGCCCATTCCGCGATAGTCCGGAGCCCAAGATTCCGGGCCAGGCTGACGATGGCCTCCACAATGGCAACGTTGGCAGGATGCGCATTCATGTTGACGATGAAGCTGCCATCAATCTTGAGTACGTCGGCCGGCAGATCCTTGAGGTAGGAGAACGAGGTGTAGCCGGCGCCGAAATCATCCAGGCCAATTTTCACACCGTAGCTGCGCACCTGGTCAATAAAGCGGCGCGTGTTGCCGAGGTCGTGCAGCGCCACGCTCTCGGTAATTTCAATGCACAGGCGGCCCGCCACATGCGCGTTCTGCGCCAGCAGGGCCTTGGCATCCTGAATGAATCTTTCGTCGTTGAGCGAGGCGCCGGACAAATTCATGCACACGAACTGGGTCCGCGCCAGGCGAGAGAAGTTTGTGTCGAGCCATGCCAGCGTAGTCGCCATGACCCAACGATCAATAATCCCGATGCGGCCGCTGTTCTCCGCCGCGCGGATAAGGCGATACGCTGGAATGACCTCGCCGTTGACGTCGTACATGCGCACAAGAACCTCGAAGTTCAACGAGTCGAATGGCGTCTTGAGTGACATGATCGGCTGCATTTCGACGAACAGCGAGTCGGTCATCTCGCTCGTCGACAGTCGTTCCACCAGGCTCAATTCCGCTTCGTGTTCGCGGAAGGCGGCGGCGTTCTTGCGATAGACCACCGGGCCGTCATGATTGCTGGTTTTGGCTTCGCGACAAGCGCGGTCAGCGGTGGCGATTGCGTCCTTGATCGGCGTTCCCGGACTTACCTCGATCAGGCCAATAGAACCGCGAACCTGAAACGCCTTGTCGCCAATCCGATAGGGCGCATTGCCGATGCTCGCCGTAATGCCGCGGCATATCCAGGTTGCGAGCGGTATGCTGGTGTCGGGAAGGATGATGACGAATTCGTCGCCGCCCACGCGGCCGATACGCTGCGCGCCGTTCAGCATCGCGCCGATGCGGTCGCAGACCTGCTTGAGCACCTCGTCGCCGGCGGTATGACCATACAGGTCATTGATCAGCTTGAAGCGGTCAAGGTCCAGATAGGCGAGTGCGAGCGGCTTGCCTTCGGACAGTTGCTGAAGTGCGATGTTGAGTGATTTTTCTATGCCGCGCCGATTGAAAACCTTGGTGAGCGGATCGTGCTCGGCCATGAAGAGCAGGTTTTCGGTTGCCTTGGACTTTTCGGTGACATCCTGAAGGGAGCCTTCGATCTTTCCGCGCGCGAGAGCCGCCTTGACCAGGAAACGTTTGGGGCCCGTGCCATGGAAGTCGTGGGTGCCTTCGATTTCCAGTTCGCCGTCCGCTTGGCGGCTGACCAGTTGGCGCAGGTGCTCCCAGGCGTTTTCCCCGAAACAGTCATTCCAGTGTCCTTGCAGGTCGGCGGCAACGCCACTGCCCAGCATATTGCGGAACGCCGGATTGGCACTGACGAAGCGGCCGTCAAGGTCAACGGTAAAAAGGCCGATCGGCATGGCCTCGTAGGTGTGTTCCAGTTCAGCCTGAACGTCGAGCCGTTGCTTATGCTCCAGGCGCATCTGCTCGGCTATGGCAAGTGCGACCAGAATGCTTGACGAGATGGCTGCGGTGACCGAATTGACGGCGCCAATCAGCCCTTTGAAACCGAGGGAGGCGGCGAGTACTTCGTACAGGCTGGCTACGAGCGTGACGCCAATTGATGCGCTATACCAGATAGCTACGGTCGAACGGGTTAAAACTAGAATGCGCGCGAGGAAAAAGACCAGCATCAGACTGCCCAGGCCGGTTGCGATCCACAGGACCGGAAGGAAGGCACTGTAGGAAAGGGTTGCAGACAGCACTACAAGGGGCAAGCAAGCCCATTGCGCAATATTGATCAACGGTGAATAGCCGACCTTCTCGAGATCCTCCCGGAATAGGGCGCGAAACAGCGTAAGCGTCAGGACATAGTAGATCGATGTCGTAATTAGCCGGATCTCAAGGATCCAGTCTTGCGGCACCATCATGCCGAGCCATTGTGCATCCCATCCCGCGGAGAGCGCGCCAACACGGAGGTTTAGCACCAGCCACGCCGAAAAAACAACGTAGACACTCTTTCGAACAATGATCGCCGTAATCATGACGAACAAGGCGAGCGTCAGCAAGCCGCCGTCCAACAAGCCCGAGTTCCTGTCGGATTCCCGTGCGGCCATTTCAAGCCGTGAGAGCGGCCACTGATTTACGGTAACCCAGGCAGGTCCGATGAACTGGCTGCGGCAGATCACTTCATTGCCGGCATCGGTCGGGTCCAGGCGCAGAGCGAATCCTGCTTTGACAGAGGCTACGCGGCCTTCGGCCCCATGCCGGTCTGCATCGCCGAGCAGGCGCAGCGATTTGGCGTCCCAACAACTGACCGACATGGCATGTCGGGACGGAAATTCAATAGCCTGGGGTTCTGCGCCGTCGTCCTGATGCGGCAGAAAGGCGATCCAGAACGTATTCTCCGACCGATGTGTGTCGAGAAAAGACACACGAGGCTCAGGCTCGACGAGTCTAGCCGCGTCTTGTGGCGACCATTTTTTGCTTGTTTCTAAATAATGAAAGGCGAGGGGGCGGGCGCCTGCGGTGGGATAGTAGCTGTCCCAGGAGAAATACCCCAGTACGGACGCTGCGGCGATAATGATCGGAAGTCCGTAAGCGGACAAGCGATAAACGGCGTCTTCCAGAGCCGAGTTCAGCCGCTGCCCCCACTCGCTTGATTTGTATGTTCGTCGCACCATCGCTTATTGTCGAGGTGGCGGCCCGCCACCAGCATTATTTTCGCTACAGTACCGCAATAATAATGCCCCGTCGCAACAAACGTTAATTCTGTTTTGAAATGAATCCTTTAATGCAACAGATGTTATCAAGCAGTTAACATCCCATGCTGGGTAATCGACCTGTTCCTCCGTGCTTCCGGGACAAAAGGCGCTGAGTCCCGCAGGTCGATATCGGGATGCGCCGTACGAACCATGAAGTCGAACAAGGGGTGGTGAGCGGAAGCCCAGTTAGCTTCTGCCGCATTAACCTCAAACGACAAAATGCGGTGCGGCATATTATTAGCGTAGGCGAGGTTTACATAGCCGAGGTCCGGATAGACGTCCTTGAATAGCAGCCGATCGTATTGGCGGTCAATTGGCGTTCTTCCCGCGATAATCATCCACTCGATCCCTACCTGCTGGCAATACAGGTAGTACGCCTTAAAGAGGACGGTTTTAACGAGGCGGCCCACACGTTCTTCAGTGACGCCCAAGCGCGTTGCTTCGGCCAGTGGCCGTAAAGCGAGTGCAGGTGGCAGCGGGATCGATTGCTCGAGCGACAGGGGACGATAACGGTTGGTTTGTATACGCATCGTTCCAATCGGGGAACCGTCGAGCTTTGATTCTGCTAGCAGCACAACAACGCCGTCTTCGGTATCGAGCGGTTCCGCGGACTTCAGAATTTCGGCAAGGGCCGGGACGTGACGATTGTAGGCAGCGTGCCGAATCTGTATGGCTTTGCGTAGCTCGACGGCGTTACGGACGACCTTGACGGTGAACGGAAGATGCTCCTCGTCCAGCTTCTTGCTAGACGGTAATCCGTGCAGGGTGACTTCAGGGGTGAGCCTCTCGATATCGGCGGCAATCCAGTCAATTTTCGAATTCATGCGGTGTTCTCCTAAAAAGCTTAAGAGTTCCGTCGATAACCGCGGCGGTCCTGACAGTTGTCAGACCTCTAATAAAGTTACCGGACTCAAGCTGAATATTAGTATTGCACTAAGTATTGCTCGGCGGTAGGGAAACTTTGCTTGCAGCAAAAATAATTACCTTTTGTACACGGGTGTAGTGCTGAGCGCCGTGACTATTTGACAACAAAGTACGCGGCGGTCGACGCGCCCTTTATAGGGAGAAGGGGGTTTACCGGGAGTTTGCGGCGCGCTCGGCCTCAAGCAGGCGGAGAACTCGGCGCAGGATTTTGCCGGTCGTGGTCATCGGCAACTCGGCAACAAATTCAATCTCTTTTGGGTACTCGTACGGTGCCAGCTTGCCGCGCACATGATTTTGCAAGTCTGCGATCAGTTTCTCGTCGCGTTCCGGACTCCGCGCCAAACCGGCCGTGAGCACCACATAGGCTTTCACCAGATTTCCACGCTCCTGGTCCGGCTTTGGCACGACCGCAGCGTTGGCGACGGCAGGATGCTTAACCAGGCAGTTCTCGATTTCAGCCGGCCCGATGCGGTAGCCCGCGGCCTTGAACATGTCGTCGGCACGCCCCTGGTACCAGAGATAGCCATCGTCATCGAGAACTGCCAAATCTCCCGTCCGGCTCCAATCGCCGGTAAATTTGGAGGCCGTCGCTTCCGGATTCTTCCAGTACTCCAGGAAGAACACGGGATCCGGGTGCCCGTGGATGTCGTTGCGGTGGATGGCGACTTCCCCCGCCTGACCGGGCGCGACAGGCTTGCCGTCGTCGTCGATGACTGCAACACGATGACCCGGGTACGGTCGCCCCATGCTCCCCGGTTTGGCGGGCCATCGGACGCTACTATTACCGACGATGTAGTTCATTTCGGTTTGACCGAACATCTCGTTGATGGTTAGCCCCAGCGCGGCTTGCCCCCAGTTGAACACCGCGTCGCCGACCGCCTCGCCGGCGCTCATGATTGCACGCAGCTTCAACTGATAGGTGGAGCGGGGTTCCGGAACCGTTTTCATCATCATCTTGAGGGCGGTCGGAAACAGGAACGCATTGGTGACGCCGTAGGTTTCCATTAGCTGAAACGCGCCTTCGGGGGTGAAGCGGCCCCGGTAACCCACGATCGGTTGGCCGAAATAGAGAGTCGGCAGCAGGGCGTCCATCAGTCCGCCGGTCCACGCCCAGTCCGCGGGAGACCAGAAGACGTCGCCATCCTGGGGAAACCAGTTCTGCGAAGCGACGAAACCGGTCAGATTTCCTATCAACGCCTGCTGCGGTAGCAGAGCGCCCTTTGGCGCACCGGTCGTGCCGCTGGTGTAGATCAGGATGGCAGGGTCAGTGGCCCGCGTTGCAACTGCTTCGAAGTCGTCGCTTGCATCAGCCAATGCACGATGCCAGTCGAGGGTCCCTTCATCGGCGCAGTCAACCGCCAGGACGTGCTTGAGGGCTGGACAGGCTTCGCGCGCTTCGCACATATTTGCAAGCGCTGCCGGATCGACGATCGCAAGCACGGCCTCGCTGTCCTGCAGTCGGTATTCGAGCGCATCGCGGCCAAACAGCACCGACATCGGCATTGCGACCGCCCCAAGCAGGTGGCAGGCGATATGCGCGACCGCAGTCTCGGGACGCTGCGGCAGCACGATGGCAATCCGGTCGCCACGCTTCACGCCATTGCTCCACAGGACATTAGCAAGCCGATTGGCCTGTTCCGCCAGCGCCGAATAGGTCACCGTGGCGGTGTGCCCGGTTTCGGTTTCGTAGTAGATTGCGATTCGACGCTGGTCAGTACTCCACCGGGTGCAACAAAACCTGGCGATATTGAAATCGGCCGGGACATGCCAGCGAAAGTCTTGGTAGAGCCGGTCGTACTGATCATGCGGTTGCTTCTGTGGGCCAGGCTTCATGCGGTCTCCGCTATAATTATCGAACGGTCGTACTAAAATCTGCGAGTCGGCACAGCCGCGCGCATCTCAAATCCCTTCGCTCCCATGAAACCATCGCGCTCAGAATTTATCACGGTCAGACGACTGAAGTACCATGTCCGGCATTGGGGGGCGGAAGGCTCGCCCAAGCTGTTTATGCTGCATGGCTGGATGGACGTGTCCGCTTCCTTCCAGTTTGTGGTCGACTGCCTGCGCCATGACTGGCACGTGATCGCGCCAGACTGGCGCGGCTTTGGATTGAGCGAGGCGCAGCACGCCGATACCTATTATTTCCCTGACTATGTTGGCGACCTCGACAGCGTCCTGCAACACTATTCCCCCATCGACCCCGTGAATCTTTTGGGACACAGCATGGGTGGCAATGCGGTGTGTCTCTACGCGGGCGTGCGGCCCGACCGGGTAGCTAAGCTGGTGAATCTTGAAGGCTTTGGCATGCCGGCTACCCAGCCGGAGCAGGCGCCCGAACGCTACGCAAAATGGCTGGACGAACTGCGCTCACCGGCGACAATGCGAGGCTATGGCAGCCGGGAAGAGGTTGCGCGCCGCCTGCAAAAGACCAATCCGCGTCTTACCGACGAACGGGCGCATTTCCTTTCCGGACACTGGTCGGCCCAAAATGCGGAAGGACGCTGGGATGTGCTGGGCGATCCGGCGCACAAGGGCAGCAGCCCGTTGCTTTATCGCGTTGAGGAAGCTCTCGCCTGTTGGCAGCGCATTAGCGCCCCGGTGTTGTGGGTTGAGGCGGAGGATACGGATGTGTGGCGCTGGATGGGCCCCAAGGACAAGGCGCGCGTCGAGATCGATCGACGCATTGCGCACTTGGCCAACGTAAAGAAAGCATCGATCGCCCAGGCCGGGCACATGCTGCATCACGACCAGCCGGAAGCGCTGGCGGCGCTCATTGAAGCGTTTCTGGATGCGCCGGAAGTGCCCGGTTCGTCGGCATGACTTGCCGAGCACCCTGGGCGGTATAGCGGCGTGAAGCGAACCGTGGCCGAGCTCTTTGGCCGCGCTGGCCCTTGATGAGACAAGTCGGCCGCGCTGGCGCCTGATCAGGCAAGCCGGCAACCCGACGCAGCGTACAATATGAGGTGCGGAAATCCTGCTTGTCCGGCCCCTTTTATCCTTCATTTCGCGATATTCCAACATGCTTAACGTCGACCTGCACTGTCATTCCAACGTTTCCGATGGCCTGCTTGCACCCGCCGAGGTGGCGCGGCTTGCCAAGGCGAATGGCGTGAATGTCTGGGCGCTGACGGACCACGACGAACTCGGTGGTATTCCGGAGGCGCGCGAGGCAGCACGCGACCTCGGCATGCATTACGTCACGGGAGTCGAAATTTCGGTTACCTGGGGTGGTCAAACCGTGCACATCGTCGGGCTGCGGATCGACGAAAACAATGAGCAGCTCAAACAGGGCCTTGCGGCGACACGATCCGGTCGAGAGCGCCGCGCGCGTGAAATTGGCGACCAGCTCTCAGCGGTTGGCATTCCAGGCGCCTATGAAGGTGCGCTCAAATTCGTTGGCAATCCCGACCTGATCTCACGAACCCACTTCGCGCGTTTCCTGATTGAACGTGGTTCTTGCGGAAGCATCAGCGAGGTTTTCACCAAATACCTTGTCGAAGGCAAGCCGGGGTATGTCCCGCATCGCTGGGCCACCCTGAAGGAGGCGGTAAGCTGGATTCGCGGCGCAGGGGGCGTGGCAGTCATTGCGCATCCCGGGCGCTATAAATTTAGCGAAACATTGTTCGACGAATTGCTCCTGCAGTTCAAGGAGTCCGGTGGGGCCGGCATAGAGGTCATTACCGGTAGCCATACCGTCGACCAGTACGCCGAATATGCCGGCGTTGCCAGGCGCAACGGCATGCTGGCTTCGCGCGGCTCCGACTTCCACGGTCCTGGAGAATCGCGCGTTGAACTTGGCACACTGCCTTCGCTGCCGCGAGACCTGGTGCCGGTGTGGCATGACTGGGCGCTTTGACCCCATTCCCCAACTTCTACGGGTAACGCACTTGAATAAAATTCTGCCACGCCGCATATAGGCCGCGGTGGGCGCGGCATTACCGCTGGATGCGTCCAGTGTTATGTTGGTCCGATTGCATAACCGGGGAGGTCAAAATGAAAAGAATATTTCTGTTTTTGGCGACAAACATCGCCGTCATGGTGGTTTTGTCGCTGGTGCTGTCGCTGCTCGGGGTGGACCGTTTCCTCACTGGAAGCGGACTCAATCTGCCGATGCTTCTGGTGTTCTCGCTGGTAGTCGGTTTTACCGGCTCGATCTTTTCTCTACTGATCAGTAAGTCCATGGCGAAATGGACGACCGGCGCGCAGGTCCTCGATGCACCTTCCAACTCGACCGAACTCTGGCTGGTCGACACCGTCAGAAAGCTGGCGGAACGGGCGGGCATCGGCATGCCGGAAGTGGCGGTCTATGAAGGTGAGGCCAATGCTTTTGCCACGGGCGCTTTCAAGAATTCCGCCCTGGTTGCCGTTTCCACCGGGCTGCTCGAAAGCATGACCCGCGATGAAGTAGAAGCCGTACTGGGACATGAGATCGCGCACATTGCCAATGGGGACATGGTGACCATGACCCTGATCCAGGGCGTGGTGAACACCTTCGTTGTCTTCCTTTCCCGTGTGGTTGGCTACCTGGTCGACCGGGCGCTTTCGCGGGATAACAACAGTGGTCCGGGCATCGGCTACATGGTCAGTGTGATCGTTTGCCAAATCGTGTTCGGCATCGCGGCTTCGGTGATCGTTGCCTGGTTTTCACGGCATCGCGAGTTCCGCGCCGATGCGGGCTCAGCACGGCTGCTCGGCAGTCCGCAACCCATGGTGAAAGCACTGGCGCGTCTGGGCGGGGTTGAAGCAAGCAGCCTGCCGCAAGGCCTTGCTTCACTCGGCATCAATGACAAGCCAGGATTCCTGGGCCTGTTTTCCACCCATCCGCCGATCGAAGAAAGGATCGCGGCATTGCGCGGGATTCGCTAGTTTGCACCGCGATGCAAGATAGTTCATAGACTGCATAATACTTCGGGAAAGCGTTTGAACCCTTCGGCGGTGGCGTTGCTGCCGCCTTCTCCTTTACATGAGCCAATATTTCGAGATTCATCCGGAAAACCCGCAGTTGCGCCTGATCCGACAGGCAATCCAAATCATCGACAAGGGCGGCATCGTTGCCGTCCCTACCGACTCTTGCTACGCACTGGTTTGCCAGCTCGACGACAAGAATGCGGTCGAACGCCTGCGCCGCATACGCGGCGTCGACGACAAGCATCACCTCACTCTCTTGTGCCGCGATCTTTCCGAAATCGCCCAGTACGCGAAGATCGACAACCACCAATACCGTCTGCTCAAGGCGACCACGCCCGGCCCCTACACCTTCATCCTTGAGGCGACCAGGGAAGTGCCACGTCGACTTTCCCATCCGGCACGCAAGACGATCGGACTGAGAGTGCCGGAAAATCCGATCATGCACGCCTTGCTTGCCGAACGTGAACAGCCCTTGCTCGGCACGACGCTGATCATGCCGGGCCAGGAAGACGCGCTGAATGATCCCGAAGAAATTCGAGATCAGCTTGAAAAGCAGATCGAACTGGTTATCGACGGTGGCGCCTGCAGCCTTGATCCAACCACGGTCATCGACCTGACAGGAAGCGAGCCTGTGTTGATCCGCCGTGGACGCGGCGATCTCACGCCCTTCGCACTGTGACAGTCGGCCAGTGAAGCGCTGCCTCGCTTTCGCACGATTCGGTCCAGCCCCCGCCTTGCCGCCGGTCCCGCGGTGTGCCTCTGATAAAATCTGTTAATGAACGATCTCATCCAGACCTTCGCGGTCTATGCACTACCGATACTCTTCGCAATCACGTTGCACGAAGCTGCCCACGCCTATGCGGCAAAATATTTCGGTGACAACACTGCTTTTTCTCTCGGCCGAATGAGCCTGAACCCGATCCGGCACATTGATCCGGTAGGCACGCTACTGATACCGATCATCCTGTTTTTTGTCGGCAGTCCTTTTCTCTTTGGCTATGCCAAACCGGTGCCGGTTGAATATGGCAACCTGCGCAACCCGAAGCGCGACATGGCATGGGTGGCACTGGCCGGCCCGGCCGCAAACCTCGTCATGGCCTTGATGTGGATGGTGCTCGCGGTGCTTCTGACGGCATGGCAGGGTGTTGACGAGTACTTCATGCGCATGGCCCAGGCCGGCATCATTACCAATCTTGTCATCTTCGCCTTCAATCTTTTTCCGGTGCCGCCGCTGGATGGCGGTCGCATCATGTTCAGCCTTCTGCCGCATCGCCTCGCATTGCGTTACGCGCAACTCGAGCCCTATGGTTTTTTTATCGTAATGGGCCTGGCCTTCATGAAGGTGTTGAACTACTGGATGGTGCCTGTCATGACCGCCGCCAATGCTGCACTTGCCGTCGCCATATCTCCCCTGACTTTCCTACTGAGCTGAATCACCATGTATCCCGATCGCGTTGTTTCCGGCATGCGCCCTACTGGCGCCATGCATCTTGGCCACTACCACGGCGCCCTGAAAAACTGGGTCAGGCTGCAGTCCGAGCAACCCTGCCTTTTCTTCGTAGCTGACTGGCATGCGCTGACGACGCACTACGACGATCCAAGCATTATCGAGACCAGCACCTGGGACATGGTGATCGACTGGCTGGCCGCGGGCATCGACCCTTCGCAGGCCACGGTCTTTATTCAGTCGAAAGTGCCAGAGCACGCCGAATTGCATTTGCTGCTGTCAATGGCGACGCCGCTTGGATGGCTTGAGCGGGTTCCGACCTACAAGGACCAGCAGGAAAAGCTGTCCGATCGCGACCTCTCGACATACGGCTTCCTTGGCTATCCGCTTCTACAGGCAGCCGACGTGCTGATCTATCGCGCCAGCATGGTGCCAGTGGGTGACGATCAGGTGCCCCATGTGGAGATGATGCGTGAGCTGGCCCGTCGCTTCAATCACCTCTATGGCAAGGAAAAGGACTTCGAAAAGAAGGCAAGCGAGGCGGTCCGGAAGCTGGGTGGCAAGCGAGCGCGCATCTACAATGAGTTGCGTACCGAATTCCAGGAGAAAGGTAACGAAGACGCGCTGGAACAGGCCAAGGCCATGCTCGATGATGCGCAGAATCTGTCGATGACTGACAGGGAAAGGCTGTTTGGCTACCTCGAAGGCAGTCGCAAGCTGATCCTGGTGGAACCGCAAGCCTTGCTGACTGAATCGTCGCGGCTGCCGGGACTCGATGGCCAGAAAATGTCCAAGAGCTATGGGAACTCGATCGCGCTGCGCGAAGAGAAGGAATCGGTCATCAAGAAGGTAAGGACCATGCCGACGGACCCGGCCCGCGTGCGGCGCAACGATCCGGGCGATCCGGAGAAGTGCCCGGTCTGGCAATTCCATCAGGTCTACTCCGACCAGGACACGAAGGACTGGGTGATGAAAGGTTGCCGCTCGGCCGGCATTGGATGCCTCGAATGCAAGCAGCCAGTTATCGACGCGATCTTGAAGGAACAGGAACCAATGCGAGAGCGCGCGCAGCAATACCTGGACGACCCGTCCCTGGTGCGCGCCATCGTTGCCGATGGCTGCGACAATGCGCGCAAGATGGCGCAGGAGACAATGCGTGACGTACGCGAGGTCATGGGCCTTGGCTACAATTAATCGATGAGTGCGAATCCCGAGCGAGAGGCCGAAGCGGGCGGGAGCAACCCGCAATCCATCGCGAAGCACACCCAACACGCAGTGGAACAGGCCTCGTCATGGGTGCTTCGATTTGCCTCACTCATCCCGAGTGGCGATGTGCTGGACTTGGCTTGCGGCGGCGGTCGACATGCGCGCCTGCTGGCTTCGCTCGGGCATCATGTCGTGGCGGTCGATCGTGACGCCGCCGCGCTCGAGCGATGCAAAGGGCAGGGCATCGAGACAATGCTATGCGACCTTGAAGGCGCTGATGCCGCGGCCGCCTGGCCATTTCCGCCTGAACGATTCAGTGGCATTGTCGTCACGAATTACCTGCATCGCCCGCTTTTTCCATTCCTGTTTCAGGCATCGGCGCCGTCCGGGATACTGATAGTCGAGACCTTCGCCGACGGCAATGCCCGCTTCGGCAAACCCTCCAGGCCGGATTTCCTCTTGCAGCCGGGCGAACTATTGAAGCAAGCCGCACGGCACGCGGACCTTGGCATCCGTGTCATCGCATATGAAGACGGTTATGTCGCTGCCCCAAGACCAGCCATGATTCAGCGCATCTGTCTGGCGCGTGTCGCCGCCGGCGAGCAGCAGGGCACCCTGTTCGCGCTGGGAACCTGACACTGCGCTCGCCCGGAACACTGCCCCACGAACACAGTCGATCCGCTACAATCAGCGGATTATCAATTTCGTTCCAATGATCATGATTCAGGGAAGCCTCGTCGCCATCGTTACGCCCATGAACCCGGACTGCAGCCTCGACCTGCCCGGCCTGCGGAAGCTGATCGACTGGCACATCGCCGAAGGGACCGACGGTATTGTCATCGTTGGCACTACCGGCGAATCGCCGACCGTCACGGTCGAAGAACACTGCGAATTGATTCGCGTAACGGTTGAGCACACGGCAAAGCGTATTCCCGTCATCGCCGGCACCGGCGGCAACTCGACAGCGGAAGCGATCGAACTGACTGCGTACGCGAAGAAGGCAGGCGCCGACGCATCGCTTCAGGTGGTCCCTTATTACAATCGGCCGACGCAGGAAGGCATGTACCGCCACTTCCGCAAGATAGCGGAGTCGGTCGATCTGCCGGTGATTCTCTATAATGTGCCAGGTCGTACTGTGGCCGACATGGCGAATGAAACCATGCTGCGACTGGCGCAGGTGTCTGGCATCATCGGCGTTAAGGAAGCGACCGGAAACATGGGGCGCAATACCGATTTGCTGCGTCTCGCGCCGCCACATTTCGCGGTGTATTCCGGTGACGATCACTCCGCCATGGCGCTCATGCTGTGCGGCGGCAAGGGCAACATCTCGGTCACCGCCAACGTGGCACCGCGCGCCATGCACGATCTTTGCGTGGCTGCGATATCCGGCAATGTAGCCGAGGCGGTGCGGATCAACAACCGCATGCTGCCCCTGCATAACAAGCTGTTCGTTGAACCCAATCCAGTGCCGGTAAAGTGGGCAATGGCGCAGATGGGACTCATGTCGGACACCTTGCGCCTGCCCCTTGCACCGCTCGCTGAAGAGCATTACGAGACCGTCCGAACGGCATTGCGGGAAGCCGGTGTATTACAATAAGCGCCGCCCGCCCGCCGTATTAATCCAACTCGCGTTCAAATGACTAATTGCCCCACTTTCAAGTTTGCCGGTTTCCGCTCGACGCTACGCCCGGTATTGTTCGGCCTTGCTGTCGCTGGCCTGGCCGGCTGCAGTTCGATCAATTCATCCTTCGGCTCGCTCATGGAGCCGGACCGGATCGACTACAAGAGCGCAGGCAAGGCCCCTTCACTTGAAGTCCCGCCTGACCTGACCCAACTCCAGCGCGAGAACCGCTACGCATTGCCGGACGCGAGCCGTGGTACTGCAACCGCATCAGGCTTCAATTCGGCACAGCCGGCAGGTGCGCAGGCCGCTCCAGCAACGGTGGCGGTGAAATCGGTACCCGACATGCGGGTCGAGCGCGACGGTAGCCAGCGCTGGCTGGTGGTCAAGCAAGCGCCTGAGAAGCTGTGGCCCGAGATCAAGGACTTCTGGCAGGATTCTGGCTTCCTGATCAGCACCGAGAACGCCGAAGCCGGCGTGATGGAAACCGACTGGGCCGAGAACCGCGCGAAAATTCCGCAAGATTTCATACGCAACACGATCGGCAAGGCGCTGGACGCGTTGTATTCAACCTCGGAACGCGACAAGTTCCGTACCAGACTCGAGCGCAACGCCGATGGCACGACCGATATTTTCATTAGCCATCGCGGCGCCGAGGAAGTGCTTACAGGCCAGCAAAGCGAGCGGACCATCTGGACCGCGCGCCCGGCCGATCCGCAGCTTGAAGCTGAATTCCTGAGCCGCCTCATGGCGCGCCTGGGCAGTACAACGGCGCAAGCCAAAGCCGCAGTCAGTAGCGCGGTTCCAGTGCAATCCCGCGCTCGGGTCGTCAAGGCGGGCGGCAACGAATATGTGCAGATCGACGAGGGGTTTGATCGGGCCTGGCGGCGGGTTGGCCTGGCGCTGGACCGGGTTGGCTTTACCGTAGAAGACCGCGACCGGACGCAGGGCCTGTATTTTGTTCGCTACGTGGACCAGAACCAGGATGCTCAAAACAAGGCCGAGAAGGGCTTCTTCGCCAAGATGTTTTCGTTCGGCTCGAAGGATGACAAGGGCAGTGTCGCCCAGCGCTATCGCGTTTCAGTCAAGGGCAACGAAGGCAGCAGCCAAGTCGCGGTGCTGAACAATGACGGACGGCCCGACACTTCACAAGTCGGTAACAAAATTATCGGCCTGCTCGGCGAACAGCTGAAATAAACCTGGTGCCCTCGTGCAGAAACGCCTGCACGAGGGTGCAGGTCTTACCTGTCACCTGTCACCCGTCACTTGTGACACTTCACCCCTCACGCTTTTCAGGCTTCATTTGAAATTTGCCAGTCTCGGCAGCGGCAGCGAAGGTAACGCGCTGTTGATTGCCAGTTCGGATTCGTCCGACCCCACCACGGTCATGCTCGATTGCGGATTTGGATTGCGCGAAACCGAGCGTCGGCTGGAACGCCTTGCATTGACCCCTAGGGACATCACCGGCATCGTTGTCACCCATGAGCATCAAGACCATGTCGGCGGCGTGTTCAAGTTCGCACGTCGCCATGGCATTCCGGTCTGGCTGAGCTACGGAACATGGAGCGCGGTGCGGGATGACTGTACCGGCGTGACGGTCAATTTCTGTCGGGACGGCGACCGCTTGACGATCGGCGCGCTGGAACTCGTGCCGTACACGGTTCCGCATGACGCCCGTGAACCGGTCCAGTACATTGCGACCGATGGGCGGGTACGTCTCGGCGTGCTGACTGACGCCGGCCATGCCACGCCGCACCTCGTCAATGTACTTGGCGGCTGCGACGCGCTTGTCCTTGAATGCAACCATGACCGTCAGATGCTGGCCGATTCCGCCTATCCGCCTTCATTGAAATATCGAATCGGCGGCCCGTTCGGCCATCTTTCGAATGACACTACTGCTGAGATTCTTTCAGCGCTTGACCGCTCACGTCTAAAGAAGGTCATCGGCGCCCATTTGAGCAGCAAGAACAACACGCCAGACCTGGCCCGGTCCGCGTTGTGCGGCGCGCTCGGGGCGGAGGTGATCGAGGTGATGATCGCGTGTCAGGAAGAGGGCTTCGGCTGGGTGACCGCGGGGCAGTAAGGGTGCCGTGGTTCGGCAATACGCCGCACATTTGCGGTCGGAATGGGATGAGATTGAAAACCTGCCTTGCCCGGTGCCCATATTAGTCGGCACGGCAAAGAAACGGCGCAATTACAGGCGTGTTAAAAACTCCAGACGAAAAAAAATGCCGACCCGAAGGTCGGCATTTTCACAAGCAGTCGCTGATTACTTGGAAGCAGCGGGTGCTGCAGCAGCAGCCGAAGCAGCCATCGAAGCAGCAGAAGCGGCCGAAGCGGCTGAATTAGCAGCAGCGGAAGCAGCAGAAGCAGCGGACGCAGCGGAAGAGGCGGCAGCGTCAGCGGCAGCTGCCGGTGACGATGCTGCTGGTGCCATAGCGGCTGGTGCCGAAGCGGCCGGCGCAGGCGCAGGCGCTACAACTTCTTCTTTCTTGCTGCAAGCAGCGAGTGCAACGGCAAGCAGGGCTGCCATCAAGAGTGTTTTTTTCATGAAATTTTCCTTCGAGATTTTTGAGGTTTTGCGATGAATAATTACCGGTAATTATCGCTCTTAGGGCGTTTTCACTGCATCGGCCTGTTCGGCCTTTTTTGCAATGCAGCGAAAGCTTCCTAACCTGCAATTATAGCGGACTTTTTTGCCGTGGATACACGGGATTGTGTCAAAAGCAAGGAAGTGGCGCCGTTGCCGCACTGCAGGAAGGCGGATTAACGCAATGTCAGCCACCCGTGCTGGTACCACTGGTGCAGCGCGTCAAGACCGTCGCTGGGTCGATTGGAGATTTGGTCCGGGTTCAGTTCCCGCTCGTTGGCCAGCGTGATCAACATTCCTCGGTCGTCGGGCGAGAGAAGGAAAGACTCTCCGTTGATGAACAGTTTATTGCGTCGGTAAAGCATGCGGGTTTTCGGGGACAGGATTACGCCGGTTTTACATGCCTTCGCTACGAAGCGCTCAAGCGGTAGCGGGCGAACCGGCGGAATGAAGTAAGTAGCCGGTTTAGGACTGGAAAGGTGCTCGCCGAGAAATAGAAGTATGTCTTCCGGCGTGATGCGTATTCGCGCAAGTTCCTGCTCGATCTTCGAGAGCATCGCGGTGTCAATTTCCGCTGGGCGCTTCGCTGGCGCGAGTTCCGGGTCGGAATAGCGGCCGTCGATCTCCACCGTGTCCGCCATTGCCTGCAGCAGTACCTCCGCAAGTTCCTGGTACGACGGTGCCCTGAACCCGATCGAATAGGTCATGCATTCGCCAAGCGCGACACCATCGTGGGCATAGTGAGGGGGCAGGTACAACATGTCACCGGGCTCAAGATCAAACTCCTGCTCGGGCGCAAAATTGCGCAAAAGTTTTAGCGGCGCCCCTTCTTCAAGGCTCAGGTCAGTTTGTGCGCCAATTCTCCAGCGGCGCGTGCCTTGTGCCTGCAGCAGAAAGACGTCATACGAATCAAAATGCGGCCCCACGCCACCTTCGTCACTGGCGTAACTGATCATCAGGTCGTCCAGGCGGGTATCCGGAATAAAGCGAAATTGCCGCAGAAGCGCGTCGGCGGCGGCGTTGTGCAGATTGACGCCTTGCACCAGCAAGCTCCACTTCTTTTTCGATGGGGGAGGAAGATCGCGGTTTGGCCCATCCTGAAGCTGCCACTTCCGTGGAAGACGTGTAACGAGCCGCGACTCTACATCGTCGCGACCGGCCAACTCGAACAGTTCTTCCCTGGTGAGCACGGGTTTGAAGCCGGGGATCGCCTGCCTTACGAGAAGCGGCTTCTTCTGCCAGTACGTGCGCAGAAATTCATCGGGCGAAATTTGGCCGAGCAGTGTCAATTTTTTCATGCGGCCATTATATAAGCCGGTGTGGCGCTGACGGGCCTGCCGCCGGCACAAGTATTGCACTGGTGAGCCGGAGGTATAATTTCGTTTTGAGTCGAAGGAAGTGCCATGGAAATAGCGAAAGATACGGTGGTAACGCTGAACTACAAGCTGTCGGATGCCCAAGGCAATTTGATCGAAGAAAGCCGCGAACCGATGGTGTACTTGCACGGCGACTACGGCAACACCCTCCCGAAGATCGAAGAGGCGCTGAGCGGAAAGGATGTTGGCTACCAAACCGAAATTCAGGTTGAACCGGTCGATGCCTTTGGCGAATACGATGCAGACCTGGTGAAGGTAGAGCCACGCAATCGATTGCCGACGCCACTGGAAGTGGGCATGCAATTCGAGGGCATGGGAGGCGAGGGCGACGGTCAGGAAGCGCAGATATTCACCGTCACCGATATCGCGGACGACAAGGTGGTCCTTGACGGCAATCATCCGTTAGCCGGGATTGCACTGCGATTCAACCTGCATGTCACGGATGTGCGTGCGGCTTCCGATGAAGAGAAATCGCACGGACACGTGCATGGAGAACACGGGCATCATCACGAAGCGGATGATGACGGCGAGTACCGAACTCTGCCCCTGTAAGCCTTTCAAACAGGGCGGATGCAATCGAACCGGTTAGCGGGCCCGCCGGTTAGAACGGCTGTGTTCTTCGGGTAGCGTAAAGATGGTTGCCGTGCCGCGCGCGACATTGATCCGTTTCCAGCCGCGCGGCACTGGCAAATCCCCCACGTTGGCATTCCAGCGTATTCGGTCCACCGAATCTGTCCCAGCCGTTCCGTGCACTAAAAGCACCTGTCCGTGGTAGCCGCTTGCCAGCGTACGAACTTCCTTCCGAAACTCGGCGAATCCGTCGCGGCGGCCATCGGTCCCCTTCTGTTCCTTCGCCCGGGCGGGCGACACGTCGCCATCGAAAAACAGCACAACACCGATCGCCTTCCGGCTGCTGGCCGTCCGAAAGGTCCTTTGCAGCCAATTGCGGTTGGCTATAACCCTGTCTTCAAATTCGCTGTTGCGGCCTGCGGCTGCCAAATAATGATTGTTTTCCGCTGGCAGATTGATGGTGGCAAATACAACGCCATTGACTTCCCATCGCGCATTCTCACCGTAGCTGCGGAATTTTGAAATGGAGGACTGCCGTGATATCGGCAGTTTGCTTTCGCCGAGCGAGTACTCATCGGAAAAGAAAATCTCCCGCAAGCGGTTCAGCCGCTCCAGCGCAACCGGTTGCCCATCTTCCGAAGTGCATCCGATCCAGTCACTTCCTGCAAGCGAGACGATCAGTCCATTCTTTGCTTTGGCGAAGAGATCCTTGCGGTGAAGATAAAGGGTGTCGCCACAAGTCTCCTTTGAGGACTTGATCCCATTGGCGACGACAAACGCAAGATTTTCTGCATCAGTGCTGGCTATCGTTTCACGCAGCGTGGTTTCGTCCGCTCCGTCCTTGAACGCATGCGCAATGACGCCGAAGCTGAAGTCGCCGGATGACGCGGCAAAGCCAAGCGATGCAGCGAACAGGAGCGCGAACATGTGCGCGAACAGCAGCACGGTACGGCAAAGGAAAAATCGCTTCATTCCCGTTCCGCCAGTTCGCTTATCCGGTAGAGCGTCTCAAGGGCTTCCCGCGGGCTGAGCGCGTCCGGGTCCAGGAGCCTGAGCGCTTCTAGCGCCGGGTGTGTCGCTTCCGGTGCAGGCTCCGTGTCTGCCTCGGATTCCGAAAGGTCGTCCCGGGGGATTGGCGCCGAGAACAGATCGAACTGCGGTGAAGGCTGCAACGCATGCGACTCCAGCGTCGCGAGGTGCTTGCGGGCGGCACGAATGACCGATTGAGGGACGCCCGCCAATTGTGCTACCTGCAAGCCATAGCTTTGCGACGCCGGCCCATCCTGTACGGCGTGCAGGAACACGATCCGATTCTTGTGTTCTACCGCCGAGAGATGAACGTTCGCCGCGGTGGAAAAGCTTTCAGCAAGTTGTGTGAGCTCGAAATAATGGGTGGCAAACAGCGTGAAACTGCGGGTGTGCTCGATCAGGTGCCGGGCAATGGCCCACGCCAACGCGAGTCCGTCGAAGGTAGAGGTTCCGCGACCCACTTCGTCCATCAGGACTAGAGAATGTTCGGTGGCGTTGTTGAGAATGGCGGCAGATTCAGTCATCTCCACCATGAAGGTTGAACGACCGCCCGCGAGGTCGTCAGCCGCACCGATGCGAGTGAAGATCCGGTCGATTGGGCCGATCACGGCGCTTGACGCGGGCACATGACTACCAACGTAGGCGAGCAGCGTAATGAGCGCAACCTGGCGCATGAAAGTCGACTTGCCGCCCATGTTCGGGCCGGTAATCAGAAGCAGCTTGCGCTCGGCCGAGAGCTGACAGTCGTTTGCGATAAATCGCTCGATCACATTTTCGACCACCGGATGCCGCCCGCGCTCGATCTGCAGGACGGGATCGCTAACCAATTGCGGTGCGCACCAGTTGTTGCGCAGGGCGTGGCTGGCGAGCGCCGCCATGGTATCGATCTCCGCCAGTGCACGCGCAATACCCTGCAATGCAACGATGTGCGGGGCCAGTTCTTGCAGAAGCGCCTCATACAGCACTTTTTCGCGGACCAGCGCGCGCTCTTGCGCAGACAGCGCCTTGTCTTCAAACGCCTTCAGTTCGGGGGTAATGTAGCGCTCGGCATTTTTCAGCGTCTGGCGCCGGCGATAGTCATCGGGCACCTTGTCGGTCTGGCCCTGGCTTACCTCGATGTAAAACCCATGCACCTTGTTGTATTCGACCCGCAAATTGGCAATGCCCGTCCTGGCGCGTTCGCGCGCCTCCAGGTCCACCAGAAACTGTCCGGCGTTCTGTGAGAGCGCCCGAAGTTCATCAAGCTGCGCATCATGCCCGGCAGCGATGACGCCGCCATCGCGAACCATGGCGGCTGGTTCGGCTGCAATAGCGCGTTCGAGCAGCTCAGTCAGCACCGGACCCGCTTCCGGCGCAGCCAGCACGGCGGCGATTTTCTTCAGCAGGTTGCTGTATGAAGCTTCCGCAGTCGCAGCGACGCATCGCTGGACAGCAGGCAATTGGCGCAGGCCAGCACGCAAGGCGGCTAAGTCGCGTGGCCGTACCGTCAACAGCGCTATGCGCGTGGTGATGCGTTCAATATCAGGGACCTGGCCCAGCGCTGCGGCAAGCGGATCGCCAATGTCGTGTTGGAGCAGTGCACCGATAGCCGCGTTGCGTTCCCGCGCGATCTGCTGATCGCGTCGTGCATGTTGCAGCCAGTAGCGCAAGAGGCGCGACCCCATCGCGGTCCGGCAATGGTCCAGCAGGGAGAATAGTGTCGGTCCGCTGGCACCGCCGTCCTGAGCGCGCAACGTTTCAGTCAGCTCGAGGTTGCGGCGGGTTGCCGCATCCATGCCAATGAATTCTGTCTCGGTTTCCACCACAAGCGAGCGTACATGCTGCAAGCCCTTGCCTTGCGTGGTCTCCGCATAGCGCAGCAGCGCACCCGCTGCGCCCAGCGCTGCCGTATGGCCGTCGGCGCCGAAACCGGCAAGGTCGCCTGCAGAGAGTTGCGACAGCAATGCTGTCTCGCCGCTACCAATATCGAAATGCCAGTCGGGCAGTCGCGTCGCGCGGGATGCGCCGCCTGGCACGGACGGCGCCAGATTTTCCGGAGCCTCATCACTGATTAAAAGTTCAGCTGGCGCTATGCGCTCGAGTTCCTGTCGCAGGCGCGCCTGGGTCGTTGCCTCATCGCCGCTGAGCTCCATCATTTTCAAGGCGCCGCTGGCCATGGAAAGCCAGGCGATGCCCACCACCACAGACTTGCGCTGGACCCTCCGGTGCAAGGCAAGCAGGGGGCGTTCCGATTTTTCCGGAAGCAGATCGGCGTCGCTCAATGTACCTGGCGTGACGATCCGCAGCACCTTCCTGTCCACCGGCCCCTTGCTGGTCGCCGGGTCGCCTATTTGCTCGCAGATCGCTACGGATTCGCCGAGCTTGACGAGCTTGGCAAGGTACTGATCGACCGCATGGAAAGGGACGCCCGCCATCTTGATCGGCGATCCATTGGATGCGCCGCGCTGGGTGAGGGTGATGCCTAGCAGGCGCGAGGCCTTTTCCGCGTCGTCGAAAAACAGCTCATAGAAATCGCCCATCCGGTAGAAGAGCAAGGTCTGAGGATGGTCGCTTTTGATGCGCAGGTACTGCTGCATCATTGGGGTGTGCTTTTCCAGACCCTCTGGCACTAGATCTATACCCCTGCTTATCAATGGCTTAACCTCTTCCAATCCGTCTCCAGAAATCTGTGTTGCTCGGTTTTGATCCCCTTGGGACCACGTGGCATGCACCGCCTGTTAGCCAGCGTATCAAAATTCGATGTAGGATGGCCGCTCATGGCTAATCTGTTCGTTTCACCTGAGCGGTATCGTCGCTCCTCCTCGGGAAGCCCCCTCCAAAGGGAAAGGGAAATCGCCCTGGTGATCCCACCGAGCCAAGACGTCGTCTTCAAGATAAGCATCGAAATGCGTCCCGCCGTGCGGATAAGCGCTATGGAAAACGGGGAAAAGTCACCATTGTATTCGAGGCCTTCGGCGGCAGCGAATACATTGTCTGCGACTCAATTAAGATTCGCACTCTGGGTTCAAATGAGATTGGCAAGACGTTCGATCGATCCATCAAATGACCGGTACTGATCCCGGGGTACGGTCACTCGAATGGCAGCCGCCCCATCCCACGCCTAATTGTCGGCACCTGGTTTGAAAAGGCAATCGCAGAAGCGCGCGATGAAGTCGCGAGGCAGACAGCTTCACAAGCCCCAATTCCTATCGCGCTGATATTGCGGATGCGTTGGACGACGTGATCGCTGATGGAAATCACCAGGACGTGAGCTGGCGCAATCCAGACCCTGAGGCCCACAAATTAAGCAGGTACAGTTTCCAGCAAGCTGTGACGAATCATCTCAACGAATGTTGGACGCTAAAGCTGAGTCGCGAAGCTGCGTAAAAAGCCCTTTCCTTTAAACCTGGCTGCGCGTCGAAAAAATTTTCAGCTAAGCTATGGAGGCACCGCTGTGCCTCTTCCTTACTTTTTCCGAAGCTTTTCTAGGGTGGGAAATTTGGGGGCGTCCGGCCATCACATCAGCCGCATCGACAATCGTTATTTGAACCGTCTTTCCGAATTTCGTGAGGAGGTCGACCATGCTGTCGATCGAGAAATTTTCCAGTTTTCGATTGGTGATATTCGAGAGCCTGGGGCGTGAAATTGACAGAAATTGCGCTGCGCTCGTCACGTTCATCTGGCGTTGCCTTATTTCTGCTGTAATCACTTCGACCGCCGCCAATTTGATTGCATTGCGTTGAGAGATTTCCTTTTGCGCCTTGGAGATTAGCTCAACGGTCTCTTCCTCCGAGAAGCCCAGGTCATCGAAGACGCTACGACCTTCATATGTCACTCTGCGGCTTTTTTTTCCTCGTAGTCATTTGGATTCCTTTTTGGATTTCGATGCCTTCGCTTGCGTCTTCAGTTGCGTCTTGGCTTCCCAATCGGTCTTCACATGAGCGATGCGTTTCTCGAACCTGGTATCCGCAGTTTCCGGCAACTGGTTTGATCATCTGCCTTCACAGTATTGGGGGATCAAATGGTGACTTTCGACAGCACTTTTCAACAAGCCTCCAATCCTGCTTTCAATGTGTGGGGCATTGCGGCGGATCGCTGCGCGGGGCAAATATTTAGCACGCAGCACGGGTCATGCAGCGGGACGATCGTCCAGAACCGGATTTTTCAGTGGCGTGCCGGGCGGCGCCATGCGATAGCCGCTTCGGCCTGCTTCTTTGGCTTGGTAAAGCATTTCGTCCGCCAGCCGCAAAAGAGCGGTCTGGGTCATGTCTCCGGACTGGCAGAATGCCACGCCAATACTGATCGTGACTGCGACGGTCACGCCCTCGAGTACGAATGGCGGCTGCATTGCCTGCACGATTTTTGCCGCGATCGCTTCTGCATCTTCCGGCCGAGCCATTTCCTCCATGATGATCGTAAATTCATCGCCGCCGAGCCTCGCGACCGTGTCGGTCGCGCGCAGCATCTGCGTTAACCGACCGGAAAATGCCTTCAGCAACAGGTCGCCGATATGGTGGCCATAGGTGTCATTGATGCGCTTGAAATGGTCCACGTCGAGGTACATAACGGCCAGCAGGCTTGCATCACGGCGACTGCTTTCCAGCGCTGCCAGCATCTTGCTGTCGAAGCCGGTGCGGTTCACAACGCCGGTAAGGCTGTCAAGGTGAGCCAGTTGCAGCAAACGCCTCTCTTCCAGCCGCTTGGCGGTAATGTCCTGCACCATCGCATGGAATCCAACTACGGCGACACCGTGGTCATCATGCTGGGGAATGAAGGTGGCTTCGCTGCATGACCATGCCAGCCCATGGCCGCTTTCCTGTTCGAAGCTGACATGTTCACCAGTGAGAACGCGGTCGATATAGGGCTTAAGAGCCTGGTACGTTTCATCGCCTAGGATATCGACAATCCGGTGGCCACGGATGCATCGCGATTGATCCTATACGCTCGCTCGAACGCCAGGTTGACGAAGTCGAACCGCTCGTCGCGATCAAGGTAGGCAACCAGAGTCGGCACCGTGTCCGCGATCGTCCGTAGGCGCTGTTCGCTTTCGGCAAGCGCATGTTCCGCTTCCCGCCGGGCCGTGATGTCGTCGACGCTGCCTGCATAGCCTTCGATGCGTCCGTCTACAACGATCGGGGCCGTCCGAGTCGAAACCCACACAATGCGTCCGTCTCGATGCCGGAACCGGTAAGTCGCTTGTAATGGCCCCCGCGCCCGGGCCGAGCGTTGCCATTCCTGAAAGAGCTTCAGACGGTCTTGCGGATGAACCGCCTGAATCCACCCGCCGTTGACTGCCTCGTCATGCTCCAGTCCCGACATGATTTCATAGGTCCGGTTGACGTAGGTGCAGCGGCCTTGTGGATCGGTGCGAAATAGCCCCAACGGCGAAGCGTCATTGGCGGCATGCAGCTCGGCTTGGCGGCTGCGTAGCAAGGTTTGCTGGCGGTGCCGTTCGGTGATGTCTTCAGCAATGGTCAGCATATATTCAGGCTGATCCTGTTCATCGAAAAGTGGCACGGATATGGTGTGCAGTATTCGCTTTCCGCCATCGGGGCGATGGAATTTGACATCGAATTCTTCGACGATCATCGGATCGTCAACCATCTGGCGATCGCGCATTGCATAAGCTTTAGCGACTTCTGGGTGGAAGGCTTCGTCGTTCGTTTTTCCCATCACATCGGCTGCCGCATAGCCAGTAACCGCCTCGGCTGTCTTGTTCCAGAGTTGCATGCGGCCAGCATCAAGCCCGCGCAGCTTCTTTACAAAGACGAGGACAGGCAAGTGGTCGATCAGCGAGGGGATAAAGGCGTGATGGCTCGGGGTTTCGCCGTCAATGCGGCGATGAGCGGTCGGCGCGCAGGCACGATCCAGACGTCGTTGCACCCATCCGTGGAGCCATGACAGCAAGCCGGTCCAAAGCCGCGCGAACGGTGATGGTTTCAAGCCTGCGAACGTGCTCCAGTTCACAGCCTGAACCCGGAAGACAGAAGTTGTTTTAGTCCTGCGTTTGCATGGAACGGGCGCCGCCGGGCACAGCGCGAATCATGCGGAGTGAGAGCAACGGAGTGTCTCGAAGAATGCATGCGATATGTGCCCCGTAGCCCGAAGGTCGGCGGAAGACTGGAGTGTCTTCCGGCAAGTTTCGCGGCAGCATATCAGCGTTGCAGATGAGTTACTTTAGATGTTAACCACCCCTAACTAATGGCAGCGGTGAGGGGTGATTACAGGTCTAACGACCACGCCCGCCCGAGCGTCGCGCAGGTGCGGAGCGGGTGCCCGGTGAAGGCGGCGCTGCCCTTTCGATTCTGTTGCCATCGACGTCGCCGCCGCTGGGCGCACGGGAATTGCCGTTGCTCGCACGCGAAGCGCCGCTGGTCGCACGGGAAGAGCCGCTGGTCGAACGAGAAGGTGCACGGGTGGAACGACCGCCACCACCACCGCCCGGCCGGCCCTGGCCACTTCGCAGTTGTATAGGTTGGGCGCGTGCGTTCGGGTCAGGCTCGAATCCCGCCACGACTTCGCGCGGCAGGGTGCGCTTGATCAGGCGTTCGATGTCTTTCAACATGTCGTGCTCGTCCACGCATACCAGCGAAACCGCTTCACCAGTGGCGCCAGCACGGCCGGTGCGACCAATGCGATGAACATAGTCTTCAGGGATATTGGGCAAGTCGTAATTGACGACATGGGGCAACTGATCGATATCGATCCCGCGCGCCGCGATGTCCGTGGCCACGAGGACCTGCAGGCTGCCGTCCTTGAATTCGGCCAGCGCCCGGGTCCGTGCGGCCTGGCTTTTGTTGCCATGAATCGCCATGCCACTGATGCCGTCATGCCCCAACTGTTCAACCAGCTTATTGGCGCCGTGCTTGGTACGCGTAAAAACCAGCACTTGGGACCAGCCGTTGGACTTGATCAGGTTCGAGAGCAGCGGGTGTTTCTTGTCGCGATCAACGGGATGAACTTTCTGCGCGATGATTTCGACCGTTGAATTGCGCCGCGCAACTTCAATCATTGCTGGCGCGTTCAGGAGGCCATCGGCAAGCGTCTTGATCTCGTCTGAAAAGGTCGCCGAGAACAGCAGGTTTTGTCGTTTTGGCGGCAACGCTTTAAGCACCCGGCGGATGTCCTTGATGAAGCCCATGTCGAGCATGCGATCGGCTTCATCCAGGACCAGGATTTCTACCTTGCTCAGGTCGATCGTATTCTGTTGCATGTGATCGAGCAGTCGGCCGGGAGTCGCCACAAGGATGTCGATACCGCCGCGCAGGCGATCGATTTGCGGATTAATATTAACGCCGCCAAAAATGACGGCCGACGACAGCTTTACATGCTTGCCGTAGGTGCGGACGCTTTCTTCAACTTGGGCGGCGAGTTCACGGGTCGGTGTGAGAATCAGCGCGCGAACATGCCTTGCGCCGGGACGCATTCCCGTGGAGGAGAGCCGCTGAAGGATCGGAAGCGTAAACCCCGCGGTCTTGCCGGTGCCGGTTTGCGCACCGGCCAGCAGGTCACCGCCGGCAAGCACGGCAGGAATGGCTTGTACCTGGATTGGCGTGGGGATGGTGTAGCCGTGTTCGGTAACGGCTCGTACGATGGCTTCGGACAAGCCGAGTTCATTAAACGTCATGTAGTTTGGGGATCTCAATGTAGGCGCATAGCGCGCCGGGGAACGATACCTGACAGGTGCAGCAGAAACGGCCAGCATGTCTGGTCGCGACGGCGAAACTGACTCCGCGCGCTGAATCGTAAAGAAGCTGGAGTATAACAGCGCCCGCCGGTGAAGTCGCATTGTTAGCAGAAGCACAAGCGGGGTAACAAGACCGCGTCCGGACGCATGCAGCACGAATCCAGGCGTTACCCGACTTGCCGGTTCCAGGAGCGCATCCGCCGAAAAATCGCTCTTGGAATCGCTCCAGGAAATCGCCTGCGCTTTATGCCATTGGCTAGCGTTCGTCGCCGCCCGGTTCAGGCAAACGGTGCCAGCAACGGCACCATCTGTGCAAACACCTTCGGCGTGCCAGCAATAACGTGACCTTTGTAAAGGTAGTCGGCATCCGACTCACCCGAGAAGTCGGCGACGATGCCACCTGCCTCGGTAATGAGCAGCGAACCGGCTGCAATATCCCAGGGTTTCAGATTTTTTTCGAAGAACCCGTCGAGCCGCCCCGCCGCAACGTAGGCCAGGTCCAGAGCAGCAGCGCCGGGACGGCGCAAGCCGGCCGATTTCTGGGTCATGATCTTGAACATTTTCAGGTACTCGTCGAGCCCGTTCAGATCGGTATAGGGGAAGCCGGTGCCGATAAGCCCGTCCGCAAGCTTGTCGCGCTTGGTCACGCGAATTCGCTTTTCATTGAGATGCGCGCCGCCGCCACGGGTGGCCGTGAAGAGATCGTTGCGGTTCGGGTCATAGACTACCGCCTGCGTGATCACGCCGCGCTGCTGCAGGGCGATCGATACGCAATAAGTCGGGAAGCCGTGTATGAAATTGGTTGTGCCATCGAGCGGGTCGATGATCCAGACGTTTTCATTTTCATCGTGGAGGTTCGCAGACGCGCCCGATTCCTCGGCGAGGATGGCATGGTCTGGATAGGCGTAATGCAGCACATCAATGATGGCCTGTTCGGCCGCCTTGTCGACTTCAGTGACAAAATCGTTATGTCCTTTTTGGGTGACCTGGACGCGATCAAGGTCGAAGGTGGCGCGGTTGATGACTGCAGCGCCTTTGCGGGCGGCCTTCACCGCCGTAATCAACATGGGATGCATGGGGAATCCTGAGCTTCCGTTAGAATCGGTGCCGTCGACATGTCGGCTGCACCCGGAATGGGTTAATGAGCGGGAATTGAGCGGGAAGGCAAAGCGGCGATACAAGCCGGTGACGCCGTTCCTGCTGCGTAATGGCGGTATTTTAAATGAACCAGTCGTCTTCCAGTACTTCTCTTTTCCGTCGCCTGCGATTCGTGCTGGTGGAAACCAGTCGCGCCGGCAATGTCGGGGCGACTGCCAGGGCCATGAAGAACATGGGATTTTCCGATCTCGTGCTGGTCAATCCGCGTGTGCCCGACGTCTTGAAACATGAAGAAGCCATCGCTTTCGCAAGTGGCGCCCAGGATATTCTTGCCAATGCGCGTCTCGTGGGTTCCATCGACGAGGCGCTTGACGGATGCAACTTCGCCGCAGCGCTATCGGCACGGCTTCGTGAGTTCTCGCCCCCGATCGTGCGGCCCCGGCAACTTGCTCACCGGCTCTCGTCGGAAGAAAGTTTGCGAGCCGCCCTGGTATTCGGCAATGAGCGCTTCGGCCTTCCCAATGAGGCGGTCGAGCGCTGCAACGTGTTGATCAACATACCAGCAGACGCTCAATATTCCTCGCTGAACCTGGCGCAGGCAGTCCAGGTGCTCGCCTATGAATGCCGGGTCGCCGCCCTCGGTGAAGAAGTGATTGATTCGCGCATCGGATTCGAAGGCGAACCGGCTCCCCTGGCCGATGTGGAAGGCATGTACCGACACCTGGAGCAGGCGCTGGTCGCGGTTGAGTTCCTGGATCCCGACAACCCGAAGAAGTTAATGCCCAGATTGAAGCGATTGTTCGCCCGTACCGGCCTGGAGATTGAGGAGGTCAACATACTGCGTGGAATCGCCCGTCAGGTACTGCTGAAGTGTCGTCCGGCTGATGCCGCGGCCAAGGAGAAGAAATGAACAGAATTCCGGCGTGGTACATGCGAGGTGGCACTTCCAAGGGTGTGTTCTTTCTTGCCTCGGACTTGCCGGACGATCCTGTCCAGCGAGACGCGGTTCTCCTTCGCGTAATCGGCAGCCCTGATCCTTATGGCAAGCATTCCGATGGCATGGGCGGTGCGACATCGAGTACAAGCAAGGTGGTATTGCTGTCACCCTCAAAACGGCCTGGCTGCGACGTCGATTATCTTTTCGGTGCCGTGTCTATCGAGGCGCCGCTGATTGACTGGTCGGGAAATTGCGGCAACCTGTCCGCGGCCGTCGGACCGGCAGCGGTGCATATGGGACTGGTTGATACAAAGGGACAAGACGCCGTGCTGGTCCACATTTGGCAGCAGAATATCTCACAGCACATCACGTCGCGCGTCCGCCTGCGGGCGGGCCTGCCGATCGAAACCGGAACGTTTCAGGAAGACGGTGTCGCGTTCGGCTCGGCGGAAATTGAACTCGCGTTTATTGAAGGCGAGGATGCCAGCACCGCCTTGCTGCCAACCGGGAATGTCGTGGACATACTTGAGGTGCCGGGAGTCGGACCAATCGAATGCACGCTCATCACGGCCGGCAACCCGACCCTATTCATCGATGCGGCGGCGCTCGGGTTCACTGGCAAGGAGTCGCAGCAGGACGTCAACGGGAATGCCGCGTTGCTGGCGCGATGCGAGGCGGTCCGCGCGCATGCCGCCGTCGCCATGGGGTTGGCCATGACAGCGGAGCGCGCTACGCAGGAAAGACCAGCAACGCCAAAACTTTCCTGGGTTGCACCGGCCGATTCCTATGTCACCAGTGCTGGCGTAACCGTCGACAAATCAGAGATCGATGTACTGGCGCGTATTCTTTCCATGGGAAAGTTGCATCACGCGTTTACCGGTACAGGGGCCATAGCGCTGGCCGTCGCCGCCGCGTTGCCGGGCTCAGTCGTTGCGCGAAACTTGCGCCGCGCTGGCGGTTCAGGCGAGTCAACCCCGATACGGATAGGCCACCTGTCCGGCAAGCTTTCCATCGGAGCCACCGTGCGCCGAGACGGAGAAGGAAGATGGGCCATGGACAAGGCCATCCTCTCGCGGAGCGCTCGGCTCATCATGTCGGGATGGGTGCATCTACCCTCCTAATAGGGCTTCGGGCGGCAGAAGTACTGGGACTTCACCCGCGCAAGTCTGGACCGTCAAGCCCAGGCGCGCAACAACCCGACCGCCAGTCCCTCAAGCGAAAAATCGTCGCTGCCGGACGTAACGCGGATTGTTTCGAAATCCGGATTTTCAGGTAGCAATTCAACGAGTGAACCGGTCTTCCTATAGCGCTTGACCGTAACGTCGTCTCCCAGGCGCGCGACGACAATCTGACCGTTGCGTGCGGCTGTTGCCTTTTTCACTGCAAGCAGGTCGCCATCGAGGATGCCGGCATCGCGCATCGACATGCCGCGTACCTTCAACAGATAGTCCGGCCGCGAGGCAAAAAGGGCAGGGTCGACCGTGTAAGTGGTATCGATATGTTCCTGCGCCAGTATCGGTGAGCCGGCAGCGACTCGGCCTACCAGCGGCAGGCTTAACTGCATGAGTGCGGGATGGGGAAGTGACATTTGGCCCGGCCGACCATTGCTGCGGTCCGGATGCATGTCCAGTAGCCGGATGCCGCGTGAGGTGCCGGGCGAAATTTCTATAGCACCCTTGCGTGCGAGGGCCTGCAAGTGCTCCTCGGCCGCGTTGGCGGACCGGAAACCAAGTTCGGTCGCAATCTCTGCCCGCGTTGGCGGAAAGCCTGTATTGGTGATCGCGTCCTTGATCAGGTTAAGGATCTGTTCCTGTCGGGCGGTAAGCTTGATCATGGCGGATTCGCTATGCGACCTGTGTTTATAAACAGACTGTGATTTTATCCAGTATTCGGGTCAACGCAAGCGAAATATTGGGCCGTGCGCTGGCAACGGATTTAGACGCCTCCGGACTTGGGAGGTAACGCCTTGAATGCGTTGATGTTTTGGGCTGAAGCCGGTATGATGGCGGGCTTTTCCTCTTCCCACACTCGTCTGACGCCGGGGTGGGCGATCTTCATGTCAGTCCATAAGGAGTTTGCATGCGTCACTATGAAATAGTTTTTATCGTCCATCCGGACCAGAGCGAGCAAGTGCCCGCGATGATCGAGCGTTACAAGGGTATTGTTACCACCCGTGGCGGCAAGGTGCATCGCGTGGAAGATTGGGGTCGTCGCCAGATGGCCTACATGATCCAGAAGTTGGCCAAGGCCCATTATGTTTGCCTCAACATCGAGTGCGATGCCGAGACCCTGACCGAGATCGAAACCGGCTTCAAGTTCAATGATGCCGTGCTGCGCCATCTCACCGTCAAGATGAAGAAGGCCGAGACCGCCCCGTCTCCGATGATGAAGGCTGTGCAGCGGGATGATGCTGCCAAAAGCCACCGTACCGAGACCGCTTCCGCCTGATAGCGGCTGCGTGCATAGCGGAGCGTGAGCCAGACCCAGAACCGACTTCAACTGCTTGCTACCGTCACCGAGCGCGATGTCTTGCGCTACACGCCGGCAGGCATCCCGATCGTGTCAGCGCGACTGCTGCACAGTTCGAAGCAGATGGAAGCCGGTCTTGAAAGGCTGATTGAATTCGAGGTAATCGCCGTAGCAGCGGGCGAAATATCCGGGCAATTCAATCAGGCGAAACTGGGAAGGGAATACGACTTCACAGGTTTCATGGCACGCAAGAACCGCAACAGCAAAAGCCTCGTGTTTCACATCACCGATTTCGGGAACATCACTTAACAGATTCAGGAGCCACTCATGGCATTCGGTAAAAAATTCGACAAGAGCAAGCTGAAAGAAAAACGTAAACAGCAGAACCCGCTTTTCAAGCGGAAGAAGTTCTGCCGCTTCACCGCCGCCAAGGTTGACCAGGTGGATTACAAGGACATTGACACCCTGAAGGACTTTGTCCAGGACAACGGCAAGATCATGCCAGCGCGTCTGACCGGTACCCGCGCCCATTACCAGCGCCAGGTCGATACTGCAATCAAGCGCGCGCGCTATTTGGCCCTGCTGCCGTTCACCGATCTGCATCACGCGTGATCGTCGCCTGGCTTAAATAATTCTGGAGAAAAAAATGCAAGTCATTCTGTTGGAAAAAGTCGTAAACCTGGGCAATCTGGGTGAAGTAGTGCGTGTCAAGGACGGTTTCGCACGCAACTTCCTGATCCCCCAGCGCAAGGCCCGTCGGGCTACGACATCGGCGGTTGCCGAGTTCGAAGCAAAGCGTGCCGATCTTGAAAAAGCCGCTGCGCAGAAGCTTGGCGAAGCCCAGGCTCAAGGCGAGAAACTGAACGGCCTGACCGTGCAGGTTTCGCAAAAGTCTGGCGTTGATGGCCGCCTGTTCGGCTCCGTCACCAACCAGGATATCGCTGAAGCTTTGAAGAAGCAGGGCTTCGAGGTAGAGAAGTCCCAGGTGCGCATGCCCCAGGGTCCCCTCAAGATCGTCGGCGATCACGCTGTATCGGTCTCACTGCATACAGACGTCGTTGTCGACGTAACCGTTGCCGTGTTGGGCGAACATGCCTGATTAGTCAAAGGCAGCAGCATAAACAAAGCCAGGATCTCTCCTGGCTTTTTTTACGTCCGCAGTATTGCATTCAGTGCGTCGCCGGCCATGTTGTGCCGTACCTGCAACGCACCGTGTGACTACTTGATGTTGGCCGCGACGATCTCATCGACACGTGCCTTGGCCTTGTCGTTATTCGGCCCCGCTGCCGCGGTATAAGTTGTGGGCGCCGTTGCGGCCGAGCGCCGCTGGTCCTCTCGTTTCCCTTTCTCGTGAAGGTCTACATCCGCTTGTACGGAGAGCCCAATCCGAAGCGGATGCTCGGCAAGCTGCTTCGGATCGACTGTTATACGCACCGGGACCCGCTGGACAATCTTGATCCAGTTGCCGGTCGCATTCTGCGCAGGCAGCAGCGCAAAAGCCGAACCAGTGCCGGCTCCCATGCCAGCGATACGGCCATCGTATTTCACCTTGCCGCCATACAAGTCTGCAACGACCGTTACAGGCTGGCCGACTTGCACCTGGCTTAGCTGTGATTCCTTGAAATTGGCATCGATCCACAACTGGTCGAGGGGTACCACCGACATAACTGGTGAACCCGGCGTGACACGCTGCCCAACCTGAACGCTGCGTCTCGCTACGGCGCCGCCGACAGGCGCGTAAAGCGTTGTGCGGGACTGCGCAAGCAGGGCATCCTGCAATTGAGAGGCGGCCCGCAGTACGTTCGGATGCTGGGCAACCGTGGTGCCTTCTGTCAGCGCGCGGCCAGACACAAGCTGTTCACGCGCCACCTGCACCGCCGCCTGGGCCGATGTGACACCAAGTTCGGCATGACGAATCTCTTCCCCGGATACGGCGCCGGATCCTGCCAAACCCTTGCGTCGGGCAAGATCGTCGCGAGCCCGTGCAAGGTCAGCTTCGCGCAACGCCAGGTTAGCGCTGGACTGGGCTTGCGACGCATACAGGGTTCGCACTTCACGAACGGTCTGCGCCAACTGCGCCTCTGCGCGCTGCACCGCCAGATCGGCATCCGCGGAATCGAGGCTTATAAGCGGTTGCCCCGGTTTCACCATATCGGTGTCGTCGGCATAGATCTTCGTAACGGTCGCTGCGACCTGCGGCGTGATCTGAACTACATTGCCCTGTACGTAGGCATCGTCGGTGGACTCGACAAAGCGCGATACGAAAAACCAGTAAAGCGCGTAGATGGCGATCGCAACGATCATCACGCCGGCGACCACGAGCAAAATTTTCTTGCGTCGCCTGTTGTTCGCTTTCGGCGCGCTTTGGGTCGGTTGTTCAACGGTTCCCTGGGCGGTACTTTGGTTCATGATTTCTCCGGAATTACTTGTTTAGTTCAGTTGTTTTCTGCAGTGGGCGAGAGACGTCGTTCGTCCCCGCGGCACTTGCCAACGGGCTTTCAGCCCGCTTCGCAGTCGGCGTTGCAGAGGAGGCAGAATCAGGAACGACGAATCCGCCGCCCAGTGCCCGGATCAGGCCGATCTGCAGGCTCGTGCGACGCATGTTCAGGTCGGCTGCTGCACGGCGCTGAGCCAGCACCTGGGTCTGCACCGTCAGCACGGTGAGATTGGTCGACAGGCCGGCCTTGTAGCGCAGCGTGGCCAGCCGATAGGCTTCTTCCGAAGCGGACAGTGCCTGGGTCACCGCGGCCTGCTCGCGGCCGAGCGCGGCCACGCGCGTCAATTGCTCGGCCACGTCCTGCGCCGCGTCCACCACCGACTGGTTGTATTGCGCAATTGCGGTATCAATGTCCGCCGTCTTGCCGGCGTAGTTCGCTCGCAAGCGCCCGGCGTCAAAAATTGGCAGGGTGATCGCGGGTCCGATACCGTTCACCAGGCTGCCGGCGGACAGCAACTGGCCCAATCCGATCGACTGAAATCCGATCAGGGCAGTCAGGTTGATGTCCGGGTAAAACTGCGCTCGGGCCGCGGCAGCTTCCCCGACTGTGGCTTCAATGCGGGCACGCCGCGCCGCCACTTCCGGCCGCCGCGCCAACAGGCCGAGCGGCAGGTCTTGCGGAATGGTGAATGGCTGCGGATGCAACGCTGGCCGGGTGATTTGCGCCGCAGCGTCAGGCATGTCGCCGGTAAGCTGCGCAATCTGCAGACGGGTCACCTCCATGCTGGTCGCAAGCTGGGCCAGGTCCACGCCAAGAGCCGCTTCCGTGCCCTCCGCCTGCTTGGACTCGACCTGCGTATCAAGCCCGTTCTTGACCCGCAACTGCGTCAATTTACTGATCGAACCGCGCTGCGTGCGCGTCGACTCAAGCAGGTCCCGCAACTCATAATCCGAGGCCAGTTGTGCATAGGCGCGTGCGATGGACGTGGTGAGCGCCAGACGCGCAGCATCGCGGTCATGCGTCGCCGCCTGAAGTTGTGCATCGGCCGAGCGAATCAGCGCTTCGTTTTTGCCCCAGAGGTCAATGTCATATCCGAAATTGACGGTCGCCGCATCCTGGGTGACATAGGTGCCCCCGGGCCCCAGTGGCGGCGGAGGAATAATGCCGTTCGCCGTCAGCCGTCCATAGGAAGCATTCGCATTGCCGCTGATTTGCGGACCGCTTCCGGAGCGGGTCAGGTCAATGGCGGACTGGGCCCGGGCAAGCCGGCTGCGGGCAGTGGCAAGCGTGGGGCTGCTCTCCAGAGCGTGGTCCATCAGTCGATTCAGTTGCGGGTCGTCATAGGCCTTCCACCAGTCTTGGGCGGGCCATTGGCCGGATGCGTCGGGTACGGCCGCCGGCACCGGGATTCTGACTTCGGCTACTGTCTGGCCGGTCGGCGCTATGCCCTTGAAGCTGGCGCATCCTGCGATCAGCAAGGCGACGCCAACCATCAGCGCCCGCATCATTGGGCGTCGGCCTGGTGCCACAACGGGCAAGGGGAGGGAGTGCTTCATTGACAATTCCATTTTGTAAATGCGGGAACGCTCAGGCGTTTGCGATCATGCGGCGCAGGAAGTCCTTTAGCTGCGTCACTTCAGCTGGTGCGAAGCCACTGAGATGCTGATTGACGGCACGAACCGCGACCTCCGTCATCTGATCCGCCAGCGCGCGCCCTTTTGCCGTAAGACTTACCTGGATGACACGTCGGTCCTCGCTGCTGCGGGCGCGTGTGACAAAGTCTTTCTCTTCGAGCCGGTCGAGCGCGCGCGTCATGGAGCCGGTATCAACCATGAGTTCTCGCGCCAAGTCCGCAGCGGTATCGGCCGGTCCATGTAACAACTTCAAGAAAATGCCGAATTGGGCATGTGTCATGCCAAAGTCGGCGAGCCCGCGGTCGACTGTCATGGTCAACAGGCCCAATGCCCGCTTCATGAGATAGCCAACGCTTTCGTCGGGTGTGTAGTTCGAGAGGGTGTAATGCACTGGCATGGTGGAGGTCCGGCAGGAAGTCTCCAAATATAGCTGCTCAAGCAGTCATTGTCAAGACAGTGATTGCGAAAGCGGGGCTTTCGAAGCCCGGGACGATGCGATGCCTGCATGCCTCGTGCCAGTCTGTATCACGGGTTTCTGGACGGTCCCAGAAGGTATAATTCGCGCCATGAACAATCGCGCCGATCCGCAAATAGATTCCCTCCGGGTACCCCCGCACTCCATCGAAGCCGAGCAGTCCGTGCTGGGTGGTTTGCTACTCGACAACGCCGCATGGGACCGCATTGCCGATTTCGTGCGGGAAGCGGATTTCTATCGCTATGACCATCGGATCATTTTTCAGCACATCGTCAAGCTGATCAACAATTCGCGCCCAGCCGACGTCATTACGGTCTTCGAATCCCTCACCAACGGCGGCAAGGCGGAGGAAGTTGGCGGACTGACGTACCTGAATTCCCTGGCACAAAATACGCCGTCCGCCGCCAACATCCGGCGCTATGCCGAAATCGTCCGTGACCGCGGCGTACTGCGAAAGCTGATCACCGTAGCGGACGAGATTTCCGGCCAGGCATTCAATCCTCAGGGCAAGGAAGTCAAGCAAATGCTTGACGAAGCTGAATCCCGGATTTTTGCCATTGCCGAGGAGGGCGCGCGCGGGGCGCAAGGATTCGTCGAGATCCAGCCGCTGTTAACCCAGGTCGTGGAACGGATCGACGAACTTTACAATCGCGATAACCAGAATGACATCACCGGCGTGCCGACCGGATTCGTTGATCTCGACCGCATGACTTCCGGGCTGCAACCGGGAGACCTCATCATCGTCGCGGGCCGGCCATCAATGGGCAAGACGGCGTTCTCGATCAACATCGGCGAGAACGTGGCGATTGAAAGCGGCTTGCCGGTCGCGGTTTTTTCAATGGAGATGGGCGGCACGCAGCTTGCAATGCGCATGCTGGGTTCGGTCGGACGGCTGGACCAGCATCGCCTGCGCACCGGCCGGCTGGTTGAAGAAGACTGGCCCCGCCTGACGCACGCCATCCAGAAAATGAACGACGCCCAGTTGTATATCGACGAAACGCCGGCACTGAATTCGATTGAGCTGCGCGCACGTTCGCGCCGGCTTTCGCGACAGTGCGGCAAACTGGGACTGATCATCATCGACTATATCCAGTTGATGTCGGCCAATTCCGCAGGTGAGAACCGCGCTACCGAAATCTCAGAGATATCACGAAGCTTGAAAGGTCTTGCCAAAGAGTTGCACTGCCCCGTGATTGCGCTGTCGCAGCTGAACCGCTCGCTGGAACAACGTCCAAACAAGCGTCCGGTGATGTCCGACCTGCGTGAATCGGGCGCCATTGAGCAGGATGCCGACGTCATTCTGTTCATCTACCGCGATGAAGTCTACAACCCGGATTCTCCGGACAAGGGTACGGCCGAAATCATTATTGGCAAGCAGCGTAATGGTCCGATCGGCGCTGTCCGTATGACATTCATGGGCCAGTACACGAAATTCGACAACTACATGGGCAACGCGCCTGCCTACGGGGGCGACTAAGTCCTGCAGGCGGCGTTGGTTGGGCGAGTCGAAACCTGCCCGGAATTCGGGCCGGGATGCACAAGCGATTCAGTGGCAGAGCTGTGAAACGGATCAGATAACGAAAACGGAAGAGGTCACATCATGTTCGGACGCCTAATGCCCACTGAGGGCAAATTTTTTGAGTTGTTCACCCAGCATGCGGAACTATGCGTGAAGGGCGCCAAGGAAATGGTCGCACTCATGACCAACTTCGACGACCTGGAGCATCGGGTCCATGCGATCGAAGGCATCGAGAAGCAGGCGGACAAGGTGACGCACAACACGCTTGAGTTGCTGCACAAGACCTTCATAACACCACTGGACCGGGACGACATCCATCAGCTGATTACGCGCATGGATGACATTCTTGACCTGCTGGAAGACGCCGCGCAAACCATTTCGCTCTACGACATCAAGGCCATCACGCCTGAGTCGAAACGACTGGCGGAACTGTGCCTGTCCTGCACCGAAAAAGTCATGGCGGCGGTAGGCCTGCTCCACAACATGGACAACTCGCGCGAGATACTCACCATTTGCGCCGAGATCGACCGCCTTGAATCTGACGCCGACCATGTCATGCGCGCTGCAATGTCCAAGCTGTTCCGCGACGAGCCTGACGTTCGGACCCTGATCAAGCTGAAGGCCATCTATGAAATTCTTGAAACCGTGACGGACCGCTGCGAGGACGTCGCCAACATCCTGGAAGGTATCATCGTCGAAAATGCGTGAGTAAAAAGAAAAAAGAAAAAAGAAAAAAGAAAAAAGACAGAACATGCATACCTTCCACATCAGTATTTATCTGCTCGTTTTCCTTGTAGTGCTAGCGTTGCTGTTTGATTTCATGAACGGTTTTCATGACGCCGCCAATGCGATCGCGACAGTCGTTTCAACCGGCGTTCTCAAGCCGCAGACCGCGGTCGCCATGGCCGCGGTTTTCAACTTCGTTGCAATCGCGGTGTTCCATTTGAAGGTGGCAACGACGGTGGGGAAGGGCACTGTCGACCCTGCAATCGTGGACCAGTACGTTATTTTCGGCGCCCTGGTCGGTGCCATTTTCTGGAACCTCGTCACCTGGTATTACGGCATCCCGTCTTCCTCATCACACGCATTGATCGGCGGCCTTGTCGGCGCTGCGGTGGCGAAGGCCGGCACGGGCTCCCTGGTTGCAACCGGGCTGGGCAAGACGATTCTCTTTATCGTTTTGTCGCCGCTGCTCGGGTTCATATTCGGCTCCATCATGATGCTTATGGTGTCGTGGATATTCGTACGGTCAACTCCGCGCCGCGTCGATAAGTGGTTCCGGCGCGCGCAATTGGTTTCCGCATCGATGTACAGCCTCGGCCACGGCGGTAACGATGCACAGAAAACCATGGGCATCATCTGGATGCTGTTGATTGGCGGCGGCTATTCCAGCGCCACGGAAGACCTTCCAATCTGGGTTGTCATATGTTGCTATACCGCGATCAGCCTTGGCACACTCTTTGGCGGCTGGCGTATCGTAAAAACCATGGGCCAAAGGATCACGAAGCTGAAGCCGGTCGGCGGCTTTTGCGCGGAAACCGGCGGCGCCATTACGCTTTTCGTCGCGACGTGGCTCGGTGTGCCGGTGTCAACCACACACACCATCACTGGCGCCATCGTCGGGGTGGGTGCGGCGAAGAAAATGTCGGCGGTGCGATGGGGCGTTGCCGGCAATATCGTCTGGGCATGGATCTTCACGATTCCAGCCTCTGCGTTTATGGCGGCGATTGCATGGTGGATCGGCACGCAGTTGCTATGATGGGCACTAAGTCGCGATAACTGGAAGCGAGTCTCTTGAACCTGCGCGGACTCGGTATGGCGGGGAAGTGCGGCACGCAGCGGTTCGCAACGCCATCGCCGCCGCACCGGACGAAAAAAAAGCCTGCCACGGAATTTCCGGGGCAGGCTTTTTAGTTGGTGTTTCAGTTAAAGAACGTCGGTCGCATGATCCGCCAGACGCGAGCGTTCGCCGCGCGCCAGCGTCACATGCCCACTGTGAGACCATCCCTTGAATCGATCTACCACGTAGGTCAGCCCGCTTGAGCCTTCGGTCAAGTACGGCGTATCGATCTGCGCGATATTGCCAAGGCAGACGATCTTGGTACCAGGCCCGGCGCGCGTCACCATCGTCTTGATCTGCTTCGGCGTCAGGTTTTGCGCCTCGTCCACGATCAGGTATTTGTTGACGAAGGTACGGCCCCGCATGAAGTTCAGCGACTTGATCTTGATACGCGAGCGGATCAGGTCCTGAGTCGCCGCGCGGCCCCATTCGCCGGCGTCGGAGTCCGACTTGTTGAGCACCTCCAGGTTGTCATCGAAGGCGCCCATCCATGGCGACATCTTTTCTTCCTCGGTACCAGGCAGAAAACCGATGTCCTCGCCAACCGGCACGGTGACACGGGTAACGATGATTTCATTGTAGGTCTTGGTCTCCAGCACCTGCGCCAGGCCTGCCGCAAGAGCCAGCAGGGTCTTGCCGGTGCCAGCCTGGCCCAGGAGCGTCACGAAATCGCATTCTGGATCCATCAGCAGGTTCAGCGCGAAGTTCTGTTCCCGGTTACGCGCCGTCACGCCCCATACGCCATTTTTTGCATGGGCATAGTCGCGCAGTGTTCGCAGTACGGCAGTCTTGCCGTTGATCTGCGTGACGATGCCATAGAAAGACGGCTCGCCGTTGGCAGGTTCCATGAACACGAATTGATGCACCAGTAGCGACGGCACCAACGGCCCGCTTACGCGATAGAAGGTGTAGCCGGTGCCGTGCTTGTTTTCCTGCCACGACTCCATGCCCTTGCCGTGCTTGATCCAGAAGTCGTCGGGAAGCTGCGTGATGCCGCTGTAAAGCAGGTCGGTATCTTCCAGGACGTGGTCATTGAAATACTCTTCGGCCGGCAATCCAAGCGCCCGCGCCTTGATGCGCATGTTGATATCCTTGGACACCAGCACGATGGCGCGGCCTGGATACTGTTCGCCAAGTGCGCGGACAACACCGAGAATCTGGTTGTCCGCCTTGCCGGCCGGCAGGCCAAGCGGAAGCTCGCTGTGCTGCAAACGCGTCTGAAAAAAGAGACGGCCGCGTGCATCCTTGTTCCCAAGCCGCGAGAGTGGAATTCCGTCGTCAATTTCACCGTCAGTGGCGTCGGCAACAAGTGCGTCCAATGATCGCGATACCTGGCGCGCATTGCGCGCCACTTCTGACATGCCTCTCTTGTGATTGTCCAGTTCTTCGAGCGTCATCATCGGCAGGTAGACGTCGTGCTCTGCGAAGCGAAACAGCGAGGTAGGGTCGTGCATCAAGACGTTGGTGTCGAGCACGAACAGCTTCTTAATGCCGGCAACGTCGGCCGCCCGGCTTGCGCTGGACTTGGACCGCAACTCCACTGCCTTGAGCGGCTTGGTGGCGACTGGCTTCGCCTCGGGAGCTTTTTCCGGGGTCCGACCCCGGTTGAGTGGCACCGCTTCCAGACGTGCCGGAGCGACAGGCGCCGTGGCCACGTCCGCTGAAGCGGCGGGTTCCAGCAGTGTTATGGCGGGCTTCACAGCCTTGCCTTTTTCCGCCTTTGGATAATCGCTTGGTGAGAGCAGCGTAGCAGGCTTGGCAGGCAATTTCGGCAGGGGCATCAGGACCTCATTCGGTGGATGGTACAGCGAGGGACGGACATGGAAAATCGACGAAGGGGCCAGCAAAGCGCGGAGACGATAGCGGTGACAACCGGACGGCAAAAATGCAAAAAGCCGTTGTGGAAAAGGCGAAACACCTTTTCTTCAAACGGCTTTGTAAAGATGACTCTGTATAGATTCAATGTGTTGAGCGAAATTTACTCAGTTACTTTGCCTTGGCAGCGCACTCAAAAACGCCAGTTCGCTAGCCCATGGCTTTTGCAAATTCGAGCACTTCATCAACATGCCCGGGCACTTTCACTCCACGCCATTCTTTCACCAACCTGCGCGACCCGTCAATCACAAAGGTAGCACGATCAACGCCACGTACCTTCTTTCCATACATATTCTTTATTTTCATTACGCCGAACATGTTGCAAAGCTGTTCCTCCGGGTCTGAAATCAGCTCAAACGGCATCTCCAGCTTTTCGCGGAAGCCTTCGTGGGAGCGCAGGCTGTCGCGGCTTACGCCGAAAATCTCCGTATTTGCTTGCTGGAACTCCGGGTAAAGCTCCCGGAAGCGAATTCCCTCTGTGGTGCAACCGGGGGTATTGTCTTTCGGATAAAAATAGATCACCACCTTCTTGCCGTCGTAATCCGACAGCCGGAAAGTCTTGTCGCTCGTCATGGCGGCCGAGAACTCGGGAACGGTTTCATCCAGCGCTACAGGCGTTTCCACCACAATGTTCTCCCGATCTGTCACCTGGATATCGTCTGTTTCCGACAATTGCACGTTACACCTCCGTTATGCCGCGTTGTTGTTGAGCCCCGCATCGCGGCCCGGGGCTCAACACTAATGTTCGTACCAGTTATAGCAACAGCCGTACCCGACTGACCAAAAGCCAGTTGGCACCGCAGAAGCCGCGCGTTTGCGTCACTGCACAACGACTTCGCCGGAGCGGCCTGGCAGTTCGCCCCATGTCAATGGGACCTCAGGAAGCGGGGTGTCCTTTACGCTCTGGTAATACTGAGCCATGGACGCAAAGGTGTAACCTTGGGCTTTCCATCCCGACAGTAGTTGTTCAAATATGGGGGCGAGCTTCTGCCCTTCAAGTTCCGCGTGCAAGGTAAAGACATGGTCACGCGGCTTGGCCGTCAATGTCAGCACCTTCTCCGCAATATTGGCGAGCCCGATCATCTCACCGCCGATGGTCCTGCCGAGAAGTTCGTCCAGCGTCGGCAAGGTGGTCGGCAACTGTACGCACGACAGCACCGCGCTACCGACTCTCAGGCGGCAGGGGCCGACTGCCGGATCCGCCAGTTCGCCGGTTTCTGTCAGGCGCGCCCGCCCGTCGGAGGCGTATCGCATGCCGAATGCGTCAAGCTGGGCAAACGCCGCCTCGTTCATCTGCCAGCCTGCGGCGCCATGCGTGAGCGGCGCTACACCGAAAATGCCGGAAAAACGTTCAAACGCGCGTCGCATCTGCCGCTGCGTCCAGGCCGGGTCGCGATGACGCACATTGTCCTGCCAGAGCACATGGTCCCAGGTATGAATGCCGCACTCGAAGCCGGCCGATTGCACGGCCCGCATCTGCTCGGCGCAGCCGCCGATGTCGGGCGCTGGCAAAAGCACCCCATACATCAGTGTCTTGAGGCCGTAATGCTCCAGAACCGATGTACGCGACACCTTCTGGAAGAAACCGGGCCGAAAAGCCCGACGCAGCGCCCAGCCGGTATGGTCTTTTCCGAGCGAGAAAAGAAAGCTCGCGTTGGCCTGATGCCGCTGCAGCAGTCGAACCAGGTTCGGTACGCCTTCCCGCGTGCCACGCCAGGTGTCGACGTCGATCTTTAGCGTAAGCAGCGGCACCCGTCAGTCCATCAACGCTCTGGCCGCGCCAACCTGGCCACGATAGGCGTCGAAGATATTGCGCAGGGTATCGGGCATTGTTGTGGTCGGATTCCACGCCAGTTCTTCGCAGGTGGCGGAGATCTTCGGTACGCGGTTCTGGACGTCCTGGTAGCCGCTGCCGTAGTACTTCGCAGACGTCGTTTCAACCAGCTTCACTTTCTTGGCTGACTCCGCATACTCCGGATATTCCTCCGCCAACTTCAGCATCATGGTGGCGAGTTCGCGAATGGAGAAGTTGTTGAGCGGATTGCCGATGTTATAAATTTTGCCCGTGGCGATGCCGTCCTTGTTCGCGATGATCTTGATCAGCGCGTCGATCCCGTCATCGATATAGGTGAAGGCGCGCTTCTGGCTTCCACCATCAACGAGGGAGATGTTCTCACCGCGGACGATGTGCCCGAAGAACTGGGTCACGACGCGCGAACTGCCTTCTTTCGGCGTATGGATCGAATCAAGCCCGGCGCCGATCCAGTTGAACGGCCGGAACAGCGTGAAGTTGAGGCCTTGCATGCCGTAGCCCCAAATCACGCGATCCATCAGTTGCTTGGCGCACGAGTAAATCCAGCGCGGCTTGTTGATCGGGCCGCAAACCAGCTCCGACGCTTCGGGGTCAAATTCCTCGTCGTGGCACATACCATACACTTCCGAGGTCGACGGGAAGACAAGGTGCTTGCCGTACTTCGCCGCGGAACGGACGATCGGCAGGTTCGCCTCGAAGTCCAGTTCAAACACGCGCAGCGGTTCCTTGACGTAGGTGGATGGGGTTGCGATCGCGACCAGCGGCAGAATGACGTCGCACTTCTTGACGTGATACTCAACCCATTCGCGGTTGATCGTGATGTCGCCTTCGAAAAAGTGCATGCGTGCCTTGAAGGCCGGGTCGTCCAGCAGGTCGTTGATGCGATCCGTCTGCATGTCCATGCCGTAGACGTGCCAGTCCGTCGTCTCGAGAATGCGTTTGGAGAGGTGATGGCCAATGAAGCCGTTGACGCCGAGAATGAGGACTTTTTTCATGTTTGTTGTGCTGGTCGAATGTGGTTGTCGGGAGCCAACCGGGTTGAATAATTTGGCGTCGGCCGTGAAGGAGGTCGGCGGGCGGCCCCTGCGTCGCTACAGTGCGTTGCGGGAGCCTGCCAGCAGGCTGCGCAGTCCAGCCGGAGTCACGACCGTGCCATCGACTTGCAACTCGCTGATTCGTAAGGCGTAGCGGTCGCCGCAAACGCCGAGCATGCAATTATCCACTACTGCCAGGCCTGGCGGCAAATCGCGTGTCTTTCCGATATCAAGGCGCGCTTTCCCTAGCACCAGCCTGTGGTTGCCGATGACGGTCCAGGCGCCCGGGTAAGGCGGCGCGACTGCCCGATGCAGGTTATAGACTTCCTGTGCCGGCCTCGACCAGTCGATGCGGCCATCTTCAGGCTTGCGCCCACCGAAATAGCTGCCCTTTGACAGGTCATTGGGCATGCGCGGCGTGCGGCCCGCAAGCATCTCCGGCAGAACGCGCCAGAGTGTCTGCTCGGCCGCCACGGTCAGCTTGCCGAAGACCAGATAAGCCGTATCGTCCGGAAGAATCGGCACAGAGGTTTGCGCGATGATGTCGCCGGCATCCGGCTTGACGGTCATTTCATGCAGCGTCGCACCTGTCTCGGTTTCTCCGTGCAGTACAGCCCAGTTGACCGGGACTCGACCCCGGTATTTTGGCAGTAGCGAGCCATGCAGATTGAACGCCCCGCGCGGCGCAACCTGCAGCATCGCGGCTGGCAGCATGTTGCGGTAATAGAAGCTGAACAGGAAGTCCGGACGAGCCGACTCAACCTGCTTTTGCAGTAACGCGCTCGATGCATTCGCCGGGGTAATGAAAGGGATATTCTTTTCGCGGCACAGGTCAGCAACCGATTCGAACCAGATGGTTTCGGAAGGGTTGTCCTCATGTGTCACAACCAGGGGAATCTCGATGCCACGCGCCAGCAGAACCAGAATGCAACGCACGCCGACGTTGTGGTAGGCGAAGACGACTGCACGCATCAGGACTGATGTCCGACGGACACCGGCCGCACCGACTGCACAGGCACCGCCTGCACGGGCACTGTCGGCTCGTTGAGCTCCAGCACCGTTTGCACGACAAAGCGCGGCCTGCCGCGCACCTGCTGGTAAATGCGACCAACATATTCGCCTACGAGGCCGATACCAAACAGGATTACGCCCATCAGGAAGAAGCTAATGGCGAACAGGGTAAACACCCCTTCCACTTCGGCCCCAACGATAAAGCGGCGCACCACCAGCAGCAGGAACAGCGCCGCGGACAGGAAGGAGAGCACGATGCCCATCAGCGAGAACAGCTGAAGCGGCACCAGTGAGAAGCCGGTCACGAGGTCAAAATTCAGGCGGATCAAACTGTAGAGCGAATATTTTGATTCGCCCGCCGCGCGTTCCTCATGCTCCACGATCACTTCGGTGGGCTTCCGGGAGAAGGTATAGGCCAGCGCCGGAATGAAGGTATTCACTTCACGGCATTGATTGATCAGGTCGATCACATTGCGTCCATAGGCGCGCAGCATGTTGCCCTGGTCTGTCATCTTGATCCGGGTAATTTTTTCACGGAGGCGATTCATCACACGGGAAGCATGTGTGCGCCACGCAGAGTCCCGGCGTTCGCGCCGGATGGAGCCGACGTAGTCGTAGCCTTCCCGAATCTTCTCTACCACCTTGCCAATCTCTTCCGGCGGGTTTTGCAGATCGGCGTCGAGCGTCACGACCACCTCGCCGCGCGTCACTTCAAAGCCGGCGAGGATCGCCATGTGCTGTCCGTAATTGCCGTTGAAGAGTACGACGCGGGTCACGTCCGGACGGGCGCGAAACTGATCGGCGAGGATTTCGGCGGACGCGTCCCGACTGCCATCATTGACAAAAATAATTTCATAGCGCATGCCTAGCGCGTCCATCGCGGGATACAGTCGCGCGAACAATTTGGCAAGGCCGGCCTGCTCGTTGTAGACCGGGATGACGACAGACAGATAAGGTTTTAACGGCATGGGTGATTTTTTTCCTGCCACATTAGCGAAGAATTGATTCTACAGCGTCAACCGTCCGCTCAACATCGCCGGGAAGCAGCGCGTTGAACATGGGTAACGATACGATCTGCCGGCCAACGCGCTCTGCTACCGGGAACATGGTTTCGTGGAAGCCCCTTGCCCGGTAAAGCGAGAACAGATGAATGGGGGGGTAGTGATAGCCAACGCCAATATTGCGCTCCATCATTTTCTCCATGAAGGCGGCGCGGGTGATGCGCTGCGGCAGCACAAGCTGGAACATGTGCCAGTTGCTCTGCTCGAAATCGGCAACGGGAAGTTGCGCGCCAGTCCTCGATTCAAAGTCGGCGCCGAACAGCTCAAAATAGCGGCGTGCCATCGCCCGCCGATGTGCCGTAATCTCATCCAGCTTGCCGAACTGGCCAAGGCCGATGGTGGCCGCGATGTCGGTCATGTTGAACTTGCCGCCGAGGACATCGACATCAATGCCATCGAAGCCGCTGCGCGTCACGCCTTGCAGCCGATATTTTTCAGCAAGACGCGCCTCGTCTGCGTCAGTCATGACCAGGCAACCGCCTTCGGATGTTGTGATATTTTTATTGGCCTGGAAGCTGAACGAGACAAAATCGCCGAAGCTGCCAATGCGCCTTCCTTTCCAGGTGCTACCAATGGCTTGGGCCGCGTCTTCCACCACGCGCAGCTTGTGACGGTGTGCGATCGCATAAAGCCGGTCCATGTCGACCGGCAACCCGGCCAAGTACACCGGGATGATTGCGCGGGTGCGCGACGTGATGGCGGCTTCAAGTTTGTCGAGGTCAATGTTGCGCGTGACCGGATCAATGTCGGCAAAAACCGGTGTCGCACCAACTTCGATGATCACGTTCGCCGTGGCCACCCAGGAAATCGGCGTCGTAATTACCTCATCGCCCGGCCCGATGCCCGCGATTCTCAGGGCGATTTCCATGGTGCAGGTACCAGAGTTGAACGTGCGCACCGGCCGGCCACCGAAGTATTCCGAAAGCATCGCCTCGAATGCTTGAACCTTCGGCCCGCTGGTAATCCATCCAAAGCGCAGGACTTCGCCAACGGCTGCTATCGTCGCTTCATCAATGGTCGGACGCGAAAAGGGAAGGAAGGGGAGGGAAGACTTCGAGTTCATTGGATTTCTTGTTTCCGTAGAGTGGGTTCGATCAACTGCGCGTGAGCAAGGCGACGCCAATGATGATGATGGCAATGGCCAGAATGCGCTGTACCGATACCGATTCACCGAGGAAGTACCAGGCGCCAATCGCATTGAGAATGTACCCCAGTGAAAGCAGCGGATAGGCAATCGTTACGTCGACACGGGAGAGCCCGATAATCCAGACCAGGACCGACACGACGTAGCAGGTCAGACCACCCAGGATTGGCAATTGAGTAGCAAGCTTTATGCCGGTTGGGAACCAGTTCTCTGCCGTCAGATGAATCGCGCCTACCGCATTGGTGCCTGCCTTGAGTAGCAGTTGAGCGATGGCGTTCAGGCAGATGCCGGTGAAAATGAAGCCGAAGGTGCCGATGTTCATGGTGTTGTCGCTATCTTGTTTTAGATTCGGATTGCGCCGGCGCGGCGGCGACACCAACGGCATTGGTCACGATTACCCGGCGCGGATCCTGTCCGATGACGCGCATCGGCACCTTTGCCGCCAGCAACGCGGCGTAATCGTCGGGGCTCATGATGGCGATGTCCTTGCGGCCTGCGTCATGGTCGGCGGTCCATTTCTTTACAAACTCGGCCCGCTTCGGTATCCACAGTTCCGGCTGTTGCTCCAGCCCGAATTCCATCTCGTCTGCATGCTCCACCAGGATGAAGGTATGACGAAGGTAGAACGGCAGGGACTGCTCATAGCGGCCCACCGCATAGATCGGAGTTTGCGTCTCTGGCACTCCGGCCTGCGAAGTTGGTTGCGAGGCCGGTCCCGGCCCCGCCTGGGGCCCCCGTCGTGACCCCATCTCTGCCTGAATCGCCGGCACATGCAGCGTGCCCGCGGCAAAGCGTCCCAGCGGTTCGTGGCCCAGCATGAGCAACTGCCCCGCGACGAAGCCGCCAACAGCCAGCGCGAGTATGGACCAGTCGCGCTGTCGGCGCGCAAGCCAGAGGCTAACCAGGCTTGCGACCAGCGCCAGCGCAGAAGCCGCGAGTACCCACGGCACATAAGCCTGGTAGAGCGGTGCGGAATAATCATCCTTCGCCAGCAGCGGCATGCGCGAAGCCAGGGCCAGGCCGAGCACGCCGAACAGCGCCGTAAGCCATGCGCAAATCTCTATGGCGCGACGGGACGAAAGCTGAAGACTGCGGGCAATCAACAGTGCCAGTGCAGGAAAAATCGGAAGAATGTACGAAGGCAGCTTTGAGCCGGAAATACTGAAGAAAAAGAAAATGAAGGCGGCCCAGACGAGCAACAGCCGGTCCGGCTGGAATGTGTTGTGCAGGTCGACATGGCCTTGGCCTGCATGGCGCAAGTCGGTCTTGCCCAGATCAGCTTGGCGCAGGTCGGCATTTCGGAGGTCGGCATTGCGGAGGTCGGTACGTAGCGGATCGGAGTTGTTTCCACCCACCACCAGGCCAATGCTCGCCGGCTTCGCCGCCGCACGCCAAAGGCTCTGCACCAGCACGCCAAGCCAGGGCGCCATGCCGAGCGCGAGGATGGGAATGAAGTAGTACCAGGGGCCGGCGCGGTTGTGCACCTTGCTGGTAAAACGCTGCAGATGCTCGTGTATGAAAAAGAAATGCGCGAACTCCGGGTTTCGCATCGAAACCGCGACGAACCACGGTGCCGTAATGAGCAAGAAAACAGCCGCCCCCGCCACCAGGTGCAGACGCTTCCAGAGCGCCCAATCACGCGACCAAACGGTGTATAGCACCAGTACGGCACCGGGCAATACGATGCCAATAAGCCCCTTGGATAGCACTGCGAGGGCCATGCCGGCCCAACACACGAGCATCCAGTTTCGCCGCGCCGCCGATGCGGCGTCAGGCCGCTGGGCCAACAGCAGGCCGGCGAGCGTTATGGTCATCATGCCCGACAGCCCCATGTCGAGCGTGTTGACATGGCCCAGCGCAGCCCAGAAAAAGCTGGAAGCCAGGACCAGTGCCGCAGTCCAACCGGTGCGAGCGTCGAAGACCTTGCGGCCGGCGTAGTACACGAGGCCGATGCCGAGCAGTCCGCATAGTCCGGTCCAGAGCCGGGCCTGCCATTCACCGAGCCCAAACAGTTCGAAAGTGAGCGCATTGGCCCAGTTTTGCAGAGGCGGCTTTTCGAAATACTTGATGCCGTTCAGGCGCGGGGTGATCCAGTCACCGCTGGCCACCATTTCGCGCGCCATCTCGGCATAGCGGCCCTCATCGGTCGGCACCAGGGTGCGCGCGTCGAGCGCATAAAACCAAAGCAGCAGGAAAACCACCACAAGTATCAACACGACAACCGGCGTAAGCCCGGGGGCAAGGGGTTCGCGCGCCGCAAGTGAAGGCAGCGAATTGTTGGCGGACGGCGCCTCGCGTTTCGCGTCTCGTGCCGCGCCGCGTCCATCCTTCTGCTGCATCCGTATCTGCTCCAGCTTGCCGCTCATGCGCCGGCCGCTGGCGGCTCAATGATGAGCGCCAATGCAACCTTGCGGCCTTCAGCCATCAGGATGTTGTAGGTTCGGCAGGCTGCCTGGTTGTCCATGGATTCCACGCCAATTCGGCGTGAACTGAGTGACGCAGTCAGGCGCGGATGCACGAAGCGCTGACGGGCGCCGGTGCCCAATATCACCACGTCGGGACGTGTCGCGTCGATGCGTGCGAAATCCTCAGCGGACAGCGCATCGAAAGAGGCAACCGGCCATGCAACCGGCGGCGATTCTGGAAGGACCAGCAAGCTGTTCGTGAAACGAACCGCGTTGATCTCGACGCCCTCTTCGTCGTAGGCGGTGACAGTCTGGTACTGTTGGGTGGGGGAGACGTGTAGCTTCATGACGTGGACCGGAAATGCGTCGCGCTGCGGGTCAGCGAATGGCAGCGTCCGACACGCGACGAATCAGCAATTGGGAATCGGGCATTGTATCGTTTTCGGCTGGAAGCAGACCGTTATTGATTGATAAAACCGCCTGCATTCGGCAAAATGACCCTTTTCGCGCTGCAACATAACCAGAGAGATTCCGTGCGTCCGATCCAGAAATCAAAAAAACTAGCAGACGTTTGTTACGACATCCGGGGCCCCGTGCTGGAAAAGGCGCGTCAGATGGAAGAGGAGGGTCACAAGATCCTGAAACTGAACATCGGCAACCTCGCGGTGTTTGGATTCGACGCGCCGGACGAGATCGTCCAGGACATGATCCGTAACATGTCGAACGCGTCTGGCTATACCGACTCCAAAGGTATGTTCGCGCCGCGCAAGGCGATCATGCATTACACCCAGCAGAAGGAGATCGAAGGGGTAACGATCGACGACGTCTACCTCGGCAACGGCGCCTCGGAGCTGATCGTCATGAGCATGAATGCGCTGCTCAACACCGGCGACGAGGTACTGGTGCCCGCGCCGGACTATCCGCTCTGGACCGCCGCCGTCAGCCTCTCCGGCGGCAAGCCGGTGCACTATGTGTGTGACGAGCAGGCCGACTGGTTTCCCGACATTGCCGACATTGAGCGCAAGATCAACACCAACACGCGCGCCATTGTCGTCATCAACCCCAACAACCCGACCGGAGCACTGTATCCGACCGCATTGCTGCAGGAAATCGTCGAACTCGCGCGCAAGCACCAGTTGATCATCTTCGCTGACGAAATTTACGACAAGGTGCTGTACGACGGCGCAACCCATACCTCCATCGCGGCGCTGGCGGACGATGTTTTGTTCATCACCTTCAACGGCCTTTCCAAAAATTACCGGTCCTGCGGCTATCGTGCCGGCTGGATGGTGGTGTCTGGCCACAAGAAGCATGCAAAAGATTACATCGAAGGCCTCAACATGCTGGCCTCAATGCGCTTGTGCGCCAACGCGCCGGGCCAGTATGCAATTCAGACCGCGCTTGGCGGCTACCAGAGCATCAAGGACCTGGTAGCGCCCGGCGGGCGCCTGGCGCGGCAGCGTGATCTGGCGCATCGACTGTTGACCGATATTCCGGGAGTCACCTGCGTCAAGCCGAAGTCGGCGCTCTACATGTTCCCGCGCCTCGATCCTTCGATGTATCCCATTGGAGACGACCAGCAATTTGCCTATGAACTGCTGGCCGAAGAACGGGTCTTGATCGTGCAGGGCACCGGCTTCAATTGCCCCACCACAGATCACTTCCGGGTCGTGTTCCTGCCCAATACCGACGACCTTGGTGACGCGGTGGGACGGATCGCGCGTTTCCTCGACGGCTATCGCAGGCGACATGGCACTGCTTAAGCTCGCCGGCACGTGGCGCTTACTACTAACTCCTCATTACGGCTTATGAAACCCATCAAGGCAGGTCTGCTCGGCATCGGCACGGTCGGTGCAGGAACGTTTGAAGTCCTCAGGCGCAATCAGGAAGAAATCCGTCGTCGCGCCGGCCGCGGCATTGAAATCGCCATGGTCGCGGACCTCAACACAGCGCGCGCCACGGAATTGACCCAGGGCCGCTGCAAGGTCGTCAGCGATGCGAACCTGATCGTCAACGACCCGGACATCGACATCGTCATCGAACTGATCGGTGGCTACGGCCTTGCCAAAGACCTCGTGATGAAAGCCATCGCCAACGGCAAGCATGTCGTGACGGCCAACAAGGCCTTGCTCGCCATTCATGGCACCGAGATATTCAAGGCGGCGCAAGAGAAGGGCGTGATGGTGGGGTTTGAAGCGGCGGTGGCGGGCGGCATTCCCATCATCAAGGCGCTGCGCGAAGGCCTGACTGCGAACCGCATCCAATGGATCGCCGGCATCATCAACGGCACGACGAACTTCATCCTCTCGGAAATGCGCGACAAGGGCCTGGATTTCCAGACCGTTCTGGCCGAAGCGCAACGGCTGGGTTATGCCGAAGCCGACCCCACTTTCGACATTGAAGGCATCGATGCGGCCCACAAGGTCACCATCATGTCGGCGATTGCGTTCGGCATTCCGGTGCAGTTTCCCAAAGCGCACGTGGAGGGCATCACGCAACTGCAGGCGGTTGATATTCGCTATGCCGAGCAACTTGGGTACCGCATCAAGCTGCTCGGTATTACGCGTCGGGCCGAAGTCAATGGCCGGGCCGGTATTGAGTTGCGCGTGCATCCAACGCTGATCCCGTCGCGCCGCCTGATCGCCAATGTTGAAGGTGCAATGAACGCCGTACTGGTGCAGGGCGACGCCGTCGGTGCCACGCTGTACTACGGCAAGGGCGCTGGCGCCGAGCCAACCGCTTCAGCCGTGATTGCGGACCTGGTGGACATCGCGCGCCTCTCGGCCGCCGACCCGGAACACCGCGTGCCGCACCTCGCGTTCCAGCCGGACGCCATGTCGGACATTCCGATTTTGCCAATGGAAGACATTACGACCAGCTACTATTTGCGCATTCGTGTTGCAGACAAGCTTGGCGTGCTGGCTAACGTGACGCGCATCCTGGCCGATGCCACGATTTCGGTCGACGCCATGCTGCAAAAAGAACCGGACGAAGGCGAAACGCAAACCGACATCATCATCCTCACGCACCAGACGCAAGAGCGCAATGTGCTGGCCGCTATTGCGCAGATCGAGCGTCTGAGCACCGTCGTCGGCAAGGTCGCGAAGATCCGGCTTGAAGAGTTGAGCTAAGCGCGCTGAAGCCGGCTGCATGCTTGAACCGAAGCGCAGGTTCCATCAGCGCGTGACGTGGGAACGTTAAATCCCGACGAAACACCGTTAGTTAAATATCAGTCGTATTAGCAGGACGTAGTTCGCGACCCGCATCCCGATGCAAGGTCGCGGCGCAACATTTATATCCAGGCTCACATCGCCGATAGGCGAAATGAATCGCTAAAAGAAAGCTTCGCCATGCATTACGTATCGACCCGCGGCCACACAGCCGCGCAAACCTTCTCTGAAATACTGCTGGCTGGCCTGGCGCCTGACGGCGGTCTTTACCTGCCCGCCGAATACCCGACGGTCACCAGCGCCGAACTCGATGCCTGGCGCAAGCTCTCGTACGCCGACCTCGCGTTTGAAATACTGCGCAAGTTCGCAACCGACATTCCGGAAGGCGACCTGAAGGCGCTCATCAGTAAAACCTACACCGCCGAGGTCTATTGCAATGCCCGCGCCGGCGATGACGCCAGCCGCATTACGCCGCTGTGCACACTGGAGGAGGGCAAGCAGGGCAGCCTACTGCTGCAGGCGCTGTCCAACGGCCCGACACTCGCCTTCAAGGACATGGCGATGCAGTTGATCGGCAACCTGTTCGAGTACACGCTGGCGAAGAACAATGCAGAACTGAACATCCTCGGCGCAACCTCTGGCGACACCGGCAGCGCTGCGGAATATGCAATGCGCGGCAAGAAAGGCATTCGCGTTTTCATGCTCTCGCCACATGGGAAGATGAGCGCATTCCAGACCGCGCAAATGTTCAGCCTGCAGGACCCGAACATTTTCAATATTGCGGTCAAGGGCGTATTCGACGATTGCCAGGATATCGTCAAGGCAGTGTCCAACGACCATGCCTTCAAGGCGGCCCGCAAGATCGGCACAGTCAACTCCATCAACTGGGCGCGCGTCGTAGCGCAAGTGGTGTACTACTTCCGCGGCTACCTCAGCGCCACCACGTCGAATGAGCAGAAGGTGTCCTTCACGGTCCCGTCCGGGAACTTCGGCAATATCTGCGCCGGCCACATCGCGCGCATGATGGGCCTGCCTATCGACCAGCTTGTCGCTGCCACCAACGAGAATGACGTACTCGACGAATTCTTCCGCACCGGTGTCTACCGCGTGCGCAAGTCGGCCGAAACATGGCATACCAGCAGCCCGAGCATGGATATCAGCAAGGCCAGCAACATCGAGCGTTTCATTTACGACCTGCTGGACGGCGACGCGGAGCGCTTGACGAAGCTGTTCCACAAGGTTGAAACGCAAGGCGGATTCGACTTGTCAGGCAAACCCGGCAGCGATGGCGACGAATTCGCGAAGGTGAAACAGTTTGGATTCGTTTCAGGCAAGTCGACGCACGCGGACCGCGTTGCGACGATCCAGGATGTGAAAGCGCGCCACGGGATCGTGATCGATACGCACACGGCCGATGGCCTGAAAGTCGCACGCCAGTTCATGAAGCCCGGCGTACCGATGATTGTGCTGGAAACGGCGTTACCGGCGAAATTCAACGAGACGATCCGGGAAGCGCTGGGCGAAGATGCGCCGAGGCCGGTCGGCTTCGAGCATATGGAAGAATTGCCGCAACGCTTCGAGGTGATGGAGGCGAAGGTCGATGCGGTGAAAAAGTTTATCGCGGAGCGAACTGGAGGGTAGGCGGGCTCTGGGGAACCCCCCGCTAATTAAACGCAAGCGGCGAACTTTCTAGAGGGCAAGTAAGAGTCCGCTGCAAGAAAGAAATATTCCTGATGCGTTATGGCTCGGCACTTAAGCTATCTGGTCTCAATGCCAGCACGCATTGTGCACCTGCACAATGACATCAAGCGCACGTTGACACATAATGAGCACCGGCATCCAGACCCGGCCCCAGGCGGGAGGATGGATGCCGCACAGGAGCCGTATGTCAAACGCAATTCGTATCTTTCAAGGCAAATTCGGCAGGGTCGCATTGCTCGACATGGACCGGTCACTGGTCACCCATGCGCACTCGCAGTGCCACGTCCTGCTCAAGGCGAGCGGCGCCGACACCCTGTTCGCCGTGCGGGACCGACTTCATCCCCTGACTGACGACACTGCCGTGCTGGTGAACAGCTGGGAACCGCATTGCTATGCCCATCAGAATCCCGATGCGCCACGGACCGTTATCCTGGCGCTTTACATCGAGCCGGTTTGGCTTTGCGAGATTGAAAGACGTTTAAGCTCCAGTGGCCAGCCGGGATTTTTCCCGCAGGCCTGCGTACGCATTACCCCCGCCATCCGGCGCCTTTCGAATGAATTTTCGATGCAGATGCTGTATGGCGAGCAGCCCGGCGAGGAAGCGCTGCAGGAAATGCTGTCGAACCTGATGATGTCTGTTATCGATGCCTTTTCCGAGTGGCGCAGCATAAGTATCGGCGTTGGAAATTCGGCGCGGCCGGTGCATGATCATCGCATCCGTCGGGCGGTCTCGTACATGCGGTCCAATCTGGGCGATGAGCTCGACATAGGGCGGCTGGCGAAGGAAGCTTGCCTCTCTCGCGCGCATTTTTTCAAGCTGTTCCAGCAGTGCACGGAGCTAACGCCACACGTGTATGCGAATGTCTTGCGCATGGAGATGGCGATTCAAAATCTGGCGCAGACCAGCGACTCGCTTTCAAGCATTTCCGCCAATCTGGGCTTTAGCGCGCAGAGTCACTTCACCCGCTTTTTCCAGCAGCAGCTTGGCATTGTCCCGAGCCAGTATCGGCGCGTCGTAGACCTCTACCGAAGCAGCGACAAGGTTGCGGCTGCCATTGGCGCCTACCAGTGACGTTGATCCCACACGCTAGACTGAAATAGCCTGCAGCAATTCCTCGCGGTTCGAAGTTGAACCGGCATCGCCCTGCAAAATCACCTGTCCGCGCTCCAGCGCGTAGAAGCGGTTGCAGACATCCAGTGCACGATGCACATTCTGCTCGACCAGCAGGACCGGTATGCCGCTCTCGCGCAGGCCGGAAATGATTTCGAAAATCTCGTCGACGATCATGGGCGCGAGTCCCTCTGTCGGCTCATCGATCAGCAGGAATTTCGGCGCGCCTGCCAGCACTCGCGCAATCGCCAGCATTTGCTGCTCGCCGCCGGAAAGCGTAGTGCCCTGTTGGGCGCGCCGCTCATGCAGGCGCGGAAAACGCGCATAAAGCTTGTCGAGAATTTCCCTCGATGCCTTTGCCGGGCGTCCGGGCGCTTGCAGAAAGCCAAGCTTGAGGTTTTCTTCCACTGACAGGCCGGGGAAGATGCGTCGGTCCTCCGGAACAAAGCCGATTCCATGACGGCAGATGCGGTCGGAAGCCATGCCGCCCAACTCGACGTCACCCAGGCGGATCGAGCCGGAAGTCGGTGGCACCCAGCCCGCGATGGTCTTCATGATGGTGGTCTTTCCCACACCATTGCGCCCGAACAGCCCGACCACTTCACCGGCATTGGCGCGCAGCGTTACGCCCTGCAAGATGTGGCTCAGACCGTAATGCACATGCAGATTATCGACTTCAAGCATGGGCAACCCCCGATCCAAAATAGGCCGCCTGCACCGCGGGATTGGCCCGCACATCAAGCGGAGTTCCCTCCGCCAGTTTTTTGCCCTGGTTCATGACAACGACATGGTCCGAGAGGTTCATGACCAGGCCGACATCGTGCTCCACCAGCAGTATCGTGATCTCGGCCGAAAGCTGGCGGATCAAGTTGGCGGTGTCTTCCGTATCGGCGTGCGACATGCCTTGGGTCGGCTCGTCGAGCAGCAGCATTTTCGGCCGCGAAGCGAGCGCGACAGCAATCTCCAGCCGGCGCTGTTCGCCATGCGACAGCGTACCGGCCAGTTCATGCGCCTTGTCCTTCAGCGCAAAGCGTTCGATCAGTTCATCGGCGCGCTCGCGCGCTTTATGGCTGCGCCGCAGCGGCATCGCGAGCAGGGAGGCCGGTTCCAGCACCTGCGCCGCGAGCCGCAAGTTCTCGAAGACCGGCAGCTCGGGGAACAGATTCGTCATCTGGAATGAGCGCGAAAGACCCTTGCGCGTCAGGCGATGCGGCGCGAAGCCGGTGATGTCCTCGCCATCGAAGCGTACCTGGCCGTCAGAGGGTGCAATAGCGCCGCTGATGAGATTGAACAGGGTGCTCTTGCCGGCCCCGTTTGGCCCGATCACCGAAGTAATGTGACCGCGCAGCGCATTGAAGCTGACGTCGCTTACGGCATGCAGATTGCCGAAACGTACGGACAGATTGCGCACTTCGAGCAGGACAGCGGATCGTGTCGATTGCTCCACGTTGCTTGTCGGGCCGGTGTTCCTGGCAGCGTTGGTGGCGTTCGTGTCCTCTGTCCTGCCCGCTGCGTTCGTCCCGTTCGCTGGATTCATGAACGTTCCCCGGATGAGGCGGTGCGTGCAGCCAGCCACGCCGCTAATCGGGGCTGCAGGTAACCGAGCAAGCCCTTCGGAAAGAACACAACCGACAGCATGAAAAGAACGCCGACCACGGCGAGATGGTGCTCGGTAAAGGTGCCGATCACGGACCGCAGTCCAGTGAGAATGACGCTACCGTACAGCGGCCCGATCAGGGTGCCTACACCGCCAATGATGACGGTAATGACTGCGTTGCCCGAAGCGGTAAAGTACAACAGTTCAGGCGACACGAAGCCGCGCAGCATCGGGTACAGCGCGCCGGAAAGCGCAGCAACGTCGGCCGCGATGATGAAGGCGACGAGCTTTACTCGGCGCGGATTGAAACCAAGGAACTGGACCCGGCCTTCGTTCGACTTGACGGCAGCCATCAGCCGGCCAAAGGGCGTGTCGAGCAGCCAGGCGAGGCCCCAGTACATACCCATGATAACCGCCAGAACCAACAGGAAGAAGGCGGGTGCGTTGGCTGTGTCCACCGAGAACAGCAGGAACGGCGCGCGAATAATCGGTATGCCTATGATGCCGTCTGACCCGCCAATCTCGCGCGTGTTGAACACGACCTTGGCCACGACCTCGGCCATGCCGAAAGTGATCAGGGCAAAGTACACGCCGCGTGCGCCGGTCGCAATTGCACCGGCGATGGCGCCGACCGCGGTGGCTATGGCGAGCGTAATCAGCAGCGCCAGCCAGAACGACGGCGCGACTTCTTTCAGCACCACTGCGGAGGTGTAGGCGCCGAGCCCAAAGAAAAGCGCCTGGCCCAGCGTCAGCATGCCGGTATGGCCGAGCAGCAGATCCACGCTCAAGGCGAAGCCGCCCAGAATCAGCGCTTCCGTCGCAAGCCGAAAAAAGAAGACGTCGCCCCGGACGCCGGCCACGGCAGCGAAGATCAGCGCTAGAAGCACAAACAGCATTGCCATCAGGCGCGACGCGGAAAGCCGGGACGATTCTGCCCGCTCCAGCATTTGGCGGCCACTGTGGGAGGCGGATGTGACCGTCGCGGACGGGGTTGTTGGAAACGGTGTTAAAAGCTGTGTTGGACGTTTTGGATCAGCCATGTCCGAGCCTTCCGAACATGCCCTGCGGCCGCAGCATCAGTACCACCACCATGATGCCGAACACGAGCGGGTCGGTCCATGCGGGTGAAATATAAAGGCTCGCAACCGTCTGGATCTGGGTCAGCGCGAGGCCGGCGACTACGGCGCCGCTGATACTGCCAAGACCGCCGACAATCACGACGCTGAACGCCATCAGGATGAAGTCCTTTCCCATTGTCGGGAACACGGAGTACAGCGGCGCCAGCAAAACGCCGGACAGGCCGGCCAGGGCCACGCCGAAGGCAAAGGTGCCCGCATACACGCGGGACACCGGAACGCCCAGCGACGATGACATGTTCTTGTCGAAAGCGGCCGCGCGCACCATCGCGCCCAGGCTGGTCTTGTAGACGATGACCCATACCGCAGCAATCACCAGCGCGCCAAACACGATCAGGAACAGCCGGTAATTTGGCAGCAACATGCCCATCACTTCAGAGACCCCCGTGATGGGCGAGTCCGGCTTGGAAGACTGCGGGCCATAGATCATCTTGAAGATATCCTCAAGAACGATGGCCATGCCGAAGGTAAGCAGGAGGGTCAGGATGTGGCGGTCCTTGTGATGGAACACACGCTGAATCAGCGTGCGCTCGATCACATAGCCGAGCGCTGCCATCACTATCGGAACCAGGATGAGCAGCAACCAGAAACTGACGCCGGCCGCTGCCAGCGTCAGTCCGACATAGGCACCCATTGCATAGAACTCGCCGTGCGCCATGTTAATGACGTCAAGCAGCCCGAAGATGATGGTGAGGCCGAGCGCCATGAGGATCACGGCCACACCAATCGACAGTCCGTTTAGCATCTGCGGCGCCAGCACGAATTGCAGCCAGTCCAGCATAGTTTGCATGCTATGTCCCGGTGGCCGCGGTCAGAAGCGGGTGCAGGTGTCGGGGCCGATGGCTGCTTCCCCCGCGACTTTGCTGATGACCTTGAACTTGCCATCCGTCAGACGCAACGCATACATGTCCTGGATGGCTTGATGGTCGCCCGCGCGCATCTGCTTCTTGCCCTGTGGCGTGGTCCATTCGAGGCCCCGCATCGCGGTGCGCACCTTGGCTGTCTCAGTCGACTTCGCCTTCTCCACCGCGGCCTTGTAGAAATACATCACCCCGTAGGAGTCCGCGCCAAACAGGTCGGGCAGCACCTTGTTTACAGCCTGAAAGTCCGCGACGAATTTCTTGTTCTCGGGCGTGTCGATATCAATTGCATAGCCCACGCCGGTGACGAAGCCCTCCAGCGCCTTGCCGATGGCGGACATGTTCTGCGATGTGACCGCGCCAGAAGCGCCGATGACGGTGAGGTTTTTCAGCAAGCCGAATTCATTCATCTGCGTAAAGAGGCGCACCGTGTCGTTGCCGGCCGTGGAGCTGTAGAGCACCGTGGGGCGCGCCGCGCGCAGTTGCCCGAAGAAGGGCGAGTAATCCTTGTTGTCGAGCGGCGGGAACACTTCGCCGGCATCGACCGCGCCCTTCTTGAGCGCCGCTGTCTTGAAAGCGCTCACGGTGCTGCGGCCCATTTCATAGTCCGGTCCGAGGAAGAACACGCGGGCATTCGGCTTCTCGCGGGCCATCCATTCGGCCAGTGCGGTCGACTGCTGTCCCGCCTTGGCATTCACGCGGAACACGTTCGGCGAGCACTTCTCGCCGGTGATGGCATCGGAAAAGGAAACGGTGGTTGCGATCAGGCGGTCGTTGCGCTCGGCAACCTGGCCTACCGCCAGTGTCGATCCGGAGTTGACGGTGCCGGTCAGGAAATCGACTTTGGATGACTGGAACAGCTTCTCTGCCTTCTGCGTCGCAACGGCGGGATTAGCCTCTTCATCTTCAAACAGCAATTCCACCTTGCGGCCCATGATGCCGCCGGCATCGTTGATCTCTTTTGTGGCAAGTTCAATGCCCCACTTTACCTGCTGGCCAATCGGCGCGTAGGTACCGGACAGCGGCGTCACGACGCCGACCCTGATCGGGCCAGCGGCCTGGGCCAGTGCAGTGCCGGCAGCGCCAGCAAGGCCGACTGCCAGCGCAGCGCCTACCAGTACGTTCAAACGTTTCAAGCGAAGGTTCTGATTGCGTTCCATGTCCGTCTCCTTGTTGGCGAAGCTTTTTAATAGGGTGCTACGTTTTATGCGTTTGCGGTATCAACTGCAACGGGTCTTGCTGTGGCATGCTGCCCGGCACGGCAACGAAACCGGCATTGAAAATTGTGTAAAAGCCGGCGTCAATTCCAGCAGCCAGGCTAGTCGGTTCGTGCCGAACCGAAGCCATCATTTCGCCGCCGGGGCCGGGCCAAGTTCCTTCAAAGCCGCGTCCACGAAGGAATGGTCCACCACCTGCTCCACCGTCACATTGCCCTCCAGGTAACCCTGGTCCTTGTAGAACTGGAAATCCTTGCGGATGCTCGCTTCGTTTACGCGTCCGTCCGGGTTCATGCCATTAGGCACAATGATTTTATAAAGCGGCGCATCTTTTACGCTGCTGTCCCGGCTCAAAATGGAGATTACCTCGGCGGCGTTCGGTCCGGCGAAATGCCCGCCCTTGAGCGCGCCGTTATAGAAGCGGGCTCCTTTCAGATACGCCACCATGAATTTCTTCGCGATATCGGGCGACTTCTTGATGAAATCGCCACCGTACAGCAGCACCGCGACTTGCTGGTTCGGGTAGATCTTGTCGGTCGGGAATGGCACCGCGATGCCACGTGAAATGGCCTGGCTTGCCGACGGTTCTGTCGTGACAGCCGCGTCCACCGCGCCGTTCATGAGGGCCGTGACATGCTGCGGATAGCCGAGATACTCATGCTGCACGTCCTTGTACTCGACGCCATTGCTCTTCAAGGCTTCATTAAGCTTGGAGCCAGGCGACCCGCCCTTCGCCGCCTCAGCCACTTTCATGCCCTTCAGGTCGCCGAAGGTCTTGACCTTGCCGCTATCCACCAGCGCCTTGCGCACCAGGATTGGCATGTAGTCGTAGCCAGGCGGCGTCGATCCCTTGTCCGCCACAACCTTGATCACGATACCCCGAGCAGCCGCATTGAACAGTCCGGCGGAAATGGCGCCGGCCGCGGCGTCCAGTTGACCGGTACCCAGCGGCGCAATCATCTTCGGACCGGCGTCGAACGGCACGAGCGTGACGCGTATTCCCTGTTCCTTGAAGTACCCTTTTTCATTGGCGATGAAGAATGGCGCGTCGCTAATAACGTTATTGGTGCCAACCTTCACTTCCACCAAATCAGCAGCGAGGGCGGCCAATGGCGCGGCAAGGCAGAGCAGCGCCGCGCCGAGCGCGGTAGTGATGGTCATGCCATTCAAGCGGTTTTTCATTGAAGTCTCCATAATTATTTTTTTACGACCATCTTGCATGTGGTCGGTCCTGCAAAGATCATCCTGCCAGCCACTTGTAGCGCGCGCGCCAATCTCCGTTGGCCCGCGCGGCAGCCCGCGCGTCCTGCCGGGGTCAGCTTCCCTTGAACGACGCCTTGCGCTTCTGATGGAATGCTTCCACGCCTTCACGGAAATCGTCCGAAGTCCGCAAGCGGCTGTAGCAATGGCCTTCGAGTTCAATCGCTACGGAAAGGGGCGAGTCTTCGGTATCGTTCAGCAGTTTCTTGGCCGTGCGCTGCGCGATCGGCGAGAAGGCGCGCAACTCGTCGACCAGTTTGTCGGTAGCGCTTTCGAGTTCGGCATCAGGCACGCACTCGGTCGCGATTCCCCAGTCCGCGGCTTGCGGGCCGGTTATGCGCCGCGAGCGCATCACCACGTCCTTGGTGCGGGTGATGCCGACCATTTTCTGCAACCGAGCAGAACCGCCTGAGCCGGGGATCTGTCCCAGCTTCTGTTCCGGCAGCGCGTACTGGGTGGTGTCCGTTGCGATACGGAAGTCGCAGGCAAGTGAAATCTCAAAGCCGACACCGAAGCAGTATCCCCGATTCGCCGCAATGACCGGCTTGCTGCAGCGTGCCGGGGCTGCAATATTCCAGGCCAGCTTCGACACATGTTCCGGCGTTGCCTCAAGAAAGCCCTTGATGTCGCCGCCGCTGGAGAAGTGCTGGCCGACTGCGCGCAGCACTATGACGCGTACTGCGGGATTCTCATCGAGCGATTCGAACACCAGTCGCAACTGGTCGCGTTGTGGCATCTCGATAATATTGAAAGGAGGGCGCTCGAGAATAATGTCGGCGCGTTCGCGGGCCGCATCGATCACTACGGAAAATCCATTCAGGTTGTCCAGCAGACTATGTGCCGGGTGTTTCAGCTGACTCATCACCACTCCTTTTGCAAAACGTTTGATTGATTTCGGCGGGGCTGCAGATCGCGCGGCCCAGACGCTGTTTTTGAATTTCTTTCGTTGCGTTCAGAAACTCCGCATCTCAGGTTTCCGACTCATATTCATTCGCCACGAGCTTGCGGCGAAGCAGCTTGCCGACCGGCGAGCGCGGTACTTCACGTACAAACACATAGCCGCGCGGGCGCTTGAAGTTCGCAAGCCCGGAACGGACGCAGTGCGCATCCAGGTCTTCGCCGGTCACCTCGCCCCGCCGCTTGATGAAGGCAGTGACGCGTTGACCCCATCGTTCGTCCGGCAACCCGACCACCGCTACCTCGTCTACAGCGGGATGCAGCGACAGCAGGCTCTCGATCTCGACCGGCGAAATGTTCTCGCCGCCGCTGATCATCATGTCATCGACGCGACCGGTGACAAACAGATCGCCCTCGGCATCCACATAACCGGTATCACCGGTGAAATACCAGCCCTCATGCAAAGACTTTGCATCCGCGTCCGGACGGTTCCAGTAACCTTCAAACGACTCGTCACTCGCCATGTCGGCAATGATCTGGCCTTCTTCTCCAACGGCGGCAAATTTTTCCGGCGAGGCGGTGTCCAGCTTGACGACCCGAATGCGCTGATTGATGCCTGCCTTGCCTGCGCTGCCGGGCTTTCGGACTGCTTCCTGGTCGATGGTAAAGGTATAAACCTCGGAGGAGCCGTAGTGGTTGACAAAGAGCTCCGGCTTGAAGCGGGCATCGAGCTTCTGCAGCAGCGCTTCATTCATCGGTGCGCCGGCGAAGCCGAGCTTGCGCACCGTGGACAAGTCGGCCTGTGCCGCGTCAGGGTGCGCAATCACGTCGTGGTACAGGGTTGGGACAAGATACAGATTGGTGATGCCTTCCTTGGCAATTGCCTGCAGAACCGCCGCAGAGTCGAACTTCGGCACGCAGACGAAGCGGCCGTCGATCAATGCCATGGCAAGCAACGAGCGCACGCCCATGGTGTGATAAAGCGGCATGACACCCAGCGTGCGTTCGCCGTACCGGTAAAGGTTTTGGGCAACATGCGCCAGCGCGGCAGTGCGCTCATGCCGGTGCCGGCGTGGCACGCCTTTTGGCCGACCGGTGGTGCCGGATGTGTACAGCATCAGTGACCAGTCGTCTGCTCCGGCGTTGAGCAACGTCGAGGAAGGCGCGCTGCTTAGCAGGTCTTCAAAACGAAGGGTCCCACCGGGAACGTCGCCTACCGTAATTCTTGGCAGTTTCTGCGCAACTGGCGACGCTGCAACTGCTTCGGCCGACATATCCTGGAACAAGACCATGCGAGCGTCGGCATCCGACGCACAGTAATCAATCTCGTCAGGCTTTACGCGCCAGTTCAGTGGCGTAACGATCACGCCCGCGAATTGGCAGGCCCAATGCACCGTGGCCGCTTCCCAACGATTCTGGAGAATGACAATCAAGTGATCGCCGCGCTTTAGGCCAAGGGCAGACAAGCCACCGGCGACAGCGCGAATGCGTTCAAACCATTCGCCATAAGTAAGGCGCAGTGTGCCGTCCACGATGGCGGTGGCCGACGGATTTCTTTCCACCGAAGCGAGAAAGCTTCTGCCAAGATCAAGCATCGCTGGTCTCCACTGACTTCGCTGGCTGGCTGTTGCTTTGGCGTGCTGCGGCGACTTCCAGCACCGCGTTGACCATGTTCGTATATCCAGTGCAGCGGCACAGATGACCAGACAGCATTTCCCGGACCTGCTGCTCGCTCGGATCGGGAACCCGTTCAAGATAATCTGTGCAGGACATCAGTATGCCGGCAGTGCAGAAGCCGCATTGCAACGCATGATGCCGGCGAAACGCTTGCTGCAGATCGTTCATTGCCATGTCACGGCCAGAAATGCCTTCCACTGTGGTGAGGGCGCGGCCATCGGCCTGCACCGCCAGAGTCAGGCAGGCGCGACCCGCCACGCCGTCCAGCAGGATCGTGCAGGCGCCGCACACGCCGTGTTCGCAGCCCACATGGGTGCCGGTTGCGCCAAGCTCGTGCCGCAGGAAGTCGGACAGCAAGGTGCGCGACTGCGCGTAACCCGTGCGTTCGGCGCCGTTAAGAGTTAGTCGGACGAGGTGCTGGCCATCTCGTTCAAAGTGCTTCATGCATTGCTCCCGTAATCAGTTTTCGGCCCAGTTGACGAACCAGGTGCCGACGGTATTCGGCGCTGGCGTGCGTGTCGCTTTCCGCCTCCAGTTCCCAGGCAAAATCGTTAAGCGCCGCATCCAGGTCCGCGCCGGACAGCATTCCCCAGCTTTTGCGGCGCGGCCGGTCGGACACGCCGCCCACCGTGAGGGCGATGCTGTCGTTACTAACGACCACCGCCAATGCGACGAGGGCGAAGTCGCCATGCCGCATGCTTATTTCTTCGAACCCGTAGCGCGCGCCAGGCTGGCCAAGTGGAAAGCGCACCGATTCAACCATTTCGCCAGGCGCCAGCGCCGTGGTCAGCATGCCTTGGAAAAAATCTTCAGCGGCCAGTTTGCGGCGGCCGGTGCCGGATCGCAGGATGACTTCGCCCTGCAATGCGACGAGGCATAGTGGCAGTTCAGCACTCGGATCGGCATGCGCGATGGAACCGCAAACAGTGCCGCGGTTGCGAACCTGAAAGTGCGAGATTGACGGGAAAACTTTCGCCATTAAAGGCACCTCGGCGGCGAGCTTTGGCCGCCATTCAACGCTGGCCTGCGTGGCAGCGGCGCCGATCTCAAGCGCTCCGTTTTCTACCCGCGAATAATTGAGATCAGCGCAGCGGCTAATGTCGATCAGAAGCTTGGGTTGGGCCAGCCGGAAATTAAGCATGGCCATCAGCGACTGGCCGCCGGCCAGGATGCGGGCGTCAGCGCCATGTTGCTGCAGGAGACTGACGACCTCATCGGCACTGTCGGCACGGACGTAATCGAAGGCTGCCGGTTTCATCGCTTGACTCCCAGCAGGCGCAGCAGTCGAGCCAGCCATGAGCCGGTGGAAGCGCCGTGCGCCGCGCTTGCTGACACCGTTGCTGTGTCGCCGCCAGCCTGTTTTCCCAACTGCTCGAATAGCTGCTTCAACACGATTTTCGCGGCGCCTTCCAGCATGCGGCCGCCAACTGCCGCCACCTTGCCGCTGACTGCTGCGCTGTAATCGTAATGAAGGCGCGTACCGCCGCCGTCCGCTTCAAGTCGGACCATGCCGTTGCCCTGCGCGCTGCCCAGAGAGCTTGTGCCGCTGCCTGCGAGCCGCAGCGACTGCGATGGTATCAGGTCGGTCAACCGGATTTCCGCGGCATAGCGTGCCTTCACCATGCCGACGCCTACGGTCACGTCGGCGCGGTAATGGTTTTCGCCAATCTTGTCGAGGGCATGGCAGCCGGGGATCACCTTGGCCAGCGCGACCGGGTCGAGCAGTGTTGCGTAGACCTGCTCCGGCGTTGCTGGGAGCACTACGGTGCCGGACATGCCCAGCGTGCGGCCGCCGGAAGGTGCTTTCAAGGTCGGTGCACCAGGCGGCGCCGTCGGCGTGGAGACCGCATCGGCGGTGCCGCGGCGTGTCGGCGGTGGATCGGCCATGCCCATCATTGCAGATACCCGCGAAGGCGTTAGCGGCAGCTTGATATCGGCGATGCCAAGCGCATCGGCTACTGCGTTGGCAATGCAAACCGGCGTGCTCATGTTGTTGCCTTCTCCAAGTCCCTTTGCGCCGAGCGGCGTGAACGGGGAGGGCGTGTCAATGTGCAGGATTATCGGCTCGATGATTTCGCAGGTGGTCGGCACCAGGTAGTCAGCAAAGGTGCCAGACAGGAAACTGCCATCTTCGCCATAGGCAAATTCCTCCATCAGCGCGGCGCCAACGCCCTGCGCAAAGGCGCCCCGCACCTGGCCGTCGGCCATGCCGGGGTGCAGTATGCGTCCGGCATCATGCGTGGTGACATAGCGGTCGATGCGAATTTGTCCGGTTGTCCGGTCCACTTCCACGCCGCAGATGTCAAATACAAAGCCATAAGCGCCGGAACTGTTGATCACGTCGTTTTCATCCGGCGGAAGCAACTGTGGCGGCGACCAGAACACCGTTTCGCGCAGCCCCGGCATCATGCCCTCCGGCAGGCTGGTAGGAGACCAGTGCGTGTTGCCGGCAACCCGGTGGAACGGCAAGGTCTTGGCCGGATTGCTGCGCGCGTAAATCTTGCCATTCTCGAAGACGATCTCATCGACAGGTGCATCGAGCAATCCGGCTGCAATCAATGTCAGCTTGTCGCGGATCTTGTGCGCGGCAAGGTGCACGGTTCCTGCCACAGCGCCAGCGAACCGGCTCGAGTAATTGCCGGAGGCGATCGACCAGGCATCCTTCTGCGTGTCGAGTTCCGTGTTGACCACGACGTCGCTCGGCCGCAGTCCCAGCACATCGGCAACGACCTGGGAACACACGGTCATGTGGCCCTGGCCCTGCGGCGCGGAAGCAATGACCACGCTGACGGCGCCGAGAGCGTCGACGCTGACCGTGGCGCTTGCATTTGCGCCGCCTTTTGGACCGGCTTTGGCGCGCTGCTCCACCGTCTGCACGGTGGTGATGTAGCCCATGTTGGATATCGATGGCTCGACGATGGCGGCATAGCCAATACCGTAAAGCCCGCCATTTGCCCGCACCTGGCGCTGCTTCTCCTTGAGCGACGCGAGGTCGCCCTTGCGTTCAGCAAGTTCGATAGCGGCCTGGTAATTGCCCGAATCGAGCAGCGCGCCTGCGGGTGCGCGATACGGAAACGCATCGGCCGGGATCAGGTTGCGACGGATCACCTGAAGGGGATCGAGATTCAGTTCAAGCGCGATGCGTTGCATCAGGCGTTCAAGCGCGAAATAGACTTGCGGCCCACCGAAGCCGCGCACGAGTCCAGCGGGGGTCTTGTTCGTGAGAACCACGCGGTTGCGCACCTGCAAATGGCGCGCGCCATAGGCGCCGGTCAGCGTGCCGTGCATGCGATAGAACGTGGCCGGTTCAGGCGCGCGCAAATAGGCGCCGCAATCGTCAATCTGGTCGTACCGCAATGCCAGCACTTCACCATCGTTTCGCACCGCTGCCTCGAGCGTCGAGACGCGATTGGTAGCGGAGGTGGCGGCTTGCAGGTGCTCCAGCCTGTCTTCCACCCACTTGACCGGCGCGCCGGCCTTGCGCGAGGCCAGGCACATCAGCACGATGTAAGGGAACACGCCCTGCTTGACGCCGAAACTGCCGCCGGAATCGCGCGGCAGGCGCAGGCGCAGTTTCGAGCCCGGCACCTTGAGGGCCAGCGACATGACGGGATGCAGCGCGAACGGCCCCTGGAAATTCGAGAAAACGTCGTAGCCTTCGTCAGGCGACAGGTATTCCGCCACGACGACATAGCACTCGATCGGTGTGCAGGAATTGCGCGGGTAGTGGACCTTGATGGAGACGACCCGATCGGCTGCGGCGAAGGCGGCGTCCGGATCGCCGTAACTGAAATGGCGGTCGCTCACCACGTTTGAGCCGACCGCATCGTGCAATACCGGCGCTTCTGGCGCGGTAGCGTCCTCGGGATCGACCACGGCGTCGCGCCGGTGGTACTCGACCCGAATCAAGTCCAGTGCGTCTTCGGCGATATACCGGTCTTCCGCTATCACCACGGCGACCGGTTCGCCAACATAGCGGACCCGGTCGATCGCAAGGCACCAGTGTTCCATCGGTTGTTTGACGCCGACGACGAAAGGGGCGGCCCAGGCCTTGACGTCCGCTCCCATTAGAACAGCGCGAACTCCGGCAAGCGCCAGCGCGGCCGTCGCGTCAATCGACACAATTGCGGCGTGGGCATGCGGCGAGCGCAGGATTGCGGCTTGCAGCGTGCCGGGCTTGACGCCGGCATCGTCCGCGAAGTGCCCGCGCCCGGTAAGCAGTGCAGCATCCTCGATGCGCTCAATCGAGCGCCCAAGCCAGGGCGACTTGCCTTCGGCGGCCTGCGCGGCGCTACGAGTCGCGGTGTCGTTACGGTCCAAGGGCGTTTCTTCCGAAAATAAGAGTGATAACCAATATTCTAGAAGTATGGCGCACGCTGGGCCTTATCCACAGGTACGGCGATTTACCCTGGAGTCTCTTTTTGTTGAACTACAACGGGCCGTGTGTGAAAAACCGGTTTCATGGATATCGTATAGCGTCGCGTTCATTTGGAAAGGCCTACATGCGCATTCTTGGACTTCGCGGGCTAAGCCTCGCAAGACTCGTAAAGCATTCGGTGATGCAATTCTTCGTCCACGCCATGCCGACCCACGCGTCCGCCGTGAGCTACCAGCTGATATTTTCGTTTTTTCCTTTTGTTATTTTTTTCATCGCGTTGCTTGGCGTCTTTGATCTCTCCAATGTGTTCGACTGGTTGCGGCAGCAGTCTGAAGCATTTTTTTTGCAGCAGACGACACAACAGTTGAACCAGATATTCGACCAGTTGCAGCAGCGGAGAACCGGCATGCTGTCGTTCGGTGTTGTTGGGGCCTTGTGGGCAGCCTCATCAGGCATGCGTTCAATGATGCGCGCATTGAATGTGGTCTACGGCGTCATGGAAGGACGGTCCCTGTGGAAGCTTTATGCACTGTCACTCGTGTACACACTCGGCCTCGGGGTCATGGTTGCCCTCGTCACTATCCTCGTTGTTGTGAGCCCGCAAGCGATCCAGGCACTCTCCCAGCAATTCGGAATGGAACCCACCTTCGCCGTCGTGTGGACATGGTGGCTTCGCTGGCCATTCGTCGTGATCCTGCTTACGGCAACGGTCGCGCTCGTTTATGGTTTGGGGCCTGATGTTCAACAGCGATTCCGGTTCGTTACGCCGGGCGCTTTCCTTGCCGTGGTGGCCTGGATCGGCGCATCGCTCGCCTTCAACTTTTATATTCGCAACATCTGGGATGTTGACGCGCTCTACGGCAGCGTGGGCACGGTCATCGTACTGCTGCTCTATGTTTTTATTTCGTCTGTCATCGTGCTGTTCGGTGCGGAAATCAATGCAGTCATTGAAGAGCAGTCCGTGTCCGGAAAAAACCCCGGGGAAAAGATTAGCCCGTTGCAGTAAGGGTTGCGGCGGGCGCTCGTGCAGCGCGCTGTTCACTTCAAGAATTCATAGGCCAGCGACGTCACCGTCCCGACAAAATAGGGCTTGCGACCTTCAGGTCGCATCCACGCAACCTCGCCCGTGAGCGGCACGGTCATCCCGTCGCGCGTCTGGTAGTTGGACCACTTTCCCTCCCAGGGAATCATGGTTATCTCCTTGCCGTCCATGGCGCCCCGCGCCTCGGCGCGGAACGAGTCGATCTGGTTCGCGTCGTTGAACCTGAACAGTAGCGTCAGCGTTAGCGGGCCGTCCACGATGGTGGCGTTTGCCGAATGGTCGTCTACCGGGTCCCAACGAACGCCCTGGCCAGGCAGAAGCGCGGTCGGGTACCAGGCGGCTTCAGCGAAGAAGCGCATGAATTCGCCGCGCGCGATCTCGCCGTCGCCAGCAACCTCGGCCACGGTGAACAAGCCGAGGATCGCAGCGCGCAGCAGGCCCCTTCCCGCGATGTAGCTGTCGACCACGCGCACCGGTAGCCCCGGCATCATGGAAACCCTGGCGTCCCACAAGAAACCCGGACGGTCCGTTACAACGCGTTGCCGCGATGTAAACGGCTTCCATTGCGCGCCATGCGCAGACATGTTGAATTTGCCGGCAAGCTCTACATTAGCGGCGGCAATAATCGGTTGTCCGTCTCTTAGTGCCATGCGGAAGTAGCGTTGCACTGGCGCTGGCAAGCCGTTGAGTTCATCGGAGTTGTAGACGGTCGGCCGCAGAGGCGTGGATTTGGCATTAGCGGCGGCGTTGTCGAGCTTGCGAGTCAGCGCCAGTGTTGCCACGGTCCACCGTTTCGAACCATAGGCAGAGACGCCAATTGCGGCAATTGCCACCGCGCATAAAGCAAGTACAACCCATAGAAGCCACGGCATTCCATATTCCCCTCTAGGTGTGCTTTTTGATGTTCAACGCGGATCCACGTTTGAATGCGCACCCGAAACGTCTCACGCAACCCCACGTCGGTATGGGGGGCAGGTCAAATAGACTCGAAATCAACCGCTGAAGTCGCTTTAATGACGGCAGCTTGTTCCAGGCAAAAGAACCGATGGCACAAGCCTTGCATAGGCGCATTGTTTCGAGCAGTACGATTCAAGTTGTAAAGGGTGCGACAAATATTCGCGCGGTCTCGCGGGCATTGGGACCCAGCTCGTGCTGGCCGGCCGAACCTGCTGGCGATCGCCGGTAAGAAGGTCACTAGATTCGAACCATCAAAAAGGAGTCACATGGGGGCCATTCCAGTCTGGGCGCAGGCAGGCTTTTGGGGATTCGTTGCAGGCGCCGCATTGCTGATTGGAGCCGCGGTGGGGTACTTTATTAATGTGCCGCAGCGCATGATCGCAGGCGTCATGGCCTTTGGCAGCGGGGTGCTGATCTCGGCGCTTTCTTTTGAACTGATGGACGAGGCTTATCGGAAGGGTGGCTTTGACTCCACGTCGATCGGCTTTCTAAGCGGTGCGGCCATCTACACGGCCGTTAATTGGGCGCTGGCGCGGTACGGCGCAAAACATCGGAAGCGGTCCGGGGACAAGCATCCTTCCGCAAAGGAGGACGGCAGCGGCGGCGCCGCAATTGCCGTCGGCGCCTTGCTGGACGGGATACCTGAATCAATCGTTATCGGGCTATCGATGCTCAAGGGCGGCGTGGTCAGCTTCGTCGCAGTCATTGCGATCTTTTTGTCGAACATTCCGGAGGGCCTCTCCAGCGCTGCGGGCATGAAGAAAGCCGGGCGGTCGGCTCTTTACATCTTCGGCATCTGGGGCGCCATCGCGGCGGCATCCGGCGTGGCGTCGCTGGTCGGCTATACCGCGTTCCGCGATTTTTCTCCCGAGATTGTAGCAGCCACGACGGCTGTCGCCGCCGGCGCAATCCTGGCGATGCTGGTCGATACGATGATTCCGGAAGCGTTTGAAGAAGCGCATGACTTTGCCGGGTTGATTACGGTGGCGGGGTTCCTCGTGGCATTCATACTCAGCAAGCTGGGCGGATAAAGAGTTCTCCGCAGCCGCCTCTGCAGTCGCTTCTGGTCCTCATTGCCGGTCGAGCCCGCCTCCGGTCCACGCACCAGTTGATAGTGAGTCGAGAGCGCAACCGATTGCGACTCGAGCTTGCGCTGCAAACGCAGCCGTGACGCTTCTGCAACATGGGTCGGATATCCCTTGATCTTCATCACTTTCCAATCTTGCAATCTTTCTACGATTAACTCAGTTGGTTCGTTCAGTCGATCCAGACGATGTCCAGTCAGGGAAGAGACTGAAACAGATCCAGGAAAGCCCGGTGCAACTCCGGACCATTGAATGCGGCTTTGAGTTGAGGTGCGCGCAGCTGTTTGCCGCGTCAAGACTGGTAGCTGCGCAACGTGGAATCCTGAACAAAGTATGGCCATTCCTCGCTCGATTCAACAGATCAGCGCCGCTGGAGCGATCGTCTTTTTCGCCCTGTATGCAACATCAATCGCCGTCGCCCAGACGGCAAACGCTGGTCCCGAGGGCGAATGGCCCATGGCGGCCAAAGACCAGGCCAATACCCGCTTCAGCGCGCTGACAGAAATCAATGCTGCAAACGTCAAGAACCTGAAGCCCGCCTTCACCTTTTCAACCGGCGTACTGCGCGGCCACGAGGCTGCGCCGATCGTGGTGGGCGGCACCATGTATGTGGTGACGCCGTATCCAAATTATTTGTACGCGCTCGATCTCACCAAGCCGGGCGGCCCGGTGAAATGGAAGTTCGACCCGAAGCCGAACGCCAGCGCGCAGGGCGTCGCCTGCTGCGATGTGGTCAATCGCGGTGTGGCCTTCGCCGACGGCAAGGTCTTCATGAACACGCTTGATGCCTTCACCATCGCGGTTGACGCCACGAGCGGCAAGGAGCTCTGGCGAACGAAGCTCGGCGAATTCAAGATGGGTGAAACCATCACCATGGCGCCGCTGGTGGTCAAGGACAAGGTATTGGTCGGCAACAGCGGAGGGGAGCTCGGTGTGCGCGGTTGGCTAAGCGCGCTGGACACGAAAACCGGCAAGTTGGCCTGGCGCGCGTACAGCACGGGGCCGGACAAGGATGTGCTGATCGGGCCAAACTTCAAACCGCATTACGCGAAGGACCGCGGCAAGGATCTCGGCGTTTCTTCGTGGCCCGCAGACGCCTGGAAAATCGGCGGAGGTACGGTATGGGGATGGCTGTCCTACGATCCTGAAGCGGACCTGATTTACTACGGTACCGGCAACCCCGGACCGTGGAATCCGGAGCAGCGCCCCGGCGACAACAAATGGACCTCTGGCATCTTCGCCCGCAAGGCAGATACCGGCGAGGCACGCTGGTACTACCAGATGAGCCCGCACGACCTGCACGACTACGATGGCGTTAACGAACACATCCTGGTCGATTTGCCCATCAACGGCAGCACGCGCAAGGTATTGATTCACCCTGACCGCAATGGCTATCTGTATGTGATGGACCGGCTCAGCGGCCAGGTGCTATCGGCCACACCTTTCGTGCCGATCACATCCACCGAAGGCGTGGATCTTCAAAGCGGCCAGCTCAAATACAACCCGCGTACCGAGCCGCACGTCGGGCAGACCGTGCGCAATATCTGCCCGGCCTCGCCTGGCGCCAAAGACTGGCAGCCGTCCGCATGGTCGCCGCGCACGCGCCTGCTTTACATACCGCATCAGAACCTGTGCCAGGACGCCGAGACCTACGACACCAGCTACATTGCTGGCACGCCTTATGTTGGGCTCGATGCGAAATTGCATCCGGGGCCCGGCGGCAATCGTGGCGTCTTCACCGCTTGGGATCCGGTTGCGGGAAAAAAGGCATGGGCGATCGCGGAAAACTTTCCGGTCTGGAGTGGCGCCCTTGTAACCGGCGGTGACGTGGTTTTTTACGGGACGATGGAAGGATGGTTCAAGGCAGTCGACGCGAAGACTGGTGCGCTCCTTTGGCAGTTCAAGACTGGCTCCGGCATCATCGGCCAGCCGATCTCCTACCGCGGGCCGGACGGCAAGCAGTACATCGCGGTCCTGTCGGGCGTAGGCGGCTGGGCAGGCGCAATCGTAGCTGGCGACCTGGATCCGAACGACGGCAGCGCGGCGCTGGGATTCGTGAATGCGATGAAGGATTTGCCGCAGCATACGGATAAGGGAGGCACGTTGTATGTCTTCGCGCTTCCATAGGTTTGCCATGCTGCTGGTCCTGACGGTCGCCGTATCGGGATGGGCGGCCTCGTCCGGCCCGTTCATTCTTTCGTCTCCGGCCGTGGACCACAAGCGAGAGCTGCGCGTTTGTGCCGATCCCGACAACCTGCCGTATTCGCATGAAGACGAAAGCGGTTTCGAAAACCGTATCGCACGCCTCGTGGCCGAGGACATGGGCGCCGCGTTGCACTATTACTGGCTTCCGCAGCGCCGGGGCTTTGTCAGGAAGACGATGGGGCAGGGGCTGTGCGACGTCTTCATTGGCGTTCCTTCCCGCTTTGAACGGGTGCTGACGACGCGTCCTTATTACCGCTCGTCTTATGTATTCGTCACCCGCCGCGGCGAACCGCCCGGCTCCCTTGACACGGCCCGCCTGCGGTCCTCGCGCATTGGCGTGCAACTGGTTGGCAATGATCTCGCCGCTACGCCGCCAGGACATGCTCTAACGCAGGTTGGAATGACCGACAACGTGGTCGGCTTCACTATCTTTGGCGACGGCTCCGCTGCCCAGCGCATGGTCGATGCCCTGGCTGCGCGCAAGCTGGACGTGGCGCTCATATGGGGCCCGCAGGCCGGCTGGACTGCCCGGCGTGCAGCGGTACCAATGGACGTGGCAATCGCGCATGCGCCGACGAACCTGCCGGTGCCGTTCGAGTTTTCGATTTCAATGGGCGTGGCGCGCGGCAACCAGGCACTGCGTGATGAACTGGACGCCGTCCTGCTTCGCCGTCGCGGCGACATCGACGCCATTCTCACCGAGTATGCCGTGCCTCGAACTGATGTCAGGGAAGGAGCGCAGTACCGATGAAACGCTTCGGATGGAAGCTTGCGGTCCTCGCCCTGTGCGCAGGAATCCTGCTGGTTGGTTGCAAGCGCGAAGAGCGCCAACTGCAGACGCCGCCAACCGGATCGGCGGTAATGAGCGCCTTGCGCATGGGTGATCTGGAACCCGGACAGCCGCAGCCCAGGCAGCAGGTGAAGAACCCGTACGAAGACAACGCCTACGCCGTATCGCAAGGCAAGAAATGGTTCCGAGCCTACAACTGCAGCGGCTGCCATGCGCAGGGCGGCGGCGGCATTGGTCCGGCGCTGACGGATGACAAATGGATTTACGGCGCCGAGCCGGCCAGCATTTTTTCCACCATTTCGCAGGGCCGCCCGAACGGCATGCCGTCCTTTGGCGGGCATGTAACGGAAGATCAGATATGGCAGCTCGTCGCTTACGTGCGCTCCATGAGCGGGCAACTGCGCTCCGACGTCGCGCCCTCCCGTAGCGACAGCCTGCAAGGCGGCAAGCCGGAACAGCAGCGCGAGAAGCTGGAGCCGAAGTCTTCGTCGCTGCCGACCCACTGACATGCGCGTCGCCGTCACTCTTGTAACGCCGACCCTCGCGCTGCTGTCCGCGGCGAATGTCCGGGCGCAGTCGATCCAGGATGCACTACGCCCCGCCGGCATCCAGGCGTCGCACATTGGCGACCTCTGGAACCTGACGCTGGGACTGTGCACCCTTGTGTTCATCGCGGTGCTGGCGATGTTTTTGTGGGCCGTCTGGCGTGCCCCCCGTAGCGGCGCGGCGACACCGCCCGATACCTCATCAATCACCGTGCCCGAGCGCCGCATTCACCGCGGTGTGCTGTGGTCCGTTGTGCTGGCGACGGTCGGATTGTTCGTGCTGCTTATCGCAGACGTGCGCACCAGTCGCGCCTTGGCCGGCCTGCCGCTCAGCGATGCAGTCCACATTGACTTGATAGGGCATCAGTGGTGGTGGGAAGTCCGCTACACCGATCCGCAGCCGTCCCGCATGTTCACCACCGCCAACGAGTTGCATATCCCGGTCGGCCGGCCCGTGATAATCAGCCTGCAGAGCAACGACGTGATCCACACCCTGTGGGTGCCGAACCTGCATGGCAAGAAAGACTTGATACCGGGACGAACCGCGCTCATTCAGTTGCGCGCCGACCGTCCCGGCGCCTATCGTGGGCAGTGTGCCGAATTTTGCGGGCTCGAACACGCCCTCATGGCCATGCTAGTAACTGCCCAGCCGCCAAACGAATATGAGGCCTGGGCTGAAGCGCAGCGCCAGCCCGCGCCGCAGCCATCGGGCCAGCTCGAGATGCGGGGTCTCCAGGTCTTCCAAAGCACCACCTGCGTGATGTGCCATGCCATCCAGGGCACGTCGGCCAACGCCAGAACTGGACCCGACCTGACGCACCTGGCAAGCCGGCAAACGATCGCCGCCGGCTCGCTGCCAAATACGCGCGGCCACCTTGCTGCCTGGATCCTCGATCCGCAAAAGAGCAAGCCTGGTGTCAACATGCCCGCCACACCGCTTTCGCCCGCGGACCTGCAGGCCCTGCTCGCCTATCTGGAGACGTTGAAATGAGCGGCTCGGACGCGACCGGTACGGGTGGGCAGAGCATGGCCATGCCGGCGGCCCACGCGGCGGAACTGGAACGAACCTGGAGCGATCCGCCGGGCTGGATCGGCTGGCTCTCCGCGATCAATCACAAGACGATCAGCATTCGCTTCATGATCGCCACGTTCTGCTTTTTCCTTGCCGGTGGCGTGCTGGCCTTCGTGATGCGGCTACAGCTGGCGCGCCCCGGCGGCACGCTGGTCGGACCCGACATGTACAACCAGCTCTTCACCATGCACGGCACGACGATGATGTTCCTGTTCGCCGTACCCGTGATGCAGGCGGTCGCGATCTACCTCATCCCGCTGATGATTGGGGCGCGCAGCGTGGCGTTTCCGCGCATGAACGCCTTCGCGTTCTGGATCTACCTTTTCGGCGGACTGATGCTGTACTTCGCCTTCTTCCTCAACATTGGCCCGGATGCCGGCTGGTTCGCTTATGTGCCGCTATCGGGCCCGGAATATTCGCCCGGCAAGCGCGTGGATTTCTGGGCACAGATGATCACCTTTACCGAGCTGTCGGCCTTGATGGAAGCGATCGTGATCATCACCACGGTATTCAAGATGCGCGCGCCCGGCATGACGCTCAACCGCATGCCGCTGTTTGTGTGGACCATGCTGGTCACCTCGTTCATGGTGCTGTTCGCGATGCCAGCCGTGATGCTGGCCAGCACGGCGCTTATCACGGACCGGCTGGTCGGCACCCATTTCTATAACCTGGCAGAAGGCGGCGACGCGCTGCTGTGGCAGCACCTGTTCTGGTTCTTTGGCCATCCCGAGGTCTACCTGATTTTCATACCGCCACTCGGATTCATATCCGCCATCATCGCGACCTTCTCGCGGCGGCCCGTCGTCGGTTATCCAGCCATGGTGCTGGCACTGATTGCCACCGCGTTCCTCGCCTTCGGATTGTGGGTGCACCACATGTTTGCAACCAACATTCCCGAACTCGGCAAGACCTTCTTCACCGCCGCCAGCCTGATGATCGCCATTCCCACCACGATCCAGATTTTTTGCTGGATCGCCACGCTGCGCACGGGCCGGTTAAACATCAAGACGCCGCTGCTGTTCGTATCGGCCTTCTTCTTCATCCTGCTTCTAGGAGGCCTGACCGGTTTGATGCTGGCATCGGTCTCGCTCGACCTGCAGGTGCACGACACTTATTTCGTGGTCGCCCATCTGCACTATGTCCTGCTGGGCGGCGCGGTGTTCCCGCTCTTCGGCGCCTTCTACTACTGGTTCCCGAAATTCACTGGCCGCATGTTGAGCGAGCGGCTCGGCAAATGGAATTTCTGGCTGTTGTTCATCGGATTCAATGTGACGTTCTTCCCCATGCATCTGCTTGGGCTGCATGGCATGCCGCGCCGGGTCTACACCTATCCGGGTGAGATGGGCTGGAACGGCATGAATCTGACGGCGACGGTAGGCGCGATAACGATCGCTCTCAGTGTTTCGCTTTTTATCGTGAATGTGTTGCACAGTCGCCGGCACGGTGAACTGGCGGGCAACGATCCATGGGGCGCCGGCACGCTCGAATGGAGCGTCTCGTCACCGCCGCCGGCTGGCAATTTCGAGATAGTGCCGGTGGTACACGCGCGCTATCCGCTGTGGCAGCCAGGTGGCACGCCTGGCCATGTGGAAGGACTCGCGTCGAGCTACCGGGAAGTCCTGATCACCAGCGTGATCGATGCGCTGCCGGATCACCGCATGTGGCTGCCGTCGTCGTCCATCTGGCCGTTCCTGTCGGCGATTGCTGTCACGGTCCTGTTTATCGGGTCCATCTTCACCCCGTGGGCTGTAGTGTGGGCGAGCATCCCCGTTGCCATCGCCGCCACGGCCTGGTTTTGGCCCAAGCGCTCCGAGACCCAGGCGCGCATCGCATCTGAGTTGGCGCCATGACGCCGCCGCCTGGCCCACAGACCAGTGATGCCGCGCCGGCCGCGCTCAACGTGGCGGGCCTGCAAACCTTCGCCTTCGGGCATCGCAGTCCGATGTGGTGGGGCACGATGGGCCTGGTCGCCATAGAGACCACGGTCTTCGCGCTGACGATCATGTCGTACTTCTATTTGCGCAGTCACGCTTCATCCTGGCCAATGCATGAATTGCCGCCGGACCTGATTTGGGGCACGCTCAACACGCTCATCCTTATTCTGAGCGGCATACCCAATCATTGGACCAAGCGCGCGGCCGAGCGGATGGACATCAGGCAGGTTCGCATCGGCATCGTGCTGTGCCTGCTCTTTTCGCTCGCGTTCCTCGGCGTGCGCGCACTCGAATTCACGACGCTCAATTGCCGCTGGGACGGTTCCGCCTACGGTTCGGTGGTCTGGATGCTGATGGGCCTGCACACCACTCACTTGTTGACGGATGCATTCGATACGGCGGTGCTCGGTGTGCTGATGTTCACCGGGAAGCGTGAAGGCAAGCGCTACGTTGATGTTAGTGAAAACGCGGGTTACTGGTATTTCGTTGTGCTCAGCTGGCTGCCTATTTATGCGGTCGTCTATTGGGGGGCGCGGTTCTAGGAACGGGAAAATGCCGAATTGGCCTGCCATGTTGCTGGCGCCATCCTTGGCGCTGACTAATCTGTCAATCACCTATGCACTGGTGACGCCTTCCTGTATGCGGCAGAGTGCAACGGCCTTGCATGCCGTGGCCGGCGTCAGCTTGTTGCTTGCCCTGGTCTTTACGGTCGCAGCCTGGCGCAACTGGCGCCGCCAGGCTGCGACCGTCGACGCCGCCGGCGATGCAGCAATCGGGCGGGAGCGGTTCATTGCGGTGGTTGCGACACTTGTTGGTGTGTTGTCGTGCATCGTTATCGCGGCGCAATGGATTCCGGGATGGGTCCTTTCACCATGCGCCTCTTGACTTGCGTGCTGCTGCTCGGCATGGCTGGCGTGGCTTCCGGCCATGCCACGAGTGCGGACCGCTCGATTTATGAATGGACCTTCGAACCATGGGTGGTGGTCTGCCTTATGCTGTCGATGGGCCTTTACATCGCCGGCGTTGCACGACTGGCAGCGCGCGTGCGGCAGGGAAGGGCGCTGCTGAAGAAACAGGCAGCCTGCTTTGCCGCCGGGTGGTGCGCCCTGGCCGTTAGCCTGGTATCGCCCCTGGACGAGCTCGGCAGTCATTTGTTTTCGGCGCACATGGTACAGCATGAGATGCTGATGATCGTTGCTGCGCCGCTGCTGGTTTTAGGTCGGCCTCTCGCGGTCTGGACCTGGGCCATACGGCCCGACTTGCGGGTTGCCGTCGGCAGCATCACCCGCCACCCGTTGGTTCACGCACCGTGGCGGATCATGACTGAACCGATTTCCGCCTGGCTGCTGCATGCCGCAGCACTCTGGCTGTGGCACGTGCCCGCGCTGTTCCAGGCAGCGCTCGCAAACGAAGCCGTCCATGCCGCGCAGCATGCGAGTTTTCTGGCAACTGCGCTCCTGTTCTGGTGGGCCGTACTCGGCCAAAGCGCCAGGTCGGTATCCAACGGCGCGTCCGTCGTTTATCTCTTCACGACCATGATGCATACCGCCGCGCTCGGTGCATTGCTTACCATGTCGGACAAGCTCTGGTATCCGGTCTATGCCGCCGGGAATGGCGCGTTTGGACTCAGCCCAATCGAGGACCAGCAGCTTGGCGGCCTTATCATGTGGGTGCCCGGGGGCCTGCCGTACCTGATTGCTGGATTGGTTCTGTGCTCCAGGTGGTTGGTGGATGAGCGCCAGCCCATGCATGCTTCAACGACGCCCGGCGCGGGAGGATAGCGGGCATGAATTCTAGACGTGGACGTTGACGTTGACGTTGACCCGGTTTTTGCCGTTGCCGTTGCCTTGCTTGTGCCTTTGACGTGCCCCCCGTTGTATGCCGCCACGACGGCGGTAGCGAAATCGGATAAGAAGCGGCGGCTGTCTGAGCGCAGCGAGTTTCCGCCACTTCCCGATTTCGGTGCCGATGGCGTGGGGACCCCGCGCAGCGGGGCGGCAGACCCGGGCCGCCTTTTCTTGGTTCCGTTCTTTTGGCGGAGCAAAAGAATGAACCCGGTCGCCGGGCCGGAACCCGGCATGGTCCTCCGACAGGGAAGCCGTATCGAGCACCGAAGGTATGCT
>JAQGMR010000026.1 GCA_028292265.1 Herminiimonas sp.
CGAATAGCTGGAAGAAGCACGAGTGGCGGCCGGTGTGGCACGCGATACCGTCGACCTGCTCGACCTTCAGCAATACAACGTCCTCGTCGCAGTCCAGCCTGATTTCTTGCACTTTCTGGATATGGCCGGACTCTTCGCCCTTGTGCCACAGTTTCTTGCGCGATCGACTCCAGTATACGGCTTCGCCGCCAGTGACGGTCTGCAACAGTGCTTCGCGGTTCATCCACGCAAACATCAGCACGTCGCCGGTGCCAACTTCCTGTGCGATGACGGGCACGAGGCCGTTCTCATCCCACTTTACCCGGTTCAACCATTTTGCCTTGATGCTCATGCCAACCTCATCGCTATGCCCTGGCCCGCCATGAACCGCTTGGCTTCCCCCACCGTATGCTGCCCGTAATGAAAAATGCTCGCCGCAAGCACCGCATCGGCCCGGCCTTTTGTCACGCCGTCGGCAAGGTCTTGCAGTCCGCCCACGCCGCCCGATGCTATCACCGGAATTTCCACTGCCTCCGATACGGCTCGCGTCAGCGCCAGATCGAAGCCGGAGCGGGTTCCATCGCGATCCATGCTGGTCAGCAGAATCTCGCCAGCCCCAAGCGACTGCATTTTCCGGGCCCATTCCACCGCGTCGAGTCCGGTGCCTTTCCGACCGCCGTGCGTGAACACTTCCCATCGACCTTCGCCCGCCTGCTTGGCGTCGATTGCCACTACGATGCATTGCGACCCGTACTTGTCGGAAGCGTCGGCCACCAATTGTGGATCCGTCACGGCGGCGGTATTGATGCTGACCTTGTCGGCGCCGGCATTGAGCAGGCGCCGGACGTCCTCGACCCTTCGCACGCCGCCGCCAACGGTAAGCGGAATGAATACCTGCGACGCGACCGCCTCGATAATGTGGAGGATCAGATCGCGGTCGTCCGAGGAAGCTGTGATGTCGAGAAAGGTCAGTTCGTCGGCGCCTTGGTCGTCATAGCGGCGCGCAATCTCGACCGGATCGCCGGCATCCCGAAGCTCAATAAAATTAATGCCCTTCACTACCCGGCCGGCAGTGACGTCCAGACAAGGGATGATGCGTTTTGCTAGTGTCATGTTGGAGAGGAAAATCCCTTGCTGTGGATTGGACTGTTGACAGGAACGACGTGAGGCGATGCACGGGCGACGCGCTGGCTATTGTCTGGACGCTGGGCTGCACTCCATGGTGCTGCGCTGGTGCCAGTACCGGCGCTGCTCTGCCCGGCCCGGATCAGCACTGCAGCAGGTGGCGCTGCAACCGTAGCGCAGATGTCGCCTCGTGCCAGGACAACGGTCAATCCGAGTCGTGTCGCGGCGCTGGACAGTCGGTTATCGCCGCGCCAGCTTATTCCGGCTGATTGGCATCAAGTTCCTCGTCGGAGGGCTCGCCAGTCAATTCATCCGCGCGCGCCTGTGCCGAACGCAGCTCCAGGGTTCCCTCATAGATCGAGCGTCCGCAAATGATGCCTTCGATCCCTTCATCCTGCACTGCGCACAGCGCTTCGACATCCTGGATTCCGTGCACACCGCCAGAAGCGATAACCGGAATCGTCATGCTCTGAGCCAGCCGTACAGTAGCTTCGATGTTAACGCCACCCATCATGCCGTCGCGCCCGATGTCGGTGTAGACGATGGCTTCACAGCCGTAATCCTCGAATTTCCGGGCGAGGTCGATTACCTCGTGGCCGGACAGCTTGCTCCAGCCGTCAGTAGCGACCTTGCCATCCCTGGCATCGAGGCCAACGATGATCTGACCGGGGAACGCGCTGCAGGCGTCGTGCAGGAAGCCGGGATTCTTGACGGCTGCCGTGCCGATGATGATGTAGGAAAGGCCGTCGTCGAGATAGCGTTCGATGGTGTCGAGGTCGCGCACGCCGCCCCCTAGCTGGATCGGCACTTCCTCCGTCCCGTTTTTTATGGCGAACTCGCGCACCGCCTTGATGATGGACTTCACCGCTGCCTCGTTCTTGGGCTTGCCGGCGAAAGCGCCGTTCAAGTCCACCAGGTGCAATCGACGCGCACCCTGGGCCAGCCAATGCCTGGCCATTTCGCCCGGATCTTCCGAGAACACAGTGGCACGCTCCATGTCGCCCTGTTGCAGGCGTACGCAGTGACCGTCTTTAATGTCGATGGCAGGTATGAGCAGCATGGCGAATGGGTCGCGTTGTGGTTTGGCAGGAAGGTGGCTGGAAAGTGGCGGGGAAACTGGGCTTTTCAGATCATAACGGTGTCGGCCTTGCGGCAGACGGTCAAGGATTCCAATTTACAAAATTTTTGTATAGCTGCAACCCGGCCGATGCGCTTTTCTCCGGGTGAAACTGCGTCGCAAAAATATTATCCCTGCCCACTGCACAGGTAAAGAGCGCCCCGTAAGGCGATTCCCCGAAGATATGCGCAGGATTTTGCGGCACCGCGTAGTAGCTATGCACGAAATAATAATAACTGTCGTCCGGAATATCTGCCCATAACGGATGGCTTTGCGTTTGGTGGACACGATTCCAGCCCATTTGCGGGACCTTGAAGCGGGAACCGTCTTCCTGCGTGCGGCCGGCGAGGTCGAAGCGCACAACCTTGCCATGTAGAAGCCCAAGGCAGGGGCTATCGCCCTCCTCGCTCCAGTCAAACAGCATCTGCTCTCCGACGCAGACGCCGAGCAGCGGCTTTGAGAGCGCCGCCTCAAGTACCGCCTCTTGCACCCCGGACTCGCGCAACGAACGCATGCAATCCGGCATGGCGCCCTGCCCAGGCAGGACGATGCGGTCCGCGGCGCGAATTGCGGCGGGTTCTCCGGACACCTGTACGTCGGAATCCGGCGCAACATGCCGCAAGGCCTGCGCTACCGAGCGCAGGTTACCCATTCCGTAATCGACTACAACGATTCTGTTCATGATGGTGGTGCTGCCGGATCGCCACGTCGGCGCCGCAGGCAAGTCCCGTTACAGGCTACAGGCTGCCCTTGGTGGAGGGGATTGTTCCAGCAGCGCGCGGATCAAGCTCCGCTGCCATGCGCAATGCGCGGCCAAACGCCTTGAAAACCGTCTCGCATTGATGATGCGCGTTTTCGCCGCGCAGGTTGTCAATGTGAAGGGTAACCAGTGCATGGTTGACGAAACCCTGGAAAAACTCGTGGGTCAGGTCGACGTCGAAGCCGCCGATCATGGAGCGCTTGAAGGGCACGTGGTATTCAATGCCCGGGCGGCCGGAGAAGTCGATGACGACGCGCGACAGGGCTTCATCAAGCGGTACATACGCATGGCCGTAGCGCCGGATGCCGCTCTTGTCGCCAATCGCCTTTGCGACTGCCTGGCCAAGCGTGATGCCAACATCCTCCACCGTGTGGTGGGCGTCGATGTGCAGATCGCCCTTGGCTTCGATATCCATGTCGATCAGGCCGTGGCGTGCGATCTGGTCCAGCATGTGGTCGAGGAAAGGGACGCCGGTGTTCAGGTTCTGTTTGCCGCTGCCGTCGAGATTTATCGCAACGCGAATCTGCGTTTCGTTGGTATTTCGGACGACTTCTGCGACGCGTGGCGTGGACATGATCAGGGAAAGAGTGAATTCAGGGTGTAAGCGAGGTTCTCAATGCGTCGAGGAACCAGTTGTTCTCTTCGGGTGTGCTGACGGTGACCCGCAGGCAGTCTTCGAGCAATGGATGCATTCTACCGACATTTTTGATCAATACCTTCTGTGCGAGCAAGCGGCCAAACACCGTGTTGCCATCCTGGCCCGAGCGTCGTGTGCGGATCAGCAGAAAATTGGCCGCCGAAGGAAACACCTCGATGCCCGGCATGGTACCCAACGCTGCAGCCAGACGCTCCCGCTCGCCGCGAAGGCTGCTTGCCTGAGCGTCCAGCACGTCGAGGTGATCGAGCAGAAATTCGGCCGCCGCTTCGGTCAGCACATTGATGTTGTAAGGCGGGCGCACCTTGTCAAATTCCGCCAGCAGCGCAGGGCCCGCGGACATGTAGCCAAGACGAATTCCGGCCAGACCGAGCTTGGACACGGTGCGCATGACGACGAGGTTTTCGAACTGGGGCAAATGCGGCATGAAGCTGACCTGCGCAAACGGCTGGTACGCCTCGTCGACCACCACGACGCCGCTGTCGCCCACCGCCTTCAGGATCGCGAGCATGTCGTCTTCGCGGTACAGCGTGCCGGTCGGGTTGTTCGGGTACGCAAGGTACACCACCGATGGGCGATGCTGCGCGATCGACGCCAGCATTGCTTCGCGGTCCAGGGTGCAATCGGCGCGCAGTGGCACCCCGATGAATTCAAGCCCGGCGAAAAGCGCCGACATGGAATACATCACGAAGCCTGGAACCGGCGCCAGCACCTTCGCGCCGGGACGCGCGCAGGCAAGCGAAATAATCGAGATCAGCTCGTCTGAGCCGTTGCCAAGCAAGACATCAAAGCCCGATGGAACACCGAGCCGCCCGCAAATGCTTTGCTTCAAGGCGATATAGGTCGGCGTTGGATAACGATTGAGGGCAACGTCGGCCAGTCTCCGCGCGAGCGCATCACGCAGATCCGGCGGGAGGGTGTACGGATTCTCCATCGCATCAAGCTTTACGAATCCGGTGGCGTCGGGCACATGATACGCAGCGAGCGAGCGGACTTCGGGGCGGATTATATTTTCAATAAGTGACATAAAACCTGCGCGGAAATGCTGGGGCGGAAAGCTTCGAAGATAGCGGACTGGTACCACGCTGGGCATGACCATGCAGCGCTAACACAAACCCTTTGCGGAACGATTCAAAGGGCGATCCTGCGCGCGACGCCGAGCGCAGCCGCGCCTGGCGCACCCACGAAGTTGCGGAAGCGGCGACCGGCGACTGGTTGCCTACACCGGCGCGCCCGCTCACGATGCTGCGCCTTCATCAAGGAGTTGCGCTTCGCCAGCCAAGCCCTCAACCCGGGCCAGGCGAGCGGCGATCAACTCGCAATAGGTCGGATTGAGCTCGAACCCGACGAAGTCGCGACCACACTGGCGCGCCGCCACTGCCGTGGTCCCGCTACCCATGAAGGGGTCCAGCACGACGCCGCCAGGCGGGCATGAGGCCTTGATCATGCGTTCGACGATTTCCAGCGGCTTTTGGGTAGGATGATCGGCCCGCTCGCGGTGCTCGCGATGCAGGCGTGACACACTCCACAAATCCTTCGGGTTGTAGCCGATTTCGAGCCATTTGGCGCCGACAAAGATGGAGCGCGAACGCGCCTTCTTGGTTTCTGCGTCATAGGGAATGCGCACCGCATCGAGCTCGAAATAATAGTCCTTCGATTTGGCGAAAAACCCGATCGTGTCGTGCACCGACGAGTAGCGTCGCGTGCTGCCGCCCATCGAGGGTACGCGCCGGTCCCAGATGATTTCGTTAATCATCGTCATGCGCTGCTTCAGCATCACGAACACCTCAGGCGAGTAGCGCCAGGTGAGAAAAATATACAGGCTGCCATTGTCCTTGAGCTTGGGCAGGATCAGATCGATCCAGCGCTCCATCCACTCAAGGTAATCCGCTGCGTCGAGCTTGTCAGAGTCGTTGCCGTAATCCTTGCCGAGGCCATAAGGCGGATCGGCAATCACCAGATCAACCGACTTGTCGGGGATGCGGGCGGCGCCATCGAGCGCATCTTCGCAAAAGACGCGGTTGCGCCAACTATTCACGCGAGCGCTCTTTTTCTTGCCATGCCACCGCCTGGGTATTCGCTATCAATTTCACTTTATCCTGTACTCGGCGGAGCGGGCATGCGCCTGCAATCCTTCGCCGTTCGCCAATTCCGACGCAATGCGCCCGAGGCTTTGGGCACCCGCTTCGCTGACGTGAATGATACTCGAGCGTTTCTGGAAATCGTACACGCCGAGCGGCGATGAAAAGCGCGCGGTGCGTGACGTCGGTAGTACATGATTCGGTCCGGCGCAGTAATCGCCGATAGATTCGGAGGAGAACCGTCCAAGAAACATGGCGCCGGCGTGGCGGATGCGGTCGGCCCACTGCTGCGGGTCTTCGGCGGAAATCTCCAGATGTTCAGGCGCGATGTCGTTGGCGATTTCACAAGCCTGTTGCATGTCGCGCACCTTGATCAGGGCACCGCGGTTGGTGAGCGAGGCGCGAATAACGTCCTTGCGTGGCAGTTCGTCTATGAGGCGATCAATGCTGGCCTGTACGCGCTCGATATACGGCGCATCCGGACAGAGCAAAATTGACTGCGCCAATTCGTCATGCTCGGCCTGCGAAAAAAGGTCCATCGCTACCCAGTCCGGGTCGGTCGTGCCATCGCAGATCACCAGGATTTCAGACGGGCCGGCAATCATGTCGATGCCAACCGTGCCGAAGACCCGGCGCTTGGCGGCTGCGACATAGGCATTGCCGGGGCCGACGATTTTATCGACTGCCGGAATGGTGATGGTGCCGTAGGCCAGCGCGCCAACAGCCTGCGCACCGCCAACGGTAAATACCCGGTCCACGCCAGCTATCGCCGCCGCTGCAAGCACCAGTTCATTGCGCACGGCGTTGGGCGTTGGCACGACCATGATAATTTCCGGCACGCCGGCGACCCGCGCCGGTATTGCATTCATCAGGACTGAAGACGGATAGGCCGCCTTGCCGCCCGGGACGTAGATGCCGACGCGATCAAGTGGCGTTACCTTTTGCCCGAGCACCGTTCCATCCGCTTCGGTATAGACAAAGCCGTCCGAGCCGCATTCGCGCCGTTGACGTTCATGGTAGCTGCGAACCCGGTCGGCGGCGACTTCCAGCGCGTGGCGCCGTGCGGCGGGCAATTGCGCGAGCGCGGCCTGCAAGTCGTTCTTGCCGATTTCCAGTTGGCCCGCTGCCTTCAGGTCTACATGATCGAACTGGCGGGTGTAGTCCAGCACGGCGGCATCGCCGCGCACCTTTACGTCGGCCAGTATGCGTGCGACCGCGCGATCGATCGCCTCATCTTCGCTCGCCTCGAACGCGAGGACGTCGGAGAGCCGCCGAGGGAAATCGGCGGCGGTTGAATCGAGTCTTCGAATCGGGACGGACATCAAGTTTCCAGTCGTTGTGCTGCAGATTGCTTTCAAACTTCGCTTGCCTGTTTAGGTGCGCGGCCAGGTGTGTGGCGCAACGCACGGCGCTCAGGACAAATCAGCGGCCCAGTTTTGCCGCGCGTTCCAGCACCTGCAATATGGGGAGCAGCCTGTCGCGCTTAAGCTTCAAGGCGGCCTGGTTCACCACCAGCCGGGCGGAAATATCCATGATGTGCTCGACTTCCACCAGGTTGTTGGCGCGCAGCGTACTGCCGCTGCTGACCAGATCGACGATCGCATCCGAAAGCCCGACCAACGGCGCCAGTTCCATGGAGCCATACAGCTTGATAAGGTCAACGTGCACGCCTTTGGCCGCGAAGTGCTCGCGGGCCACCCGAACAAATTTGGTTGCGACCCGCAGGCGGGCGCCCTGGCGGACCGCGCTGGCGTAGTCGAAGCCCTGAGATACGGCGACCGACATGCGGCACTTGCCGATGTTCAGGTCAATCGGCTGGTACAAGCCTTCGCCCCCATGCTCGAGCAGTACATCCTTGCCGGCCACGCCAAAATCCGCCGCGCCATATTGCACATAGGTTGGGACATCCGTTGCTCGGACGATGATGACCCGCACCCCCGGATCGTTAGTCGGCAAGATCAGCTTGCGCGATGTTTCCGGGTCCTCGGACACGACCACGCCGGCCTGCGCCAGCAGCGGAAGGGTTTCCTCGAAAATGCGGCCCTTGGACAGGGCCAGGGTCAGTTGCTGGGTCATGGAACGACTTTCATGGGCAGATCATGTGCGCGATTTTACTTCGCATCACGGCGGGATGGCTGCAAACCCGCCCGAATGCTGCCATTACACCTGAAAGGGACTCGACCCCGGTTCCGGTGAAAACTGACAGCCTATTGGCAGACGTTTGACCGACTACTGACTGACCCGGTGTATATCGGCACCGACAGCAGATAGCTTCTCTTCCATCCTGTCGTAGCCGCGGTCAAGATGGTAGATCCGGTCGATGACGGTTTCGCCTTGTGCAGCCAGGCCTGCAATCACCAGTGAAGCCGAAGCTCGGAGGTCGGTCGCCATGACCGGCGCGCCGACCAGCCGCTCGATTCCCTGCATAAAGGCTGTATGGCCGTCGATCGTGATTGCAGCGCCCAGCCGGTTCATTTCCTGCACATGCATGAAGCGATTTTCAAAGATCGTCTCCGTCACATGGCTACTTCCTTCGGCAATACTGTTCATCGCCATGAACTGGGCCTGCATATCGGTTGGGAACCCCGGATATTCCGTGGTGCGAAAACTCACTGCCTTGGGACGCGCCGACATCTGCGCCCGGATCCAGTCCGGACCGGTAGTCAGGACAACGCCGGCTTCACGCAATTTGTCGAGTGCGACTTCCAGCGTGTCGGAACGCGCGCGCCGCAGCGTCAGGTCACCGCCAGTTGTGGCCACGGCACACAGGAATGTGCCCGTCTCGATCCGGTCGGCTATCACTGAATGTGTTGCCCCATGCAGGCGCGCCACGCCTTCGATAACAAGCCGGTCGGTACCGACACCCTCGATGCGAGCACCCATGGCAACCAGCAGGTTGGCGAGATCGGTGACTTCCGGTTCGCGGGCTGCGTTCTCAAGCACGGTCTGGCCGTCGGCGAGCGTGGCCGCCATCAGCAGGTTTTCCGTTCCCGTGACAGTGATCATGTCCGTGACAATGCGGGCCCCGCGCAGCTTTTTGGCACGCGCATGGATGTAACCGGCTTCAATGCTGATCTCGGCGCCCATCGCCTGTAGTCCCTTGATGTGCTGGTCGACCGGCCTCGAACCAATCGCGCAACCGCCGGGCAACGATACTTTGGCTTCGCCGAAGCGCGCCAGCAGCGGCCCGAGAACCAGGATCGATGCACGCATGGTCTTGACCATTTCATAAGGGGCTTCGAGCCGCGTAATGTCTCCCCCATTAAGGTTGAGACGATCATGGTCCTGTTCCGCCACGAGACCCATCTGTCGCAGCAGCTTGAGCATAGTGCTCACATCCTGCAGTTTCGGCACGTTCGACAGTTGCACGGAATCGGAAGTCAGCAGACCCGCACACAGGATAGGCAGTGCCGCGTTTTTTGCGCCGGATATGACGATCTCGCCGGAGAGCCGGTTGCCGCCGACTATCAAGAGTTTGTCCATTATTGCGCGTACTCTTCCGGGGTCAGGGTTTTCATGGATAGCGCATGGATCTCTTCGCGCATGCGGTCGCCAAGGGCGGCATAGACCAGTTGATGACGTTGTATCAGGCGCTTGCCGGCGAAAGCAGGTGACACGATTACGGCGTTGAAGTGCTGACCGTCGCCCTCCACTTGCAAATGGGTGCAGTCGAGGCCGGCGGCGATATAGTCTTTGACGAGTTCAGGAGTGGGCAGCATGGTTTTGTTTCGCAAAGTGGCAGGTGCTTGATCGGTGTCGACCCATGCCAGATGGGAACGACGCATCACCGCGGTGATGGGCGCAATGGCAAGCGCGGTCAGTGGCGCAGTTTATAGCCAGATTTAAGAAGGGTGATCGCAATTCCCGACAGCACAAGGGCGAACGACCCGACGATGGTAAAGCTTAGAAGCGGATTGACGTCGGACTGCCCAAAAAAGCCGAAGCGGAAACCGTCAATCATATAAAAAAACGGGTTCACGTGCGACACGCGCTGCCAGAAAGGCGGCAGGCTGTGAATGGAATAGAACACGCCAGACAGAAACGTGGCCGGCATGATCAGGAAATTCTGGAACGCGGCGAGCTGATCGAATTTCTCGGCCCAAATGCCCGCGATCAGCCCCATGGTTCCCAATATTCCCGCGCCCAGCAGGGCAAAAATCGCGATCCACCATGGCGCTACAAAGCTCAGGTGCGCGAACCATGCGGTAATGAGGAACACGCCAGCACCGACGGCGAGGCCGCGCACCACCGCGGCAAGCACATAGGCGCCGAACAATTCCCAATGCGAAAGCGGCGGCAGCAGCACAAAGACCAGGTTGCCGGTTATCTTGGACTGGATCAGGGAAGAAGATGAATTGGCGAAGGCATTCTGCAGCACGCTCATCATCACCAGGCCCGGCACCAGGAACGCGGTATAGCGCACGCCGGGATACACCTGCACCCGGTCTTCCAGCACATGACCGAAAATCAGCAGGTACAACATCGCCGTGACGATCGGCGCCGTAAGAGTTTGCGTCGCGACCTTCCAGAAGCGCAGGATTTCCTTGTAGAACAGCGTTTGGAAGCCGATCATTTTTCGCCTTCCATTATCTGTATGAAGACGTCTTCGAGGTCGGCCTGATGCAACTGCATGTCTTCAATCTCCACACCAGATTCGCGCAGCCGCGACAGGATCGGTTCGACTTCAGCGTATTCAGTGACGCGCAGCGTGTACTTGTTGCCACTAACAAGTTCTTCCGGATGTGAAACCAGGTTATGCAGTGACGCCGGCAGGGTTCCACGCGCCAGTCGCACTTCCAGTTGCGAACCGGAGATCCGCCGGATCAGGGCCGAGGTCGAATCCAGGGCAACTACCCGTCCAGCCTTGAGCATGGCGATGCGGTTGCACAGTGCCTGCGCCTCTTCGAGATAGTGGGTGGTAAGCACGACGGTATGGCCTTCCCGATTAAGACGTGCAACGAATTTCCACAGCGTCTGGCGCAGCTCGACGTCCACGCCCGCCGTGGGCTCGTCCAGCACGATGACGGGCGGCCGGTGGACCAGCGCCTGTGCCACCAGCACCCGGCGCTTCATGCCACCAGAAAGGGAGCGCATGTTGGCGTCCGCCTTGGACGTCAGATCGAGGTGGTGCATGACTTCATCGATCCAGGCGTCGTTCTTTCTAAGCCCGAAATAGCCGGACTGCATCCGCAGGGTTTCGCGCACTGTAAAGAACGGATCGAACACGAGCTCCTGGGGAACCACGCCCAAACGCTTGCGCGCCTCCCGGTAGTCGGTTACGACGTCATGTCCATGGATGGAAACGCTGCCGGCATCGGCCCGGTTCAAACCGGCCAGGATCGAGATGAGCGTGGTCTTGCCGGCCCCGTTCGGGCCAAGCAATCCGAAGAATTCGCCTTCTTCTATGGTGAGTGACACGCCGCCGAGCGCCTGCAGTGAGCCGTAGCGTTTTTCTACGTTGTTTATTTGTATGGCAGCCATACGGGCCAAGGGAGCTTTCAGAAAAGAGACAGCCATCGTCGCACTCGGCGCCGACGGCTGATTTAAAGGTTACCGATTATAGAAGATTTGGAGGACGGGCCTGGAACCGCCCTTGGTACGCGGTTAGGACGCACCTCGGCTATGCAGACCGGCCTCGGACGTTAGTGTTCGATCAGCTCCGTAACGCCATACAAGCCAGCAAGGCTTAGCAGATCCGCAGGCAGGTTGATAAAGCGAAGCTCGGCCCCCTTTTCCCGAGCGGCTCGCTTCCACGCCACCAACGTGGCAACGGCGGAGGAATCGACGACGTTCAGTTGCTCCATGTCGAACTGGGTCTGACCCGACGCGATCGCCGCGAGCCCCGCTTCCAGCGCGCCGCGCGCGTTCGGAAGCGTGAGCGTCAATGTCGGCCGATACATGGGAGGCGCCAAGCTCAGGAGGCTTTCGCCGGGCGTGGAGCACCATTGGCAAGTTTCTTGTTACGCTCTGAGAGGGCCTGGATCAAGCCATCAATCCCGCCTTTGCTGATCTCCGAAGCGAAGTTGCCCTTGTAGGTTTCCACAAGCCATGCGCCAAAAACATTGATGTCGAAGATTTTCCAGCCGGTCGGCGTTTTCTCCAGTCGATAGTTAATCTGGATAGGCTCGCTGCGGGATTGCACGACTTCAGAACGTACTTCCACTTCGCTGTCGTCCGCGCCGCCTCGGGTCGATTTGAACTCGATGCGCTGGTCACGGACTTGGGAGATTGCGCCGGAATAGGTGTAAACCAGGAGGTCGCGGAATTCCTCAATCAGGCGTTTCTGCTGTTCCGGCGTAGCCTGACGCCAGTAACGCCCGGCGGCGAGAGAGGTCATGCGCTGAAAGTCAACGTTCGGCAGAATCTTGGCCTGGACAACTTCCAGGACATGCTGCTGGTTGCCTTTCTGGATTTCCTTGTCTGACTTTGCAATGTCCAGCACTTCCTGGCTGATACGCTTGACGAAGGCATCAGGCGCTTCTTGCTGGGCAAGGGCCGATTGACTAAGACCGATTGCAAGGGTGGCGGTCGCGATCAAGGCGCCGGCCAGCTGTTTGAATGATTTCATGGCTTCCTGAGGGGCCTGGATTCGGCCAATGTTAGTGGTTTGCGGTTAACTCGCCGCGCGTCCGTTTGGATGACGGCGATTTTGTGACCAAAGCTATCTGACCAGCGCGACGATGATATTTTGTCCGGTCACGCCGCGCATATCCGCCTCGACGGCCGGTGCCGTCGCTGGAAAGGCCGACATTGACGACGTTGCTGGAATCGCCGGAAGTGGCAGGATTGGCGATTTGGCATCGAGTTGGATGCCACGATTCGATTCCGGTTCCAGCCTGTCGATACTGCTTTGCGGAACGCCCGCAGGACGTGCTTCCGGCGCAGTGGGTTGCTGGCCTGGGGCAGCGGCCGGGGTCAGTGACGGGCCACCGGCCCCGCCCTTGACATCGGCCTGGCCGGCGCTCGGCTCCCCGTCGTCTTGACTGGTGCTGGCCGGCTGGGCGCGACCGCGATTTATCTTGTTCGCCCGACGTTGCAGGTAACCGTCGCGGATGAACTCATAGCGGTCAAGTGCAGCATCTTCGATTAGATTTGAGGCATTCAGTACAGCGGCGCGCTGGTCCACGACGCGGACCGCCGAGCCGGTATTGCGCCAGCGCACCGGATACTTGAGTTCCCACAGGTCGCCCTTGAAGTCGACCGGCAGGGCCGCCGCGTCTCGTACCGTGGTTGAACCAAGGAACGGCAACACGACATAAGGTCCGGACGCGATGCCCCATGTGCCGAGCGTCGCGCCAAAATCTTGCTTGTGCTTGGCCATACCGTATTCCGAGCCAAGGTCGATGAGTCCGCCGATGCCAAGCGTCGAATTGACTGCAACACGCATGACGTCAGTCACCCCCTCCTCGATGTTCCCCTGCAGCAGATTGTTCACGGCGGTCCAGACGTCGCCGATATTGCCGAAAAAGTTGCCTATCGCAGTTTGAATGATCGAGGGCACAACCGATTTGTAGGCCGTCGCCGTCGGCTTCAGGACAGCCTGGTCAACGTTGTCGTTGAAGCTGAACATCGCGCGGTTGAAATTTTCTAGCGGATCTTTCGGGTTGGCGCCTGTGGCGCACCCTGTCAGTAACAGAACCACCGAGAGCGCGGCCGCAGCATGCGCGAGCTTGAGTAGGGACTTCATTTTGCGCTTCCTTCTTTTCCTTCTGCAGCCTTGCTGAACAAGAACTGGCTGATGAGATTTTCCAGCACGATCGCCGACTGCGTCATTTTGATGCGGTCGCCAGCGACCAGATTGTTGGTGTCGCCACCTGGTTCGAGCCCGACGTACTGTTCGCCGAGCAGGCCAGAGGTAAGAATCTTCGCCGACGAGTCTTTCGGGAATTTATATCCGGACTGCAGCTGCATCGTTACCGCCGCCTGGAAGCTCTTGTCGTCGAAACGAATGTCCTCCACGCGGCCGACCACCACGCCAGCGCTTTTTACCGGCGCACGCGGCTTCAGACCGCCGATGTTGTCGAAGCGCGCCACGACGCCGTAAGTCGCATCGAAAGACAGCGAGCTCATGTTCCCGACCTTCAGCGCCAGAAAAAGAATTGCGGCGGCACCGGCCACTACGAAGAGCCCAACCCACAAGTCCAATGATTTTTTTTGCATTACGCTAATCCCAAACAAGGTATGCCGCCTCAAGGCGGCCCGTCCCTTACCCGTTAAACATCAACGCGGTCAGTAAAAAGTCGAGCCAGAGCACTGTCAGTGAGCCAATCACCACGGTCCGGGTCGTGGCGCGCGCCACACCTTCCGGCGTTGGTTGCGCTTCGTAGCCCTGGAAAACGGCAATGAATGTCACGGCCACACCAAAGATAAAGCTTTTTATGACGCCGTTTGCGATGTCCTTCCAGATATCCACACCGCCTTGCATCTGCGACCAGAACGCGCCCTCGTCGACACCGATCATCTTGACGCCGACGATATAGCCACCAAACACGCCTACCGCGCTGAAAATGGCCGCCAGCACCGGCATCGCAATTACGCCAGCCAAAAAGCGCGGAGCAAGGACGCGCTGGAAGGGATTTACTCCCATCATTTCCATGGCCGACAACTGCTCACCCGCTTTCATCAAACCAATTTCGGCCGTAAGCGAGGTGCCGGCGCGACCCGCGAAAAGCAGTGCTGTTACCACCGGTCCGAGTTCACGTGTAAGCGACAGCGCAACAAGCAAACCAAGGGCCTGCTCAGAGCCATATTTGTTGAGCGTGTAGTAGCCCTGCAATCCCAATACGAATCCGACGAACAATCCTGATACCGCAATGATCACCAGCGAGTAGTTGCCGATGAAATGCACCTGGTCTGTCACCAGGCGCGGTCGGCGCCACAAGCCACCGGAGCATTGGAGCAGCGACACAAACGTGCGCGTGCCGTACCCGAGCGAAAGAATAAACTCCCGCAATGTGCGTCCGATAGCGCTCAGGAACCGGCCGATCACGCCTTCTGCTCCAGGCCGAGATCCTGCGCGACTGTTTTCCCCGGGTAGTGAAATGGCACCGGCCCATCCGCTTCTGCATGCACGAACTGCCGCACGAACGGGTCTTCCGAAGCCATCATCTCTGCCGGTGTTCCCTGCGCAACGATTTTTCCTTGCGAAAGGAAGTACACGTAATCCGCAATCTGGAACGATTCATGAACATCGTGCGAAACCAGGATCGACGTGGACTTCAGCACATCGTTCAAGCGCCGGATCAGGTTTGCGGTGACACCCATCGAAATCGGGTCGAGCCCCGCAAAGGGCTCGTCATACATGATCAGGTGCGGATCAAGTGCGATGGCGCGCGCCAGCGCCACACGCCGTGCCATGCCACCGGAAATCTCCGCGGGCTTCAGTTCAGCGGCATTGCGCAGGCCGACCGCCTGCAACTTAAGCAGCACCAGATCACGAATTAACGACTCCGGCAGATTGGTATGCTCTCGCAGCGGGAACGCGACATTCTCAAAAACGCTGATGTCGGTAAAAAGCGCGCCGTGCTGGAACAGCATTCCCATCGTGCGTCGCAAGCGGTACAGCCCCGCGGTATCAAGGGAATGCACTACCTTGCCGTCAATACTGACACTTCCGGCCTGCGGCACAAGCTGCCCGCCAATCAGCCGCAATATGGTGGTCTTGCCTGATCCCGATCCGCCCATGACAGCAATCACTTTCCCCTGAGGGAAATCCATGGTGAGGCCCGAAAGTATCGGACGCTCGCCATATCCGAAGTGGAGATCGCGTATTTCTAACTGGTTGGGCACAGAGAAAGGATCAATTTAACAATAGCGAGATTGTAGTGCAGATCAGCGATTCTGACCCTGACGCACGTCCTGCCCTCGGCAGGCCGCGTTCCGATTTGCAACAAATTTGATTTGGCGCAGACCGGCTTCCCGCCGAAGCGGGTAACGATTCGGTTCCGGCGCCCGCCAGATTGCCGACGTTCTGAAGCCCCGCGCCGTTTAGCGTGGTAGTACGGACTCACCCATAAGAAACTCGTCTACGGCACGGGCGCATTGGCGGCCTTCACGAATCGCCCATACCACCAGTGATTGGCCACGACGCATGTCGCCGGCAGCGAAGACCTTGGGCACCGATGTCTTGTAGCATCCCTCGCCATCGGTGGTCGCCCTGGCATTGCCGCGACCATCCTTCTCCACGCCGAAGGCATCGAGAACCTGCGCGACCGGGGACACAAAACCCATTGCAAGCAGCACCAGGTCAGCCTTCATCTCAAACTCGGAATTCGGCACTTCCTGCATCTTCCCGTCCTTCCATTCCACCCGCGCGGCGATCAGCTTTTCTACCTTGCCGTCCTTGCCTTCCAGACGTTTGGTGGCGACCGCCCAGTCCCGCTCGCAACCTTCTTCATGGGACGACGAGGTTCGCAGCTTGATTGGCCAGTATGGCCATACCAGCGGCTTGTTCTCCTCCTCTGGCGGTTGAGGCAGCAATTCAAACTGCACCACCGATTCCGCGCCATGGCGATTGGACGTGCCAACGCAGTCCGACCCGGTGTCACCGCCGCCAATGACAACCACGTGCTTGCCGGTCGCCTTGATCTGGTCCTTCAATTTGTCACCGGCATTAACCCGGTTCTGCTGCGGCAGGAATTCCATCGCATAGTGGACGCCCGCCAGTTCGCGTCCCGGCACCGGCAGATCGCGCGGCGTTTCAGCGCCGCCGGCAATCACGACCGCATCGAAATCCTTGTCGATCTGCGCAGAAGAAATGGTTTGCTTCGCCATGTTCAGCACGGTCTTGGGGAAATCCTTGCCGACCAGGACGCCGGTCCGGAAAGTCACGCCTTCGGCCCTCATCTGTTCTACCCGCCGATCTATCTGCATCTTCTCGAGCTTGAAGTCGGGAATGCCATAGCGCAGCAGGCCGCCAATGCGGTCGCTCTTTTCGAAGACAGTTACGTCGTGGCCAGCCCGCGCCAACTGCTGCGCGGCCGCGAGGCCGGCAGGGCCGGACCCGACCACGGCGACCTTGCGCCCAGTCTTGTGCGCCGGAGGCAGTGGCACGACCCAGCCGTTTTCCCAGCCCTTGTCGATAATGAAGTGCTCTATGGACTTGATGCCAACCGGGTCATCGTTGATGCCGAGCGTGCACGCCGACTCACACGGGGCCGGGCAGACGCGTCCGGTGAATTCCGGGAAATTGTCGGTTGAGTGAAGCGTGTCGAGCGCCTCCTTGTAGTTTCCGCGGTAGACCAGGTCGTTCCAGTCCGGGATGATGTTGTTTACCGGGCATCCGGTATTGCAAAACGGGATGCCGCAATCCATGCATCGCGCGCCCTGAACCTTCGCGTCAGCGTCACTCAAGTGCACCATGAATTCTTTGTAATGCCCGGTGCGCGTCGTGGGCGCCTCGCTTGCTTCCTGCAGTCGCTGGAACTCCAGAAATCCGGTTATTTTTCCCATTTTCTACTCGCCTTTTCGGACATAACTTAACCGAAGTCGGGCATACCCCGACTTCGGCCTTTTTGGATTGCGATCTCTTGACCTGTAAATCAGGCCGCCACTTTTTCCGGGCCGGCCTTGACTGCCTTTTCTTCATGCATTTCGAGCAACGCGCGCTTGTATTCGCTCGGGAATACTTTCACGAACCGCGTGCGCGCCGTGCTCCATTCATCGAGCAGCGCGCGAGCCCGGGTGCTGCCGGTATGCTTGAAATGGCGCTCAATCAGGCCCTTGAGAATTGCCTCGTCGGTACGCCGCTCGCCGCCCCGCAGTTCGCTGTGCCAGATGGCATGCTCCATGGCCGCTTCCTGGTCGACACCGCGCTGGACCGGATCGAGCGCAACCATCGCCATGTTGCATTTTTTCGCGAAGTCGCCATTAACGTCATAGACATAACCGACGCCGCCAGACATACCGGCAGCGAAGTTACGGCCGGTCTCGCCCAGAACAACGACAGTGCCCCCGGTCATATATTCGCAACCGTGATCCCCGGTGCCTTCCACAACTGTCACTGCCCCGGAATTGCGGACAGCGAAGCGTTCGCCCGCGACGCCATTGAAGAAGGCCTCGCCGGCGATAGCACCATACAAAACGGTATTGCCGACGATGATATTGTCGACGGCCCTGCCGCGGAACTCTGTATTGGGACGAACGATAATCCGTCCGCCGGACAGGCCCTTGCCGACATAGTCATTGCCCTCGCCCACCAGATCGAGAGTGATGCCATGGGCCAGGAATGCGCCGACTGACTGTCCCGCAACGCCCTGCAACTGGATATGGATCGTGTCATCCGGCAGGCCTTCGTGGCCATAGCGCTTTGCAACCTCGCCCGACAGCATGGTGCCTACCGTGCGGTTCACATTGCGGATGGGCGAAATGAACGACACCTTCTCGCCACGTTCCAGCGCCGGTTGGGCCTGCGCGATCAGCTTGTGGTCGAGGGCGCGGTCCAGACCGTGGTCCTGCTCTTCCACTTGGAAGCGTGGCTCGGAAGCGGGAACGTCTGGCTGGAAGAAAATGCGTGAGAAGTCCAGTCCCGATGCCTTCCAGTGCGAGATCGCCCGCGACTTGTCCAGCAGGTCTGAACGGCCGATCAATTCGTCATAGGTCCTGATACCAAGCTGCGCCATGATCTGGCGCGCCTCTTCAGCGACGAAGAAGAAAAAGTTGACCACATGCTCGGGCTTGCCAGCGAATTTCTTGCGCAGTATGGGGTCCTGAGTCGCAACACCGACTGGGCAAGTATTAAGGTGGCATTTGCGCATCATGATGCAGCCTTCCGCTACCAGCGGCGCCGTGGCAAAGCCAACTTCATCTGCGCCCAGCATGGCGGCGATAACAACGTCCCGGCCGGTCTTGATCTGGCCGTCGGTTTGCACACGGATGCGGCTGCGCAGGCGATTGAGCACCAGGGTCTGCTGCGTTTCGGCCAGCCCTAATTCCCACGGCGTGCCGGCATGCTTGACGGACGAAAGCGGCGATGCGCCGGTGCCGCCGTCATGGCCGGCGATAACCACATGGTCGGCCTTGGCCTTGGCGACGCCGGCGGCGATGGTGCCGACACCGACTTCCGACACCAGCTTGACCGAGACCGAAGCGCGCGGATTGGCGTTTTTCAGGTCATGGATCAGCTGCGCCAGGTCTTCAATCGAATAGATGTCATGGTGCGGCGGCGGCGAAATCAGTCCGACGCCGGGAACCGAGAAGCGCAGCTTGGCAATGTATTCGGACACCTTGTGACCGGGGAGCTGTCCACCTTCGCCGGGCTTGGCGCCCTGTGCCATCTTGATCTGGATCTGGTCGGCAGAAATCAGATACTCCGCCGTCACACCAAAACGACCCGAGGCGACCTGCTTGATTTTTGAGCGTAACGAGTCGCCCGCCTGCAGCGGCATGTCGACTTCAATCTGGTCGCGGCCAATGACCGAAGCCAGCGTGTCACCCTGCTTGATCGGAATGCCTTTGAGCTCTTGCCGATAGCGATTGACATCCTCGCCGCCTTCGCAGGTGTTGGACTTGCCACCAATGCGGTTCATCGCGATAGCCAGGGTGGCATGTGCCTCGGTCGAAATAGATCCAAGCGACATGGCGCCCGTTGCAAAGCGACGTACGATCTGGGTGGCTGGCTCCACTTCATCAAGCGGGATGGCTTTCGATGGATCGAGCTTGAATTCGAACAGCCCGCGCAAGGTCATGTGGCGACGCGACTGATCGTTGATGATCTGCGCGTATTCCTTGTAGGTGCTGAAGTTGTTGGAGCGGGCCGAGTGCTGCAGCTTTGCGATGGCATCCGGCGTCCACATGTGGTCTTCGCCACGCACGCGGTATGCATACTCACCACCGGCATCGAGCGCGTTGGCCAGTACCGGATCGTTTCCAAAGGCAAGCCGGTGCAGACGCAGCGCTTCGTCGGCCACTTCGAACACACCGATGCCCTCGACATTTGAGGCGGTGCCCTTGAAATACTTCTCCGTCAGCGCCTTGTTCAAACCGATCGCTTCAAAAATCTGCGCGCCGCAATAGGACATGTAGGTCGAGATGCCCATCTTCGACATCACCTTCATCAGGCCCTTGCCGATGGCTTTCTGGAAGTTGTAGATGACCTTTTCCGCGGACAGGTCGCCAGGCAGGCCTTTCGCCATGTCAGCCAGGGTCTCCATCGCGAGATAGGGATGGATCGCCTCCGCGCCAAAGCCTGCCAACAACGCGAAATGATGCGTTTCACGCGCCGAACCGGTTTCCACTACCAGTCCGGCGGAGGTGCGCAGGCCCTTGCTGACCAGATGCTGGTGTATGGCCGAGGTCGCCAGCAGCGCCGGCACCGCGACATGATCGGCACTGATATTGCGGTCGGAAATAATGAGGATGTTGCGGCCGGATTTGACGGCATCCACCGCCTTTGCGCAGAGGGACGCGAGGCTCGCTTCAATGCCTTCCTTGCCCCATGCAACCGGATAGCAGATGTTCAGTTCCTGCGACTTGAACTTGCCGCTGGTGTGCTCGCTGATATTGCGCAATCTGGCTATGTCGGCGAAGTCCAGGATCGGTTGCGACACTTCCAGTCGCATCGGTGGATTGATGTTGTTGGTGTCGAGCAGGTTCGGCTTGGGCCCGATGAAGGACACCAGCGACATCACCATCGCTTCGCGGATCGGATCGATCGGCGGGTTCGTCACTTGCGCGAATAGTTGCTTGAAGTAGTGGTACAGCGTCTTGTTCTTGTTCGACATGACTGCCAGCGGCGAGTCGTTGCCCATGGAGCCAGTCGCCTCTTCGGCTAAGGTCGCCATTGGAGACATCAGGAATTTCAAATCTTCCTGTGTATAGCCGAAGGCCTGCTGACGGTCGAGCAGCGAAATGGAAGACTTTTCCTCTTCCTCTTCCCGGCGCAACTCGCCCAGCTTGATGCGCACGGACGCTATCCACTGCTTGTACGGCTTGGCATTGGAGTAAGTGTCCTTCAACTCCTTGTCGTCGATGATGCGACCGGTGTCGAGATCGATCAGGAACATCTTGCCAGGCTGCAGACGCCATTTCTTGATGATCTTGGACTCTGGAATCGGCAGCACACCAGACTCGGAAGCCATGACGACGAGGTCGTCGTCGGTCTGGATGTAGCGCGCCGGACGCAAGCCATTGCGGTCGAGCGTGCCGCCGATGTGGCGGCCGTCGGTGAAGGCCATTGCCGCCGGGCCGTCCCACGGCTCCATCATGGCGGCATGGTATTCGTAGAAGGCACGACGGTTTTCGTCCATCAGCGTATGGTTTTCCCATGCTTCAGGAATCATCATCATCATGGCCTGGGCAATCGGGTAGCCGGCCATGACGAGAAGTTCAAGCGCGTTGTCGAAACACGCGGTGTCGGACTGGCCTTCGTAAATAAGGGGAAACAGCTTCTTCAGGTCGTCGCCGAGGACGGCCGACTTCATGACGCCTTCCCGCGCCCGCATCCAGTTGAAGTTGCCCTTGACCGTGTTGATCTCGCCGTTATGCGCGATCAGCCGGTAAGGATGGGCCAGCGGCCATTCCGGGAAGGTGTTGGTCGAGAAGCGTTGATGCACCAGGGCCAACGCCGATACGCAGGCCGGGTTCTGCAAGTCCTTGTAGTAAACGCCGACCTGGTCCGCCAACAGCAAACCTTTGTAGACGATGGTTCGGGCCGACATCGACGGCACGAAAAATTCCTTGCCATGCAAAAGGTTGAGCGCCTGAATGGCGTGGCCGGACGACTTGCGGATCACATACAGTTTCCGCTCCAGCGCGTCGGTCACCATGATGTCCTGGCCGCGGCCAATGAAAACCTGGCGAATCACTGGCTCCTTGGCACGCACGGTCGGCGACATCGGCATATCGACGTCGATTGGCACATCACGCCAGCCCAGTACGACCTGGCCTTCGGCCTGGATGGCACGTTCAATCTCCTGCTCGCAGGCGATGCGGGAAGCGCTCTCTTTCGGCAGAAAGACCATGCCGACGCCATACTCGCCAGGCGGCGGCAGGGCGACGCCCTGACGACCCATCTCTTCGCGGAAGTATTGGTCGGGGATCTGGATAAGGATGCCGGCGCCGTCGCCCATCAACTTGTCCGCGCCCACGGCACCCCGATGATCGAGGTTTTTGAGGATCAGTAGACCCTGCTCGATGATGGAATGGCTTTTGGTGCCTTTAATATGTGCGATGAAGCCAACGCCGCAGGCGTCGTGTTCATTTGCGGGATCGTACAGACCTTGGGCATGCATGGGCAACTCCACTACTCTTTAGGTGAGACGGAAGAATAGTGCAACGCAGCAGATACTTCAACCCGAATAAATAGGGTCAGAGTCGAATATCCGGCAACGATCTTGGCCTTACATTAAATAAGGGACAGAGTGATCTATTTGCGGTCCAGGGTGGAGTCGGTAATGGCGGGCTTTACCCGACGCGGCCGGCCCCGCGGGCGCGGCACGACGGGCCTCTGCATCTGCTTTTCAAGCTTGTCCACAAAAGTCGTTGAACCGATGGCCCAAGCCCTTTCCGTTGCGGCCGCCATCAAATTGCCCATATCGTCCGTAAGCGCCTTATCGAGCAATTCGCGATAGGCTGCCTCGCGTTCAAACGGCGTATTGCCCAGTGACCAATACAGCGAATGGTCGGTCACGACGGCGTCGGCAACGCCGTTGGCGTGATGCGCGCAACTTGACCAGCGATACCGGACTGGGTCCTCGATCAGCCCCTGCGCAGTTGGCATCCGCTCGACGAAGATCGAGCACGGCAGGAGATACGCGTTCGCGTCGAGGACAGTGGCCTTGAACCGGCCTGACCAGAGCGCGCCAGCCCGCCCATGCCTTCTGTTGAACCAGGGCACATAGTGCCGTCCGATCCACTGCATCATGCGGCCGAAGCCTTCCGCATCGATTGGTGTCGCAAGTAACTGTACCGCGTGCGGCATCAATGCATAGGCGTGGATCGCCACGCTGAACCGACGCGCGCCTTCCTGCAGCCAGGCCAAGAAAGCGGCATGGTCGTCGTCGTCGGAAAAGAGCGCTTGGCCGGACACCCCGCGTTGCAAGACGTGGTGAGCGTATCCGGGAACCACGAGCCTTGGGTGACGTGCCATCGTATTGACCCAGGAGTTGCGTATGAAGGGCAGCGAACTGAGAAACTCAGCTTTGTGCCCTGACGATTTGCTGACACGACTGACCTTGATCGCCTGTGAGCTGCACTGGATTGTAGCGGTTTGGCCTGTGTCAACGAAAAGTCTTCGCAGTGAGCTAGGTTTATATCATCGCGAAGCCGGCGAGCGTCCATAGCCCAGCGCCGACGCCGGCCAACAGGAGATGGCAAGATGGAACCAGGACTGGTGGTATTCGTTGCGATCGCAGGAGTCGGGCTCGTCGTCGCAACGCTGTTTGCTGCCTACAACGTTCTGTTCGACAAAGACGTTGAGATGGAAGACTACGAGGACGTTTAACTTTCTTGCTGCAACACCGACCCGACTGCAGCCCGTTCGGCTCAAACGCCGGAAATTTCGTTGACCAGGCGGTCACTGCCCGATCGCAGCAGTCATCCAAATGCCCCAACGAGTCCACGGTTTCAAGGCATTCGCTATTGCACTGGCGCATTGGATTCCGCCCTGCGAGCAATCCCTCGGCTAGCGTTGCTCGCCTTAGCTTTGCCGTCGTTTGATTAACTATTCTGCAATTCCTTGCTTGTCCGATGTGCGGCGCCTAGTCTGTCCAGTGGACAACCTCGTCCGTAAGGCGAGCTTGAGTGGGATTTATTGGCCCGCCGGGCGTTACGAGAGTTGCCACCGAGGTGTGTTAACCAAAGGAGAAGAACAATGACCATGATTGCTCAGTTCGTTTTCAAGGCGCGCCCAGGCAGTGATATGCCCAGCGTTATGGAAAGCGCTAAAGCGGGAGGAAAGTTTTGGAAAAAACACGGTGCCGCAGACGTGTCACTCTGGGCCGTCACGGTCGGCGAAATGGGGAATCTGGCGCTCACCGTGGCGTTCGAAAGTTTCTCGGCCTACGGAAAATGCTATGACGCAATGTTGGCCGACCCGGACTTCCGAAAATGGCAAGCCGAATTAGTTAGAATGGGCTTATCTGACTGGGTCCGTGGAAACGTCGCCAGGCAAATTCCGTTTGAAACTTGAAAGACAGGGACGCGCTCCTATACCGACCGTTTCCGCCGAAAAGTAGTTCAGCGATTTCTGCAATCGACATTGGAGCGGAGCGTTAGTAAAGAAAAAGCCTGTTCTTCTCTCGAAGAACAGGCCTGCAATCAACAAATAAACAACATAGTACGAATTAAAACGGGATGTCGTCGTCCATATCCGAAAAGTTCGGCGCAGGCTTTGATGCCGGGCGAGATGCGCTGCCGGACGATGCGCCTCCCGAGGCCGGACGCTGCGCAGGCGCGCCACTTGATCCGCTGTAGCTTCCCTCGTCAGCAGACGAACCGCCCATGCCCTGCCGGCTTCCCAGCATCTGCATGGTGTCGGCAATGATCTCGGTCGTGTACTTTTCTGCGCCTTCCTTGTCGGTCCACTTGCGCGTGCGCAGTTTGCCCTCGATGTAGACCTGTGAGCCCTTCTTCAGATACTGGCCCGCGATTTCGGCCAACTTGCCGAAGAAAGCGATCCGATGCCACTCCGTCGCTTCCTTCTGTTCGCCGCTGGCTTTGTCTTTCCACTTGTCAGTTGTGGCCACAGCGATGTTTGTCATCGCATCACCGCTGGGCATATACCGCGTTTCTGGATCCCGGCCAAGATTGCCGACGATGATGACTTTATTGACCGAGGCCATGGTTCTGCTCCTGCAAGGTGGTCGTAAGGGTTCGAAAGGATTAGAAAAACGACGAAAACATTTTTGCGACTCAGGCTACTGCCGGCTGTATGGAACTGGCGCGGCGAGGCAGGCTTTTCATGCTGGAAGCGATTATAAGCCAGCCGGCTGTCAGCACTGCTCCCAAAATGAAGACTGTCGACGGCCCCGCATGCTGCACCAGATAACCGCCGATCGCACCCCCGCAGAACAAGCCCAAGGCCTGCAATGTGTTGTACACGCCAAGCGCCGCACCCCTCGCTTCTGCAGGCGCAATTCGCGAAACGAGTGAAGGCTGGCTTGCCTCAAGAACGTTAAACGCAACGAAGAACCCGAGCAGCAAGAGTACCAGCGCGCTCAGGTGAACATGGCTGGACGAGACTGCGAAAAACATGCCGACCTGCACCGCTAGCAACAGCGCCACAGCGCCGACGAACACCTGCTTCATCTTCCCCCGCTTTTCGCCCACAAAAATCGGCGGAAGCATCAACGCAAAAGAGAGCACGACGACCGGAAGGTAGATCTTCCAGTGTTCCCCGACCGGCAAGTCGCCATAGCGTACCAGCGCCGACGGAATAACGACGAACATGGCCATCTGCGTGAAATGCAATGCAAACACGCCGAAGTTCAGCCGCATCAACTCAGGGTTTGCAAGCACGTCCCGAAAGGCGGCGCGGCCGCGCGGCACAAGCGGCGCTTTCGGCACCACCCGCAGCAAGACCACAATGGCGACCAGCGAGAGTGCGCCGATCAGCACGAAGAGGCCGCGCATGCCAAGCGCCGCATACAGCAACGGGGAAGCGACAAGCGAGAAAGCGAAGGTCAATCCAATCGACACGCCGACCATTGCCATTGCCTTGGTACGATGCTCTTCGCGCGTTGCGTCGGCAATAAAAGCCGTCACGGCCGCCGAAATTGCACCGGAACCCTGTACCGCGCGCCCGACCGTCACCCCGACCAGGCTGTCCGCGCCGGCGGCGATGAAGGAGCCAAGCGCAAACAGCAGCAGGCCGACAATGATCACCGGCTTGCGACCGAATCGATCGGACGCGCTACCGAAGGGAATCTGTCCGAGTGCCTGGGTCAGTCCGTAAATTCCCAGCGCCAGACCAACCATGCTCGCGTCGTTCCCGCCGGGCATCGTTTTCGCATGGACGGCAAGTACCGGCAGGACAAGGAACAACCCGAGCATGCGCAATGCAAAGATTGAGGCAAGCGAGGCGCTCGCACGGATTTCCAGGGGCGACATGCGGGAAGACTTGTTCGCTGACGCGAGTGGCGGGCTGACAGACGACATAGGGACGAGGGGGAAGTGACAAAGTGAGGGCGCGGGGTAGCCGCTACGACGCACTTTAAAACCCGCTATAGTATCAGGTTGGCCCAAGAAACTAGCCGGCCAGTCGGCGTCAGAATCGGCCCGCTTTTACAAAGATCATTGCGCTTTCACCATCGGAAACGAAGCCGGGGGCGCCGCAGCTTTTACTGAAAGAATTCATGGAAGAAATCCGTATTCGTGGTGCCCGCACACACAATCTGAAGAACATCAATCTTGATCTACCTCGCAATCAGCTGATCGTCATCACCGGTCTTTCCGGGTCGGGCAAGTCTTCGCTCGCGTTTGACACGCTGTATGCCGAAGGCCAGCGCCGCTACGTTGAGTCGCTGTCTGCGTACGCGCGTCAGTTCTTGCAACTGATGGAGAAGCCGGACGTCGACCTGATCGAAGGACTGTCCCCTGCCATCTCGATAGAACAAAAGGCGACTTCCCACAATCCGCGCTCGACCGTCGGCACGGTGACGGAGATCCACGATTACCTTCGCCTTTTGTACGCGCGGGTGGGTACGCCGTATTGCCCCGAACATCCGGAGAATCCGCTGGCGGCTCAGTCGGTTTCGCAAATGGTGGATGCCGTGCTGGCGCTACCGGAAGACACGCGCTTGATGATACTGGCCCCGGTCGTTGCGAACCGCAAGGGTGAGCATGTGGACTTGTTCGAGCAGATGCAAGCCCAAGGCTTTGTACGCTTCCGAATCCAAAGCGGCACGCACGCGGCACGTATCTACGAAGTCGACGACCTGCCGAAATTGAAAAAGACAGAGAAGCACACGATTGATGTGGTTATCGACCGGGTGAAGACCAAGGCCGATATCAAGCAGCGCCTGGCGGAGAGTTTTGAGACTGCCCTCCGCATTGCGGATGGCCGTGCCGTCGCGGTTGAAATGGAAGGCGGCAAAGAGCATATCTACTCCAACAAGTTCGCTTGCGCTGTCTGCGGGTACTCGCTGCAGGAACTGGAACCGCGCCTGTTCTCGTTCAATAACCCGATGGGCGCCTGCCCCGAATGCGACGGCCTTGGCCACATCGAGTTCTTCGATCCCAAGCGCATCGTCGCCTTCCCGAATTTGTCGCTGGCATCCGGCGCAGTCAAGGGTTGGGACCGCCGCAATCAATTCTATTTTCAGATGCTGTCGAACCTCGCCGCGTTCTACGAGTTCGACATCGATACCCCGTTCGAAAAACTGCCTGCGAGTTCGCAGCAGGCGGTCTTGAATGGCTCCGGGAAGCAGACTATTCCGTTCACCTACATTAACGAGCGTGGACGGGCGGTGGTCCGCGAGCATACCTTTGAAGGCGTGGTCAACAACCTGCAGCGACGTTACCGCGAGACCGATTCAATGGCGGTCAAGGAAGAGTTGGCAAAATTTATCAACCAGAAGGTATGTCCTTCGTGCGATGGCGCGCGATTGCGCATTGAGGCGCGCTTCGTCAAGGTTGGCAACGGTGCGCAGCAGCGCGCAATTTATGAAGTGGCTGCCACCCCGCTGCGCGAAACTCTGGCGTTCTTTGAAAACTTGAAGCTGAAAGGGGCGAAGAAGGAAATTGCGGACCGCATCATCAAGGAAATCATTTCGCGCCTCAAGTTCCTGAACAACGTCGGGCTTGATTACCTTTCGCTCGAGCGCAGCGCCGACACGCTCTCCGGCGGCGAAGCGCAGCGCATTCGTCTGGCATCGCAGATTGGCTCCGGCCTGACCGGCGTCATGTATGTGCTGGACGAACCATCGATCGGCTTGCACCAGCGCGACAACGATCGCCTGATTGAGACCCTGCGGCACCTGCGGGACATCGGCAATAGTGTGCTCGTGGTGGAACACGACGAAGACGCGATTCGCTGCGCCGACTATGTGGTCGACATGGGCCCCGGCGCTGGCGTGCATGGCGGCCATATCATCGCGGAAGGAACGCTTGCACAAATCCTCAAAAACAAGAAATCCCTGACAGCGCAGTACCTGAACGGCACGCTGGGAATCAAGATTCCGGCGAAGCGTACCGCCCCGGATCCGCGCCGGCAATTTGTCATCAATGGGGCCAGCGGCAACAACCTCAAGAATGTGACTTTCAAATTGCCGATTGGCTTGCTGACCTGCATTACCGGCGTATCTGGCTCGGGCAAATCGACGCTGGTCAACGACACGCTTTACCATGCCGCGGCGCGCCATTTGTATGGCTCGCAGGCCGAACCCGCAGCGCATGAATCGGTCACGGGCATGGAACACTTCGACAAGGTGATCTCGGTGGACCAGGCGCCGATTGGCCGTACGCCGCGCTCCAATCCCGCGACGTACACCGGCCTTTTCACGCCGATCCGCGACCTGTTCGCGACCGTTCCCATGGCGAAGGAGCGCGGCTATTCGGCGGGACGCTTCTCCTTTAACGTCAAGGGCGGCCGCTGCGAGGCGTGCCAGGGCGATGGCGTTTTGAAGGTCGAAATGCATTTTCTGCCGGACGTGTACGTGCCATGCGACGTCTGCCACGGCAAGCGCTACAACCGGGAAACCCTTGAGGTCCATTACAAGGGAAAGAACGTGACTGAAGTGCTCGGCATGACGGTCGAAGAAGCGCATGAATTTTTCAAGCCGGTACCGGTCATTGCGCGCAAGTTGCATACACTGCTCGATGTCGGCCTCGGCTACATTCGCCTCGGTCAGAGCGCCACAACGTTATCCGGCGGCGAAGCGCAGCGCGTGAAGCTTTCCCTGGAACTGTCCAAGCGCGATACGGGACGCACGCTATACATACTGGACGAGCCGACCACGGGCTTGCATTTCCATGATATCGACTTGCTCTTGAAGGTTATTCACCGGCTGCGCGACCAAGGCAATACCGTGGTCATCATTGAGCACAACCTTGACGTCATCAAGACCGCGGACTGGGTGGTGGATCTCGGCCCCGAAGGCGGCGCTGGCGGCGGGCAGATCATTGCAACCGGCACGCCGGAAGACGTTGCGGGGAACGCAAAGAGCTTCACCGGCAAATACCTCGCGCCCATGCTGAAAAAGAAGTAATGCCCCGTGGTTGACATGGTCACCAAACGCTTGCGGATAACGGGACTCGTTCAAGGCGTCGGATACCGCGCCACGCTGGCGCACGAGGCTGGCAAGCTTGACGTGCGGGGATGGGTGCGAAACCGGTTCGATGGCTCGGTCGAGGCACTGGTTATCGGCGACCCTGCCACGGTAGGCCGGTTAATCGACTGGGCGCATCGCGGCCCGGTTTCGGCTCGGGTTGACCGGGTCGAGGTGGCGGAAGCGGATTCCGGAGCGGTAGATTCAGCGGTTGACGGCGCGCGTTTTCAGATTCGGCAAACAGCCTGATTCCCCAAGCCGATACCGCACGGTCGACAAAAAAACCTTCAACGCAGCCCCAACCACAATCCCACCGGAACGAACACCACGGCGGCGAGGTTGCCGATTAATACGATTGACGCGACCTTGTCGGGCTCTTGACGGTACTGCTCCGCTATCAGGAAGCAGAATACCGCCGGCGGCAAGGATGCAAATAGGTACATTTGGCCGCGCTGAACTGGCGTCAAATGCAGCACCTGGTCCAGCAGTAACGCCATGGCAAGGCCTGCGACCGGGCAAACGATGGCGCCCACTACGCCGATGTGCCAACTGCGAAAATTCACGTCAAGCAAACGCACGCCGAGCGCAAAGAGCATAAGCGGAATGGTGGCGCTGCCGAGCAGCCGGATGCCCTCGAACAGCCATGCGGGCAAATGAAGGTGCAGCAGCGCGAACGCAAAGCCGGCGATCATGGCCAGCATGATGGGGCTCAGGAAGAACTGGATAAAGGCAGTGCGCCGCTCCGGATGTCCCGCTTCAATAATGCGAATCCCGAGCGTGAAGTACACGACATTCCCCGCCATGAAGAGCGCGGCGGCTTGCGACAACCCGGGTGGACCAAAGGCCATCACCGCCAGCGGAAATCCCATATTGCCGCAATTGTTGTACATCATCGGCGGCACGAAACTGCGCACGTCGTAACCGAGCAACTTTGCCACGGGCCAGGCGATCAATCCGGACCCTAGCGAAATGAGCACACCAGCCAGCATGAGGAGTGCATTCTGGCTGACGTCGAAATCTCTGGCCGCGAGCGCGCTGAACACCAGCATCGGCGACAGTATCTCCATACTGAGCCGGTTCGCCGCCGCCATGTCGGTTCGGACGGTGTCGCCACGCAGGCGTGCATACGCATAGCCGATTGCAATCACCGCAAATACTGGAAGGATGATTCCGAGTATGCGTTCAAACGCTTCCATCGCCTGCTTCTCTCGTCACGCGCGACGCGTGAACCACAATTTTCCAGCCCGCATTCTAAACGATTGGTCAGCCAAGCCGGCCCCCATCGCGGCTCGGTAGGAACCGGTGGCTATGCTTGAACAGCGTTTCAGGAGCCCGACCTGGCGGCGACAAATGAAGCGACTGTGTCCAGCACCGGGGCAAGCGCGCGCAACGGCCGCGACATTGCGCCGATCAGGGTTGTATGCGTGGTGCGGTCGAAATACACTTCTTCAACCGGCACACCGGCGGCCCGCAAGCGCTTCGCCAGTCCCCCGGTATTGCGCACCGGATTGACGAGGCTGTCGCGGTTGGACGCTATCAACAACGTCGGCGGTGATGACGCCGATGCATGGTTGATCGGCTGCGAATCCGGCGGCGTATCTGGATACAAGAACACAGGTTTTGTGTCGGCATTTTCGATCGGAATGAAGTCGTAGGGACCAGCCAGGCCGATGAATCCCTTGAAGATCGATGGCGAGAGACCCTGCGTCGCCAGCCAGCGGGAATCGAGCGCGAGTTCCGCGGCGTTATAGGCGCCGGCGCTGTGACCCATGATAAAAAGTTGGCCGGGATCGCCGCCATGGTTGACCGCCTCGCGCACCGTCCACGCCACTGCCGCAGCGCAATCATTCAGGAATTCGGGATAGCGTACTTGCGGGTAAAGCCGGTAATCCGCAATCACGACCACCATGCCGCGCGAGGCCATTGCTTCGCCGACGAACTGGTAATCCTTGCGGGAACCGCTGTTCCAGTTTCCGCCATAAAAGAACGTGACTATCGGGGCAGGCTTTTGCCGGTTGCGCGGAATATAAACGTCGAGTTTTTGGCGCGGGTCCGGCCCATAGGCGATATCGGGATGGAGCGTATAAGTGCTTGATGGCGTGAGCGCATTGATGGCGGCAACGGGTGAGCAGGCGGCCACTGCACCGACGACGACCAAAATGGCGACGATACTTATGGCGAGCTTGGCGGCAGAGGCCATCGGGCGAAATCTCCTGGGCAAGTTTGGCGTCCGCATGAACCTGGCTGGCAGGCTGTGACACGTCGCGCGGTCAGGATTTCAGCAGGCGCGCTTCAGCCCTGGCAATGCTTTCGGTGTCACCGCGCAGCACTACGATATCACCCGCTTCGAAAACGGATTGTTGAGTGACTTCCACTCGCTTTTTGCTCCGCCGGATTGCCGTCACCTCAGCGCCAAGCTTGGCCAGGCCTAGTGCCGCCAGCGATTTTCCGATTGCCTGCGCGCTTTCTGACAGAGCGACTGAATGCAGGCGCAGGTGCAGGTGCTCGTCGTCATCGGCGGCGTCGCCAACGCCATGGAAGTAGCCGCGCATGGAAGCATAGCGCTCGCCGCGCGCTTGCTGCACCCGGTGCACCACGCGGCGAAGCGGTACGCCCATCATCAGCAAGGCATGGGAGGCCAGCATGAGGCTGCCTTCTATCGCCTCCGGCACGACTTCGGCCGCGCCACTGTTGCGCAGCTTTTCTATGTCCGCGTCGTCATGGCTGCGCACGATAACTGGCAGCGCCGGCTCAAGCTCATGGGCGAAATGAAGCGTCTTGATCGCCGACGGGGTGCTGGCATAGGTGATGACCATCGCAGCGGCGCGATGGATGCCGGCAGCCACCAGGCTTTCTCGGCGTGCCGCATCGCCGTAGGAGACATGGGCGCCGGCAGCCTGCGCCTCCTGTACCCGCTCCGGGTCCAGGTCGAGCGCGTGGTAGGGAATCTTTTCTTCCTCCAGCAGGCGCGCGAGGCTCTGGCCGCTGCGTCCAAACCCGGCAATGATGACGTGCTTCTGGGTGGTCATGGTCCGCGCAGCAATCTCGGTAAGGGTAACGGACTGCATCATCCATTCGTTGGCGGACAGCTTCATGACAATGGCGTCCGAATGCGCCAGCACGAAGGGCGCAATCAGCATTGAAAGCACCATTGACGCGAGAATCAGTTGAATGACGAGGGGATCAATAAGCTGCAGGCCCTGCGCTTGATTCAATAGCACAAAGCCGAATTCACCAGCCTGCGCCAGCGCGAGGCCGGTGCGCAGCGAGGGGCCGGTCGCTCCGCCAAACAACCGGGTGAGTCCGGCAATCAAGGCGAATTTGAGCAGCACCGGTCCGGCAAGTAGCAGCAACACCAGCCACCAGTACTCTATAACCAGTCGCACATTGAGCAACATGCCAATGGTGACAAAAAACAATCCAAGCAAAACATCACGGAACGGTTTGATGTCCTCCTCGACCTGGTGCTTGTATTCCGTCTCGGAGATCAGCATGCCTGCGATGAAGGCCCCAAGTGCGAGCGACAGGCCGGCGCGTTCGGTTATCCATGCGGCGCCGAGCGTAATGAGTAGCAGGTTCAGCATGAACAGTTCCTGGGACCGGCGCTTTACCACCACCTGGAACCAGCCACGCAAAAGCTTCTGCCCGATAAAGAGCAGCAGCACCAGTACGAAGACAGCCTTGAGTGCAGCCCAGCCCAGCGTGGCGGCAACGTCCTGGGGATTGGCGAGCGCCGGAATCAGTATCAGGAGCGGCACCAAGGCAAGATCCTGGAACAACAGGATGCTGATGATGCGCCGTCCATGCTCGCTTTCCAGTTCCATGCGTTCGGTCAGGATTTTCGAGACGATCGCGGTGGACGACATGGCAAGCGCACCGCCAAGCGCAAACGACGCCCGCCAGCTTAGGGAAATGAATTGAGGCAACAGCCACGCCGATAGCAGTCCCAGAAGCATGGCCGAGGCGATGGTAAGGAGTACTTGCGCCAGGCCAAGCCCGAATACGCTGCGCCGCATGGACCACAACTTCGGCAACGAAAACTCAAGGCCGATGGAGAACATCAGGAATACGACGCCAAACTCAGCGAGGCCGTGCGTCGTGGCGTTATCCTGGGCCCAGCCCAGCGCGTGGGGTCCGACGACGATGCCGACCGCCAGGTAGCCAAGCATGGGCGGCAGGTGGAGCATTCGAAAACCGACGACACCCAGCACGGCGGCACCCAGGAGCAGAAGCGTCAACTCAAGCTGAGAGAACATGGCGACTACCTTTACTCGAGCTCGTTTTCGGTGAAGTCCGCACTATCGCGCTTTGCGGCGACAGCCGGTATGCAAGACCTCTGAGGTTAATCAATACGACCTAGTTTGCCAGAACTGGCAGATTTTTTGCTTGGGTATTTCGTTTATACTTTCCGGCATGAGTGTATCCGATGTAAAAACACCGCCAGCTGCGACTTCCCTACCGCTCGACGCGAAGGTTTCTGCGCATCTCGTCGCGATGGCGCGGGAGACGTTGCAGATCGAGGCGGATGCAATCCTTTCCCTGATAGACCGGCTGCGGACTGACGAAACCCAAAGCTTTCCACGCGCCGTGGCCCTGCTGTTGGGCTGCACCGGCCGGGTTGTCGTTTCCGGCATGGGGAAGTCAGGCCATATTGCTCGCAAGATCGCCTCAACCCTGTCTTCGACCGGGACGCCTGCACTATTCGTGCATCCCGCCGAGGCAGCGCACGGCGACCTCGGCATGATTACCGAAAACGACGCCTTCATCGCCATTTCCAATTCAGGCGAGTCGGACGAATTGATGTCGATCGTACCGGTGATAAAGCGGATGGGAACCGCCCTGATTGCCATGACCGGCAACGCTGATTCCAGCCTTGGCAAGCTTGCCGCGGTGCACCTTGACGTCGGTGTTGCCAAGGAAGCGTGTCCGCTCAACCTTGCCCCGACCGCGAGCACGACCGCAGCGCTTGCCATGGGCGACGCGCTCGCCGTTGCGCTGCTGGACGCCCGCGGTTTCCGCGAGGATGACTTCGCTCGCTCCCACCCAGGCGGTGCGCTGGGTAGAAAGCTCCTGACCCATGTGCGCGACGTCATGCGTAGCGGCGAGGCGATTCCGGCAGTCGCGGGCGACGTCAGCCTGTCGGCCGCGTTGCTTGAAATCACTCGCAAGGGCATTGCAATGACTGCAGTGGTCGATGCCGACTTCCATCTGGAGGGCGTGTTTACTGACGGCGATCTGCGCCGGCTTCTCGAAAACGTGCAGGACTTTTCCCGAATCAGGATTGCCGATGTGATGCACCGTTCGCCGCGCTCGGTCGGGCCGGACCAGCTTGCGGTCGAAGCCGTCAAGATAATGGAGCAGTACCGAATCAACCAGCTTTTGGTAACCGATACGGACGGCAAGCTGGTTGGCGCGCTGCATATACACGATCTGACTCGCGCCAAGGTTATCTGATGCGTGTCGCTCCCCAGCCAGACCCCGCCGTTTTGTCGCGTGCCGCAAGCTTGCGGCTGCTCATCCTCGATGTAGACGGCGTGCTGACCGACGGCGGGCTGTTTTACGGGCCGGACGGCGAATCGATCAAGCGCTTCAACGTTCTGGACGGACATGGCATCAAGCTGCTGCAGCAGGCTGACGTGGCAGTGGCGATCATCAGTGCCCGCACATCGCCGATCGTCGCGCGCCGGGCGGCCGATCTTGGCATCGCACACCTTTTCCAGGGTGTCCATGACAAACTGTCCGCCTTCAACGCGCTGCTTGCGCAGACCGGTCTGGCGGCCGAGCAGTGCGGATTTATTGGCGACGATGTGATCGACCTTCCCGTGCTGTTGCGGGTTGGATTCGCGGCAAGTGTTGCGCAGGGCCATCCGGAAGTGCGAGCCCGGGTCCACTACGTAACACAGGCATGCGGGGGCCAAGGCGCTGTACGCGAGCTATGCGACCTGATTCTGCGTGCCCAGGGCAAGTATGAGGCGGCAGTGGCGCCGTATCTGGCATGACGTCCGGACGCGCTGCCCGACGATTCAACCTGATCGTCCTGATCTCGCTCTGTGGGGCTCTCGCCCTCGGCAGCTTTTGGGTGCTGGAAGTGATGCGTCGTTCAATGGATGGTGACGCGCCGAGGCCACCCCGCACAGAGCCGGACTACTATATCGACGACTTCAATTTCGTGCGCATGTCACCGACTGGGGAGGCGCAATACGACATTTCCGGAAAGCGACTAACCCATTACCCTGGCGACGATACCAATGCAGTCGTGCTGCCGCTAGTCCACAGCCTTGCGGCGGACCGGCCGGCCATGACCGCAACCTCAAAGCGGGCGACGGTGGACCAGAACAACAGCAAGATCCACATGTACGACGATGTCCACATGGACCGGCCGGCGACCCCGACATCTGACCATTTTCACCTTACCTCGGAATACCTGCTTCTTTTGCCGGATGAGGACATCGTCAAGACCGACAAGCCGGTTGAAATTACGCTTGGGACTTCCAAACTTATTGGCACCGGCATGACCGCCAACAATGCCACCCGAGAGCTGCACCTCGACAGCAAGGTGCATGCGACCTATCAAGCTGCAAAACCGGAGACCGGGCGTTGAGTGAAAACCGTGAAACCATCCTGTATAACCTACCGCATACTATGAAGGCGCATTCATGAGAAGCCTGACTGCCCTGTTTCTCATACTCGGCGCCATGGTGGTCGGCGTTGCGCATGCCGAGAAGGCGGACGCCGACAAGCCGACGAACGTCGAGGCGAACCAGATGGCCTACGACGACGTCAAGCAGGTCAACACCTTCATCGGCAACGTTGTACTGACCCGAGGCACCGTGACCATGAAGTCCGAAAAGATGGTCGTGACGCAGGACCCGGAAGGCTATCAGTACGCAACGCTGTATGCGCCTCCCGGCGGGCTTGCAACCTTCCGCCAGAAGCGAGACGGCGGCCCAGATCTGTGGATGGAGGGCCAGGCCGCGGACCGGATCGAATATGACGGCAAATCCGAAGTGGCGAAATTTTTCGTCAAAGCCAGGGTGAAGTTGCTTGACGGTGCCGTCACCACAGACCAGGTGGACGGCGAATACATTTCCTATGACAGCAGGGCGGAATTCTACTCGGTCAACAACATGGCGAACGGCGAAAGCAAACCGGGCGCCGGCCGCATCAGGGCCGTCATTCAGCCACGCAACGACAGCAAAAAGAAGTAGGGATCATCGATGGCAAGCCGGTTGAGTGTTCGTGGTCTGCAGAAAAGCTATGGCGCGCGCCAGGTGGTACGCGACGTCTCGCTCGAAGTGGAAAGCGGCGAAGTGATTGGTTTGCTCGGGCCGAACGGCGCCGGGAAAACCACATCGTTCTACATGATCGTCGGACTGGTCGCCTCGGACGCCGGTGAAATCGATCTGGATGGCGTTGATATCTCCCGGCTCCCGATTCACCGCCGGGCCGTGATGGGGCTGTCCTATCTGCCGCAGGAAGCGTCGGTATTTCGAAAGTTGACGGTAGAAGACAACATCCGTGCTGTACTGGAATTGCAGCGGGAGAACGGAAAGCCGCTTTCGCGTGCCCGCCTTGATGAACGCCTTGCGACGCTCCTGTCCGATTTGCAGATTGAGAAGCTGTCCGGCAACCAGGCGCTCTCGCTTTCTGGCGGAGAAAGGCGGCGTGTGGAAATTGCGCGGGCGCTGGCCACCAATCCACGCTTCATCCTTCTGGATGAGCCGTTTGCAGGTGTCGATCCGATTGCGGTTATTGAAATTCAGCGAATCGTACGTTTTCTGAAGGAGCGCAGTATTGGCGTGCTGATTACGGACCACAATGTGCGTGAGACGCTCGGCATTTGTGATCGCGCCTACATCATTAACCAGGGTGCGGTGCTGGCCAGTGGCAGCCCGGATGACATTATCGCCAACGAATCCGTGCGTCGAGTCTATCTCGGCGAACACTTCAGGATGTAAGCCGCGACCGAACAATGAAGCAGACCCTACAACTTCGAATCTCGCAACATCTTGCGCTGACGCCGCAGCTGCAGCAGTCTATTCGGCTATTGCAACTTTCCACGCTTGAACTGCACCAGGAACTGGAGCAAATACTGTCTGACAACCCGTTGCTCGAGCGGCTTGATGACCCGCTGGACCACTCGGTGCGCTTGCTTACCGATGGCAGCGTGGCGCCGACGCCCGCTTCGACCGAGTCTGGCTTGAACGACGGGATGGGGGAGCAGTCCGCCCCCTCACAAGACGGCGATGCGCCGTACGAGGCGCCCGACTCCGGCGAGATGCGCGATGCACCGGAGGCGCCCGCCAGCGATACCGACTGGAGCTTCGACGACGTCGCGCGCACTTCCAAGGCGCCGGAAGATGACGACGCCCGGCCACAGATCGAAGCGCACGAAACGACATTGCGGGAGCATTTAGCTGAGCAGTCCCGGCTCACGGTTCGGAACCTGCGCGACCGCGCGCTGGTGGAACTGATCGTGGATGCCCTGAACGACAATGGCTACCTTGAAGAGTCGCTGGAGGACATTCATGCGCGGCTGCCCGAGGAATTGGGCATCGAACCGGAAGAACTCTCGATTGCCCTGAAACTGGTGCAAAGTTTCGAGCCGGCCGGCGTGGGCGCTCGCAATGCTTCGGAATGCCTGGCGTTGCAAATTCGTCGGATGCCGCGTGTGCCGATGGTGACGCGTCGCATGGCGCTTTCTATCGTCGAAAACCACTTGACCCTGTTTGCGCAGCGCGACTTCAATAAGCTGAAGAAGGCGCTCGACTGTGACGATGAAGACTTGCGGGAAGCGCAGGTGGTCATCCGCCAATGCAATCCGCATCCGGGTTCGCAGTTCGCAAGCGATACTTCGGACTTCGTGGTGCCTGACGTGATAGTCAAGCGCTCAAAGACTGGTTGGCAGGTGACGCTCAATCACGACGTCATGCCGCGACTTCGCGTGAACGCCTTGTACGCCAACATTCTGAAGCAAAGCAAGGGTGAAGGATCGCTCGCCTCGCAGCTCCAGGAAGCCAAGTGGCTGATCAAGAATATGCGGCAACGCTTCGATACAATCCTGCGCGTCGCACAGGCGATCGTAGAGCGGCAACGCAACTTTTTCTCTCATGGCGCAGTGGCGATGCGCCCTCTTGTCTTGCGTGAGATAGCTGATACACTAGGCCTACACGAGAGCACTATCTCCCGAGTGACAACTCAAAAATACATGCTTACCCCGCATGGCATGTTTGAGCTGAAATACTTTTTCGGTAGCCACGTCGCGACCGAAGCGGGAGGGGAAGCCTCTTCCACGGCAATTCGCGCACTCATCAAACAATTGATAGGAGCTGAAGACCCCAAAATCCCATTTTCCGATAGCAAGATCGCAGATATGCTGGCGGAACAGGGCATGGTGGTTGCTCGCCGGACGGTAGCCAAATACCGTGAAGCCCTAAAGATACCTCCAGTCAATCTGCGCAAGTCCTTGTAAGCAAGCCATCCGGCTTTAGCACTCGTCATCTGCTGCCACAACCGACCTGGTTCGTTTTCCATGAAGCGCAAGGCGCAAGTGGTGGCGGCACATTTCAAAGGAGCGTCGCATGAATCTCACCATCAGTGGACATCACCTCGAATTGACACCCGCCATCCGGGAATATGTAGAAGCGAAACTGGAGCGAATCAAACGCCATTTCGATCATGTCATTGATGCCGCCGTCATACTGACTGTGGACAAACCAGCGGATAAAGACAAACGACAAAAGGCAGAAATTAATCTACACCTGCGCGGCACATACCTTCATGTTGAAAGCATTGCGCATGACCTGTACGCCGCAATCGACGCACTGATCGACAAACTGGACCGTCAGGTCATCAAGTACAAATCCAAGATCCAGAATCATCAACACGACGGCATCAAGCGCATCAGCGAAGTTCAGTCGGACGCTGATGTCGATGGCGGTCCTGACGACCTGCCGGCCGGAGTGCCCGCTTCCTGAGCGAACTCCCGTACCGGCGCTGCCTTCAAGGCACGTAATCAAGGGTGGCAGAGATGCCGCCCTTTTTGATTTTACGAGGCACTTGCCATGGGGCGCCACCGCGACTGGCCCTGCATTCGCGTTTAAAGTTCTGCTCGAGTGTGTTGCGGCGCCTTGCGCCCTTGCCTTCGCCCGGCGACACCGCGCTTAAATCTCGCCGACAGTGAACAGCCTCCGGTGCTCCCGCATCGCATAGCGATCAGTCATGCCGGCAATGTAGTCGGACACCTTGCGCGCCTGCTCCGCCGTGGCCGTGTCCGGTGATGGCGCCTCCCCGCTTGCGGCACCGACCTGGTAATCCGGAGGAAGCAAGACGGGCTCGTTTATAAAGGCGCCAAACAGTTCCGTGACTACGCGACGCGCCTTGCTGGTCATGCGGTTAACCTGGAAGTGCTGGTACAGATTGCGGCGCAAGAAGCGCTTCAGGGTGGCCGCCTCGTCCTGCATCGCAGAGGAGAATGTGATCAATGGCGGTGCGTTGCGCACGTCATCAACGGTGTGGATTTTGGCGGCGAGGATGTTCTCCCGGGACGTGGCAATAACGTCCACGATTAGCGCGTTGATCATGCGCCGCACCGTTTCATTGATGGCACGCCGTCCGGTAATGCCGGGGAAGACCAGTTCCACCTCGCGCCGATTGCGTGCGAAGAAATCTACTTCGTCGAGCTGCGGTATGGTCAACAGCCCGGACCGCAGGCCATCGTCAATATCATGATTGTTGTACGCGATTTCGTCCGCCAGATTGGCAAGTTGCGCTTCCAGCGTTGGCTGCTTTCTTTCGATAAAGCGACGGCCGACATCGCCCAGCCTTGCGGCATTCGGCAGCGAGCAGTGCTTCAGCACGCCTTCCCGTGTCTCGAACATGAGGTTCAGTCCATCGAAGGCGCCGTAGCGCTCTTCCAGGCGGTCCACCACACGCAGGCTTTGCAGGTTGTGCTCGAAGCCGCCGTAGTCCTTCATGCAGGCATTTAGCGCGTCCTGGCCGGCATGCCCAAACGGCGTGTGCCCGAGGTCGTGCGCCAACGAAATGGCTTCCACCAGGTCTTCATTGAGTCCGAGGTTGCGCGCGATCGATCTGGCGATCTGCGCTACCTCGATGCTGTGCGTCAGTCGGGTGCGAAACAGATCCCCCTCATGATTCACGAACACCTGCGTCTTGTACTCCAGGCGGCGAAATGCGGTGCAATGCACGATGCGATCGCGGTCACGCTGAAATTCCGAGCGGGAGGTCGCTGGCGCTTCGGCGAAGCGGCGACCAGGCGAGGCGCTGGAACGCGCAGCGTAACTTGCCAGCGCGGTTTCGGCGTTCATTCGGGGCGCGGCCGCACGCATGCTTCCAGCGTTGCCCGCAACGCTTCGGCCGGTACGGTGGTCACGACCGCCCTGCCAAGCGGCTTGAGCAGAATAAATTTGATCAGCCCGCCTTCGTTCTTCTTGTCCACCTGCATGAGCTCAATCCATCGCGCCGCCCCAAGATCGGGCGCAACGACTGGCAGTCCAGCCGCCTTGACCACGGCAGTTATCCGGTCGCGCTCTGCCTCGTCCAGATTCCCGAGGCGCCATGAAAGGTCCGCGGCCATGACCATGCCGCAGCCGACAGCCTCGCCATGCAGCCACTCGCCATAGCCGAGACCCGATTCGATGGCGTGGCCGAAGGTATGGCCGAAATTCAGGATCGCCCGCAGTCCGCCTTCGCGCTCGTCCTGGCGCACGATATCGGCCTTGATCTCGCAGGAACGCCGTATCGCCCACGTCAGCGCCGCCGGGTCTTTGTCCAGCAATTTCGGCATGTTCGCTTCAATCCAGCCGAAGAAAGCGGCGTCGATGATGGCGCCGTGCTTGATCACCTCGGCCAGACCCGCCGACAATTCGCGGGCAGGCAGCGTGTTCAGTGTGTTGGTGTCGGCCAGCACCGCCTGCGGCTGGTAGAAGGCGCCGATCATGTTCTTTCCGAGCGCATGGTTGATGCCAGTTTTGCCGCCGACCGACGAATCAACCTGCGCCAGAAGGGTGGTCGGAACTTGCACGAACGGCACACCGCGCATGTAGGATGCCGCGGCAAACCCGGTCATGTCACCGATTACACCGCCGCCGAGGGCGACAAGCGTGACCTTGCGGTCGGATTTCTGTTCAAGGAGCGCGTCGAAAACCCGCATCAGGGTTTGCCAAGTTTTTTCTTCCTCGCCATCGGGCAGCACGATGCTGTGCGCGGTCTTGCCGGCAGCCTTCAGGGTTGCGTTGAAGCGCTCAAGGTAGAGCGGCGCAACCACCGTATTGGTAACGATGGCGACATGCGAGCCAGGGATCATGGCGCGCACCGAATCGGCGTCGTCCAAAAGCCCCGGTCCGATGGAAATGGGATAGCTGCGATCTCCGAGGTCGACGGTGAGCGAAATAGGGGCTTGCTGAGATTTGTTCATGGAGGCGGGGACTGGTTGCGCCGAGCCGGCGCTGTCAAGCTGGCTCAGTATCGATTGCACAAGCCATTGTACGTTAGGGCGCCCCGTGTCTACGGTCATGTGCGCGACCTCGCGGTAGAACGGCTCTCGCTGCTTCGACATCTCCTCGAGCCGCTGGCGCGGGTCCGCCGTCTGCAACAGTGGGCGGTTTCGGTCGTGGCTCGTGCGCTGCAAAATAGCGTCGACGCCGGCACGGAGATACACCACCGTGCCGCGTTCGCGCAGGTGCCGACGGCTGCGCGGGTCCAGCACGGCGCCGCCCCCGGTGGCAAGGACGATACCGCGCCGGGCGGTCAGGTCGGCGATCACGTCGGCTTCGCGCTGACGAAAACTGGCCTCCCCTTCGATTTCAAAGATGAGCGGAATGGAAGCCCCGGTGCGGGACTCGATTTCAGCATCGGAATCGACGAAGCGAAGATTCAGGCGTTTGGCCAGGGCACGGCCGACTGTCGTCTTGCCGGAACCCATGAGGCCGATGAGGAAAATATTTTGGTTTGCGGTGCTCACGCGCTTCACTCACGACAGATCAGTCCAACTGGCCTGGTCATTGCACCAGACCGGCACTCCCGGGCTCCAGGCCGGCATTAGCAAACAGCAAGACGCACATTTTTGGTGTCTGGCGAAGCCGCCGGAATCGCGGCTGAATTACTGGCCAAGAGGCGGTCGCAGGACAGCGCGCGAATCGCTCTGGCCGAACTCTCCAGACACGAATGAATTATCTCACTGATACCTTATCGTCAAGGATTTTCGGGGTAAGGAAGATCAGAAGCTCGGTCTTGTCGTTGGTCCGCGCGGTGGTTTTGAACAGATTCCCCAATACCGGTATGTCACCCAGCAACGGGACTTTCGTGACAGTATCGCGGTCCTGCTGTATGTAGATTCCGCCGATGACGACCGTTCCACCATTCTCAATCAGAACCTGCGTCTTGACGTGCTTGGTATCGATGGCAAAACCCTGCAGCGTTTGCTGGCCGACGCTGTCCTTGTTGACGTCTACGTCCAGGATCACATTGCCGTCCGGCGTTATCTGAGGTATCACTTCGAGCTTCAGATTGGCTTTGCGGAAGGCCAACGAGGTTGCACCGCTGCTGGTTGCCGTCTGATAGGGCAGCTCGGTGCCTTGCTCAATGGTTGCCTTCAACTGGTCCGCCGTAATGACGCGCGGGCTGGAGAGAATCTTGCCCTTGCCGTCCGATTCAAGCGCCGAGAGTTCAAGGCTGATGAAGCGGGTAGCGGCTGCGTTGAAAAGCGTTAGCGCAACAGACCCAACGGTTGCGCCATTGAGCCCCGCCGCTGGCAGGTTGACGGAATTTCCGCCAATCGACGTTGCGTTTGGCGCGACCAGAAGCTGTTGGCCGCCGAAAACTGCCGCATTGCCGAGCGCGGGGTCGTTGACATTTGGTCGCTGGACGCCGAATCCAAGCTTTGCCCCAAGATTGCGGCTAAAGGTGTCGTTGGCTTCAACAATGCGCGCCTCAATCAGAACCTGGCGACTCGCGATGTCAGTACGTTGTACCAGCCGGCGAATGTCGTCGAGCTTCGCTGGAATGTCCGTTACAAAAAGCTGGTTGGTCCGCGGGTCCATTACCGCACTGCCACGCTTGGACAGGATGCTCTTGCCACCGCCACCGGCATTGTCGAGGATAGCCTTGAACGATTCAGCCTTCTGATAATTGAGCTGGAAAGTTTCGGTGCGCACCGGCTCAAGCTCGGCAATCTGCGAGCGCTGGTCGAGTTCGAGCTTTTCCTTCGTCAGCAACTCGTCCTTGGGCGCGATCCATATCACGCTGCCATTCTTGCGCATGTCCAGACCCTTGGCCTGCAAGACGATGTCGAGCGCCTGGTCCCAGGGAACATCCTTGAGTCGCAGAGTAAGGTTGCCGCTGACCGTATCGCTCGTGATGATGTTCAAGCCGGTGAAGTCGGCGATAACCTGCAGCACGGCCCGTACCTCAACGTTCTGGAAGTTCAACGACAACTTCTCGCCGCGATAGCCTTGGGTCCCCTGGGTGAGCTTGTTCGGATCTTCCTTAAGCGGCTTGATGTCGATCACCAGTTGCGAGTCGCTCTGGTAGGCACTCTGTTCCCAGAGCCCGCGTGCATCGATAACCATGTGGACGTTGTCGCCCTGCTGGGTGGTGGTGACGGTGCGTACGGGTGTGCCAAAGTCGCCTACGTCGAGCTTGCGACGCAGTGCCGCAGGCAGCGACGCTCTGGCAAAGTCGACCACGATCGTCTGTCCCTGCTGTCGCACGTCCACGCCCAACTGCCGATCAGGCAGGTCGACCACAACGCGGCCCTCGCCGGATGACCCGCGACGAAAATCGATATCCTTGATTGCGCCTTGTGCCGCAACGCCTGGACCCGCGCCAGACGACGCTCTGGGTGCGGCAGGCGGCGCGCCGGGCGCCATCGCGGTCGGGGCGCCATTACCGTTGATCGTGACTACTACGGTATTACCCTCAACGGTCGTGACATAACTTGCGGGACGCTGCAGGTTGAAGACGACCCGGGAGCGCTCTCCAGCCTGGACCACGTTCACGTTCCGAACGTCACCCAGCCCGATCTCTTTTGTAGACACGCCGGTGCTGTTTGTCGTGCCGGCGAAGTCGAGTGCAATCCGTGCAGGGTTCGTAATCGAGAATCCAATCGGCGGCTTGGTGACTGGGCCCTTCATCGCGATCCGCACCACTACATTCGAGCCCTGCTGATTGGCAGTAACCGATTCAATCGCGTTTTCCTGAGCGGCAGCGACGCTGCTTATTAGAGCAAGGAACATGGCAACTGCAGCCGTCGCGCCGACCCGAAGTGCTCCGGTCATTGTGCGCGTACATGCGCGGGGACTTCCTGTTTCAGCGGTCATCATTTCTTCGTCTCCTGCAACTCCAGCTTCGACTTGCGTTCGACCCATTCGCCGGACGCGTCCTGTGCCACTTCCTTGATACTTATTTCGGTATCACTGATTGCGGTGATCATTCCGAAATTTTGTCCGATATAGCTGCCGACTTTGGTTTGATACAGCGATTTGTCGGCCTGGACCAGTGCGTAGTTCAGGCCCTTCTGCTGCAGCGTTCCAACCATGTGCAAGGCGTCCAGCGGGTACGCTTCGAGTGCTTCGCGGCGCCGTGTCATGTCGGGCTTGAATGCGCTTGCGCTGCTCGACTGCTGTTTGGCCAGCGCTACGGTAAGCTTGGTCGGGCTGAAGGGATCGACCGAGTCTTTCGCGCCATAAGTGAATGGCGTAAATTTTTTCGGCTCCGCCACCTTGGTCACGGAAACCCGGGCCTGCTGCCTCACTCCGTCCATCCAATTCCGCTCGGCTTGCAGTCCACCGTCGCCGCAGGCCGCAAGCAGCGCCAGCAGGACAAGCGAGAGGCCGGCGCGTACAAGCCCGGCATGCGCCCGGGCGCCAGTTGCAGTCTCGATCATTTGATTGGTCCCTTCGGTGCGGCGGCCTTGCGCTGGGCCGACACTTCATCCTTGTCGAGGTAGCGGAAGGTCTTCGCTACGGCGTCCAGCCCGAGCGTGCCATCCTTGACCGTATTCAGGCTCATGTTGTTCAACGTGACAATCCGCGGCAGATTCGCAATGTCGCTGGTGAATGCGCCGACGTCATGATAATTGCCAGTGATGCGGATCTCGATTGGCAGTTCGGCGTAGAAGTCCTTTACCACCACCTGGCCAGGCTTGAACAGTTCGAATTGCAAACCGCGGCCAAGGCCGGCCTGGTTAATATCGGAAAGTAGCGCGTCCATTTCCGCTTTGCTTGGCAGTTGCTTCTCCAGGGTCGCGACATACTCGCCGACCTGTTCCTTCTGCTTGCGTAGCGCTGGGAGGTTTACCGCCAGGCCAACCTTGGTTTTGTAATCCTCTTTAAGCTTTATCTCGGTTGCTTCGCCGGCACTGAGTTCATCAATCTGGCTGCTCAACTGCACGAACCAGCCAGCAACGGACACCGCCGCAATTACGCCGAGCCCGCATAACAAGCGCGGCAGCAGCGGCCATTGACCTGGATGCCGACCGCTCAGATTGCGAAACTGGTCACCGATGTTTGCGAGGTTGCCTAGATCTGCCATGGTGCGCCCCTCATTTTTGAGCCTTTGGCGCAGGAACTGGCGCGCTGGCAGCGATAACGCCTGCCACGGGCTTCGTTGCAGCAGCCACGTCCTTGTCGCGCGGGCGTTTGATTCCGACGTTCACCGTGAACTCGAACGCTTTCTTTGCATCGCGTCCCTGGCCGATGCTGGCCGAACGGATTTCCACCAGTTCGGGGCGTTCAAGCCAGGGCGAACTGTTTCCCAGGTTTCGCAGCAGTTCCGACACCCGCTCGTTGGATTGAGCAAAGCCGTTCAGCACAACGCGCTGGCCAGTCTGCTTGAACGATTTCAGGTGAACGCCTTCAGGCGTCTGCTTCACCAATTCATCCATGAGATAGACCGGTTGATTGCGATCGCTTTGCAGATCCTCGACGGCTTGCTGACGCGCCTTGAGCGCCTCGATTTCTTGTTTCAGTGTGGCGATTTCCTTGATCTGCGCATCGAGCTTGGCGTTCTCCGCCTTGATGAAGTCGTTGCGCTGGGTCTGCGACGACACTTCGCTTGCGATGACACCGCTGACTAGCAGGACAATCAGGACGCCCAACACGACCGAACCGATCATCATTGCGACAAAAGCCTGCTTGCGCTCCTTGCGGCGCGCCTCGCGGTGCGGGAGCAGATTAATTCTTATCATCAGCCAAACCTCCGCATGGCCAGTCCGCATGCCACGAGATAGGCCGGAGCATCATGGCGCAACTGCTTTTCACGGATGCCGGCGCCCAACTGCATGCCCGTAAAAGGGCTGACGACCGAGGTGGCAATTGCGGTTTTGCTCGAAACAGCGTCGACCATGCCAGGGATGACGGCACAGCCGCCGGCAAGAAAAATATGGTCAACCCGGGTGTACGGCGTAGACGTGAAGAAGAACTGGAGGGCTCGCGCCACTTCCTGTGCAGCGTCTTCGAGGAAAGGTTCGAGCAACTCGCTTTCCCAGCCAGCCGGCAGTTCGCCGGTTTTTTTCTTGGCCTCCGCCTCTTCATGGGACAGTCCGTAGCTGCGGACGATTTCTTGTGTGAGCTTGTTTCCGCCGAACGGCTGCTCCCGTTCGTACAAAAGCTGTCCGTCAAGCAGAACCGATATATGCGTGTTTTGCGCACCGATCTGAAACAACGCGATGATCTGTCCTGCTCCCGCGTTGTTCAACTGGTCCGAAACACACTCCAGCGCAGAGCGGGCCGCGTACGATTCGATGTCCATTACGGTCGGCTTCAGGCCTGCGGCCTCCGCCACCGCCACGCGGTCCTCAACCTTTTCCTTCCGGGATGCGGCAAGAAGCACTTCGACGTCTTCCGGCGAGTTCGGGACCGGACCGATCACGTCGAAATCAAGGCTCACTTCGTCCAGCGCGAAAGGAATGTACTGGCTTGCTTCGCTTTCAACCTGAAGTTCGAGTTCGTCCTCGCTCAAGCCACCGGGGAGGATGATTTTTTTGGTGATGACGGATGCGGTGGGCATACCCAACGCCACAAGCTTGGCGCGCGTGCCGCTTTTCTTCATTACCCGTCGGACCGCCTCCGACACTTGCTCGATGTTTTCAATATTGCCTTCGACGACCGCGCCACGAGGCAGCGGTTCGGACGCATAACGTTCCAGCCGAAATTGGCTCTTGCCCGCATCCGCCAGTTCCACCAGCTTGACCCCAGATGTGCTGATGTCTATACCAACCAGGGCAGCGTTGCGCTTGCCGAATAGGCTTCCAAGATTAAGAGCCAACTGCGTTTCTCCCCGAAAACGACTTTTTTATTAAAGGCGTCATACTGTCGTTTTGAATGGCGTGTGATGAGCTGAAGCGATGCTAAAAAGTCTTTTAATTCCAACGCTTAGGTGAAAATTGTCCAACTTGCTTTAAATCGTAACAATAAGAAATACCGGGTGTAAAGACATTTCCTCGAAGAAACTAAGCCCTCCGTTGCCTTTTATCCACGGCAGCGCATTGTAGAACTTCTGTTACCAGCTGTTGCCTAACGTCCATCGCCAGCAAAAAGGGCCTGCCGTTATAATTGGCCGGCCTTTAAACCTTCAAGCCTTCCCTCCCGCATGACTTCTCCTCAGTCCCCAGATTCTTCGCGCAACAGCCCCACCCCGTCTCGCAACGGCACCTTCGGCCGCTTCATTCTCGGGCTGGCCGCCGTCGCGGGCGGGCTGGTCGTGGCAGGAGTGCTGCTAGTGGTCTTTATGCTGGCGATGGCGTACCCGAACCTTCCAGCACTCGATTCGCTGACGGAATATCGTCCGAAGATTCCTCTGCGTGTTTTTTCGGCAGACAACGTCCTGATTGGCGAGTTTGGGGAAGAGCGACGGACCGTAGTGCGCTTCAATGACATCCCCGAGGTCATGAAGAAGGCCGTCCTGGCCATTGAAGATGACCGTTTCTATGAGCATGGCGGCGTCGACTATATTGGTATCCTGCGCGCGGCCTTCCATAACATGACCGGTGGGGCACGTCAGGGCGCATCCACCATCACCCAGCAGGTAGCCCGCAACTTTTTCCTGTCCAGTGAACAGACGTTGAAGCGCAAGCTGTACGAAGCGCTGCTCGCCTGGAAGATCGAACAGAACCTCTCGAAGGATCAGATCCTCGAGGTCTACATGAACCAGATTTATCTGGGGCAGCGCGCCTACGGTTTTTCGTCGGCTGCGCAAATCTATTTCGGCAAAAAGCTCTCCAACGTCAGCATCGCCGAGGCCGCCATGCTGGCCGGCCTGCCGAAGGCGCCATCCGCCAATAACCCGGTCGTCAATCCTAAGCGTGCCCGGGTGCGTCAGCAATACATCCTGCAACGCATGCATGACCTCGGCTATATCACGGATGCAGAGTATGAAAAAGCCCAGAAGGAAGAACTGAAGATCAAGACCGACAGCAATGAATTCGGCATACACGCGGAGTACGTTGCCGAGATGGCGCGCCAGCTGGTCTATGACCAGTTCAAGGAAGAATCGTATACCCGCGGTCTATCGGTTTTTACGACCATCACCAAGGCTGATCAGGACGCCGCCTACCTCGCTCTTCGACATGGCGTGATGGATTATGAAAAGCGCCATGGGTATCGCGGCCCGGAAGGTTTCATGGACATTCCAGCCGCGAAGGATGAGGCGGAAGACGCTATTGAAACGGAGCTTGCGGACCACTCCGACAGCGACGATCTGGTGGCCGCCGTCGTACTCGAAGCGACACCCAAGGCCGTGCGTGCGGTGCTGGCGTCGGGCGAAGAGATCTCGATCACCGGGCCGGGGCTTGCGCTTGCCACCAACCTGCTCAGCGACAAGGCGCCGCCCGCGAAGCGCGTCAAGCGTGGGGCGATTATTCGTGTCATGCAGGAAGGAAGCACCTGGAACATCACGCAGATGCCAGAAGTAGAGTCGGCATTCGTCTCCACCAGTCCGGACGATGGCGCAATTCGCGCGCTGGTTGGCGGCTTCGACTACAACCGAAGCAAGTTCAACCACGTGACGCAGGCGTGGCGTCAGCCCGGATCTTCCTTCAAGCCGTTCATCTATTCCGCGTCCCTTGAGAAAGGGTTGTCGCCTGCCACCGTCATTAACGACGCGCCTATTGTTTTCGATGCGGGCCAGACCGGCGGCCAGGCCTGGGAACCGAAGAACTACGACGGCAAGTACGAAGGTCCGATGACGATGCGTAAGGGCCTGACCAAGTCGAAGAACATGATTTCGATCCGCATCCTGAACAAGATTGGCGCGAAATATGGTCAGGAATATGCGACGCGCTTCGGCTTTGACGCGGACAAGAATCCGGCATATTTGACGCTGGCCCTCGGCGCCGGTGCGGTCACGCCGCTCCAGATGGCTGGCGCCTATTCCGTTTTCGCCAATGGCGGCTACAAGGTCAACCCCTACCTGATTTCGAAGATCACGGACGGCAACGGCAAGGTTCTTTCGCAGGCTGCTCCCGACAAGGCCGGCGTTGAGGCAAACCGCGTAATCGACGGACGCAACGCCTTCCTGATGGATAGCATGTTGAAAGACGTGGCGCGCGTCGGTACAGCGGCCAAGGCACAGGCCACGCTCAAGCGGCCGGACCTGGCTGGCAAGACCGGTACCACCAACGACTCCATCGATGCCTGGTTCGCCGGCTATCAGGCGCATCTCGTGGGCATTGCATGGATCGGTTTCGACCAGCCGAAAAACCTGGGCAATCGGGAAACCGGCGGTGGGCTGGCCTTGCCAATCTGGATTGGATATATGCAGAAGGTACTGAAGGGCATACCTGTTGAAGAGCGCACCATGCCCGAAGGAATAATCCAGTCTGGCGGCGATTACTACTATGCGGAATATCCGCCCGGTACTGGTGTGCGCAGCCTCGGCACTGGCGAGCGCGCGGCCGGAGACGGCAATGGGGACGGCGCAAAGACGAAGGACGAAGTAAAGAACGAACTGTTCTGAGAGCCCTGCCGGCCTGAGACCTGCGACGAGTCGGCCTGACAGGAGCACGAGGCCGCGCCGCCTTGCCGTGCTTGCCCCTAGCTCGCGCTAAAGACGACCTTCGCGCCGGCCTGCGCGCTGCAAACGCGGGACAACGCCTCAAACAGCTCGCTTCCATCCCGCGTGTCCACCCACCTGTCGCCTTCGCGACGATAGTGGAAGCCGCCGGACTTTGCCGCCATCCACATCTCCTTCATCGGCGCCTGGCTGTTCACAATGACCTTCGAGCCAGTGTCAACAAATTCTATCTCCAGCACGTTGCCTGACCTCGTGCATTCCACGTCGATATCGTCGACCTCGGCGGCCTCTTCAAGCGCGTGCTCGATGCGTTCAAGCGTGGCCTCGGCGAGGTCCAGGAACTCCGATTCTGTCATGCTACACTCCGGTGACTTTTCACTAACGCACATTGTAATCGTGAAGCCTTTTTCGTCGCTGCGAAAGTCGGTACTGCCGGTAGCCATGATGGTCCTTTGCGGCGGCGTCCTGGCCGGCTGCGGTCAGCCCGGGCCTCTCTACATGCCGGTGATTCCGGCCGCGGTAGCGCGTCCGGCCCCTGGTACTCGACCGCCTTCCGCACCGTCAAACGGCACCTCGATTCCCGCGCCCGGCAACGCAAGGGAGCCATCTGCCCTTCCCGCCGCACCCGAACTGCCGCCCCCTGTGTTCCCGCCCGTCCCAGCCAAACCATAAAATTTTCATGTCGCACTTCCTGCCCAAAAAAGGCGTCCTGCACGCCGAAGACCTCGCCTTGACCGACATCGCCGAGCGGTTCGGCACGCCGACCTATGTGTATTCAAAGGCGGCATTGCTGGAAAATTTCATGTCCTACGCGAACAGCTGCAAGGGTCGCGACGCGCTGGTTTGCTATGCAATGAAGGCCAATTCCAACCTGGCAGTTCTGAAGCTGCTGGCAGCCCATGGCGCAGGGTTCGACCTGGTTTCCGGGGGCGAACTGCTGCGCGTTATCGCAGCGGGAGGCGATCCCGGAAAATGCCTATTTTCAGGCGTAGGAAAGTCACGGGCTGAAATGGCGCTGGCGCTCTCTCATGACATTCTGTGCTTTAACGTTGAATCAATTCCGGAACTGCATCGGCTCAATGAAGTGGCGCGAGAAGCTGGCAAGGTCGCCCCCGTGAGCTTGCGCGTCAATCCGAACGTCGATGCAAAAACACACCCTTACATTGCCACCGGGCTGAAGGCCAACAAGTTTGGCGTTGCGTTCGACGACGCGCTTGCAGCCTACCGGGCGGCAGCTGCCATGCCGCACCTGAAAGTGCTCGGCATCGATTGCCATATCGGCTCCCAGTTGCTGGACGACGCACCGCTGCTGGAAGCGCTCGACAAGCTGATAGGTCTGGTCGACCGGCTAGCGGACGAAGGGATCGTGCTCCATCACCTCGACCTCGGCGGTGGCATCGGCATCACCTACGACAATGAATCCCCGGTCGCGGTACCTGACTATCTGGCGCGCGTGTTTGCCCGGATCGATGCATGGCGGGCATCGCAGCATGGCGGGAAACCGATCAAGGTGGCATTCGAGCCGGGCCGCTCGATCGTCGGCAATGCCGGCGTTTTGCTCACCCGGGTTGAATACCTGAAGCCGGGCGAGGAGAAAAATTTCTGCATCGTGGACGCGGCGATGAACGACTTGATGCGCCCGGCCATGTACGAGGCGTGGATGGGCGTTGAGGAAGTTGTGCAGTCGGACCGTCCGGCCTCGGTCTATGACGTTGTTGGCCCGGTGTGCGAGTCGGGCGATTGGCTGGCGCGGGAACGGCAGCTCAAGGTGGCTGCGAACGACCTGCTGATCATCCGCAGCGCTGGCGCCTATGGCATGTCGATGGCTTCCAACTACAACTCGCGCGGCCGGCCCGCGGAAGTGATGGTTGACGGCGATCGTGCGTACCTGGTGCGTCAGCGTGAGAAGCCGGAAGCCCTGTTTGCACTCGAATCTGTTATGCCCGATTGAGGCTGGATCGAGCCTCAACTCGCGCTGCATCGGGTTGTGCTCGGTCTACCCAGCCTTGGGCTGGATAGAGCCTTGACTTAAGATTGCCTTCGCTCTGCGCCGTCCAGGCCAGGGTCGCCCGCCTGTATCGGCCCCTGTATGGCCCCTAGTTGTCCCTACAACTGCCCGTATGAGTGCAGGCCCGACAGGAACATGTTCACCCCAAGGAAGGCGAATGTGGTGACCACGAGGCCAATCAAGGCCCACCACGCAGCAACCTGCCCTCGCAGGCCCTTCATCAGGCGCATGTGCAGCCAGGCCGCGTAGTTGAGCCAGACGATGAGAGCCCAGGTTTCCTTTGGGTCCCACGACCAGTAGCCACCCCAGGCTTCCGCCGCCCACAGGCCGCCTAGAATCGTGGCGATGGTGAAGAAAGTGAAGCCGACCGCAATGGCCTTGTACATCACGTCGTCAAGAATCTCCAGTTCCGGCAGGCGGTCCACCAGAATGCCGTGGGACTTCAACAGGTAGGCCACCGACACCATCGCAGCCAATGCGAAAGTCCCATATCCGATGAAGTTGGCGGGCACATGAATTTTCATCCACCAGCTTTGCAGCGCAGGCACCAATGGCTGAATCTCGGCGGCGTCGCGCGTGACCGTGTACCACAACAGAAAACCGACTGCCGCAGTAATAATGAGCATCACAAAGGGACCAAGCTGCCTGGTCACATAGTGCTGCTCGTAATAAAGATAGAACAACGCGGTGATCATGCAAAAAAGGATGAACACCTCATACAGGTTCGACACCGGTATATGGCCAACATCGATCCCGACCAGATAGGATTCGTACCAGCGCACCAGCATCCCGGTGAATCCAAGGACCACGGCGCTCCAGCAGAGTTTGCTGCCGATGGCGCCGCCGAAATTTGATCGCGCGACTAGGCCGCCCCAGTAGAACGCGGTGGAGAGAAAAAACAGCGTGCTCATCCAGAGGATTGCGGACTGGCTCGAAAGGATGTACTTGAGGAAGAATTTCTTGTTCGCCATGTCGAGCGAGCCGCCATAAAGCGCGATCGCGGACAAGGCGAGTATCGCCAGTACAGGCAGCAAATTGCGCAGCGATTTCCAGTGCCAGCCGAGCGCAGCAAAAGTCGGCGCGGCGAGCAGAAGTATGGCCTTCTCGTAGTAGTCCATGTGATCGCCGAAGCGGCCAAGCGCGAAGACCGCGGCGGCCAGCAATACGGCGGCATAAACCCAGTCGACCAGTGACAGACGCCGGAAGTAGCCGGGCGGCTGGTCAAAGGGTGAAACTGTTTGCCGATGTGTCAATTCCATTGTTGTCTCTCTGCGGCCGGCCTTCGATGCGCGAAGGCAAACCTGTGGTTGATGCGTGCCTGAGCAGTTCGTGTGTGCGTCTGTAGCGGTTGAGTATAGTCGACGCCGCCGACTAGCGCCCCGGCTCGACGGCGGAACCAGATTCCCCAACAAGGCGCGCCTTGAGGCCCTGAAATTCCTTGTCGAAATCCAGCGTTTTCCGCTGCGAACTCATGGCCATCAGAGCGTGCGCCCCACCCTGGCTATCCGGCCGAATCCAGACCCACAGCCGACGCTCCCGGATGTACAGCATGCAGAACACGCCGAGCACCAGGAACAGGCACCCCAGGTACACCACGGTCTTGCCGGGAGAACGGGTAACCTGCAGGACAGAAGCCTTCACCTCGTCGAAAGTCTTCAACTGGAGATAGACCGGCGCACCGTAAAAAAAAGCATCGGCGAAGGCGTTGGTGGCGAGTTGCAGGAAGCGGGCATGCTTTTCATCCGGCGTGATCTGCGGCAGGCCTTCTTTTTCACGCGCTGCCTGCCATAGATCCCACAGGCTGCCGTTCAGGATTTTCATAAAAATGTCGGCCGCCTTTTCCTGATCGGCCGCAGGCAGCTTCTCAAGGAAACGCGATACCCCGATATAGCCCGCAGCCTTGTCGTCACCAGCGAATATATCCAATCCCTTGCGTGCCGATTCCTGCAACTGTCCGCGCAGCCGCGCCGCCCCCTCGACAGTTTGCGGCATGGCGCGTGCCGCATAGCGTCGTGCCGCCTCGGCTCGAAGATCGGGATCCATGATGGCCGCTCGCAAGCGCATCCATTCGTCCACGGAATCATTGTCGTCGGCTGGAATGCGCAAGTAGCGGAAAGGCTCGCCGGGTGACTCGCGCATGCCGGTCAGAAAAACCCAGGCGCCATCTGCCTTCACGGGCTGCATGTAGTTGTTGTATTCGCGCGCCTGGCCGTTACGGTCCCGCAGCTTGTACTGCACGCTGGGACCGACATTTTTCAGGTCTTTGGCGTTGATACTTTTTGCGGCCGATCCCAAACGCTGGGTTAGCCCTTCCGAGAGTTGTTGATCAAGCGGCTTGCTCTTGGTCACGGCCCGCACGTCCCTGCCGCTCTCTGCCATGTTCTCAACGTTAATGGCCCGAAAGCCCGACCACTCCACCGTCGAGTCGCCACCTTTGCTGTTCGACAGCGGCGTTGAGGAACCGACTTCCCCGGCAAGCTGAAAATTGTAGTTCCCGGCCCCGGCCATGGGATATCCGACCAGCTTCAGTTTGCTGCCACCATCTTCAAAACTGGACTGATAAACCGCCAGTCCCTTGTAAAGAAGTGGCTCGTTGACCTTGATGGTGGCGGGAAAATGCTTGCCGGTTGCATGGTCAGTGACCTCTACCTCACTGGCAAAGAGTTTCGGCATCCCGGTCGAGTAATACTCGATGATGAATTTCTTGAGTTGCAGCGTGATGGGCAAGTCCTGGATCAAAACGCCCTCTTTCTGCTGGATGATGGCGGTGTTGCTGCTCGCGCCTTCCGGTATGAGGGTATTGCCGCGGAACGCCGGGTTGCTGATGCCGAGACGATGTTTCTCCGGAATCTGGGCGATGATGCCGTTGCCTGTGAAAGGCGTTTTCCCCAACACCCATTCCTGGAAACGGATCGTCAGGTCCGAGTCAAGAAGGCCTCCGACGCAGATAATCACAATGGCGCAATGGGCAAAGATGTAACCCCATTTATTGGCGGCGCCCTGACGTGCCGCGATCAGCGTTGCGCCCTCCTTGTCCACCAGCTTGACCTTATAGCCGGCCCCCGCAATCTGCCCTGCGACTTTCCGCGTCAGTGCCTCCACGGCCAGCGGCGCGGTCCACTCGGATTTGTGGTGAAAATTGCGAAGGGACTGCTCGCGCACGTTGTCCCGCCAACTGCGCATGTCCTTCCACATCTTCGGCGCGTTGCGGGTAATGCAAAGCGACGTCGAGCCAACGAGGAACGCAAGGATGAGCAGGAACCACCAGGCCGAGTAGACGGAATACAGGCCGGTCTTGCCAAAAACGTCAAACCAGAACGGGCCGAACTGGTTGACATAGTTTGGCATCGGCTCGTTCTGTTTCATCACCGTGCCGATGATGGAGGCGATCGCCAGGATCGACAGCAGGCTGATGGCAAATCGCATCGACGACAGAAGCTCGACCCCGTCCGCGACCCAACGCCGGTTGGTCCGGATCTCCAGCCCCGCCGTGCTCGTCGTGCTTAATTCACTTGTTTGCATATTGGATTGCCTGCTTGCCACCATACATCTCGAAAAGCAAAAGGGGCGGCCTTGGCCACCCCCCTTGAATCATTTGGTTTTTTTATTTTTTGTGTCGTGTCGTTTCGGTCGTTGCGTCGAACGCCGATCAGGAACGTCGGCGTTCCACTACTTCAGGCCCGCAACGTAATCCGCGACGGCCTTGATTTCATCGTCGGAAAGGCGTTTCGAGATCGTCATCATCTGCGGGCTGTTCTTGCGGGCACCAGACCTGAAATTCGTCAATTGTGAAACGGTATAGTCCTGATGCTGACCTGCCAGTCGCGGGAATTGGGCAGGTATGCCAGCACCGTTCGGACTATGGCAACCTGCGCAGGCCGGCACATTTTTTTCTGCAATGCCGCCACGGTAGATTTGCTTGCCAAGGTCGATCGTTTCCTTGTTGCGCGCCGCGCCTGGCTTGGGCGCCTGCTTGTCGAGCCAGGCAGCGATGTTTGCCATTTCAGCGTCCGTCAGAGCCTTTGCAATCGGCGTCATGATGGCGTTGTTGCGGCTGCCACTCTTGAAGTTTTGCAGTTCCTTGACGATGTACTGATCGTGCTGCGCAGCGAGGCGGGGATTCTGAACAATGGTCGAGTTGCCCGCGGCACCGTGGCATGACACGCACGCCGGAATATTGCGGGCTGCATCGCCATTGGTATAAATCGCTTCGCCCTTTGCAGGATCAGCCTTTGCGGCTTTGGGCGCATCGGCTGCTCTTACAACGGAAGCGGAAACGCAGAGCGTGACGACCAGCGAAACGGCCGGCAGCGAGAACTTCAGCAGCGATACGAACTCGGAAAACACACGATTCATTCAAACACCTTGGCACATGGATTTGGGATTCTCTATAACCGCATATTGTACAATAGCTTTTCGGCATTTTCGCCGCCTCATCGCTTTTTCTGTCGCCCTCCCATGTCCCAACTATGGCAAGCCCGGTTCTTCACTACAGTGAACCGTTTACATGATTTGCCTGACACACAGGCTCCCGAAGTCGCCTTTGCCGGTCGTTCGAACGCCGGCAAGTCTACAGCGATCAATGTGCTGTGCAACCAGAAGAAGCTGGCCTTCGCGTCCCGCACCCCGGGCCGAACCCAGCACATCAATTATTTCTCCATCGGCGGCGCGCAAGTTGGCCAACACCGCAAGGATGAAACGCGCGTGGACGAGATACGCGCTTTCCTGGTAGACCTTCCCGGCTATGGCTACGCGGAAGTATCCGGCAGCGCAAAGGACCATTGGCAGCAACTGCTCGGCGACTACGTGCAACGTCGCGAACAACTGGCGGCCCTCGTGCTCATCATCGACGCTCGCCGGCCTTTTACCCCGCTCGATACGCAAATGCTGGAGTGGTTTGCACCCACCGGCAAGCCGATCCACTGCATTCTCACCAAGGCCGACAAGCTGAACCGGAACGATGGCGCCAATGCCTTGCGTCTTGCGCGCACTGTTCTCTCAAGCTATGTTGACGAGGACGGCAATACCTTTCCCTTTACGGCGCAGCTGTTTTCGGCACTCAAGCGTACCGGCATCGACGAGGCCAACGATAAAATCCTGGAGTTGCTCGGATTGTCGGCGGATGCGCCCGATGCCGATGATGGGATCGTGACCGACGAAGACCCGGGAAACCAGACGGAAAAAAGCCCTGGAGAAAGGGGAGTATCTCCAGGGCAGTAATGCCGATCGCTAAAAAGCGGGTCGGCCCCGCTCAGGGAGGAGAAGCGGGAGGTGAATGAATCACCTGCAGATGAGATAAAGGCAATCTGGAAAAGTTTCATCTGCCGTCGCTTTTTTGTCGGGACGCTTGGGCGTGACTTGAACGCAAGCGTTGTCACACCCTATTGATATCCAACTTTATTTCCGAGCATCGACATGACCTATCGACCAAATTCAGGCCCTGCCACCGCCTTTCCCGCCGTTCGCATGCGCCGCATGCGGAAGGACGCCTTCTCGCGCGCCTTGATGCGGGAAAACGTTCTCACGGCTGCCAATCTCATCTACCCGGTGTTCGTCATCGAGGGCCGGAACCAGTGTGAGAAGGTTGCGTCGATGCCCGGGGTCGAACGGCTCTCGGTCGATTTGCTCCTCGGGGTGGCTGAGGAATGCGTGGCACTTGGCATTCCGGTCATGGCACTCTTTCCAGTAATAAATCCAACGCTGAAAACGCCAGACGGCATTGAAGCGCTTAATCAAAAAGGCTTGATCCCGCGCGCGGTGCGCGAGCTTAAGCAGCGCTTCCCGGAGCTCGGCATCCTGACCGACGTGGCGCTCGACCCGTACACCAGTCATGGGCAGGATGGTGTGCTGACGGCCGACGGGTATGTGATGAACGATGAAACTTGTGAAATTCTGGTCAGGCAGGCGCTGACCCAGGCCGATGCCGGCGTGGATATCGTGGCCCCGTCCGACATGATGGACGGGCGCATTGCCGCAATCCGCGCCGCACTTGAAAAGCACAAGCACATCCATACACGCATCATGGCCTACTCGGCCAAATACGCGTCGGCCTTTTATGGCCCGTTCCGCGATGCTGTGGGCTCCTCCGCCTCGCTGGGCAAGGGCGACAAGAGCAGTTACCAGATGGACCCTGCGAACAGTGACGAAGCGCTCCGCGAAGTTGCGCTGGACATTGCGGAAGGGGCCGACATGGTGATGGTCAAGCCGGGGATGCCCTATCTCGATATCGTCCGCCGCGTGAAAGATGAATTTCGCATGCCGACTTTCGTTTATCAGGTGAGCGGCGAATACGCCATGATTCAGGCGGCGGCAAAGAACGGCTGGCTGGACCATGACAAGGCGATGATGGAATCGATGATGGCGTTTCGTCGCGCCGGCGCCGATGGCATCCTGACCTATTTCGCACGCGACGTCGCTCGCCTCCTGAAGCACACAGCCTGAGCGAACGGCCCGCATGGATATTTTCCAAATCAGCGATACCCAGGTCAGGTTGAACGCGCCGTCCGATACGACGGAAACAGAAAAGTCGTTTTTGTGGATCGATTGCACCCACGATGAGGTCAATGCAGAGCCTGTCGCATGGAATGCGGAAATCGTTCGCATCACCGGCGTTCAGGTTTACGATCCGCACCTCACCGACATCGTCAACTTGATGCATCCCTCGTACTTCGATGCGACACAGGACTATGCACTTGTTGTATTCCGCAAGCTGACGCCTCGGGCAACGCCCGCGCAGCGCGCGGCGGTGGAGGGTGACGAGAGCCTTGAGGCGCACCGCAAGCTGCCGCCCGCGCTCGAAAAGCTCGTGACCATGCCGATAAGTTTTCTGTTGACTGACAATGCGCTGATCACGATTCATGCGGCAGGCAGCAGGACCATCGAAACAGCGCGGAACCGCCTGCTGGAATACAAGTCGCGCCCAAACGGCAATGGCGCGTCGGCGCGACCGCCTGGCTCTCCCCGTGAGTTGCTGCTTCGCCTCCTCAACGCGATGGTCGACCAGTATCTCGATCTGCGCCAGCCACTGACGCAGCAGATCGATCGCTGGCAGCGCTCCCTGCTTGACCCGAGCAAGCCGTTCAACAACTGGCTCACGCTACTCGATGCACGGATCGAACTGCACAAGCTGGACCATCTTTGCGAAGGTCAGCACGATGCGATGCAGGAACTGCGGGACTACTTCGTGGATGGCATGCGGGACGGCGAAAATTCGCGCGAAAGCGATTTGATGCTGGTGCGGATACACGATGTGATGGAGCACATTTCACGCGTGTTGAACCATGCTCGTCGCCTCGAGACCTCGATAGAGTCTGCGGTGCAAATCCATTTCTCGGCCATGTCTCATCGAACCAGCGAGATAATGCGCACGTTGACCGTCATCACTGCGTTGTTCATGCCGCTGACTCTCATCACGGGCGTCTTCGGCATGAATTTTGTGGAGATGCCCTTGCTGAAAAATCCAGTCGGATTCTGGATCACAATGGGCGGGATGGGGGTTGTGGTGGTGGTGCTGTTACTGGTATTTCGCAGGAAGCGATACATTGAAGACCAAACCGCACGCAGCCATCGGCGCGTTGGCTGAACGAATGAAGCCGACGCCATTGCGGACGTCGGCTTCATTGCGAGCCTGCATGCTTCTTTTGAAGCTTGCTGTTTGCTTCCCTGCCCGCCTACTTGTTTGGCTGCGGGGTCATACGGAGGTAAGGCCGCGGCGCCTCATATCCCTTCGGGAATTTTTGCTTCAACACCGCTTCATCCTGGATCGTAAGCGGAATGATGACGTCATCGCCATCGTGCCAGTTCCCAGGCGTTGCAACGCTGTAGCCGTCGGTCAATTGCAGCGCGTCGATTACGCGAAGCACCTCATCGAAGTTGCGCCCTGTGCTCATGGGATAGGTAATCATGAGCCGCACCTTTTTCTTCGGATCGATGACAAACAGGGAGCGGACGGTGGCCGTCTCGGACTGGTTGGGATGGATCATGTCGTAGAGTTGCGCGACCTTCCGGTCGGCATCCGCAATGATCGGGAAGCCGACCACGGTCTTCTGTGTTTCTTCGATATCCTTGATCCACTGCTGGTGCTTGTCGGCGGGATCAACCGAGAGCGCAATCGCCTTGACGTTGCGCTTGTCGAATTCCGGTTTTAACTTTGCTGTGAGGCCGAGTTCCGTGGTGCATACCGGAGTGAAGTCGGCGGGGTGGGAGAACAGGACGACCCATGAATCACCTGCCCATTCATGAAACCGGATGTTGCCGACCGAGGAATCCTGCTCAAAGTCGGGTGCCGTATCGCCTAGCCTGACGCTCATCATGTTCTCCTTTGTTATGGTGTAAGGACAAAAATACAATATAGGCGCTTGGCTGCCGCCATCCAACGATTTCCATCGATTAAGCAAATATGTTTTTGAACATGGTCGACTGCCAGGAGCGGGCCCCGCTAGCTACCCTTGCTTTTAGCCACGCGTTTTCAGCCACCCGGGGTCAGCCACCCTTGCTGTCAGCCACCGGGGACACACCCAAACTTTCAAGGAAACGTTCCGCGGTCTGGAAGCCGATGACGCGGCCCTGCTCCACTCCCACGGCGCGCGAACTGAAAAGAATGATGCCGGGAGGGCCGAACAGGCGGAATCGCTTTAGCAGCGCCTTGTCGTCGTCCGAGTTCGCTGTCACGTCGGCCTGAAGCAGCTGCATGTCGTTCAGTCGGGCTCTCACCATGGGATCGGAGAAGGTGAATTTTTCCATTTCCTTGCAGGACACGCACCAATCGGCGTAGAAGTCGAGGAGCGTCGTCTTGCCGGGCGCCTGCGCCAGCGCGGCGTCAAGTTGGGCCACATTTCTTACGCGGACGAAATTCGGGCCGGCATAGGACCTGCCCAAGGCGACGGCAAGCGGGTCGAGCGGATCGCGCGCACCGGTGGCGAGTCCCACTAACTGGACAGACCCGAGAACCAGGAACAGTACGCCGGCGACCCGGCCTGGCCATCCGCCCCCGCGCTGGCGCAGCAGGTACGCGGCGGATGCGAAGCCCAGCAGAGACCATCCGGCGAACTGCAGCCAGGAAGGAAGGATGGGTGAAATGATCCACAGCGCAAGTCCCAGCATGAGTACGCCAAAGAAGCGTTTGACGCTGTCCATCCAGGCGCCAGCGCGGGGCAATAGTGACCCGGCCGATAGCCCGATGGCGAGCAGCGGCAGGCTCATGCCAATCGCCATGGAGAACAGCGCGGCTCCGCCGATGACGACATTGCGGGTCTGGCTGATATACACCAGTGCGCCGGCCAGCGGCGCGGCGACACAGGGGCCGACGATCAGGGCGGAGATGGCGCCCATCGCCACAACGCCGACAAACTTGCCGCCCGACTGCCGTCCGGAAACGTCGGCGAGTCTGCTCTGCAATGCCGCTGGCATCTGAATCTGGTAGACGCCGAACATGGAGAGCGACATTACCGCCATGAGTAGCGCGAAGGCAGAAAGCGCCCACGGGTTCTGCAACGACGCCGACAGGCCTTCACCGATCAAGCCGGCCGCAACGCCAAGCAAGGTGTAGACGATTGCCATGCCGAGCGCATAGGCCGCGGCAAGGAGAAAGCCACGCGTTCGGCTCACACGTGGTCCTTCGCCAACGATGATGGTCGACAGGATCGGGACCATCGGTAAAACACAGGGCGTGAACGCCAGACCCAGTCCCAACAGGAGGAACAGTGGGACGATGGCGAGCAAGCGGCCGCTTTTGAGTGATGCCTCGATGCGTCCGGTCTCGCTGTCGGGCGCGCCGGCTTCGCGTTGGACGGCGGCGTTGGACTGGTCACTTCTTGGGGTGTCGGTTCCGCCCTGAGCGCGCATTGCACCCTGGGCCGCGGACAACAGGCCGCCGCCGGCAGGTGAGAGCCGGGCTTGGGAATCCATCGGCGCATAGCACAGGCCCTTGTCGGCACACCCCTGGCTACTCACTGTCAGATCGAACGGGCCAGTTGCCTGGACGGGAATCGTGACCGAAAGTGACTTCCGGTAGATCTCGAGATCCTTCTTGAACGTGTCGTCGTACTTCGTCTTCCCCTTGGGTATGTCCGGCTCCCCAAGCGTGGCGTTACCGGATTTGAACGCCAGTCGCTCGCGGTACATGTAGTACCCGTCTGCAATGTCAAAGTGCACTTCGATATGCGTCGGGTCGAGCATGCGCGCGCTGAAGCGGAACGCGGCTTCCGGTTCAAGGTAATCCTCATCCGCATGCGCGGGGCCGGCTACGAACGCAAGCTGGAACAGGAGCACTAGACCCAGCACCAACCATGCCGCGCGTGGCATGCGCAACTGGATGGCCAGAATGGCAAGGCGGTCACGTTCAAACATTCAAGTCCTTTTTTGTTTCGCCTTGTAGCCATGCCAGATACGCTGGCATGGCAGCAACGACCGGAAGAGCGATGACTTCCGGCAGGTCATAAGGATGCATGCTCTGGATCGCCTCTTCCACCGCCGCATACCGGGAGCGCATCGTTTTGATTAGTACCGTGACCTCGCCAGCCTCCTCTACCTGTCCCTGCCATCGGTAGATCGACTGGACGCCGGGCAGTATGTTGGCACATGCGGCGAGCTTCTCTCCAACGAGTCGGCGCGCCAACGCTTGCGCCGTGTCGAGATCCGGCAGGTTCGTCACTACAACGATTGCTTCATCCATAGTCGGTTCCGGTATGACTTCCTGACAGCGCGGGCCGCAAGGCATCGGTCAATTCAGAAGCCGACGCCGGGTCAGCAAGGTTGCCACGTAAAAGGCGCCTACGCAGTAAAACACCGGGACGGCCAAGTTGAACAGTGAATCGACCGGCCATTGGCCAAGGATCAATGGTCTCACCAACTGAACCGCTGCGCTGAGCGGCAAGAGATGGCTTACGATTTGTAGCCAGCCCGGTAGTTGCGCTGTCGGGTAGTAGACGCCAGACAGGAAGATCATGGGGGTCAGGACAAGCGTGAAGTAGTAAGTGAAGAATTCATAACCGTGCGCGACAGCGTTGACGACCAGGCCAATGGAGGCGAAGGTCATGCCAACCAGGAACAAAACCGGTAACACCAGCACCGTATGCGGATGCAGTCCAATACCGAGCAAGAACATGACGAGTAGTATTGCGACGCCAGAAAATATCGCCTTGGTTGCGGCCCACAGCATTTCCGCAAGCACGACATCGTCCAGGTCGAGCGGCGCATTGAGCAGCGCGTCCCAGGTCTTCTGTACATGCATGCGAGAGAAAGCTGAATAAAGCGCTTCAAAGGAGGACGCCATCATGATTGACATGCAGATTGAACCAGACGCCAGGAACTGGATATACGGTATGCCATTCACGGTTTGGACGAGGCTGCCAAGCCCGTAGCCGAACGCGATGAGCGTGATAAGCGGGTCGGCAATGTTGCCAAGCACGCTGGCCACAGCAAGCTTGCGCCACACTAGAAAGTTGCGTCGCCATATCGGCATGAAGCGTGTGGAAAAACTTGGCACGGCCCAGGTGGACGGCGTTCTTGTCGGTGCAGCAGAAATCGCATCCATGATGTCAGTCCCTCATTTCGCGGCCGGTAAGCTTCAGGAATAGATCTTCAAGATTGGCTGGCCGGTGTATGTAGCGTACGCCCTCTGTGGTTTGCAGGCTGTCGAGCAATGGCTGAGCGTCATTCACATAGCAAAACACCGTTTCGCCGCTCACTTCATAGCGTGCCGAAAATGGCTTCCCAACTGCCCGACCCCAGGCCAGCGCATTCTCGCCATACACTTCCACCACTTCCGATTCAATGTGTTTTGCAATCAGGTCTCGCGGGGAACCCTCGGCTATCATTTTGCCATTGTCGATCACCGCAAGCCGGTGGCAAAGGCGCTCGGCCTCGTCCATGAAATGGGTCGTGAGGAAGATGGTTTTCCCTTGTCCGAGAAGCGTTTTGAGCCGTTCCCAGATCATGTGCCGCGCCTGCGGATCAAGGCCGGTAGTGGGCTCATCCATGAAAATCAAGTCCGGATCATTTACGAGTGCGCGAGCCAAGGTCAGCCGTCGCTTCATGCCGCCCGACAGTTCGCCGATTCGAGCATCCTTTTTGGCGCTAAGGTTCGAAAACTCAAGGAGCCCGGGGATGCGGGCAGAAATCTCGCGATCGGGAATCCCGAAATAACGGCCATAGACCATGAGATTTTCAGACACCGTAAAGTCGGGGTCAAGGTTGTCGCCCTGCGGCACAACGCCGACCCGTATCCGTGCCGTCCTCGCCTGCGCCGGAACAGGAAAGCCTGCGAGCCTGATGCTGCCACTGTCTGGTGAAGTCAGGCCAAGGCAGAGCCGTAGTGTGGTTGTCTTTCCGGCGCCATTTGGACCAAGCAGGCCGTAGCATTCTCCAGGACGCAGGGCGAAAGAAAGCCCGTCAATGACCGTGCTGCGAGACGCGCCTTTGCCGTACGATTTGTGAAGGTTGACTGCCGACAGGATGCTGGAATCCGGCATGCGCAAATTCCCTTTCGACCAAGTGAGGAGCGGCAGAACATTATCCCGAAAAAGCGAAAGCCAGGCGAACCTGGCTTTTTGCTACGGCGTTTCAGGCCCTCACCTCACTACGTTGTCCGTGTGAGACGAGCGCTACCTTACTCGCCGCTGGTGTCTTCGACTGCTTCGGTGATCTCGGGACGATCCACCAATTCAATAAAAGCCATCGGGGCATTGTCGCCTTGGCGAAAGCCCATCTTGAGGATACGCAGATAGCCGCCGTTACGGGCAGCGTAACGCGGACCGAGTTCAGCGAACAGCTTTACGACGATTTCACGGTCACGCAAACGGCTAAATGCCAGGCGCTTGTTTGCCAGCGAATCAGTCTTGCCAAGCGTGAGCAGTGGTTCCACGACGCGGCGCAGTTCCTTTGCCTTTGGCAGCGTGGTCTTGATGGCTTCGTGACGCAACAGCGAAACAGACATGTTGCGCAGCATCGCGAGGCGATGGGAAGAAGTGCGATTCAGCTTGCGAAGGCCGTGACGATGACGCATGGTAATTCCTTTCCGTTTGAGTTTTAAAGCCAGCTCTTCTATCGGACTGGTATTGCCAGTCCGCGGGCCGGTAAATTATTTTTAGTGCTGTTACTTCTCGAGGCCGGCGGGTGGCCAGTTCTCGAGTTTCATGCCAAGCGTGAGTCCGCGCGAAGCAAGAACTTCCTTGATTTCGTTGAGTGACTTACGGCCCAGATTCGGCGTTTTCAACAGTTCGTTTTCGCTGCGCTGGATCAGGTCACCGATGTAGTAAATATTTTCGGCTTTGAGGCAGTTTGCGGAACGGACGGTCAGTTCGAGATCATCGACCGGACGCAACAGTATCGGATCAACCGACGGCGCGCGCGACGGTGCTTCAGCAGCGGCTTCGGTGCCCTCGAGAGCGGCAAACACGTTCAGTTGATCGACGAGTACGCGTGCCGACTGGCGAATGGCTTCCTCTGGCGAGATAACGCCATTGGTTTCGATATTCATCACGAGCTTGTCAAGGTCGGTACGCTGCTCAACGCGAGCCGATTCAACAGCGTAGGAAACGCGACGGACTGGCGAGAACGATGCGTCCAGAATGATCCGGCCGATTGTCTTGTTTGCGTCTTCGGAAAGGCGGCGTACATTGCCCGGCACATAGCCACGGCCTTTTTCCACCTTGATCTGCATGTCCAGCTTGCCGCCTGCGGTCAAGTGGGCGATGACGTGGTCCGGGTTCACCAGTTCAACGTCGTGCGGCAGGTCGATGTCGGATGCCAGGACAGCGCCTTCGCCTTCCTTCTTCAGGGTCAGCGTGACATCGTCACGGTTGTGCAGCTTGAAGACGACACCCTTCAGGTTCAGCAGCAGGTCGACCACGTCTTCCTGGACGCCGTCCAGCGACGAGTACTCGTGCACAACGCCAGCAATGGTCACTTCGGTCGGCGCGAAGCCCACCATAGACGACAGCAGCACGCGACGCAGGGCATTGCCGAGCGTATGACCATAGCCGCGTTCGAACGGCTCCATCACGACCTTCGCATGGCTTGCGCCAAGTCCTTCGACTTCGATAATTCGGGGTTTCAACAGACTGTTTTGCATGAAATGTCCTTTTCAATACCCTCGGCTCATTACACCGATAAGGCTGATGGCATTACGTGGAAACCCGCCACAGCAACTGTGGCGGGTCGGGGAAAATTGCGGTCAGCCGAAGCTGCGATTAGCGTGAATACAGTTCGACGATCAAAGGTTCATTGACGTCGTTGGCGATCTCGCTGCGATCTGGAACGGACTTGAATGTGCCTTCCATTTTTTTGCTATCGACCGATACCCATGACGGGAAGCCGATCTGCTCCGCGAGCGAAAGCGCTTCCATGATACGAGCCTGCTTCTTGGACTTCTCGCGAACCGCCACGACGTCGCCCGGCTTCACCTGGAAGGAAGCGATATTGACGACATTACCGTTGACGGTAAAAGCTTTGTGCGAAACCAGCTGGCGCGCTTCAGCGCGGGTCGAGCCAAAGCCCATGCGATACGTTACGTTGTCGAGGCGGCCTTCCAGCAACTTCAGCAGCGTCTCGCCGGTATTTCCCTTGCGACGATCGGCTTCAGCGAAGTAACGACGGAACTGGCGCTCGAGCACGCCGTACATGCGCTTGACCTTCTGCTTTTCGCGCAGTTGGTTACCGTAGTCCGAGGTGCGAGCGCCGGAGGTACGACCGTGCTGGCCTGGCTTGGAGTCCAGTTTGCACTTTGAATCCAGCGAGCGACGTGCGCTCTTGAGGAACAGATCGGTGCCTTCACGGCGCGACAGTTTTGCTTTTGGTCCGAGATAACGTGCCACAATTATTTCCTTTTTGATGACGCCCCGAACAGGCCGGCATGGTTGCCGGCTTCAGGCGCTAGTCTGATTTGCCTTCAATCAGACGGTGGGCTTAAGAACAAAACCCGCCGAGGTGGGCGGGCAAGAATGCGATGAAACTTGCTGCAGATTCTGCGAGTGCGACACCAGCCGTAGCCAGCGTCGTAATCTTTAAATACGACGACGTTTCGGTGGACGGCAACCGTTGTGCGGAACCGGTGTAACGTCCTGGATTTCCGTAATCTTGATACCGAGGTTATTCAGCGCGCGTACAGCCGATTCACGCCCCGGACCTGGACCCTTGATCCGAACTTCCAGATTCTTCACACCGCACTCAACAGCGACACGGCCAGCCGCTTCCGCCGCAACCTGGGCTGCGAACGGGGTGGACTTGCGTGAGCCCTTGAAGCCAGCACCGCCAGAAGTCGCCCAAGACAAGGCATTGCCTTGACGATCGGTGATCGTAATGATGGTGTTGTTGAAGGATGCATGAATATGTGCAATCCCTTCTGCGACATTCTTTTTGACTTTTTTGCGCACCCGAGCTGCGGCGGCGTTATTTGGTGCTTTTGCCATAATGATTTCCTTGGAATCCGAGACGGGTCTGGATTATTTCTTCAGCGATTGCGCTGCTTTGCGCGGACCCTTGCGAGTGCGAGCGTTTGTACGGGTACGCTGACCACGAACCGGCAATCCACGGCGATGACGCAGGCCGCGGTAGCTGCCCAGGTCCATCAAGCGCTTGATGTTCATCGAGATTTCGCGGCGAAGGTCGCCTTCTACGATGAACTTGCTGATCTCGTCGCGCAGCTTTTCCAGCTCGCTGTCGTCCAGATCCTTGACTTTTTTTGCCGTCGGAACGCCAGTCTTCACACAGATTTTCTCTGCGCGCGGACGGCCAATGCCGTAGATCGCGGTAAGACCGATCACGGTGTGTTGATGATTGGGGATATTAACCCCTGAGATACGTGCCATTCGTTATTCCTCGATCAATAACGTTGATTAACCTTGGCGCTGCTTATGACGCGGCTCTGTGCAAATTACACGAACTACGCCCTTGCGCTTGATGATCTTACAGTGGCGGCAGATCCGCTTGACTGATGCGAGCACTTTCATTTTCGCCCTCTTCTTTTCTGCTTCCTGGATTACCAGTTATTTTGTCCGGAACACGATGCGCGCCCGGCTCAAATCGTACGGCGTCAACTCGACTGTTACCTTGTCACCAGGAAGAATGCGAATGTAGTTCATGCGCATTTTTCCGGAGATATGGCCCAGCACGACATGACCGTTCTCCAACTTCACTCTAAACGTGGCATTTGGGAGATTCTCAAGAATCTCACCCTGCATCTGAATAACGTCGTCTTTTGACATGCCTTCTGCTCATTCTCCCGGGCGTTGCCCATGACACTTAGCGCGTCGGAAATCCACCCTTGAAATTCGCCTTGCGCAGCAAGGATTCATACTGCTGCGACATCACATAGTTCTGAACTTGGGACATGAAGTCCATCGTCACGACCACAATAATCAACAACGATGTTCCGCCGAAATAGAACGGTACCTTCCATCGTGCGATCAAAAACTCGGGCAACAAACAAACCAGTGTGATGTAGACAGCGCCGGCCAGGGTCAGCCTGGTAAGAATCTTGTCCACATAGCGCGCGGTTTGATCGCCTGGCCGGATACCCGGAACGAACGCACCGCTCTTCTTCAGGTTATCTGCCGTTTCCTTGCTGTTGAAAACCAGCGCAGTATAAAAGAAACAGAAGAACACGATAGCGCCAGCGTACAACAATGCATGGATCGGTTCGCCTGGCGCCATTGAAGCCGCCAGATCCTTCAGGAACCGGATGAACGGATTCGTCGTATCGCCGCTAGTAAACCAGCTTGTAATCGTCGCCGGAAACAGAATGATCGACGAAGCGAAGATCGGCGGAATCACACCCGACATATTCAACTTCAGCGGCAGATGGCTGCTTTGTCCGCCGTAAATCTTGTTGCCGACCTGGCGCTTGGCGTAATTCACCAGAATCTTGCGCTGTCCGCGCTCAATGAACACGACGATAAACGTCACTGCCGCCACAATCAGACAAATCAGAATCGCCGACAACGCGTTCATGGAACCGGTACGCACCAACTCCAACAATCCACCGACCGCGTTGGGCAATCCCGCAGCAATACCGGCAAAAATGATGATCGATATACCGTTGCCAAGTCCACGTTCCGTAATCTGCTCACCAAGCCACATCAAGAACATCGTACCGGTGACAAGCGTTACAACCG
>JAQGMR010000035.1 GCA_028292265.1 Herminiimonas sp.
GAACTCTTCTACAATCGTCTGCGCCCGCACCAAACCCTGGATTACCAAACCCCAGTCGACGTCGAGGCACGGTACCAGAAAATGCTTAATTAACCTGTCCGTGAAAACCGGGGTACCTCAGACCACGTTTCTTCAGGCGCAGATGGACACAAAAAACGTGGTCTGTCCCTGGTATTCTGAAGCTGCGGATTTCAATCTGGCGTACTGAGCTTTAAGCGGGGCCACCTCAGTCGGCCGTACGCCGGTCAAAGCAAGGGAATCCGGGACAGGGGAATCCGGGACAGACCACGTTTTTTCAGGCGCAGTCATACATAAAAACCGTGGTCTGTCCCCGGTACTTCTATGTCCCCGGTACTTTTAAAATCAGGCGTCCCCGTCGGTCGCCAGGCGACGCTGACGAACCGCCGCCGCCAGGCCTTCCAGTACGCCCACGCTCTGCTCCCAGTCAATGCAGCCATCCGTCACTGACTGGCCGTAGGTCAGCTCCTTGCCCGGTACGAGGTCTTGCCGACCGCCGACCAGATGGGACTCCACCATCACACCGACTATGCGGGTATCCCCGCCAGCGATCTGCTTGCCGATCTCGGCGCAGACCGGCACCTGGTTTTCCGGTTTCTTGGAGCTGTTGGCATGCGATGCGTCGATCATGAGGCGCGATGCGAGACCCGCCGCGGCGATGTCCTTGCAGGCTGCATCGACGCTGGCCGCGTCGTAGTTCGGCGTCTTGCCGCCGCGGAGAATGATGTGGCAATCTTCGTTGCCGTTGGTGGAAACGATGGCCGAGTGCCCGCCCTTGGTGACCGAGAGGAAATGGTGTGGTTGCGAGGCGGCCTTGATCGCGTCGACCGCGATCTTGATGTTGCCGTCGGTGCCGTTCTTGAAGCCGACCGGGCAGGACAAGCCCGATGCGAGTTCGCGATGCACTTGTGATTCCGTGGTACGCGCCCCGATTGCGCCCCAGCTGATCAGGTCGGCGATATATTGCGGGCTGATGACGTCGAGGAATTCGGAGCCTGCCGGCAAGCCGATTTCATTGATGTTGAACAGCAGTTCGCGCGCCATGCGCAGGCCGTCGTTGATGCGGAAGCTGTTGTCCATGTAGGGGTCGTTGATCAGGCCCTTCCAGCCGACGGTGGTACGCGGCTTTTCGAAATACACCCGCATGACGATTTCCAGGTCGCCGATGAAGCGCTGGCGCTCCTTGACCAGGCGGCGGGCATATTCCATCGCGGCTTTTGGATCGTGGATTGAGCAGGGCCCGATGACGACGAGGATCCGGTCATCCTGGCCATGCAAAATGCGATGTAGCGCGGTACGGCCATTGGCGGCGGTGTTCGCGGCCGCGTCCGAGCAGGGAAATTCCCGGATCAGGTGGGAAGGTGGTGTCAATTCTTTCAATTCGCGTATTCGCAGGTCATCGGTGCGTGGCATGTTTTTCTCCAGTTCGACAGATTAGAATCTTGAAATAAAAAAACCGCCATCTCTGGCGGTTTTTAGGGAATTCGGTTTGGTTTCGTTTGCTTCGCTTGTCAGCGCTTCACCGTAAACTTACCGCTTCTCCACCGCCTTGGGGCTGGGAAAGCTAAAGTAAAAATAAAAGTGGAAGCGGAACTGGAACATGGCCTGGAATTTTGGTCTGTGCTGCAAATCGGGTGAAGGCAAATACTGCAATAAAACCCTGGCTTTGGCAAGCGGATTCGCCGGGCGCGACGGCTTGAAGATCTCTCGATCGACTACCTTAGCCATTCCCGTCCAAAACCGTAGACACCATGGGGGAAAGTCAGAGCCTACACAAACGTGTTTCCCTTAGTCCCGTTCCCGCATGGTGACCGCCAATAGACAAAGCCGCTGGTCCGGTTGCCGCAGGTATCGTCACCGCCGACTCGAATATCTGCCGTTATTGCACGAGCCCTACGCCGTGCCGCCGACAGTCACGCCGTCAATCCGCAAGGTTGGCTGGCCAACACCCACTGGCACGCTCTGCCCTTCCTTGCCGCAGACGCCCACGCCGGAATCAAGGCGCATGTCATTGCCGATCATGGATACGCGGTTTAACACATCCGGCCCGTTGCCAATCAAGGTGGCGCCCTTGACCGGATAAGTGACCTTGCCGTCTTCGATCATGTAGGCTTCGCTCGCCGAGAACACGAACTTGCCGTTGGTGATGTCGACCTGGCCGCCGCCGAAATTCACGGCGTACAAGCCATTCTTCACCGATGCCAGAATTTCCGCCGGGTCCTTGTCGCCGCCCAGCATGTAGGTGTTCGTCATGCGCGGCATCGGCAGGTGGGCAAACGATTCGCGACGGGCGTTGCCAGTCACGGGCATCTTCATCAGGCGTGCATTCATGGTGTCCTGAATGTAGCCTTTCAGGATGCCGTCTTCGATCAGCGTGGTGCATTGGGTCGGATTGCCCTCGTCATCAATGTTGAGCGAACCGCGACGGTCGGCAAGTGTGCCGTCGTCCACCACCGTCACGCCCTTGGCCGCGACGCGATCGCCAATGCGGCCCGAGAACGCGCTCGAACCCTTGCGGTTGAAATCGCCTTCAAGACCGTGGCCAATCGCTTCATGCAACAGCACGCCGGGCCAACCTGGTCCAAGCACGACCGTCATGGGACCGGCAGGCGCAGGCCGTGCATCGAGATTGACGGTAGCCGATGCGACCGCTTCATTGGCGTAGGTTTCCAACAAGTCGTCGGTGAAGTAGTCATAGCTGTAGCGACCGCCACCGCCGGAGGAACCCATTTCACGACGTCCGTTTTGCTCGGCAATCACGGTTATCGAAACGCGCACTAGCGGACGTATATCCGCAGCCAGGACGCCATCGCTGCGTACGACCAGCACTACGTCGTATTCGCCTGCCAGGCCGGCCATGACTTGCACAACACGCGGATCCTTTGCGCGCGCCATGCGCTCCACTTTCTCCAGCAGCTTGACCTTGGCCGTGGCATCCAGCGAACTGAGCGGGTCGTTGGGCAGGTAGAGCGAACGGCCACCGGAAGCCTGAATGGCGGAAGCCACTTTGATCTTGCCGGAGCCCTGGCGGGCAATGGTGCGTGTGGCGGCGGCCGCATCGAGCAAAGCACGCTCGGAGATGTCATCCGAATAGGCGAAAGCGGTACGGTCACCCGATACGGCACGAACGCCGACACCCTGGTCAATCGAAAAACTGCCGGTCTTTACGATGCCTTCTTCGAGGCTCCAGCCTTCGCTCTTGGTAAATTGAAAATACAGATCGGCGTAATCAACCTTGTGGGTAAACATCGCTCCCAAAACATGGATCAGGCGCGATTCATCGAGCCCGAAAGGCGTCAGCAGTACGTCACGGGCCACGCCCATGGTCCTCAGATTTGGTTCAAACAGATTCATGATGGTCGGTCCGGTAAAGGTGGTTCGGCATGCTTGCGGACTGTCGTCGCCAAGTCGGCGGTGCCACGCAAGCGCTTCGGCTGTGGCTGACCGTTTGCAGGGCAGCCAGTGATGAAATGGCAGGTCGTCTGGAATGACGACCGATAACTCATTGCGATTGTAGACCATACCGCCAGGGCCCACACTCTACTGACCGATAGCGCACGCCCTGGTTCGTTGAGGTCCAGTGCGGCGTGGCAAATGTCGGTGCTAACGCTGCAATCTAACGCCGCACTTACAGCCGCCGATGCTGCAATGCTGGCAAGCTTTCGCGAACGCTGGCAATGCGCTCAGCGCTGAGCTCTCCTGCGACGACGCCCTCGCCTTCCGGCAAGACTGCCAGTACCTCGCCCCAGGGGTCGATAAACATGCTATGTCCCCAGGTGCGACGACCGTTTGCGTGGCGGCCGCCCTGCGCGGCGGCCAGCACATAGCACTGGTTTTCTATGGCGCGGGCACGCAGCAAAATTTCCCAGTGCGCCTTGCCAGTGGTGTAAGTGAAAGCCGACGGTACAACCATCAGCGCGCAATCCCCAAGGGCGCGATACAGTTCCGGGAAACGCAGGTCGTAGCAGACAGAAAGTCCAACCTTGCCGAACGGCGCCGCAAAACTCGCTGGGTCGTCTCCGGCCACGATGGTGCGGGATTCATCGTAACTTTCGGTGCCACGTGTAAAGCCGAAAAGATGAATCTTGTCATAGCGCGAAACAGCGTTACCGGCAGCGTCGCAGACCAGCAACGTATTCAGCACCTTGCCATCCACCGGCGACCTTAGCGGCAACGTACCGCCGATCAGCCAGATACCCAGCTCGCGCGAAAGCTCGGACATGAAGCGCTGAATAGGCCCGTCGCCCATTGCTTCGGCTTTCGCCAGCTTGTCGGTCTCGTGCAACCCGAGTATGGGCCAGTACTCTGGCAAGAGAACAAGGCTTGCGCCCCCTCTTGCGGCTTCGCCGACCAGGCGCCGCGCGCTTTCAATGTTCTGCTCGACCTCTGGCCCGGAAACCATCTGTATTGCAGCAACCCGGACATTTTCAATAGACATGGTTCAACTCACCGGCGTTGGCGCGCCTTGCGACGCAGGGTTTGCGGCATTGCCGTTTCCACGGCTCAGCTTTTTGATGTTCGGATTTTTCCACGGGCCGTCGATCTGGTATTCCATCGTAAATGCTTTCATCAAGGGATCGCGTAGAAAAAGCTGCGCCAGGAACGACCCCAATCCAATTACCGGATTCACGATCAGGCCATATACGACCGATGCCGTGCCGGCATTGATTTCCGGTATCACAACCACATGCAAGTCCTGCGACTCCTTTGCAATATCGACCTTGCCATCCATCAGGACCGCAGCATTGACGCTACGCATCTTGAAGTTGTCTGTTCTCATGATGCCATGATCGATTTCGGCCGAGCCCACCACGCCGTCAAACGCAAAGCCCTCAGAAAAGACGTCGCGAAAATCCAGAGTCAGTCGGCGTGGCAGCGACTGCAGGCTCAGCACGCCGAGCAACTTGGCGGCACCTGGGTCGACTTTCAGGAACTGGCCCGCCGCCATGTCGAGGCGGACCGTGCCTGTCAGGCTCGGAATGTCGAGCGAGAACGGCAAGCCTTTCCAGGTGACCTCGCCTTCCATCCGTCCCTGGCCGCCCCGCAGGACATTGGCAAATCCGAGCCGCTCGAGCAAGGTGCCGGCGTTGGCAATTTCCATCGAATACGCAAGACTGGTGAGGTTGTCAGCACCTCGCACCCACTTGCCGGTCGCAGTCAGCGTGCCATCGGTGTTGGCAAGCAGGAGCTTGTTGATGCGCCATTCGCGACCGGTTCCAACGGTGGCCGCGGCATTATTGGCTTGCAGTTCCAACCGGCCGAGCTTCTTGCCCGCAAGTTCGAAGCTGTCGGCGACAATGTCAAGCGCCGGTATCTGCGTGGTTGCGCTCTTGCCTTCGAGCAGGTCAGATACGTCGCTCGTGGCGGCCTGTGGAATCACCAGAGTCGCCAGACGCGCGGTGACTCGACCCAGCCCGCGACCCGAGACCGATTCATTCCAGGTCACATGTCCGGACGCCTGCGCAGAGTCAATGTTCGCCTGCCACACGCCTTTCTGATGCGAGGCGCCAACGACGACATTGTCGAGTCGCTTGCCCATGACGATCAACTCGCCGGCGCGTGCCGCAAGAACCTCGGGATCGATGTACTGGGCGATCCCAAGGCCAGTGGCTGGCGAAGCGGCGGGTACGACTGGTGCTGCCGGCCTGTTGGCCGCTACGGCGTTGCGATTGGCGGTAGCACCAGCCGCACTCTGGGCCCTCGCCGGGTTTGCGTTGCTGGCAGCGTTTGGTGCCGGTCTGGCCACGAGTGGCGCGGATGGCGCCGATGATCCCGTCACCGCCGGTTCGCGCGGGCCGACGATGGCCGCCACAGTACTGCGCCAGGCGTCAATATCCAGCGATCGCAGGCTGACGTTTGCATTGAGCCCACTGTCGGGTTGCGGGGCCGGCACATTGACCCCGATACCGCCACTTGCCACTTCCCAGTATGCGTTGCGACCCGCCGCCTTCCTGCGCGAATAGCGCGCCGAGATGGTGGTGCCCAGCGTCATGCGGATCTCGTCGCGCTGGAAGCCTTCCTCCGCCGGCGCCCCGGTCAGTTCGAACTTCAGCGGCAAGGTTTCGCTCGCGCCCTTGCTAAGTGGCGAAGGGAAATCCAGCGCCAGACCCTGCAGATTCGATTCGACATTAATGTCGGGCCGCTTGTTTTTAACGCCGATCAACGCGGTGTAGCGGGCACTGCCGGTAATGCGCTGGAACAGGCGCTGTGTAGCCGGCGAGGTGTACGTGCGACGCAATCCGTCCGTGGTCGCAAGACCTTCAGCCCGCACCGCGATGACGCCATCACGCTGCATGCCGCCTGAAACCGTGACCGGTCCGCCAAGGAACCCCGCCTTGATGGCGGCAAGCTCAAAGCCTTTTTCCTGGAACCGCAGCTCTCCGCCAACTTGTGACAGAGGTGGCAGGGTGCTCATGAGGACGAGCTCGTTGCCGCTGAATTGCAGGGCGCCCTGCACTTTTGATTCGCGCAGGCGCGCGATGGGTAACTGCAGCTTCAGCGTCAGCCCCGCGTTGCCGCTTGCTTTCGTTTCTTCGGTAAAGTGCGCTATCCACTCGCCGACCGGGCTGTCATTCACAAAGCCGGCATATTCCTGCAGCGGCCCGACGCCCTTGCCGCTCGCCTCCACCTGCATGTCGGGGGACAGCAGGTCGGGCAGCGTAACGTCGACATCGGACAGCGCAACCTTGTGCGTTTCCGCTGAGTCGGCATGGATTTTCAGGTGGGTGCGGTCGAGCGTCAACTGACCACGGATCTTGCCTATCTCCGGCCACAACGGTGACTTGCCATCGGCCGCCAGATGGCCCGGGGCATAATCCAGGGTGCCATCGAGAATCGTGCCAGAGACCTTGAACTCGCCTTTGGGCTTGTCACTCGCGCGCTCAGTGCGAAACGGAAAATTGGCAAGGTTGCCCTTGATGGAAACGGTGACGTCACGCGCCTTGCCGCCAACCAGGGCGCCAGCCAGCCAGGCGCGCAACTTGTCTGGCGTGTGGGAAGGCAGGTAGCGTCCGATCCGGTTGATGTCGAACTCCGCAATGTTGGCGGTTAAAGCAAGATCGCCCGGGCTCTTGACGCCGCCGTCCTGAATCACCGTGCTGTATTTGCTCGAAAGAGACCCATGAATGCCTTCCTGTGCGAAGTTCATGCGGGCGATGTCGAACTGCAGTCGGTTATCTCCCTGGAACCGCCATTTAGCCTCCATGTCGAGCTGCTCGAACGGCAGGTCCGACTCGGCGAAATAGCCCGGAAGGTTGACGGTTGCCTTGCTCGAAGCAAGCGTTACGCTGCCGCCCTGCTCATTCGCTTCGACGCTGCCGGTCAAGTTCTCAAAGCCGGGAATGCCAGGCACCGCACGCTGCGCGGGCGTCTTGCCGTCCTTCGGGCGGGCTGCCTGAGGTGCCTGCGCCCTGAGTGACAGGCCGGCGAAACTTCCCTTGACGGCGTAAGAGGCGACGCGCGGCCATGCACCCGTCCATTTCGCGGAAAAATCCTTGAGCTCGCCACGCGGCGAGAAATCCTTCAGCATGCCGCGCTGTGACTCGGATAGCGGCAAATGTGCCGCGAAATCCGAAATGGTTTTCAAGTCGAGTGCGGTGGCCTGTATCTCTGCTTTCTCGGGCTGATCGGCGCGCGCCGCGCTCCAGGATTCCCGGATACTGGTTGGCGGAAGCTTCAGCCCGTCGCGCGTCTCGAGCGAGAAATCTTGTAGCGAAACCGTGTGGCCAACCTCGCCAAAGGAGATCGTGGACGCCGACTTTTTCGCGATTTCTTCATGCGCCGAAACACGTCCTTTCACCTGCGCCAATTTCAATGGCTGCAAGTCCTTTCGCAGGCGACTTTCAAGGTCGGCAAGCATCAGGTCGGCTGTCAGGTCGACCACGCGCCAGTGGTCCACGCTAAGCCATGCCCGCACCGAGCCTTTGCCGCTTTGGACCTCTACTGGATAGTCAATCCACTTTTTCCACAGCGCGAGATCGGTATCGTGCCAGTCGGCGTAGAGCGTGCCGATCCATTGGGACGTGTCCGAAATTTTCGCTGCAAATGCGGGATGGTCGAAGTCGGCCCGTACATCGAGCGGCGAGCCGAACCCGGCCGGCGGCACCGCAGTCAAGGCCACGCGATGCCGCACCCATTGATTTTCCAGCACCAGGTTGACCTGCCTGAGTTCAAGTTCAGGAGCGCCGCGCAGCCCGTCCTTCCAGCGCAAGCCGCCATCGCGTATCACAATCTCGCGCTGCGAGAGGACCCAGTCCAGACCCCGCCCGTCGCTTGGCGAGCGCGCGTTGACCTGAATACCGGCGACGTACACGTTACCTTTGGCATCGCGCTCAATCTCCATGTCAGGCCGGTCAATCTCCAGCGACTGCAGACGCAGGTCTCCAACCGGTACCGACCACCAGGAAAGCGTCGCCGACACTTTCGGCAACTTCAGCGCTTGCACGCCATTGCGGTCGCGGATCACAACGTCGGTCAAGGTCAGGCGCGGTTGCAATCCGCGCCAACTTGCCGTGATAGTGTTGATTCCTACAGGTTGTCCAAGGGCGCGACTCGCAAGCTGCTCCACTTGGGGCTTGAAGCGGTCGATATTGGGCAGCACGGCATAGCGCAGCAACAGAACCGTCGCGCAAAAAACAAAATAGAGGATGGCAACACCGACCAGCACGAATCCCAGGGCGTGATGCGTGACGCGGTTGACAACGCGATAACCATGCAGCCCCGTCCGCCAGCAGGCCGCGGCACGTCTCTTGAAAAGGCTGGGGCGTTGGTTTTCCGTCATGTCAGGTTCAGTTCGGCGCTGTCTTGCTTGTTACTTCGGGGCTCAAGGCCGGCCGGACACTTCCCGGGGTGGTTGTTTCGTCTCGCGCCAGGACGGTTCGCCCGCGACATGATCGTAGTCGACGTTGCTCGCATTTTGCGTTTGGTTTCCGCGCCGGCTTTCAACTCTTCTATTGCATCTGCTCTTCCGTGCGTTCTTGCGTGTGCTCCGGCGTCTGGTCTCGCGTCCGTCGAAACACTCTACAATACAAGTCCCGTTCCTCTCTGACATCTGCCGACTTGATCACACCTGCCACGTCCCGATTTTATGCGCGCTGGATCGATGCCGATCCACTACGTCGCGAGAAGGTTGCCGAGCTTGCCGGATTATCGCTCCGCCCCGCCATTTTCACCGAAATATTACAAAAAGAAATGCTCGGGGAATTCCCGCTCGACCGGGCCATGCGTCGAACCCGCAACCTGGTGCTGGCGACCCTTATACATCGGGACCTGGCCGGCCACGCTGATCTGGCCGAAGTGGTGGCCACGATGTCGAACTTCGCCGATTTCGTAATCCGGACCCATCTCGCGGCGCTGATGCAAGAGTCAGTGCAAGCATGGGGCATGCCGGTCGGCGAGGACTCGGGCGTGCCACAGGAACTAATGGTACTTGGGATGGGGAAGCTCGGCGGCGACGAACTGAATGTCTCGTCGGACATTGACTTGATCTTCGTTTATGCGGAGGACGGCGAGACCCACGTGACCACGCCGGAGCAGCGGCAACTTTCGAACCATGAATTTTTTGTTCGGCTTGGCAAGAAACTGATCCAGTCAATCTCCGCGATCACCGAGGATGGCTTCACGTTTCGGGTTGACATGGCGTTGCGGCCCAATGGCGCTTCCGGGCCGCTGGTGGCAAGTCTTGCCATGGTGGAGGAATACTTGATCGCACAGGGCCGGGAATGGGAACGCTATGCCTGGGTCAAGATGCGCGCGGTGACCGGGAGAGCGGAGGACGTTAGCGCGCTGGAAGCGATCGTTCGGCCGTTTGTCTATCGCCGCTACCTGGATTACGGCGCCATCGACGCCATGCGCAGCATGCATGCGCAAATCCGGGCCGAGGTCGTGCGGCAGGAAACACGCCACCCAGACCGCAGTAATAATGTAAAACTCGGGCGCGGCGGCATTCGGGAAATCGAGTTTCTCGCGCAAGTGTTCCAATTGATCCGGGGTGGCCGCGATGCCGAATTGCGCGACCGCTCAACCCGCAAAACGTTGGGCATTTTGGCGCAGAAACGCCTGCTGGAAGAGGACGTGGTGAAGGGATTGCTGGCGGCTTATACCTTCCTGCGCAACTTGGAGCATCGCCTGCAATATCTGGACGATGCGCAGACCCACAACCTTCCCGCCAACACGGACGACCAGTTTCTGGTGGCGCAGATGATGGGCTACGACAGTACCGATGCTCTGCTTCACGCGCTGGAAGAACATCGCCACATGGTGGCAACGCAGTTCGATGCGATCTTCAGCGAGCCCCGCGTCATTGGAGGAAGCAGCAGTGCAAACAGCGACGGAAGCAATAACGACGCTGGAAGCGCTGATGCCCACCGCCCTGCTCCGCCACTACTGAACGGCTCTGACACCGTGCCTATGGTCGAAGCGCAACTGAGCGCGCTTGCGTTCGACCAGACCGCGGACATGGCGCAGCGCCTGCATGCCACCTGGAATACACCACGACTGCTCGCTCTGCCAGAAACCAGCCGCAATCAGTTGCTGGCACTGCTTAACGCGGCCTTGCCGATTGTTGCCAGGACCGAAGGCACGCCATCAAAAACTTTGGCCCGCCTGCTCGACTTTTTTGAAGCGATTGCCCGGCGCGCGGCTTACCTTGCTCTGCTCACCGAATATCCGCAGGCACTGCTGCGCCTGATCCGCATGATGGCGGCCAGCGACTGGGCCGCGAAATACCTGACGCGTCACCCGTTGCTGCTCGACGAGTTGCTGGATGACCGCAACCTGCAGGCCACGCCAGATTGGTCGGCCTTCGCGAGCGAATGCCGGCGCGAACTCGAGTCGGTGGCCGGCGACACCGAACGCCAAATGGATGTGCTGCGTGAGATGCATCATGCGCAGCAGTTCCGCATGCTGGCGCAAGACCTGGCGGGCGGACTGACTGTCGAGCGACTGGCTGACCATCTCTCCGCCTTGGCCGACGTCATTGTCGGTGCGACGCTATACGCCGTATGGCAGTCAATACCAAATCGCCACGTCGAGTTGCCGCAATTCGCGGTCATTGCGTACGGCAAGCTGGGCGGCAAGGAATTGGGCTACGCGTCTGACCTCGACGTCATTTTCCTGTACGACGATGAGCATCCCGATGCGCCGATGCTGTACGCAAAGCTGGCGCAGCGCTTCATTACCTGGATGACGGCGCACACGCCGGCGGGAATACTCTTCGACATCGACATTGCGCTGCGTCCGGATGGGGCGAGTGGCTTGCTGGTGTCACCCTTCTCCGCCTTCGAGAAATACCAGAAGGGTTCGGCCTGGGTGTGGGAGCATCAGGCGCTGACGCGTGCCCGCTTTTGCGCCGGCGATGCCGAGATCGGCGCGCGTTTTGAATCGCTGCGCGAAACCGTATTGCGCCAGCCACGCGAAGAGGATTTGCTGCGCAATGAAATCCTTTCGATGCGCAAGAAGATGCATGACGCGCATCCGAACCGCTCGGAGCTGTTCGACCTCAAGCACGATGCCGGCGGCATGATCGACATAGAGTTCATCGTGCAGTACCTGGTGCTGCGCCATGCCGCGCGCTTTCCCAAACTGGTGGCCGACATTGGCAACATCGCGCTGCTCAAGTTATCGGGCGCGCTTGGGCTGATCGACCCGAACCTCGCCGAGGATGTGGCCAATGCTTATCGCGCCTTCCGCCGCCTTCAGCACCAGATTCGCATGAAGGGTGAGGACCGGGCGCGCGTTCCGCATGCGCAGGTTAGTGACCAGGCGCGGCGGGTTACGGAGTTGTTCAAGCGGGTGCTGGGCTGAACCTGCCGACTCTTGCGCCGGCCAATACACAGATTCAGTCCGGGCTCGCGACCAATGCGGTCTTCGCATTTAGGCTGCCTTCCAACGACCTTTCCATTGCGCCGCTACACGTAGCACAAGGCAGAGGCCTCGGTTCACTTGCTGTTGCAGCGCAGGCCGTACCCTCTTGCCCTCTTGCACGCTCAGAGGGCAGTCCGCGACAAATCACTATCCCACGACATTTACGTCCGGATTGTTTTCGCCGGCGTTGCGGATTTTTCTCGGTGCTTCGCCTCGTGCGACCAGCTTTCCCTCCTTCTTCTTGGCACGTTCCGTCATGGCCCGCACTATCTCGCGCCGTCGTTCCGAAGTCCGAGGTTTTTCAATCGTAATTTTTACGTCGTCTCCCGCGTCAATGAGGTCGTCGTCAGGTTTGGCTTTGCTTTTTGCAGGCTTTTCTCGCGGCCGGGTCTTGTCCGCTCGCCCGGTCGCCTTCCTATCTCCATACGTCTCCCCGTCGTCGGACACGATAATTTCACTTTCTTCGTCGCCGTCAATATTGTCGCCAGACGTGGCGTGCGTTTTCTTTTGCATGCCTTTGGAAAGATTCAGACCGTCCTCGTGGAACATCGAAAACTCCGTATCGCTGTCACCATCGCTGGAAGCCGATCCCACACTGTCACTGGAATCCGTTCCCACGCTTTCGCAATCGCTATCGTTCCCCCTGGCATCTGCCACGCGACGATCCAGCTTGGACAGGAGGTCGGCAAGACCTGCTCTGCATCCCAAGCGGCCTGTCCGCGCCGAATCAACCAGCAGCGCTTGTGCGACGGGGTCTTTTTCAAGCTCTTCAAGTACCCGGAGCCGTTCCAATTCCGAGTTGGCCTGGCGCTTGTGGTATGCAGCAACGGCTGTCGCGTCTCCCCAGTTGCCGCGCTTGATTGGGTGGATTTCTGCCGCTGCGTAGTCTCTGACAGAAGCGATAAAAGCCTCTACCTGGGACGGCGGCACGTCGCAAGCATCAACAATCTTCCCAACGTCCTTTCGGGACATGAGGATAATCGCCTGGTAGTCCTTACGACGGGCCAACCTTGCGGCGTTCGCCGCATGCTTCAAAAAGGCAATCCGCGCGAGTCCTGGCGCATCCACACTCCCCTTGATACGTTCAGCGCAAACCTTCTGCACTGCGATGATGAATTCATCGCGTCCAACGGTATCCAAAACCTTCATCTTCAGCTCGGGATACCAGTCCTCATCCCATCCGGAAGACCACTCGTTGTCCTTCGCCAGATCGAGTGCAAGCTGAGCGACGATGGATGCCTTGAGCGGACGCTCCAGCGCGCGTCGCTCGTCCGCCAACCGGAACTCAGTAAGGAAGACCGGTGCCAGGCACGACTTGAGGAAAGCCAACCGCCGTTTGGGGGCGGTGGCTTGCGCGATGAGAAACATGCTTTGCAGGTTAAATTCTCCCATTCCCCACACGTCGCGCAGGCACGTTATGACTTCAGCTTTGTCGGCGGCTTCACCGTTTTCGATCACTTTCGCTATTTCGGTCGCCACCAGGTGCAGGCCGAGAAATTCATTGTCCCGCGCGGGAACCGCGACTTCGTTGGTCGGAAATTCACCTGTCTGCTCATCGAATCTCCCCTTGGGAATCTCTAGAGTAAACGTAAGGTTATTTTTTATTGCGCCACGCAGGTCGTCAAACGAATGTCGCATGATCAGCATCTGCGCCTGACGCTGACGATACTTGCTTTCGTTGATGGTGCTCCCGCGCCGCCGCATCTTGGTCGCGGTAAAAAGCATGTACGCCATACTGACAAACGCCGCCGCGGTTCCTATGAGTGCGCTCGTGGGACCGGTATCTTTTTCATACGCGGTCTGGCTGATGCCGTTGGCCAGGGACGCCGCACCCACAACAAGGTTGCACACTCCCTTAGCGCCCCGAACCTCGCCGCCGGTTGTTTCAAAGCCTTGACCGGGAATGTATCGATCCAGATGCGCCAGGTAGGTCTGGTTTGCGGCTCGCAGTGCTTCTGCTTTGAGGGGAATCGCCCCCTCCTCGCTGGCATTCAAAAGGCTTTTTCTTGCGGAGGCAATCGCATCGCTGCAGCGCGGTCTTTCGGCGAACCACCCTTGGGTCAGATCCAGAACGCCTTGCGCGAGATAGCAAGCGCCGGCCCCGATCATCAACTTGCCGCGGTCCTTCACGTTTTCGTTTTTGAGAACGGCGACCTGGGCAAGCATGGAGGTCGTGACTGTGCCGAGCAATACGCAGCAGTCCCGAATCGCAGCAGCGGTCGTTTTGCGCTTGTCGAGAGCGGCCGAAGGGGAGACCGCCGGTATTTTGCTGCACGCCGCCGTAAACGCACGGTAGGCGCGAGCGTCCGCAACGCTTGCCTTGCCTTCCTTCAGTCGGACAATGAAGCGTGACGCACCCTCCATATTCGACAACGCCTTGGTGTAGTCCTTGCAGGAGACTGTGTAGTTGCGCAGCCAATCGCGCAACTGCGTGATGCTGTGGACCCCCGCAGGGAAGGCGATGGAATAGGTCGATGCAAGCGCCACAGTGCTCAATGCAGGATTTTTCTTGAAGAAAAGTGCGATGAAAGTGGCCACCTTGATGGCGCTGATCGCGCCCCAACCATAGTAGACCCCCGATTGGTTCATGGCGCTTAATACGTTGGGGCCCTTTGGCTTACCATGCCACGTTTCGCGGATCCCCCTGCTCAACTTGTCCCAGCCTTCCATTCCTCCGATTGCCACGCGTTGCAGAGCGTCGCCCAGATCGACGAGACACGTGAGACGCTCCAAATTGGCTTCATGCTCCTTCTTTGCCCACTCCAGGTATCGGCTTATCTTTTCCAGTTCGGCCGCTGGAATGTGTTCCACGAGGTTGGCAGGAACATGCCGGTACTTTGGCACCGACCCATCTGACGGCTTGGGCAAGCTTGAGCCGGTTGTTCCGGGTCGCCCCTGTGGCGCTGCCGTTGGAGAGGGCGTCGTGCGGGACTTCAAGTTGAGTGGAACGCGGCGCTGCGAGCGTGGAGATGCCGGCGGCTGGTGCGCGACAGGGGTCCTGAAAGCAGGCGGCGCGCTCCCTCGTCTCTTATTGCGACTCGGCGCCTCGGAACTTTCCCATCTTTCCGAATTGCGTGAGCATGAGCCAGAGGAGCCCACGCTGGACGATGATGATGCGTCACCCATGTCACTCTCCTCAGGCAAATGCCAGCAAGTTGGCGGAGGCGCCCGACGTGGCACCGGCATTGTGAGTCACTTCGGCCCGGCGCCACTGGTCCGCCATCTCCTGCACGTCCGATTCCAGGAAGCGCAGCAGCGCCTCCGCCGAGTCGGGCTGACAAAGCGGGAAATGCAGGTAGACGAGGGCGTTGCCGGAATCGGGATCGATGGCCAGCACTGGCAGGCAACCGGTCTCGCAATCGGTATTACATTCAAGCATCCAGCGCAAGGCATCCGCGTCGCCGCAGGATGGTGGGCGCCCAAGGTCAATCTCAAGCCGGCACAGATCCGCCGGAGAAAAGTACTGGAGCCGGACCGGTGTTTCGCCGGCGCGGAGCGTTCCCTCGCTCAGCAACCGTTCCGCGTCGAGGCCGGTCGCGGCACAAACATGCTCGATCAATCTTTCGTAATCCCGCATCGCCATTGCAATCTCCTTTTGTTTTTGGGTGCTGCTGCATGGGTCGTGCTGCTTTGGAGCGCATGGTTGGTAACGGGTCGGGCCGCAAAGGTTCAATGGTTAGTACCGAAATTAAGTCGACTTGCGCCATGTCGATTCCCCGCTGATTCGGCGGATACGCGGGCGCATTCCCGTTACTGATGGGCGCTTGTGCGGTAATGGGTACGCTTTGCGGGTTACAGGAGGGGCGGTTCGCAGGCATGGCTAACGGAACCGCGCCAAACCGGCATGTGCCCATGCGGCCACTAGATTGAAGAGGAATCCCGAAGCAATACAGCGCCGGTCGATGCCACGAACGGCGGCGCACCACAAAAAACAAAGGGGCGACAGTCGATTGACTGCCGCCCCTTTTTTATTCCGGCTGGCGACGGCTGCGTCGCTTGCCGTGAACGTGCGCTACTTCGCCGACATCAGCGCCGCAGTGGTGTCCAGCATGCGGTTCGAGAAGCCCCATTCGTTGTCATACCATGACGAGACCTTGACCAGCCGGCCTGATACTTTGGTTAGCGTGGCGTCGAAGATCGACGATGCAGGATTGTGATTGAAGTCGACCGATACCAGCGGCGCGGTGTTGATCTCCAGGATGCCCTTCAGTGCGCCTTCCGATGCCTGCTTCATGATGGCGTTGACTTCGTCCACCGTGGTGTCGCGCGCGGCAATGAAAGTCAGGTCGACGATTGAAACGTTGATGGTCGGGACGCGGATCGCGAAGCCATCGAGGCGGCCGTCGAGTTCCGGCAGCACCAGGCCAACCGCGGCGGCCGCGCCGGTCTTGGTGGGGATCATGGAATGGGTAGCGGAACGGGCGCGACGCAAGTCTTCATGCATCACATCGGTCAGCACCTGGTCGTTGGTGTAGGAATGGACCGTGGTCATCAAACCATTCACCACGCCGATCTTGTCATGCAGCGGCTTGACCAGCGGCGCCAAACAGTTGGTGGTGCAGGAGGCATTGGAGATGACGGTGTCGCTGGCCTTGAGCACGCCGTGGTTAACGCCGTACACGATGGTGGCGTCGACATCCTTGCCGCCCGGGGCCGAAATAATAACCTTCTTCGCGCCGCCCTTAAGGTGGGCCGAGGCCTTTTCCTTGGTCGTAAAGAAACCGGTGCATTCCAGGACCACGTCGACGCCCAATTGGCCCCACGGAATTTCCGACGGATTGCGCTGCGCGAAAACGCGGATGGTGTCGCCATTGACGATCATGTTGTCGCCTTCAACCTTGATCGTGCCCGGGAACTTGCCATGGACCGTGTCATGGCGGGTCAGGTGGGCATTGGACTCTGCATTGCCAAGATCATTGATGGCCACGATTTCTATGCCGTTTTTCTTGCCGCCTTCGTAGTGTGCGCGCAGTACATTGCGGCCGATGCGTCCGTATCCGTTGATGGCAACCTTGATCGTCATGGTGTTCTCCGTAGATGAGTTATTGGTGGAAGTATGAATGCCGCAGAGGAAGTCGGCTTTAAGCCAGAACAGATTTGACGGCGGCGACCACTTTTTCAGTGGTGAAGCCGAAGTGCTTGAACAGCACGCCGGCCGGGGCCGACTCGCCGAAAGTATCGATGCCAATGACGGCGCCTTCCAGCCCGACATACTTGTGCCAGAACGCGGTCACGCCGGCCTCGACCGCAACGCGCGGCACGCCGCGTGGCAGGACGCTGGCGCGATAGGCCGCGTCCTGGCGATCGAATACATCGGTGCTCGGCATGGAAACGACGCGTACCGGAATGCCCTGCCCGGCCAGTTCGTCGGCTGCCTTGACGGCCAGTTCAATTTCCGAGCCGGTGGCGATCAGTATGGCCTTGGCATTTGGCGCGTCCTTCAACACATAGCCGCCGCGGCGGATGTTGTTGATCTGCTCGGCGCTGCGCTCCTGGAATGCCAGGTTTTGTCGGGAAAAAATCAGCGTGCTTGGTCCAGCGTGACGGCGAATCGCCTGCTCCCATGCCACGGCCGATTCGACCGTATCGCACGGACGCCAGTTGTCGAGATTGGGTATCAGCCGCAGGCTGGAGACATGCTCGACCGACTGGTGGGTCGGGCCATCTTCGCCAAGACCGATTGAATCATGCGTGAATACGAACAACGTGCGGATCTTCATGAGCGCCGCCATACGCAACGCATTGCGACTGTAGTCGGAGAAGGTCAGGAAGGTGGCGCCAAAGGGCAGGAAGCCGCCGTGCAGCGTGATGCCATTCATGATGGCGCTCATGCCGAATTCGCGCACACCGTAGTTGATATGGTTGCCCGGTTGGCCAGCGCGCAGCGGCACACTTTCCTTCCAGTTGGTGAGATTGGATCCGGTCAGGTCGGCCGAGCCGCCGAGGAACTCAGGCAGGACCTGAGCCAAAGCCTGAATCGCATTCTGGCTGGCCTTGCGGCTGGCGATGTTTTCTTTCTTGTCGACACAGGTTGCGATGTAATCGGAAACGGCCTTGTCGAAATTGCCGGGCAAGTCGCCCTTCATGCGACGCAGATATTCGCCGGCTTCCTGCGGGAATCGTTCGCTGTAGGCGTCGAACAGCGCGGTCCATTCCTGTTGCAGGCGCGCGCCGCGTTCTCGCGCATCCCAGGCCTTGTAGACGTCGGCAGGAATTTCAAACGGTGGTGAGGTCCAGCCGATCTGTTCACGCCATGCGGTTATTTCTTTTTCGCCGAGCGCGGCGCCGTGCACCTTGTCGGTTCCCTGCATGGTCGGCGCGCCTTTGCCGATGACGGTTTTGCAGCAGATGAGCGTCGGGCGGTCGGCTTTCTTTGCCTTCTGGATTGCCGCGTCGACCGCATCGACGTCATGGCCGTCGACGCCGGGAATGACGTTCCAGCCATAAGCTTCGAAGCGCCGTGGCGTATCGTCCGTGAACCAGCCATCGACCTTGCCGTCGATCGAGATGCCATTGTCGTCGTACAGGACGATCAGTTTGGACAAACGCAAGGTGCCGGCCAAGGAACAGACTTCGTGCGAGATGCCTTCCATCAGGCAGCCATCACCGGTAAAGACATAGGTGTGGTGATCGACGATGTCAAAGCCAGGCTTGTTGAATTCCGCCGCGAGTAGCGATTCCGACAGCGCCATGCCAACGGCGTTGGCGAGGCCCTGTCCCAATGGCCCGGTGGTGGTTTCCACGCCGGGAGTCACTTCAACCTCGGGGTGCCCCGCCGTTTTGGAATGCAGTTGGCGAAAGTTGCGAATTTCTTCCATCGACAGGTCGTGCCCTGTCAGGTGCAGCAGCGCATAGTGCAGCATCGACCCATGTCCGTTCGACAGCACGAAACGGTCGCGCGCGCTCCAGCGCGGGTCGGCGGGATTGTGGCGGTAATGGCGGTCCCAGAGTGCGAAGGCAATTTCAGCCATGCCCATCGGCATGCCGGGGTGTCCGGAATTGGCTTTTTGTACAGCGTCCATGGCAAGCGCGCGAATTGCGTTTGCCATGTTGGAAAGTGATTGCGTGGAAGTCATGTTGGTCCGGATTGATGGCGCTTCAGGGGATGGCAGTGCGCACGCGCGCACATTGCTGCAAGGCTGCACATTTTAGCAGAGTGGGTTGCGGAATCCGAGCAATGGCGACCCAGGAACGGGTGATGCGGCTGGATTTCGGCTGCACCGCAGGCGCCGTCACGCGGAACGAATTTGCGTCGAAATTGCGTGCTTACTGACAGTCTTGCCTGCCAGACTGCGGATGACAGCGTCGCACGGCCACACTACAATGCCTGCGGCGTCCCAGCCTGCCAACAGAGGCCCTTTGCCTTAGCCCCATGCCGCGCTTCTATCTCCCCCAGCCGCTATCCGTCGGCACCGTCGTGGTGCTCCCTGAACCCCTGGTCCGGCACCTGCATGTACTGCGCATGGACGATGGCGCCCAGCTCACGCTGTTCAATGGCGAGGGCGGCGAATTCACCGCTAGCCTGGTGCACCTCGACCGTCGCCACGCCGAGGCAGAGGTCAAGACGTTTTCGCCGCGTGAAGCAGAGCTGCCGTATGCACTGACATTGGCGCAGGCCTTGCCGGAGGCATCCAAGATGGACTGGATCATCGAGAAGGGGGTAGAACTTGGCGTCACTGCCTTCGAGCCGCTCGCGGCACAGCGCAGTGTTGTCAAACTGTCGGCCGAACGCGCCGAACGCCGCGGCAGCCATTGGCAAGCCGTGATCGTGGCCGCCTGTGAGCAATCCGGACGAAATCGACTGCCACACCTGTCCTCGCCAGCGCCCTTCTCCGATTGGGTTGTGCGGCAGAACCTGCATCGGCGCATCCTCCTGACACCACGTGGCGGTCAAAGCATGTCGGACTGGGCGCGACACCATCCACCGCAAGCACTGGTAATTGCCGTCGGCCCGGAAGGCGGCTTCAGTGACGAGGAAGAGGCCCACGCGCAGCGTCATGGCATGCTTGCACTGTCACTCGGCGAGCGCGTGCTGCGCACGGAAACGGCTGGCATGGCGGCCCTGGCGGGCGTCAACGCAATCTGGGGGCAACTGTAGGAGCCTGCGCGGCAGAAGAACCACGGCTGCAATGTGCGCTTCGCGGCCTTCTACCTCACCTGCTCCTAGCCGTGCCGTCGTCGCGGATCAGCCGTCGACGCTTGAAACGTAACCCACGCTTCCCCTCCAATGCCTCTCGGGAACAGGGTGAAAGCATTTATAATGCAAGGTTTTGCGGCTTCTTCCTCCGATTGCTTCCCACATGAAGGTTTTTCGCGGACTCCCCGATGCTGGCGCACGTTTGCCTTGCGCCCTTACCATCGGCAATTTCGACGGCGTTCACCGCGGCCATCAGGCCCTGCTGGCACGCATGCGCGATGCCGCGACCAGACTTGGCGTGCAAACTGCCGTCATGACGTTCGAGCCGCATCCCCGCGAATTCTTTGCCGCGGCTGCGGGTGACCCAACGCGCGCGCCGCGCCGTATTGCGAACCTGCGTGACAAGCTGCGGTCGCTGTCCGAGGCCGGGGTCGACCGGGTTGTTGTCGAGCACTTCAGCGCCCACTTCGCCGCCATGCCTGCCGATGAGTTTATCGAAAAGGTGCTGGTGCATGGCCTGCATGTGAAGTGGCTGATTGTGGGCGAAGACTTTTGCTTCGGCGCCCGCCGTGCCGGCAACATCGCCCTGTTAAAGCAGGGTGGTGCGGCGCTTGGCTTCAAGGTCGAGACGCTGCCGACCGTGATGCAGGATGATGTGCGCATTTCCTCTTCCGCCGTCCGCGCCGCGCTGGCAGCTGGCGACTTTTCCGCCGCTCGCCAATTGCTCGGGCATACCTATCGCATCTCAGGTCATGTGATGCACGGCCAAAAGCTCGGACGCACCCTTGGCTTCCCGACACTCAATCTGCGCATCGGACACAAGCGCCCTGCCGTCTCGGGCATCTTCATTGTGCGGGTCCACGGCTTGGCGGCACAGCCGCTTCCAGGCGTCGCAAGCATGGGAGTGCGGCCGACGGTCGATGACAGTGGCCGTGTGCTACTTGAGACGCACGTATTTGATTTCGACCGCGAGTGTTATGGTGAATTGGTACAGATTGAGTTCCTGCAAAAATTGCGCGACGAAGAACACTACCCCGACCTGCCAACCCTGAAGGCGGCGATTGCATCTGATGCCGACAAGGCGCGGGCGTGGTTCGCGCGGAACGCCGACGCCCTCGCAGCGACCGACCGAATTTGACGACCGCCTCCAGCAAGACCCGGTCCGCCTCAAGCGAAATCAGCAGTCCCAGATACCCAGTGAATAAATCTATGTCAGACACCAAGCCAGCGAAAACCGCGGACCAGACCAGCAACAAGCCGGCCAAATCCGCCCCGTCGAAATATCCGGTCAACATGACCGAAACGCCTTTCCCCATGCGCGGCGATCTCGCAAAGCGAGAGCCCCAATGGGTCAAGCAATGGCAGGAACAAAAGGTCTACGAGAAGATTCGGGCCGCCTCAAAGAATCGCCCGAAATTCATCCTGCACGATGGCCCTCCATATGCGAATGGCGACATCCACATCGGCCACGCGGTCAACAAGATATTGAAAGACATGATCGTCAAGTCGCGCCAGCTTGGCGGCTACGACGCGCAGTATGTCCCGGGCTGGGATTGCCATGGCATGCCGATCGAAATCCAGATCGAAAAGCAGTATGGCAAGGGTTTGCCCACCGCTGACGTGCTGGCAAAATCACGGGCCTATGCGAGCGAACAGATCGAGCGCCAAAAGAAGGATTTCATCCGCCTGGGCGTACTTGGCCAATGGGATCGCCCTTACAAGACCATGGACTTTGGCACCGAGGCCGACGAGATCCGCGCGCTGGGCACCATCCTGGAGAAGGGTTATGTCTACCGCGGCCTGAAGCCAGTTAACTGGTGTTTCGACTGCGGCTCGGCGCTGGCCGAAGCAGAGGTGGAGTACCAGGACAAGCGCGACCCTGCCATTGACGTCGGCTTCGCTTTTGCGGAACCGGCGCGCGTGGCGCAGGCTTTCGGTCTGGCACAGTTGCCCACCGAGCGCGGCTATGCCGTCATCTGGACCACCACGCCATGGACCATTCCGGCAAACCAGGCACTGAACGTGCATCCGGAGTTCATTTATGCGCTGGTGCAGACCGAGCGCAATGGCGAGCCGCTGCTTTTAATTCTTGCCCAGGACCTGGTGGAGGCCTGCCTGCAGCGCTACGGCTTGCAGGGCGAGGTGATTGCTACCTGTCCCGGCGCGGCGCTGTCGCTGATCAATTTCCGCCATCCGCTGGCCGCTGTCGATAAGGGGTATGACCGACTTTCGCCAATCTACCTTGGCGACTATGTCGCGCTCGACACCGGCACCGGCATTGTTCACTCCGCCCCAGCCTATGGCGTGGACGACTTTATTTCGTGCAAGTCGCATGGCATGAAGGACGACGACATCATCAGCCCGGTGATGGGCGACGGCCACTATGCTTCATGGCTGCCGCTGTTCGGCGGCATGACGATCTGGGAAGCGTCCAAGCCGATTTGTACGGCACTCGACCAGGCTGGCGCGCTGTTCAAGCTTGTCATGTTCGAGCACAGCTACATGCACTGCTGGCGCCACAAGACACCCATCATCTACCGCGCCACCTCGCAGTGGTTCGCCGGAATGGACGTGACGCCGAAGGATGGGGGCCCCAGCCTGCGCGACACGGCTTTGCGCGGCATTGAAGAAACCGAATTCTTTCCGGCGTGGGGCAAGGCGCGCCTGCACGGCATGATCCTGAACCGCCCGGACTGGACTCTCTCGCGCCAGCGCCAGTGGGGCGTGCCCATGGCATTTTTCCTGCACAAGGAAAGCGGCCAACTGCATCCGCGCACAGCAGAACTGCTGGAACAGGTGGCGCTGCGCGTGGAGAAGGAAGGGATCGAAGCCTGGCATCGGCTCGATCCCCGTGAACTGCTCGGCGACGACGCCGATATCTACGTCAAGAACCGCGATACGCTCGATGTCTGGTTCGACTCCGGCACCACGCACCAGACTGTGCTGCGCGGCTCGCATGCGGCCGAATCGCACTTCCCGGCTGACCTGTATCTGGAAGGCTCCGACCAGCATCGCGGCTGGTTCCATTCCTCGCTACTCACTTCCTCCATGCTCAATCGCCAGCCGCCCTACAAGGCGCTGCTGACGCACGGTTTCGTGGTGGATGGCGAAGGCAAGAAGATGTCGAAGTCCAAGGGCAATGTCGTCGCGCCACAAAAGGTGTCGGATTCGCTTGGCGCGGAAATCTTGCGCCTGTGGGTAGCGGCCACCGACTATTCCGGTGAGCTGTCGATTTCGGACGAGATCCTGAAGCGCGTGGTCGAAAGCTATCGCCGCATCCGCAATACATTGCGCTTTCTGCTCGCGAACATCTCTGATTTCAACGCTGGCACGGATGCCTTGCCGGTTTCCGCACTGCTGGAAATCGATCGCCATGCCATTGCGCGCATGGCCGAGATGCAGTCGGAAATCTTGCAGCACTTCGCGGCCTATGAGTTTCATCCGGTGGTTGCGAAGTTGCAGATGTACTGCTCCGAGGATCTCGGTGGTTTCTACCTCGATATCCTGAAGGATCGGCTGTACACCAGTGCTGTGGACGCACCTGCGCGGCGTTCCGCTCAGACCGCGATATGGCACATCACGCAGTCGCTGCTGCGGCTGATGGCGCCAATGCTGTCCTTTACCGCTGAGGAAGCCTGGCACTTTTTCGCACGAGACGAGGCCCTGCGCGAGAGCGATGGCACCATCTTCACGCAAACCTGGTATGCGCTGCCGGAAGTGCCGCAAGCGGCGGCGCTGCTCGAGAAGTTTGCACTGTTGCGTGCGATCCGCGCCGACGTTACGCGGGAACTGGAAGCGATACGGGTGTCCGGCGCGATTGGCTCGTCATTGCAGGCCGAGGTGGAAATCCGGGCTTCGGGCGCCAAACATGCCTTGCTAGCGACGCTGGGGGACGACCTCAAATACATCCTCATCACATCGAGCGCAAAGCTGGTCGAAGTGCCGGCGGCTGCGGATGAGTCGGTTACAGTGACGCCGTCGCCATGGCGAAAATGCGAACGCTGCTGGCACTATCGCCAGGAGGTCGGCGCAGAGGTCGACCACCCCGGACTATGTTCGCGTTGCGTCGCCAATCTTTTCGGCGCCGGCATCGTCCGCAAGGTGGCATGATCCGGCCGCTTTTCGGACCTGTTTTTTCAGACCCTCTTTTCACATCATTACCAAAAGTCATGCAGCCCGGCGGCATGACCTGACGCGAGACCCCATGGCCACCAGAAAACGCACCTTTTCCAACTCCAGTTCAAGTAATAACGGCATCATGCCGTGGCTCGGCATTTCATTGATCGTGATCCTGCTGGACCAGGTTACGAAGATTACGATCAAGCAGATGTTTGCCTTTGGCCAATCGCGCCCTGTGACGTCCTTCTTCAACCTTGTGCTGGCCTATAACGAGGGCGCTGCCTTCAGCTTCCTCTCAAGCCAGGGCGGCTGGCAACGCTACCTCTTCACCGGCATCTCGGTTTGTGCCGCGATCCTGATTCTTTTTCTGCTGAAGCGCAACGCCGGCCAACGTATGTTTTGCTGGGCGCTGGCACTGATTCTTGGCGGCGCGCTCGGCAACCTGATCGACCGCGTAGCCTATGGCCACGTGATTGATTTCCTCGACGTGCATGCCGGCGGCTGGCACTGGCCTGCCTTCAACATCGCCGACAGCGCCATCTGCATTGGGGCGGTTTTGTTCGTGGTGGACGAACTGCGGCGCGCGAAGCGCTAGCAAGCTGGTCCGTCCGCCTTGAAGCCTCAAGCCGGACAGCCTGCTAAACTACTCCGTCGCCCATCGAACCATGCCCTCGCACGAGTTCAGGGGCAGCTTCTGGAGCACTGATGGACCTGGCTGGAAAAAAGATTGTTCTTGGCCTTACCGGCGGCATCGCCTGCTACAAGGTGGCTGAACTGACGCGTGCTTTAGTCAAGACCGGCGCCACGGTGCAAGTCGTCATGACGCGGGCCGCCACGCAATTCATTACGCCCGTCACGATGCAGGCATTGTCCGGTCACCCAGTGTTCCATGATCAGTGGGATGCGCGCATCGACAACAACATGCCGCACATAGACCTGACGCGCGATGCCGACGCCATTGTCATTGCGCCCTGTTCCGCCGATTTCATGTTCAAGCTGGCGCATGGTGCCTGTGACGACCTGCTTTCGACACTGTGCGTGGCACGCCCCATGACGCTGCCGCTGTTAATAGCGCCGGCCATGAATGTCGAGATGTGGCAGAACGCCGCCACGCGGCGCAATGCCGCGCAACTGAAGCAGGACGGCATCGTTCTGCTGGGCCCGGACGCGGGCGAGCAGGCTTGCGGCGAAACTGGCATGGGCCGCATGCTGGAACCCGAGCAGTTGCTGGAGGAAGTCATCGCCTGCTTCCAGCCCAAGCTCCTGGCTGGCAAGCGGGTGCTGATCACCGCGGGCCCCACCTTTGAGGCGATCGATCCGGTGCGCGGCATTACAAACCTTTCGTCCGGCAAGATGGGCTACGCCATTGCACGGGCAGCGCGTGAAGCGGGCGCCGAGGTCACTCTGGTTTCAGGGCCGACCGCGCTTGCCGCGCCGTATGGCGTGGGACGCATTGATGTCCTCAGCGCGCAGCAAATGCATGACGCCGTGCTGCCGCGCGCGGCTTCGCAAGATGTTTTCATCGCCGTGGCTGCGGTGGCGGACTGGAAGGTCTCGAACCGCGCAGAGAGCAAGATCAAGAAGGATGCATGCGGCGCCATGCCAAGCCTTGCGTTCGAGGAAAACCCGGACATACTCGCGGCGGTGGCGGCCCTGCCGTCGCCGCCCTACTGCGTCGGCTTCGCGGCAGAATCAGAGAACCTGATCGAATTTGCGCATGCCAAGCGCAAGAAGAAAAACGTGCCGCTGCTGGTCGGGAATCTCGGTCCCCAGACCTTCGGCAAGGATAGCAATGAACTGGTGCTGTTTGACGAGAATGGCCACGCCAGTTTGCCGCCTGGCGACAAGCTCGTGCTGGCACGGCGCCTGATTGCCGAGATCGCGGCGCGACTTGCAAACTGAAAGCGATCGTGCCGGCCTTTTGCACGCCGCCATGTGTAGCGACTGCTGTTGCGATTCATGGTTGCGATTCAACTGACGGTTCAACTTCCGATCACATCACGACTTGACTCACGAACATGAAGACCATCGACATAAAAATACTTGATTCCCGCCTGCGTGAGCAGTTGCCCGCCTATGCTACCGGCGGCAGCGCAGGACTGGACCTGCGCGCTTGCCTCGATGCACCAATTACGCTTGCGCCCGGGGCGACGCACCTGGTACCGACCGGCCTCGCGATCCACATCGCCGATCCGGGTTATGCAGCCATGATCCTTCCACGCAGCGGCCTCGGTCACAAGCACGGCATCGTGCTGGGCAACCTCGTCGGTCTGATCGACTCGGACTACCAGGGGCAGTTGATGGTCTCCACCTGGAATCGCGGCCAAACCGAATTTGTACTAAAGCCCATGGAGCGACTCGCCCAACTGGTCATTGTGCCGGTCCTACAGGTAGGCTTCAACGTAGTTGAAAGCTTCTCCGACAGCGAGCGCGGCACGGGTGGCTTCGGCAGCACAGGAAAACATTGAAGGAGAATTTGATGGTCGCACCACGAATCACACCAGCACGCACCACACCACTACGCATTACACCAACGGTAGATGTCCAGCCGACGCAGCATCATTGCGCGACACCCAGAATCTTGGGCCGCGCGGCAGTCGCCGTGGCCGCCTTGCTGGCGGCATGCGCCACGCAGTTGCCGACGCCAGGCATGCCGCAACCGTCGCCTGCTTTCCCCGCCATCCCGTCAATCATGGGCCCATCTACCCAGGACGTCCTGCGCAATATCGTCACCGCGCAGGACCGGCTTTACCGGGTCGCCGGCCCGCTGCTGGTCCGAAACACCGACCTGTGCAAGGGGAACGCGCGCAACCTGCTGGGCTTCACTGCCAAGAACAGGTATTCCTGGGGCACGGAGCTTTCCGATGCCGCGGCGCCGCTATATGGCGTCGATGAAAGTTTGCAGGTAATGGGCGTGCTGGCCGGCAGCGGTGCGGCGCGGGTTGGCGTACGGCGTGGCGACCGCCTCGTCTCGGCCGAAGGCAAGACCTTCGCACAGGGACAAAGCGCGGAACGACAGGCCGCCATCATCCTGGTGCCGATGGTAAAAACCAAAAATAGCATCAAGCTCGTGGTAAAACGCGACGGCGCCGAACTGCCTCTGACAGTGCCGCTGACACGCGCCTGCGATTACAGCATCGAACTGGGCAACGCGGACAACGTGAACGCGTATAACGATGGCCGGCGCGTGATGATCACGCGCGGCATGATGCGTTTTGCGCAAACCGATGACGAGCTTGCTTATGTACTGGCAAAAGAGATGGCCCACAATTCACTGAGCCATGCTACCCGACAGAACATGAGCGGCACGGTTGCCGACGTGATAGACAACCTGATGCGGGTGCATCCCGACCTGACCGCCATGTCAGGCGCATCTGGCATCCGGCCCACGCCGCAAGAGTTGGACGCCGCCGCCGATACGCTGGCGTTGTACATGGTGGCGCGGGCCGGTTACAACGTGGATGGGGAGATCGGATTCTGGACCCGGCTGGCGACCCAATATCCAGCGTCAGTGCTGAATGGCTATACCGCGATCCATCCTGCCACGGCGTACCGCATGGACGTCATGAGGACTATCGTGGCGGACGTGAAATCGAAGCAGGCGGCCAGGCAGGCTTTGGCGCCGTAGGTTTAGCGCAATCTGCATCAACGCGACACCGCAAGCGCGGGACGCGTGGACCAATCCGGAGGCCCTGCCTCCGGATTTTTTTTGCTTGCGACAAAGTGGGCCGGAAGCACAGCTGTCCGGGTTTTACACGGCGTATACACCACCACGAATCGTTTTTACGACATCTTTACGCTCGCCTGACTAAGCTTCAGATGAAGGCAGAACCGTCCACGTGACGCCATCCTGGGCGCCGCGGACTTGTCTGGCAAAGGTGAAGCGCATGATCATCTCCATACTCGACTCTCGCGACCTGCGGAGGCCGCGACTGGCCTTCGCCATCGCGCGGGCGCGCTGCCACCAAACCCGTTCCCTTGCGTTGCTCGATGCGACGGCCGCAAGCTGTTCACGGTGGCGTAGCGAATCGCTTGCGGCGTCGTCGCGCTCGCCGAAGTTGACCGTAGTTCCCGCCGCGGGACGATGCCTGCAGCCAGCGCTGAATGCACTTGGAAGCCGTTGCCATGACATCGTGATCGACATCGATGAAACGGAATCCTTCGCTGCGAGGTCCGCCATGGTGGCGGCCAAGGTACTGGTGGTTGCAACGACCTTAGTAGAGAACGAAGACTACAGGGGCGATTACGAGGACGTGTCGGGATCGCTCCTGGCACTGCGCGACAGGATTGAGCGTGTCCGCCTCTTCAACCCGACGCTGAAGGTCTTGCTGGCGCCGGTCGACTGCAGCAGCCCTCGTGCGGACAGGCAGCCCGACGCGCTGCAGCGACTCGCCCATTTGATTCCGTCGGCGCGGGTCGCACACTGTAGCCTGGCGAATCCAGGCCGGCTATGCGCCCTGTCGCACGGTCGCCTCGATGCAGACATTGAGCGCGATGTCGCAGCGCTTTGCGCAGCGATTTTTCAGGATTCGAGCCGGCCGCTGCCGCGCGCCCCGCAAAGCCTGCGAAGCTTGCGTCCGGAGTCCGAGAAGGCTGCGGAGATTGGACGCCGATCGTTCATTATTCCGGCCGGTAGAGCCGGTACCCCACCGCGGTCTCGGTAAGCAGATAGGCTGGCTGTGCCGGATCATGCTCCAGCTTCTGTCGCAGATGGCCCATGTAGATGCGCAGGTAGTGACCGTTCTCGGCATTCGACGGCCCCCAAACCTGCTTCAACAGTTGCGGCGAGGTCACCACCCGTCCACCGGCCGCGAGCAAGGCCTCCAGCAAACGGTATTCCGTCGGCGTCAGGTGCACCACATTGCCAGCGCGGGTGACGAGGCGCTTCTTCAGGTCGACCCGCACGTCGCCGAATTCGACGACGCCGTCGAGCGTGACGTTGAGTTCGCCGCGCCGCCGCCGAGCCGAGCGCACGCGGGCCAGCAGTTCGGCCACGCCGAAGGGCTTGGTCAGGTAATCGTCAGCGCCAGCATCGAGGGCCGCCACCTTGTCGGCCTCGCCGACGCGTGCCGACAGCACGATGATGGGTAGCGCAGACCACTTGCGCACGGCGAGAATGAAATCAACGCCGTCGCCGTCCGGCAAACCGAGGTCGAGAATGATGAGATCCGGCTTGCGGCTGCCAGCATCAATCAATCCGCGCTTCATGGTTTCGGATTCATGGACGTGCCAGCCCTCCGCTTCCAGCGAAGTGCGCACGAAGCGCCGTATCTGCGGTTCGTCTTCGACCAGCAAGGCAATCGGTGCGGCGTCGCTCATGAAGTCTTTTGCAAAAGGGGTTGACGTTCTTCTTCGGGTTCCGGCGCGGCCGGCGGCGTGCCGAGCGGCAGGGTAAAGCGGAAACACGCGCCACCGCCGGCACGCGCTTGCGCATGGATTTCTCCGCCATGCGCCTTGACGATGGCGCGGCAGATGGCGAGGCCAAGGCCAACACCGGGCGTCGCCGATTCGTGTTCGCCGCGCACGAATTTTTCGAACAGGGCTTCTTCGCGGCCTTGCGGCAAACCGGGGCCATTGTCGCAAACGGCGATCTCAAGGCACGGCCGCTTGACCACTGCGGCGATCTCAATGCGCGAACCCGGAGGCGTGTATTTCGCCGCGTTCTCCACGAGGTTGCACAGGACTCGCTCGATCAATACGGCGTCGAAGCGCGCTAACGGCAAGCGGGGTTCAAGCGCGGTAACGACTTCATGGCGCGTCAATTGCGGCCGGCTCGCACGCAACGCAGTGCCAACCACTTCCTCGACTGATTGCCATTCGAGATTTAGCCTGACCTCGCCGCTTTCAATGCGCGCCATATCCAGCAAATTGGCAACCAGTTTGCTCATGCGCAGCGATTCATCGTGGAGGGCCTGCGCCAGTTCCTGCTGGGCTGGCGGCAGCGGTGGCCGCGCCATCGCGAGAGATTCCGACATGCCGACCAGCGAGGTCAGCGGCGTGCGCAAATCATGCGACAGTGCCGACAGCAGCGAGTTGCGCAGGCGCTCGGACTCCATGTGCAACAGCGCTTCTTGCGCTACCTCGACGTAGTGAACCCGCTCCAGCGCGATGGCAGCCAGCGTGGCGAAGGTATCGAGTTGCTGGCGCTGTTCTGGAATCAGGATCCAGCGCCGGCTTTCCGGCGCAATTACGAGGATGCCGCGTGTGCGCATCGGCGCGCGCAACGGCAGGTAGAAAAAGCTGGTGCCCGGCAGCGTGTCGGTGCCTATGCCGGCTGGCTGAGCGTGGTCGAAGGCCCATTGCGCGATGCCGAGATCGAGCACGCCGATACTGGCAAGTTGCGATGCCCGGGGCAGCTGCAGGCGCCCGCCCGCATCCGGCAAAAGCAGCGTGGCCTTGACTCGGAACGAACGATCGATGAAGTCGCGGGTAAGATCGAATATCTGCGCCGTCTCCAGGACACCTGACAAGGCGCGGGCAAACTCATAGAGCGCACGGGAACGGGATTCACGGTGCGCCGCCACGTGTGCCTGGTACAGCAGGTTCGACATCAGGCGGCTGGTAATGAGTCCCACTGCCAGCATGACGCCGAAGGTAACAAGGTATTGGAAATCAGTGATCGCCAGCGAAAATCGCGGCGGCACAAAAAAATAATCGAAGGCGGCGACGCCGACCAGTGTCGAAACAATTGCCGCGCCCTGCCCGAGCCGCACGGCGACGAGCACCACCGTGAGCAGGAACAGCATGACGATGTTGGCCAGGTCAAAGTAAGGCAGCAGCGGCGTAGCGAACAAGGCCGTAAGCAGGCTGGCCGCTGCGCCGCCGAGGTAGCGGGCGCCGCGCCGCTTGTCGCGTGAAACGGAGTCTGCCGTGCCCTTTTCGGATGGCGTGTTCTCGGTACCACAGGTCGCGTTCGCGGAAGCGCGTCCCAGCTCGATCAGGTCAAGGTCCGGGGCCAGCGCAGTGACTTGCCGGGCTGGTGTTTCACGCCAGCGCAATCGTGGTGGTCCGCGTCCCAGAATGACACGGGAAATATTCTTGTCTCGGGCGTACTCAACAATTACCGGTGCCAGCGCATTGCCGCTCAAAACGGCGGTGGTGGCGCCGAGCTCGCTCGCCAGCTTCAGCGTGCGCAGGATCTGCTCGCGCTGACGCTCCGGCAAGCGCTGCAGCCGCGGCGTCTCGACATAGACGGCATGCCATTCCGCATTCAACTGGCTGGCGAGGCGCGCACTGTTGCGAACCACTGACTCGGCGTCCGGGCGAACGCCGACGCACGCGAGCAAGCGCGTTTTGGTCTTCCAGAAAGTGTCGATCGGTTTCTCGACGGGACTGGCGAGCCCCTCGGCCGTGACGCGGCGTGCGGAGGGGCCCGGCACCAAGTCGCTCAAGGCGATCGAGTTGCCGCTGCGGAAAAAATTGCGCAAGGCATTGCACAGCCTTCCGCGCGCGGCTTGAGGCCCCTGCCCGGTTGTGCGTGCTGGCGCATTCTCCCGACTGGCTCGCTGGTCTGTGGCATCAGGCATGGAATCTTTGCTTTCTCCGGCGAGCAGCCACTACGCGTTTGAGGGGGCTGGCGAGGGCAACCTTGCTCAATAAGTTTAACACCGGCCATTCTGCAGCGACGCCAGGCAAACAGTACCTGTCAGATGTGAGGAACCAGGGCTTCCATGTAAACAGTTCGTAAAATTAGCGCCTCTTAGAGAGCTTGCCGATTGGCCGGGCGTATCATCGCCATGTCTCCCACCTGCCCGCTCCGATGAACTCGAATCTTCGCCACGTACTGCTCGGCAAACCGCTCGACCCGCTGAAGTCGGAAACGCGCCATTCGCTGGCGCTGGTGGCTTTCCTCGCATGGGTTGGTTTGGGTGCGGATGGACTTTCTTCCTCGGCATATGGGCCGGAAGAGGCGTTCAAGGCGCTCGGTCCTCATAGCCACTTTGGCCTCTACCTCGCCATCGCGACCGCGGCCACGGTCTTTATCATTTCGCTCGCCTACAACCAGATCATTGAACTGTTTCCAACTGGCGGCGGCGGTTACCGCATTGCGACGGTGTTGCTGGGGCCATACGCCGGACTTGCGTCCGGTGCGGCGTTGATCGTCGACTATGTGCTAACGATTTCGATCTCCATCGCAAGCGGCGTGGACGCGACCTTCAGCCTCCTGCCGCTTGGCGCACAACCCTGGAAGCTCACGCTGGAACTGGTGCTGGTGATGACCTTGCTGTGGATGAACCTGCGCGGGGCGAAGGAATCGATAAAGATCCTGCTGCCGATTTTCATCGGCTTCGTGATCACCCATCTCATCGTTATCGTCTATGGCATCGTGGTGCACGCCGGCGGCTTGCCGACGCTGATCCCCGATACCGTGACTGAAACGAAAAAGCTGGCAGCCGATACGTCATGGTTCTTTACAATCGCACTGCTGCTTCGCGCCTACTCACTGGGCGGCGGCACCTATACCGGTATCGAGGCGGTCTCGAACAACGTGAATTCGCTGGCCGAACCGCGCGTGCATACCGGCAAAATGACGATGCTGTACATGGCCACCAGCCTGGCCTTTACCGCCGGCGGCATCATCTTGCTGTACTTGCTGTGGGGTGCCAAACCAGTCGAGGGCCAAACGCTGAATGCGGTGGTGTTTGGCAGCATCTTCGGCAACATGGGCCTTGATGGCATTTCGCTTGGGGTCGCGTTGACCGCGACGCTGGCATTCGAGGCGGGGCTGCTGCTGGTGGCCGCCAATACTGGTTTCCTGGGCGGCCCGGCAGTGCTGGCGAACATGGCGGCAGACTCATGGGTGCCGCACCAGTTCCGTTACCTCTCGACTCGCCTGGTGACGCAGAACGGCGTGTTCGTGATGGGTATCGCGGCGTTTGCGATTCTCTGGTGGAGCCGCGGCAAGGTTGACCTGCTGGTGGTTCTCTACAGTATCAACGTGTTCCTTACCTTCAGCATGTCGCTCGCCGGTCTGTGCCGCTACTGGGTTACGCATCGCGAGCAGAAGTCGTGGCGCCGGCGCCTGGTGCTCTCCGCGCTGGGGCTTTCTGTCACGGCCAGCATTCTGGTCGTTACCGTTATTGAGAAGTTCTTCGATGGCGGCTGGGTCACTATCCTCATCACGGCGGTCGTGATCGCGTTGTGCCTTGCGATCAAGGCGCATTACATCGACACCAAGGAAAAAATTCGGCTGGTCGACGAGGTCTTCGCAAGCCAACCCTTTGGTCCTCACGTCGGCCGCGTCGAGCCGATACCGGATGAATCAACTGCCGTGTTCATCGTCGGCAGTTCGCGCGGCGGCGGCCTGCATGCGCTTCTATGGGTGCAGCGCATGTTCCCGGACCACTTCAAGAATTTCATGTTCCTGAACGCGCGCACGGTCGATGCACACGCTTATGGTGGCGAGGGCGAAGTTGAAAAGCTGCGAACAGAAGCCCAGGCAACGATCGATTATTTCGTGGCCTTCTGCCACAGCCACGGCATGGCTTCCGCTGGTTACCTGGCATTTGGAACCGACGCCGTCGCGGAGCTGATCCACATGTGCGAGTCGATCGCACGAGACTATCCGAACGCCATTTTCTTCACCAGCAAGCTGATCTTTGCAAACGATAACTGGTTCACGCGTCTGCTACACAATCAGGCGGCGCTCGAGATACAGCGCAAGCTGCACCTTGATGGATTGCAGATGGTGATTTTGCCGATGAAGGTGTAAGTGGACTGCTGACACTGCGACGCCTCAACGTGGCGCGATATCCATGTCAGGGTGCAGCCGGGCGACTTCGGTTTCGGAGCCAGCCAGGATTCTTTGCCCATGCTTATAATTTGTCGTTGTGCTCACCTGAACAGGAGTGCTTCAATGACAGTCGAAGAGGAAGCCAAGACGGTGGTTCGCAGCTACGTCGCCGCTTTTAACAGGGGCGATCTGGAAGCGCTCAAGGCGCTGCTCGCCGACGACGCAGAAATCCAGGGTGTTATGGGCCGGGGACTTATTGAGAAAGTCGAGCCAATCTGGCGCCAGTTGATCGAAGGCTACGGCATGCAACTCAACATCCAGGAGCTTGTCGCCGAAGGCAACATCGTGGCGGCACGCTATATTGAGACGGGAAGGTTTGTCGCGCCCGCGTTCGGAATGCAGCCGACAGGAAAGTCTTACGAGCTCGTCGCGATGGAGTGGTTCGAGATAGAGGCCGGCAAAATCAGGCGGCGCTGGGGCGCACGCGATTCGGCGGCCCAGGCGAAGCAACTCGGGATTACAGCGCCCTGAATGGGGATTCATCCATTATGAAGTCGACACAGGCCATTCGTTGCAAGTGCGGCGCCTTTGAAGCAGCGCTGTTGTACCCGAAGCGCGGGACACGAGCGGTTTGCTATTGCCGCGACTGTCAGGCATTTGCGCATTTCCTTGGGCTTCCAGACGGCATGCTGGACGGCGCCGGAGGGACGGATATCGTCGCCGTCAGTCCACGCACTGTGCAATTTGTGCGTGGCGTGGAGAACCTCGCTTGCATGTCACTTTCCAGGAACGGCACGCTGCGCTGGTACACCAGTTGTTGTCATACGCCAGTGGGCAACACACCGCGCGACACCAGGCTTTCCCATTTGGGGCTGGTCCACACCTGCATGGATTTTAGCGGCGTGAGTATGGATGACTCGTTTGGACCGGTGCGAATGTATGTCAACGGGAAGAGCGCAACTGGCAAACCGGGCAGGAGCTCCAGGGTGGGCTTTTTCGCTGCGATTCTGCGCTACCTGGGCGCAGTGGCCTGGTCACGTCTCAGCGGAGGATATCGGGTCAATCCCTTCTTCACGTCAAGCGGCCGCCCGAGGGTGGAGCCGCGTGTGCTGAGTCACGGGGAGCGCGCCAGCCTGGTCGATGTCGTCCGGGCCCAAGGCCACGGGGACGCCTTGCCGCAAAGTCCTCAGACGCCGGACGTTCATCATCCCGGTTAGGTGACGCAGGTGCCGAACTTGCCGTTGCACCGGGCAGCGTGCGACCGAACAGGAAAGCTTGGTCGAGGGGTTCCTGAAGCGGTCGCTCAATTTTATCGAAGCTTGTGATTTGCTTGCCGAGCGCCTGAAGTTGGCCCCGAAGCCGCGCAATGGTTCGCGTGCTATTTCTTCGCCACCCTTGTCGACGGACGTTTTTTTGGCGCAGGCGGCTTTTCTTTCTCCCCTTGATCGAGGCATAGCAGGGTATCGGTATAAAGCATGAACCGGTTCAAATAGGCTGGTGAGATATCGCGCATCAATGCCAGCGAGCGCAGCACCAGCATGTGCGAGTTGATCGGTCCGGCGTTTTTCGGTGCCTGATCAAGTGCCTGTGACATTTGCTTGTCGATGCTGAGTTTTGCCCAGGTTTCTCTGTCATTGCGCAGCGTCTTCAGTTCCAGGCGTGGGCCGCCAGTTACTTCCCGATGTTCATCGGGATTTCCAGCAGAATGCTGCTCCAGCTGGCGCACCAGCGCACCCAGGCATCCAACTTGTTCGCGCGACTTCAGCGTGGCGATCAGTCGTTGCAAACCCTTGAAATCACCGGCGGCGAAGAGCCCCTGAAACTCCGTGGCAGCATGCGGATAATGCTGCACACCGATGGCGACGGCTTCACTGGCATCGCATCGCGCCTGCTCAAAGCGCTCTTGCAATGCCTCCAGTGCTTGCTCAAGCTTCGTGTCGAGCATCCGCTTGATGCTTCCTTCATGTTCGTTCGCGCGTCGGGCCAGCACTTCAAGGTAGTGCAGCCGCACCGGATCAAACCGGCCCGCGCCTGCCGCGCACAGAGCAGCGATCCGCGCGGCGAAATCGGCAGAGTTATCCGCATTTGCCTCCGCGATTTCCGCGTGGCCCGTCTCACTCATGCGACGTCGCTTTTACATTGACGGTTTTCGGCACGGGCGCCATTTCCACACGACGGTTTTGCGCACGCGCCGCGTCATCGGTGTTGGGCCTTACCGGTTGCTCCGAACCAAAGGCTGCGGCAAATACCATGGAGGGCGGCATGCCTTCGTCGATCAAGGTGCGGGTGACTGTCAACGCGCGCTGGGCTGACAACTCCCAATTGTCCGCGAAGCGGCCGCCACGGATCGACTTGTCGTCGGTGAAGCCGCTCACCATCAGGAGTTCGCCACGCGCCGCCAGGTAGGTTTGGAGCGGTGTGACGAGGCTTTTGAGTAGCTGCCGCCCTTCCGGCAGCAACTGGTCTGAATTGAGCGCGAATAGCACCTGGCCACTGATGCCAATGCGACCGTTGTTCAAGACAATGCGCCCGGTCGCGAGTGGAACCGCCAACGCTTTCTCCAGGCTCATGCGGCGCTGCTCAGCAACCTGGCGCTGTTTGACTTCCTCTTGCAAGTGCGAGGTCAATTCCATCTGGACCGCCACCACGCCGACCAGTACCAGCACGAAAGCGCCGAGCAGGCCCGACATCAAGTCACCGAACGCGGCCCAGACTGGCGCCCCGTGTTCAAGGCCTGCGTCGATGTCGTCCATTAGCTGCTTCCTTCGGCAAACGCCACTTGCCCGACCGGGACTCGCTGCGGCAGCTGGCGGAGCTCGTCAAGAACTTCTTTTTGCGAGGTCATGGAAAGGTCAATAATGTCTCGCGCCTGGGCCACGTAATAGGCAAGCTGTTCGTCGCTTCTGGACATGGACTTGTCCATCGCGCCTTCGATGCGCTGCAGGTTGGCGATCAGCTTTTCATTCGCTTCACTGAACGACGCAACGGCAAAGCCGAATGCTTCGGAAAGGCTCGATACGTCGACTGCGCTGCTGGTGACGTGGGCCGCAATGTCGGAAAGTTTGGCCGCTTCGCTGGCAACGTTGCCCGAGAACGCCTCGCCCGCTGCATTGAGCGCCGCCGCCGAGGAGGCCACCAGGGAATCGATCACGGCGCGCTGCTCAACGGAGGCATGATTGATCGCCGCAAGTAGCGCATTGAGCGTTTCCATGATGCGACTGCGTTCCTCGAGCAACTCGTTGTCGCGTGCGAAGCTGTCGGAGATTTGCTGGCGCAACTGCACGACCATTTCCGCTGCAGCGCGGGGCGCTTCCGAGGCAGTGTGGATCAGGCGCGTGATCGGTTCTTCAAGCGCAGTGCCCAGCGTGGTCAAATGGCTTGTTAGCGCGGCTTGCAATTGCCCAAGTCGCTCAACCGCAGCGTTGCCGCGCGCGGCTTCTTCGTCTTTGAGCGCGCCGAGTTCTGTCCGCAACAGCTTCGACAGTTGATCCATGCGTTCGCGATGTTGTTCGATCCAGTTTGCTTCGGACGCGATGCGGGAGCGCATCAGCTCTTCAGCCCCACTGATCAAGCGCGTGGTTTCAAGCAGCGACTTGTTCGCGCTAGCGTGCGCATGTTCAGTAATGTCTTGCGCGGTCCGGGTCAGCGTGTCGCAGATCTGGCGCTGCTGGGCAAGCGTTTGCGCACCCGTCTGTTGCAATTCTTGCGTGAGCGCCGCAGCCATGGTTTCAAGCGAGTGTGCCCACGCCTGTTGCCGCTGTTGGTCACGCTCTGCCTGGCCGGACTGCAGGCCGGTGTAAGCCTCGCCGAGTGTGGACACCAGGGCGCCTGAGCGCTGCTCGAATGTTTCGTTAAATGCAGCCAGCGAGCGGCCCAGGTTTCCGACGAAGCCGGCGTTTGCCTGTTCGTGGTTCTTCAGTGCCGCGCCCCAGGCGTCGGCTACGGTGTTGGCAGTAGCGCTGAAGCGCGTGGAAAGCCCGTCGAGTTGCGCCTCGACGGTGTCGGCCATGCGTCCATGGGTTGCCCTCGCCTCCTGCGCGATGCCATTCATCGCGGCCTCAACCATGGGCTTGATGCTTTCGGCGGCAACATGCGCGCTCTGGCTCAGGCTCTCGCGCAGCGAAGTATCGACGGCGTGCGCCAGATCGGCATAGGTGCTTTTGACGTTGCTATGAAAATCTTCCTGATTGCCGAGCAGGCGCTGATTCAACTGGTGGCTCATGTCCTGCATTTGGGTCATCATCGCCTGCAACTTGTCGACGACGGCAGGCAGAGCCTGGGACTGCAACTGCAACGCCTTGAAGGTTTCACGACGCTGGTGGCTGAGGGAAAAGTGGCGCAGTGCCATGGCGATCTGCGCGTCCAGTGATTGCGCTGCCAGCAGTCTGTCACGTCGGCTGAGTGCCGACATCAGGCCCAGCATCGCGGATGCGGCAACGCCTGCGACGGAGGTGCCGAACGCAAGCCCCAAGCCCCTGACCGGCACCGCAAGCGCGGAGCGCATCGCCTCAAGATCGGTCGTCTTCTCGATTGCAAAGACCGCTCCCTTGAGCGTGACGACCATGCCCAGAAACGTACCAAGCATGCCCAGCATTACCAGCAGTCCGACCAGGTAGGGCGTAAGTGCGGGCCCGGGCAAACCGACCCGTTCGCCCTCAATGCGCAAGCGGACCGCGTTCTGCAGAGAAGAAGGTACGGTGGCAAGCCAGTCATCAAACTCCGTAAGGTTGTCAGGAATTGCAGCCAGCGCAGCGCTCAGGGTGGAGGTCGCCGCACGAAACTGACGCAGTTCGAGCGCACCGACGACATAGACCGCGCCAATGATCGCGGTCATTGCGAGAGCCAGAACACTGGACCCGATAAACCCTGCGGCGACCCAAACAATAACTGCCAGGCCCACGATAAAGGTGATGCCAAATAAATGCTTGCTCGAGTGTTTGATCATTGTGTGCGTTGCGTTATTTAGTTGCATCGTTGAAGGCTTCGATGAGACCCATCGTCGGTTGCAGGCGAAGCTCCATTTCGGCCAGCAGCAGCATCTGCACGTCACTGCAAAAGCGCGCCAGCCAACCGCCTGATCGCATCCAGTGGGAGAGTACATCCGACTGCTGTGTATCAATCAGCTTCTGCTGATGTGCTCTGAACAATTGATCGAAGCGTTTTTTGAGAAGCGTCGGCACTTTTGAAAGCAATTGTTTTTCGCGAGCCTGCAGTATCGCTTCGAACATCGCGTCCAGTTCTGCCAGCTTCCTCATCTTCGGAGACGCCTTGGCAAGCGCGGCCCGGACATTGACCCGTAGCGGTTGAATCGTCATCTCCATGTCCCGACCATGCGCTTCATAAAACCGGCCATACGGCGCATAAGCCGCTCTCAGGTCGAGCGGCAGCTCGAGCATCGGCGCCGGCAACTTGATGTGCGTCTTGCCAAGGCTGGGGGTGAAACTCCGCGTGATCGAACTGACAAGCGATGCCTGTATTTTGTCGAATTCCGCAGCGACGGCCCCATGCTGGGCGAGCTGCTTCTCGGCGCGCGTTGCGGGCTGCGTTACGGTCGCAGCACCTGACGCAGGACCGCACGGGCCTTCGCTGTGCACGGCAGACAGCGCTATCGCGTCTGCAAAGTTAACCCACAGCCCGAGTTTTTCTGCAAACCGGTCCCCCGGTTCGACGGCATCCACCATGTCCAGATCGGCGAGACAACGAATGAGCTTCGAGCTGTGAAAACTGGTACGCGGGAACGCTCGCGTCATAGGCAGGGGCACTCAAAATCGAAAAGGCAGGGGATTGGCGGTTCATGCGGCCATCCGCATAAACATTTTTTTGGTTCGGCTCTAGCGAATCCGAGCCGCTTTTTAGCGACCATTTTGCTTCCCGGAAAAGCGATGGATTATATCGCGGTGGCGCAGAAGCCCCAAACTGCCAAAATGTCAATCTGCTTTGGCAACCGTACCGGAACAGGGGGCTTCGCAGGTCTCCGCGGCGATGGGAAGCAGATTGCGGTCGAACCCGACGTCCCATGAACCTGATGTCGCGTCAATCCGCCGATCGAATAGTGTTATTTACTTAATTCGATTGAAAAGTGGCACGATTTCCGTAGGATGCGTCTTATAAGAAAATCAATCTGCTCAGGGACACCCTGTCGACAAGAATCGTTTTTCGCCAGGGTTGGAGTCGCGTTGTCTCCCGAGTGGTCGGTCCAGGCAATGGTTTGCTCGGGCCGCAAGCAGTTCGCACAGGAGACAACCATGACCGTGCCACAAGAACAATGCCAATCCTCTGCTCAGGACGTGCCCCACTTGGACATCGATCCGTTTTCCGACGATTTCCTGAGCATGCCCTATCCCTACCATGCGCAAATGCGCGATGCCGGGCCGATCGTATGGCTGGATCGCTACGGGCTGTGGGCGTCGGCACGGCATGAGGAAGTCAAGGCGGCGTTGAACGACTGGGATCGTTTCAGCTCCGCGGCCGGCGTTGGCCTGGCCAACTTCCGCACTGAAAAACCGTTTCGTCCGCCCAGCCTCATCCTGGAGGTGGATCCTCCACAGCACACCCGGTCCAGGGCTGTCCTGGCGCGCATACTGTCGCCGAAAATGATGCAGCAGGTCCGAGCCGAATTCGAGCGGCAGGCCGATATCCTGATCGACGCCCTGGTTGAGAAGCGCGAGATCGATGGCATCAAGGATCTCGCTGCGCGATATCCTTTGCGCGTATTCCCGGACGCGGTGGGATTGTCTGACGAGGGCAGAGAAAATCTGCTGCTGTACGGCGATATGGTTTTCAATTCCTTCGGCCCGCATAACGCGATATTCGCCAGGTCGGTTGAGCGCTACGGCCCGGTAAGCAGCTGGATCATGGACAAGTGCCGGCGCGAACAGCTGCGCCCCGACGGCTTCGGCGACCTGATCTACCAGGCGGCAGACCGCGGTGAAATCACCTATGAGGAAGCGCCGTTGCTGGTGCGATCCTTTCTGTCCGCAGGGGTCGACACGACCGTCAACGGACTCGGCAATTCACTGTACTGCATGGCCGCGTTTCCCGAGCAGTATGCGAAGCTGGTAGCCACGCCGGCGCTGGCCCGTCCTGCCTTCGAGGAAGTGCTCCGGTTCGAGTCGCCGGTGCAGACCTTCTTCCGCACCACCATCAAGCCGGTCGAGTTCGCCGGAGTCCAAATGAAAGAGAACGACAAGGTGCTCCTGTTTCTGGCCGGAGCCAACCGCGACGAGCGCCAATGGAAGTCGCCAGACGTGTTCGACATCGAACGCAAGCCGACCGGCCACATGGCGTTCGGCTCAGGCATCCATGGCTGCGTCGGGCAGGCGGTGGCGCGCCTGGAAGGCGAAGTCATCCTTACCGCGCTCGCTAAGAAGGTCAAACGCATTGAATCAACGGGCGAGCCGGTGCGCCGCCTCAACAATACCTTGCGCGCATTCGGCTCGCTGCCAATGCGCTTCATCCCGCATTAAACGGCAGCGAGCCGTGACGGGCACCGGGCGAAGTCGGCCAACCGACCGGTCGCACGCACCATCGATTTATCGAGGAGACAAAAGCATGCAACAGATCAGGATGGGAATAGCGACCGCCGTAATTGCCTTGTCGGGATTGTCTTTCGACGTGGGCGCGCAAGCGCCAACAATCAAGGTTGGCGTCATCACGTCGCTTTCGGGCACGGCGGCCGAAAGCGGCGCGCAAATGAAGGCCGGCATCGATACCTACCTCCGCCTCAATGGCGACACGGTGGCAGGCAAAAAGATTGAAGTCATCTTCAAGGACGATACAGGCGCGCAGCCCGATGTCGCCAAGCGCCTTGCCTCGGAACTGATCACCCGCGACAAGGTGGACATCCTCGCCGGCTTCATATTTACGCCGAACGCGATGGCCGCCGCCGGCATCGCTGACCAGGCCAAGAAACCGATGGTTGTGATGAATGCGGCGGCATCCGCCGTGACAACCCGTTCACCGTACATCACGCGGGTGTCCTATACGATTGCCCAGTCCGCCAAGCCGCTTGCGGAATGGGCCTACAAGACCGGATCGCGCAAGGTATTTACCGTCGTATCCGACTATGCCCCCGGACTCGATGCTGAAACCTGGTTCAACAAGACCTTCACCGCGCTGGGTGGACAAATCGTTGGCTCCATGCGCATGCCCTTGACGACGGTCGACTATAGCGCGTTCATACAGCGTATCAAGGATGACAAGCCTGATGCCGTCCATGTGTTCCTGCCTAACGGCCAGCCGATGGTTTCATTTACGAAGGCATACCGTGAAAAGGGACTGGACAAGGCCGGCATCCGTTTTCTGGGCGGTGAGGGGTGGGGTGACGAGGATGTGCTAGCCGCCGGCGGAGACGCGCTGGTGGGCATCTATTCATCTGGCTTTTATTCCTACACCCGGCCGGGCGCCGAAAACGCGAAGTTCGTCGACGCTTTTTCGAAGACGGTAAACGGCAAGTTCCAGCCAAGCTTTCTGGCGGCGGCTTCCTATGATGGCATGGCCTTGATTGCCAAGACACTGGCCAAGACCAACGGCAATCCGGACGGTACGGCTTTCATGGAAGCGATCAAGGGCTACAGCAGTTCCAGCCCGCGCGGTTCCGTTTCCATCGACCCGGACACGAGAGATGTGGTCCAGACGATATATATCCGCCGCATCGACAAGCAGGGCGGGAAACTGGTCGCCACCGAAATCGACAAATTCGAGAACATGAAGGATCCCGGCAAGGAGGCCGCGAAATAGTTTGGGCCTGGCTGTCTCGACGCTTTACGCGAGGCCTCTCTTTTCGACGCGGCCCGGAGTCATGTCCTTGCTGGTCATGCCGGGTAAGCGTTGAGGACATAACGCCCTCGTGATCAATGAGGTCGTTACCAGCGCGCATAAAAAAACCCCAAAAGCCGTTGTCAGCTTTTGGGGTTCGATTCAAGCGGCTCGCTTATGCTTCTTGCTTGCCGTGCTTTGGCCGAACTTATTCGACTTCCACAGTCTCAGGCGGCACGGGTGGCGGAGATGCATCGCCCTCGACAAAATCGAGTTTGACCTGATCCGCTTCGTCCATGTCGACGGTTACACGACCGCCGGACACGAGCCTGCCGAAGAGCAGTTCGTCCGCGAGCGCCTTGCGAATCATGTCCTGAATCAGGCGTGACATCGGACGCGCGCCCATCATCGGATCGAAGCCCTTTCGTGCCAGGAACTTGCGCAGGGAATCGGTGAAAACCGCTTCGACTTTTTTCTCGTGCAGCTGTTCTTCGAGTTGCATGAGGAACTTGTCGACCACGCGCAAGATGACATCTTCGTTCAGTGCCGCGAAACTGATAATGGAATCGAGGCGATTACGGAACTCAGGCGTGAACATCCGCTTGATATCCGCCATTTCGTCGCCGGCTTCCTTCTTATCGGTGAAGCCAATGGAACGCTTCTGCAAGCTTTCCGCACCGGCATTCGTCGTCATGACAATGATGACATTCCGGAAGTCAGCCTTGCGGCCGTTGTTGTCGGTCAGCGTGCCATGGTCCATCACCTGCAACAGAATATTGAAGATGTCTGGATGCGCCTTTTCGATCTCATCCAGCAGCAACACAGCGTGTGGCTTCTTGGTAATGGCTTCGGTCAGCAAACCACCCTGGTCAAAGCCGACGTAGCCAGGAGGCGCACCGATCAAACGGCTAACAGCATGACGCTCCATGTATTCCGACATGTCGAAGCGAATCAGCTCGATACCCATGATGAATGCAAGCTGCTTGGCGACCTCGGTCTTGCCCACACCGGTCGGTCCCGAGAACAGGAACGAACCGATCGGCTTGTCAGTCTTGCCCAAGCCAGCACGGGCCATCTTGATCGATGAAGCCAGCGCCTCAATGGCAGGATCTTGCCCAAACACGACATTCTTCAGGTCGCGGTCGATGGTCTGCAGCTTTGTGCGATCGTCCTGGTTGACCGACTGGGTAGGGATGCGAGCGATCTTGGCGATAATTTCCTCGATGTCCTGCTTCCCAATCGTCTTCTTCTGTTTCGACTTTGGCAGGATGCGCTGCGCAGCACCGGCTTCGTCGATTACGTCAATTGCCTTGTCAGGCAGATGGCGATCATTGATGAAACGGGCGGCAAGCTCAGCGGCCGAAGTCAGGGCCGAGGCGGAATACTTGACGCCATGGTGTTCTTCGAAGCGCGACTTCAGGCCACGCAGGATTTGCACGGTTTGTTCAACAGTCGGCTCGTTGACGTCGATTTTCTGGAACCGGCGTGACAGCGCATGATCTTTCTCGAAGACGCCGCGATATTCCGTATACGTGGTTGCGCCGATACATTTCAATTGGCCGCTGGCAAGCGCCGGCTTGAGCAGGTTGGACGCATCGAGAGTACCGCCCGACGCGGAACCCGCACCGATGATGGTGTGGATTTCATCGACGAACAGGATGCCGTTCGGGTTGTCCTTCAACTGCTTGAGCACGGATTTCAGCCGTTGCTCGAAGTCACCGCGATACTTGGTGCCGGCCAGCAGCGCCCCCATGTCGAGCGAATAAACCACCGCGTTGGCCAGGATTTCTGGCACTTCGCCCTGCGTGACGCGCCATGCCAGGCCTTCAGCGATGGCAGTCTTGCCCACGCCGGCTTCGCCAACCAGCAGCGGATTGTTCTTGCGACGACGGCAAAGCGTCTGAATCACCCGCTCTACCTCGGATTCGCGGCCGATCAGTGGATCGATCTTGCCTTCGAGGGCGAGCTTGTTAAGGTTTTGAGTAAACTGGTCGAGCGCGCTTTCCTTCTGCTGCGCTTCGGCCTGCGCCTCTTCCCCACCTTCGGGCGCCTTTTGCGATTCGGCCTGCTGATCCTTGCGGACGCCGTGCGAAATGAAATTGACGACGTCCAGGCGTGTTACGCCCTGCTGGTGCAGATAGTAGACCGCATGCGAATCCTTCTCGCCAAAAATGGCAACCAGGACATTCGCTCCGGTGACTTCTTTCTTGCCGTTGGAGGCCGACTGCACGTGCATGATCGCGCGCTGGATAACGCGCTGAAATCCAAGCGTGGGTTGCGTGTCTACTTCGGTTGAACCCGGAACAGTAGGCGTGTTGTCGCTGATAAAATTTGTCAGCGTTTTGCGGAGATCTTCAATGTTCACCGCACAAGCGCGCATGACGTCGGCTGCGGAAGGGTTGTCCAGCAACGCCAGCAACAGGTGTTCCACCGTGATGAATTCGTGACGCGCCTGTCGGGCTTCGACAAACGCCATGTGCAAACTGACTTCCAATTCCTGAGCAATCATGCTTCCTCCATCACGCATTGCAGGGGGTGCCCTGCCTTACGTGCGTGTGCTAAAACGAGTTCGACTTTCGTGCTGGCGATATCCTTAGGATACACGCCACACAATCCCTTGCCATCGCGGTGAACTTTCAGCATGATCTGCGTCGCCGTCTCGCGATCCTTGTTGAAATACTCCTGGATGATGGCCACAACAAATTCCATGGGCGTGTAGTCATCATTCATGAGAAACACTTGATACATCGGCGGCGGTTCCAGCTTCTGCTTCTGCTCCTCCCGTGCCAGAACTGTATCGTTTTCATCCTTGGTTGCCATGCGTCCCTATTGTAAAGCGTGGTATTGACCGCTTGAGCCCTATCTGCCTCAAGCTTGATCTGCATGCTTGATATTACGCCGTTTCCCTATGGTGCGCAGATGACGCTCGCTGCCCGGAAATCAAGGGCGTTTTGAATACACGCCACAATTCTTTTGCGCACCGTCCAATTTTCTTGACTTTTATACATTTTCCGCAAACAATGAAACATTGATAAGTGCGTAATAGCACTATTAATATAAAAGAGAGCAAGTTATAAGAGGGGGCAGCGTTACGCGAGGCTTCTTGCTTTTACGGCTCGTGTGATTGTTTATTTTAGAAAGATGCGTATGGCAACTGGCACAGTTAAATGGTTCAACGACGCTAAAGGCTTCGGCTTCATTACCCCGGACGACGGCGGCGAAGATTTGTTCGCTCACTTCTCCGCAATCCAGATGAACGGCTTCAAGACCCTCAAAGAAGGGCAAAAAGTACAGTTCGAAGTTACGCAAGGGCCGAAAGGCAAGCAAGCTTCCAACATTCAGGCACCAAGCTAAGCATCGCTTCGGTTTGCCAGGAAAAACCTCGCAGTCGCGGGGTTTTTTTTCGCCTGCGACCGCCGATGCGCCACTGCTGTTGTGACAAGCCGTCGTCCGCAAGGTTCTGCGCATGACGCTGCCCGTTCACGGAAAGCAGCGCCAAGGGCTCCGGTTCGATCTTAGAACCGTGACGACAGGGTGCGCATGCTGAACGTTTCTATGCCGGGCCGACCGTCCTACCACACGAAACGCAGGCCAAAAAAACCGGACATCGCAGTGTCCGGTTTGTGACTCAGTCAGCAAATTACATCTGTTCGATCATGACTTCCCCAAAGCCAGAACACGACACCTGCGTCGCGCCTTCGAGCAATCGGGCAAAGTCGTATGTGACCTTCTTCGACGTAATTGCCTTTTCCATGGACGTGATGATCAGATCTGCCGCCTCAACCCAGCCCATATGGCGCAACATCATCTCCGCTGACAGGATCAGGGACCCTGGATTCACGTAGTCCTTGCCAGCGTATTTTGGCGCGGTCCCGTGAGTCGCTTCGAACATCGCTACGGAGTCCGACATGTTGGCGCCCGGCGCAATGCCAATGCCGCCTACCTGGGCTGCCAGCGCGTCGGAAACATAGTCTCCATTCAGGTTCAACGTTGCAATCACGCTGTACTCGTTAGGACGCAGCAATATCTGTTGTAGGAACGCATCGGCGATGACGTCCTTGACGATGATTTCCTTCCCCGTCTTGGGGTTCTTGAACTTGCACCATGGGCCGCCATCGATCATCTGCGCCCCGAACTCGCTTTGCGCCAGGTCATAGCCCCAGTCACGGAAAGCGCCTTCGGTAAACTTCATGATGTTGCCCTTGTGGACCAGCGTCACCGACGGCTTGTCATTGTCGATGGCGTACTGGAAAGCCTTGCGTACGAGGCGCTGCGTACCTTCGCGGGAAACCGGCTTGATGCCGATGCCGGAGGTGGCGGGGAAGCGGATCTTCTTGACGCCCATTTCCTTGATAAGGAAATCGATCAGCTTCTTGGCGCCATCCGAGCCTTCCTGCCACTCGATGCCGGCGTAAATGTCCTCGGAATTCTCGCGGAAGATAACCATGTCTGTCTTTTCCGGCTCCCGAACTGGCGAAGGCACACCCTTGAAATAACGGACCGGGCGCAGGCAGACGTACAAGTCCAGTTGCTGACGCAGTGCGACGTTCAGTGAGCGGATACCGCCGCCAACCGGGGTTGTCAGCGGACCCTTAATCGACACCACATATTCCTTTACTGCCTGGAGCGTTTCTTCGGGCATCCAGACATCCGGGCCATACACCTTCGTCGACTTCTCGCCGGCGTAGATTTCCATCCAGCTGATCTTGCGTTTGCCGCCGTAGGCTTTAGCCACTGCAGCATCGACCACCTTGATCATGACCGGGCTGATGTCAACGCCAGTGCCATCGCCTTCGATGTAAGGTATGACCGGATTGTCTGGAACTGTCAGGGAGAAATCGGCGTTGACGGTAATTTTTTTTCCGTCGGCAGGCACTTTGATATGTTGGTACATCGTGGTCTCCGGATTGAAGGAGGTGTGGGGGACGAATCGGTCGATGAGGGACAGATGGGTCGGCTGTTTTCAGGTTCCCGCTGCGCGTTCCTGCCGTCGCCTTCAATGGCACCCCTGCTTGTTTCTGGCATGTGGCAGCGTCTTGTACTATGCAGGAAGATTCTACCCGATGGGATTACTTTTCAAGGCCGCTGCGCCTTGCCGAGCATTGCCGGCCAAGGTGCTTGATGGGGCGACTGCCTGCGTACAATGCCAGCTACGTAGCCTCCGCCAAACCCACAGCATACCAACCGCTTCGCCATGGCCCTCATCCTTTTCAACAAGCCGTTCGGCGTGCAATGTCAATTCTCAAGCCATGCATCACGGCCAACGCTCGCCGATTTTATCGCGCGTCCGAATGTCTATCCAGCCGGCCGCCTTGATGCGGAAAGCGAGGGATTGATGCTGCTAACCGACGATGGTCGACTGCAGCACGCAATCAGCCACCCGACAAAAAAGCAGCCAAAGACCTACGTCGCGCAAGTTGAAGGCATCCCCGACGCGGCCACGCTAGACCGGCTGAGGCGCCCGCTCGATCTCGGCGACTTCACTACCCTGCCCTGCGATGCACGTCGAATTGCGGAGCCGGAGTGGCTCTGGCCACGAACGCCGCCTATCCGGCATCGGGCCGAACAGCCCACAAGCTGGCTAGCGATCACGCTTTCAGAAGGAAAAAATCGGCAGGTGCGGCGCATGACCGCGGCCGTTGGACTGCCGACATTGCGACTGGTACGGACTGCGATCGGCGGCTTCTCGCTGGAATCGCATCCCGTATTGCCGGGAGAATGGCGTGAAGTCAGCGAGACGGAGCTACTGCTCTGACAGGGTCAGGAGCCGACCTGGAGGCGTGCCCTAAATCGTCCGCTGCAGAAGGGCCTGCAACGCTAAAACCCGATCAGCTTCAAGTTAAGCGCCCGCTCTGCCAACCAGACAAAGGCCAGCGCCGCGATCACCACCGAACCCGCAACCAGGACCACCTTCCGGTAGAACCATGTATCGCGCAGCAGAAAGGCAACTGGAAGGAACACCGCTACGATGGCGAGTTGCCCGGTTTCGACGCCGAGGTTGAAGCCTACCAGCGCGAGCACTAACGCTTCTTTCGGCAAGCCGAGGTCAGTCAGGACGCTGGCAAACCCGAACCCGTGCACCAGTCCGAAAACAAAGGCCATCAGCCATCGCCGTTCACGAAACAGCGGAAACAGATTGTTGAGCGCGGCTACGACAACCGAGGCGGCAATCGTCGATTCGACCCAGCGGGATGGCAGGCTGATGACGCCCAGAGTGGCAAGCGTCAGGGTGATGGAGTGCGCTACGGTAAACGCGGTAACAATTTTGAGTACCGTAAAGAACGCCGGCTTGAACCGCTCCACCGGCACCCACCGCCTTCCCTCTCGCACTACCACCGCTGGCAGCAACAAGGCGAGAAGGAACAGGATATGGTCGAAGCCAATCCAGATGTGCCACACGCCTTCGCGGCCATAGTCGAGGAATTGGCCGATCCGGCTTGGCTCTGTCAGCGAGAACTTCTGCGCGGCCTTCTCGGGACTGAATATTCCGGTGCTGGAAGCGCCCTTGTATTCCAGCCGGAGCAAACCCTTGTGCTGCGGATCGATGTCGAAGAATAGCCCGTAGCGCACATCCAGTGATGAAGTCAAAGCCGGGCAGGCCACGGCAAAGCGCAGCACCGCATAAGCGCCATCCGTATGGTCGTCTATGAGATGTTCGGTGACCTTGGCGGGGCAGGTTTTTCCGTCAGCGGCAATTTGCAGGCGCGACAAGGCATAGGCCGCAATGTCATTGTGCTTGGCCCGCACTTCACCCCAGGTAATTTGGCCATCGCCATTGGCGTCGAGGCCAATGGCGAAGTCGAGGTCCCGCAAGGCGATATCCCATTGGCCGGCAATCAGACTGTTGTCGACAGAGAGACTAAGGTAGCTGTCGCTGGGCTTGTGGGCATGGGCACCCTGCATGCAGATCAGGGCAAACAGGAACAGAAACAGACGCTTCATTTACGCGGTTCCTTCGCCTGCCGCGCCAGGTCCGTTAAGAAGGCGTCTTCAATATGACTGGACCCAAGCCAGGAGAGGACCGGGGCCGCTGCCTCGGGATCGCGAGCGGCTTTCGCGGCTTCCAGCAGCACCCGGGCATCTCTTGGCTCCTTTTGAACCTTCCAGTTTTCACGGGCTAGCCAGAGGGCGCGCGGCGCATCATTAAAGATTTGCAAATCGAACCGCGACTCCTCCTGCTGGTGCACCGTATCGCCTCGCATGCCAGCCGCCTGGTAGCGCGCTGAAAGCTGCGCCGCCCGTTCAGCCGCGGTCGGCGCCTTTAGCTCCCGTTCCGCCAGCGCCAGTCGCAGCAGCAATCCGTCCGAGGGCGTTTTATCTTTCAGCATGGCTTGCACTTCCGCATAACGCTTCTGGTCGAGCAGGAAGTCCGCATAGGCGGCCAGCAGGAAAGTGTCGGTAATGTTCAGTGCAAGAGCCTCCTTGAAATGCCGCTCCGCAGCATCGGCGCGGCCTTGGCGCTGCGCCATTTCCGCCAGTCGGATCAAGACCCATAGCTTTTCGGCCGGGGTAGCCTGGGAGTTCACGCGGTAGGACTCAGACAGCGTTGCATAGGCGGCCGCCACCTTGCCGGTGAGGCCGTCGACCATGGCTTCACAGCCGGTGGCAGTCAATTCGCTGGTTACGCCGTGCAAGGCCTGGCAATCCGGTCTTGCTTGCTCATAGCGGGCTTGCACAATATGGATGGTGGCACGCAGGGCTCGGGCCTGGGCATTGCGCGGTTCGCGCAGGATAACTGCAGAAAGGTCGGCCAGTGCGCCATCAAAGTCGTGCCGGAATTGGGCCAGACTGGCGCGCAGTATCTGGACCTCAGTCGGTGGCGAAGCCATTTCCCACCACGGGGCGAGCGCAGCCTGGGCATAGCCGAGGTAACGCGGATCGCCTTCTTCCGCCACCTGTTCGTAGTAGCGGCGCGCCAGCTTGACCGCCACCCCAACATTGTTTGGATCGCTGCGCAAGCTCGCGCGCAGGGTCGATATCTCTTTCGCGACAGGATCATTCGCCCGCAAAGGCAGCCGCTCCAGGACGCGGTCGTCACTCCTAGGCACATAGGGTGCGGCCGAGACCGCATTCACGCATCCCAGCAGAAATACGAAGAAGGCGAAGCCGGTACGAAGGGTCATGGACTATGAAGGCGGGTGTTTGCGCCAAGGTTGGCAGCCCACAATTGGGCGTCAGGTCGGCTGCATCATAGCAACGCCCAAGAAAGCCTGCCTGACCACCCGGGCAAGTATTTACGTTTTTTTATTTGGAAACTGTCAACCGCCCCACGCGGCTGCCGTTATTTGCACTGATTCACTCCCTTAACACGTTACTCCGAAGGACTTTCAAAATGAAAAAACTGATCGCTGCCCTGGTTGCCGGACTTTTCTCCCTGTCGGCTTTCGCCGCAGCCCACACCGCGGCTCCTGCTGCTGGCGCCGGTTCTTCTTCCGCCGCAGCTGCTCCTGCCGCTGCTTCAGGCGACATGGCTTCCAAGCCTGCTAAAGCCACGAAGAAGAAAAAAGCCAAGAAAGCTAAAGCTGCCAAAGCTGCTCCTGCTGCTTCGGCTCCTGCAGCTGCATCAGCTCCTGCCGCTTCGAAGTAATCCGAGATTCAGGTGGTTTGAGAAAGGCAGGCCTGGTCCTGCCTTTTTTTCGTTTACACTATTCTGCTTCAAAATTGCCAGTTCATTCTTTCAGCATGAAACCCAGACTCCTCGGCATCGCGGCATTCGCGATCGCCCTATTCGCGACGAACTTCCATGCTGCAGCACAGCAGCGATTCCAGACAGTTCCCCTCACGGCCGGCATCAATCTCATCCAGGCTGAAGTCGCCGCAGACAATGCGCACCGCCAGCAGGGACTCATGTTCCGCGAAAAAATGGGGACAAACGAAGGCATGGTTTTCTTGTTCGACGAGCCGGCCGAGGTATGCATGTGGATGAAGAACACGCTTATTCCGCTGTCAGTTGCGTTCATCGACAGCGAGGGGAAGATCGTTAACATTGAAGACATGCAGCCGCAAACCACCGATTCGCATTGCGCCAAGCGGCCCGCGCGCTATGCGCTGGAGATGAACCTGGACTGGTTCAAGAAGCGCAATCTGAAGCCCGGCACGAAAATCGGGGGTTTGCCCGGCTTGCCTGGCTGAAGCTGTGACCAGATAAGTGACACCACACGCATGGACCAGAACTGGCCATGCCGCCCGGGCGACTACAGTCTCAAGTCTTCCAGACTGAAAAGCTTGCGATGAACCGCGGTGCCTGCTTCGACGGTGGCGCCGAAACACAAAGACAAAAACCCGTCTGACCAACGTCAGGCGGGTTTTTTATTCTGCTGATTTTTGAGCAACTACAGCGAGTGGGGATGCCCCAAGCCGCAAGACTCTACAACTCTAAACTCAGGCCAAAGCCTTCAGCGCTGCAGCCAGACGGCTCTTGTGGCGTGCTGCCTTGTTCTTGTGGATGATCTTCTTGTCGGCGATGCTGTCGATGGTGGAGATCGAGGTCTTGAATATGGCTGCTGCTGCAGCCTTGTCGCCACCGTCGATTGCCTTGCGAACTGCCTTGATTGCCGTGCGCAATTCCGAGCGCTGGCTGGAATTGTGCAGATTTTGCTTAACTGCCTGCCGTGCGCGCTTGCGTGCTTGTGCGGTATTTGCCATTTGATTTCCTGAGCTTGTGTCGGGGCTCCCCTCGAATAGAACCTTGGGAGAGCAGAATTCTGTAAAGCCCCGGAGTATAGCGGCTTTTGCAGGGTCAGGCAAATAACACCGCGCCGAAAAGTTGACCCGCTATAATGCGCGACCATGAACTTGCACAAAACGCTCGCCACCGTGTCGGGCATGACCATGTTGTCCCGGGTGACCGGCCTGATCCGCGAGTTCCTTATCGCCCGCGCGTTCGGAGCCTCGGCCTACACCGACGCCTTTTTTGTCGCCTTCCGCATTCCCAATCTTCTTCGGCGCCTGTTTGCCGAGGGCGCCTTTTCCCAGGCCTTCGTTCCCATCCTTGCCGAATACAAGAACCGCAAGGGCGACGAAGCGACCAAGGAACTTGCCGATCATGTTGCAACGGTACTAACGCTCACCTTGCTGGCGACGTGCATCCTGGGCATTCTCGGTGCGCCAGCGGTGGTCTACCTGGTTGCCAGTGGACTCGCATCCGAACCGGACGCCTATCATGCGTCGGTTGTCATGACCCAGATCATGTTCCCCTATATCGGCTTTATGTCGTTCGTTGCGCTATCAGGGGGAATCCTCAATACCTGGCGGGAGTTCAAGGTTCCCGCCCTCACGCCCGTCCTGTTGAACCTGTCTTTCATCGCCGCCTCGCTTTTCGTTGCTCCGTACATGGCGCAACCAGTTTATGCGCTGGCATTCGCGGTGCTGGTCGGCGGCATCCTGCAGGTCGCCATACAGGTTCCAGCCTTGCGCCGGATCGGCATGCTTCCCCACCTGTCGATCAACCCCGCGTTCGCCTTGCGCGACCCCGGGGTGCGGCGGGTTCTGAAGCAAATGATTCCTGCAACCCTGGCCGTATCAGTCGCGCAGATCAGCCTCATCATCAACACCAACATCGCCTCGCATTTGGCGCACGGCAGCGTGTCATGGCTGTCGTACGCGGACCGGTTGATGGAACTGCCCACCGGCTTGCTTGGCGTTGCCCTCGGCACCATTCTCTTGCCGAGCCTGTCGCGGGCCCATGCCACGGGTAACAAAACCGAATATTCTGCCCTGCTTGACTGGGGCTTGCGGCTCACCTTCCTGCTCGCAATGCCGGCCGCCGTAGCGCTTGCCGTGCTCGCTGAACCCATCACCACGACGCTATACCACTACGGAAAATTCAGCCAATACTCGGTCCTCATGACGGAACGCGCCCTGATCGCCTATGGCGTCGGACTAATCGGACTGATTCTGGTAAAGATCCTGGCGCCCGGTTTCTATGCGCGGCAAGACATACGTACCCCCGTCAAGATTGCCATCGGCGTGCTGATTGCCACCCAGTTGATGAACCTTGGGCTGGTGCCCATCCTCGCGCACGCCGGGCTGGCGCTGTCGATCGGGCTTGGGGCATGCCTCAATGCCGGGTTCCTGTTCTGGGGATTGCGCACCCGCGAAATCTACGTACCGAACCCGGGATGGACTATTTTCCTGGTTCGCCTTGTCGGAGGACTCTTCCTGCTGGCTGGCACCGCCATGTGGATGGGAAGCCAGTTCGACTGGTTTGCGCTCCAGGCGCGTCCGCTGTTGCGGATCGGCGTCCTCTCCGGCATCGTCGTCAGTTGCGGAGCCGTTTATTTTGGCGCCCTGATGCTGATGGGGTTCCGTTTCGCCGACTTCAAACGCACCACCGTCTGATACGCCTCAATCCGCCCGGACACGGCTGCGATACAGCGCTTTTATCCGCCGGCATGATAGCGCTATGATGTATCGACATGATGATCACACCGCTCGATTACTTCACTTCCCTGGTCCAGCAGAACGGCACTATCCCGCTGTTCGAAGCGGCGCTTTCCATTGCCCAGGATGCTGACCCCGACCTCGACCTGACTGGCGTACAGATGCAGGCCGACATTCTTGCCGCGCGCCTGCTCCGGCGGATTCCGACCGACGCTTCGGACGTTCAGAAGCTGCGGATGCTCAACCATTTTTTTTACCATGAGCTCGGATTCGCGGGCAACATCAACGACTATTACGACCCTGACAATAGCTACCTCAACCGCGTCATGCTGACCCGGCGCGGCATACCGATTTCCCTGGCGGTGGTCTACATGGAGTTGGGCGATCAGATTGGGTTAAAGGTAAAGGGCATCTCCTTCCCCGGCCACTTTCTGATGAAGCTGTCGGTACAGTCCGGCGACATCATCCTTGACCCCTTCAACGGCGCCAGCCTGTCGCGTGAAGAACTGGAAGAGCGGCTCGAACCGTTTTTTGCGCAGCGCGCGCAGATCAATGATGTGCCGCTCGCCACCTACCTTCAGGACGCCGAGCCGCGCGATATTCTGGTCCGCATGCTGCGTAATTTGAAGGCGCTGTACACGGAGCAGCCAAGCTGGCAGCGCCTGCTCGAAGTGCAGGAGCGGCTCGTAATCCTGTTACCCGAGGAAGTTTCCGAACGCCGCGACCGCGGGCTCGCCTATGTAAACCTTGACTGTCCGCAAGCCGCCTTGCGCGACATTGAAGCCTACCTGGTTGAATGTCCGCACGCCGCTGATTCTCCGGGCCTGCGGGCGCGGCTGCCAGAATTGCGGGACGCCAGCCGCAAACTGAACTAGCTGCGGCACCCGCAGCAAACCCCTGCCCAGCCCCAAAAAAGCTCCGAGGCGGTCTCTCTGGGGTGGTCTCTTAGTCTCAACCCTTCGAGCGCGCCTCGATTGCTTCCCATTTCTCCAGCTTGTCGAGCATTTCACTGTCGAGTTCGGCAAAGCGCTGATTCAAGCGGCGGGCTTCATCGGGCTTGTCCTTGTACAACGCCGGATTCCCAAGTTGCTCCGTAATCGTCTTTTGTTCCGCTTCGAGTCGGGCGATCTGCCGCGGCAACTCATCCAGCTCGCGCTGCTCCTTGTTGGTCGGCTTCTTTGACTTCGGCGCCGCACTGGCCGGAGCCTGGGCCACGGTCTGCTTTTCCGGCATGGGTGTGGCATCGGTCTGCGGTAAGGCCGCCGCGCGTGCCGACGGCTTTACGGCCGGTCGTGTCCGCTCCCAATCTGTATAGCCACCGACATATTCGCGCCAGAACCCCTCGCCTTCGGCGACGATCACCTGCGTCACGACGTTGTCCAGGAATGCCCGGTCGTGGCTTACCAGGAACACCGTTCCGTCATAGTCTTCGAGCAGTTCTTCCAGCAATTCCAGGGTATCGATATCCAGATCATTGGTCGGCTCGTCCAGCACCAGCACGTTGGCTGGCTTGGCAAACAGACGCGCCAACAGAAGGCGGTTGCGCTCGCCGCCAGACAGCGACTTGACCGGCGACCGGGCTCGCTCCGGTGCAAAGAGGAAATCAGAAAGATAAGTCATCACATGGCGACGCTGGCCGTTCACTTCCACCCAATCGCTGCCGGGCGCGATCGTATCGGCCAGACTGGTTTCCTCGTCCAGTTGCGCTCGCATTTGATCGAAGTACGCGATCTGCAATTTTGTACCCTGCCGGACGTTGCCGGCATCCGGCGTTTCCTCGCCGAGAATCATCTTCAGCAAGGTCGTCTTGCCCGCGCCGTTCGGCCCAATCAGACCAACCTTGTCGCCGCGCAGGAGGATTGCGCTGAAGTTATCCACGATCACTTTCTCGCCGTACGACTTGCTCACGTTGCTCAGTTCCGCCACGATCTTGCCCGAGCGCTCGCCTGACCCCAGGTCCAGTTTCACCTGCCCTTGCTGGTCGCGGCGCGCCACGCGCTTGTCGCGCAAGGCTTCAAGCCGCCGAACCCGGCCCTCATCGCGCGTCCGCCTGGCTTGCACGCCCTTGCGTATCCACACTTCTTCCTGCGCCAGAAATTTGTCGAACTTTGCGTTCTCGATTTCTTCAATCTCAAGAAGCTCCGCCTTGCGCGTTCGGTAGGTCGTGAAATTGCCCGGGAAGGAAAGCATGCGCCCCCGATCCAGTTCCACAATCCGCGTCGCCACGTTATCCAGGAAGCTCCGGTCATGGGTGATGAAAAGCACGCTGCCCTTGAAGTCGCGCAGCAAGCCTTCCAACCACAGGATTGAGGTGAAGTCGAGGTGGTTGGTCGGCTCGTCGAGCAGCAGAACGTCTGGATTCATCACGAGTGCGCACGCCAGCGCCACGCGCTTTTTCATGCCGCCCGAAAGCGTGGACATCACGGAATCACGATTCAGGTTAAGCCGATCAAGCGTCGTTTCTATGCGGTTGCCAAGATTCCAGGCGTCCGTTGCATCCAGTCGGATCTGCAACTCATGCATGCGGTCCAATAGCGCTTCATCGTCTGCGCCACCAAGCTGCCCGGTCACGGCATCATATTCGTCCAGCAGCGCCTGCACATCGGCAAGCCCCTCGCCCACCGCCGCATACACGGTCATGTCGGGCGAGAATTGCGGCTCCTGCTCTACATAGGAAATCTTTATTCCCTGCTGCATTACGAGCAGGCCGTCGTCTAGCCGGGAAGAGCCGGCGATGACCTTCAAAAGCGAAGACTTGCCGGTGCCGTTACGGCCGATGAGGCCGACGCGCTCGCCAGACTCGAGTGAAAACTCTGCGTGGTTAAGCAACGCGACGTGACCGAAAGCAAGCTGCGCATTGGAAAGGGAAATGACTGCCATGAAAATAGGTGCCTGGAATAGATGTTGGAATATTGATAGCTGTGCTTCAGCCGGGCGCGTAGCCTCGTAAGTCGTAACGACGGTGACACTACGCCGTTATGACGGTAAAAGACCCGCCACAAGGGCCGACATGATACACCGCATGCGGCAACGCCCTTGGTGCGTTGTTATCGTCACGCGGCTCGAAGCGCAAGGATTCGACCGGAAGTTTGCCGAAAAAATCTGTACTAGCGATGGACGGCTTTCGTGTTTGCAATTGCAAGCTCTCAAAGTTCGCGGCTCGTGCGTCCTAACCGGCCTGCCCATGAGAGGTGGAGGTGGTCACCAGTTCCGTATATTGATGGCTATAGCCTCGGATTCCAGCTTCCCACCTCTGCTACAATCTCGCCTCCCACCTCGCCGTAGTTCAATGGATAGAACGAGTGCCTCCTAAGCGCTAGATACAGGTCCGATTCCTGTCGGCGGGACCATAACTGCAAAGACTTCATCGACGCAGCCAAGGTTTTGCCCCAGTTCACCTCCTGTCATACGTGAGCCTTTGCGTCGATTCTGCAGGACGCGAGCTTTTCACCCCGGTAAATCCTACACAGATCGAAGCGCGGGTCGCTGCGCGGCTCGACCCTCGACTGGCACACGCTTTGCCTCCTCCCCTCAGGACGCCGTTTGAATGGCGTCCACTCTTCCGTCCCATAACAAAATCGTGTTCCTGATATCTGCTTTCCATTCTTGCATCGCCAACTCGAGGAGGCTGGAAAATTTCATGGACGCCCTTAACGATTCCTCCGCCGTATCCCTGTTGAATGAAATCTACAACAGCACTTTTGATTACGGGATTTTCACCATTGATCTTGAAGGCCGGGTGACCACATGGAACGTGGGCGCTGAACGGATCATTGGCTTCTCCCAGGCAGAAATCATCGGACAGAACCATTCAGTCATTTTCACGCCGGAGGACCGGAGGCGGGACGAGCCCGGTCAGGAAATGCAAATTGTGCAGGCAACCGGTCGCGCGGAAGACTATCGCTGGCATCTACGAAAGGATGGCTCTCGTTTCTGGGCCGATGGGGTGTTGACCGCGGTTCGGGATGATTCGGGACGACACACCGGTTATCTTAAAATTCTGCGTGATATCACAGACCGGAAGCAGGCCGAGTCAGAGGTGCATCGGGTGGCGAATTCCGACATGCTGACGGGTCTTGCGAATCGCTATGCGTTTGAAACGCATGCAATTGAATTGATCGCTATCGCTGCGCGGAGTGGCCAGTCGCTTGGACTGCATTTGATTGATCTTGATCGCTTCAAGCAGGTGAACGATAGTCTGGGTCACCATGCCGGCGACGTCGTGCTGCAGCAGGCTGCACAACGAATGCGCAAAGTCTTGCGAGACAGTGACTTTATCGCGCGCCTCGGCGGCGATGAATTCGTTGTGCTTCAGCCAAATATGTCGTCAATGCAGGCAGGGGCCGATCTGGCGACCAGACTTATCGCTGTATTGACGGACACCTTCGTGGTTGATGGACGAGAAGTGTCGATAGGCGGCAGTATCGGTATCGCAGTCTGCCCGGATGACGCCTGCGACCTTGACCAGTTGATGAAGAAAGCTGACCTGGCACTCTATCGTGCGAAGGCAGACGGGAAAGGGCGATATCACTATTTCACGGAGCAGCTCGACAGAACAGCCCATGCAAGAAGCCGCGAGATCGTGGAGCTGAGGCGTGCGGTGCAAAAGAAGGAATTCTGGGTGGAGTACCAGCCGCAAGTCGCCTTTTCCAATGGGCAGACGGTTGGACTGGAAGCGCTTCTGCGCTGCTCCAATCCTTTTTTTTCATCATGGCCCGTCGAGGACGTCGTTAACTTGGCGATCGAAGCCGGACTAATGAAAAATCTCAGCTTCTGGGTGCTGCGTGAAGCCTGCGAACAAATGCGGAAATGGAAGGACGACGGCATTTCCGATATGAAGATGTGCGTCAATTTGTGCTCTCAAGACCTGACTGACCGCGCCACGCCTGACTACATTGAGGCGCTGATCGCTGAAACCAGGTTGCAACCAGGTGACCTGGAGATAGAACTTACCGAACGGCAGGCTCTGGACATCGAAAAGCATGGGCTGGAAGTTTTGCATGCGCTGCGTTCTCGCGGAATGAGCATTGCGCTGGACGACTTTGGTACCGGCTATTCGGCGTTAAGTCATCTGAGGAACCTGCCGGTCACTGCAGTCAAGCTCGACAAGAGCTTCCTCATCGGTATTCCCGGTGATGTCCAGGGATGTACCGTCGTCAGGGCAGTCATGGATCTTTCGCGCGCGCTCGGACTGGAAGTGGTCGCAGAGGGCGTGGAGACGGCCGACCAAGCGGCGTTTCTCAAGGAGTATGACTGCACGTCACTACAGGGCTTCCTGGTTTCGCATCCCTTACGGGCGGAAGACATGACGACCTGGCTTTTTGACGGCGGGAAAACGGTCCACTGATGATTGCCACTACTTGAACCTGTTTTTCCAATGATACCGACCCCTGCTCAACTCCATGCCATCCCGCATAGAAGACTACGCCCTCCTCGGCAACTGCAAAACCGCAGCCCTGATATCCCGCAACGGCTCGATCGACTGGCTTTGCTTTCCCCGCTTCGACGCCCCGTCCTGCTTCTCTGCCTTGCTTGGCGAGCCTGAAAACGGCCGCTGGAAATTGGCGCCACGTGGGCCCATGGCGTCATCCTCCCGCGCTTACCTTGATGGCACTCTGGTGCTTGAGACGACCGTCACCACGGAAGATGGCAGCGCCCGCATCACAGACTTCATGCCTTATAGCTCGTGTGACAACTGCGTGGTACGCATCGTGACCGGCTTGCATGGGAGTGTCGCTTTCGACATGGATCTGGCGATACGGTTCGACTACGGCAGCAGCGTGCCATGGGTCGAAAGGCACGATGCGCAGACACTGACGGCGGTCGCAGGGCCCGACATGCTGGTGTTGCGGACCACCGCTTTACTCGAGGCGCGCGACCTTCGTACAACCAGCCAGTTTGACGTGACAGCAGGTCAGCGGATCGTCTTTACGCTTTCCTGGCAGCCCTCCAACTGCGCGGTGGCGGAGCCGATCGATATCGATGCGGCGTTAAGCTCCACCGTCTACTTCTGGCGCGAGTTCTCTGATCGTTGTCCTGATGTCGGCGCCTACACGGCCCTGGTCAAGCGCTCGCTGATTACCTTGAAGGCATTGACCTATCAGCCCACCGGCGGCATCGTCGCCGCCGTCACCACCTCGCTGCCCGAGTGCATTGGCGGGGAACGTAACTGGGACTATCGCTATTGCTGGCTGCGCGATGCCACCATGACGCTGCTCGCTTTCATTAACCTTGGCTACATGGAAGAGGCAGCCGCCTGGTATGAATGGCTGCTGCGCTCCATCGCCGGAAATCCGGAGCAGATGCAGATCATGTACGGCCTTGGTGGCGAGCGGCGTTTGACGGAATTCGAGCTGCCTTGGCTGGCCGGATATGAAGGATCAAAGCCGGTACGCATTGGCAATGCGGCCGCCGTCCAGTTCCAGCTTGACGTCTACGGTGAGGTGGCTGACGCCATCTCACACGCGCGCAAAGGAGGACTGCCAACCCATCGGCGCAGCGCCGCGATCGCAGACGTCGTCATGCCCTATCTGGAGCGGGCGTGGCGTGAACCGGATGACGGCATCTGGGAAATCCGTGGCGCGCGCCGACACTTTACCCATTCGAAGGTCATGGCATGGGTCGCCTTCGAGCGGGCGGCGGCCAATGCCGCGACCCAGCCGGGTCGTGAAATCTTTCGCGCACACTGCTCGAAAGTCGCTGCCGAAATCCACGAGGACGTGTGCCTGAATGGGTTTAATGCCGAGCTAGGCTGCTTCGTCCAGTCGTATGGAAGCAGCACACTGGACGCAAGCCTGCTGCAGATCGCATTGACCGGCTTTCTGCCCGCTTCCGATCCGCGCTTCCTCGCCACCCTCGAGATGATTGAGCGGCACCTGATGACCAACGGTTTGCTGTGTCGTTACAGGACAGGTGAAAACATTGACGGCTTGCCGCCGGGCGAAGGCACGTTCCTGGTCTGCTCGTTCTGGCTGGCGGATGTGTATGGCCTGCTCGGCCGCCACGACGACGCACGAATGCTTTACGAGCATCTCACGGGGCTGTGCAATGACGTCGGCCTGCTTTCCGAGCAGTTCGATCCGCACGCTGGGCGCATGCTCGGCAATTTCCCACAGGCTTTCAGCCACATCGGCATTATCAACACGGCCTTGAACCTGCACCGGGCCGTTCTACCTCAGATTCGGCGTACCGGATCCCGCGAGTAAGGGGTAGAACACGGCTGGCAACAAAGCTCACATCACAACTCGCGTGCTCCCGCACGCTCAGCCACCCACCTGCCTGAACGGATCCAGGGCAAGGTCGATCAGACGCCGCTCACGCACCACAATCTCCGCCGTCGCTGTCATCCCGTAGCGCAATGGATAGCGCTTGTCGTCGACCTGATAGTGGTCGCGCGTCAGGGCAACGCGCCCTTCGTACACCGGCTGCTTGTTTTGCGGTGATGGCTTGGTAGCCGGCGATATGTATTCCACCTTGCCGTTAATGACCCCATAGCGCTGGTATGGGAAGGCGCTGAATTTCAGCTTCACCGGCAAGCCTTCGCGCAGGAAAGCGCGGTCCTGCTCCGCAATCGTGATTTTAAGGATTGACCTTGCGTTCTTCGGGGCAATGCCGCCGAGGGGAGAATTGGCCTGCACCTTGTCGCCCGGCTGGGTTGAGGTAACGTCAGTTATCACGCCATCTACCGGCGACAGAATGAGCAGGAAATTGTCCTTGTCGATATTTTCGAAGCGGATGCGGGCCGCGGCTTCGGCAACCAGTCGTGCGGTCTGCACCTGGAGTCGCAACTTCTCTTCAGTGCTGGCGATCTCGCGAGCCGCGGCATCATATTGCAACTGCAGGTTGGTGAGGTTCTGGCCGCTTGTTTCGAGCTGTGCCTTGGCCTGCGTCGCTTCCTGGCCCTGTTTCGCAGCGAGTTCGCTTACGCGTGACTGCGCTACCCGCAGCGCATTCTCCGCGGCCAACAACGCATTCTTCTTGGCCTGAACCTGGAGCTGCGATACGCCGCCGCCGCCCGGCAGCGAAAGCAGGCGTGAATACTTGTCGGACTCCTCTTTCGCGGCATCCCGAGCGCGCCGCGCTTCCTCGACGTTGGTGCGGGCTTCCTGCAATTGCGCACGCTGACCTTCCTGCAGCTTGCCGGTACCTTCCTGCACCCGCTTCTCGTGCTGGTGCTGCTCCAGTTCCATTGCCTGCTTCAAGGCAGCGGCCTTGCGCACCATCAGCGCCTTTTTCTCGGGGAATTCGCGCCACTCGCGCTCGACTCCCTCAAGTTTTAGCTGCGCATCCAGCGCATTGGTGGCGGCCTCAATCGCGCCGCGTGCGTTCAACCGTGCGAGCACGTCACCCTTTGAAACCGGCTGCCCCTCGGCGATGTACAAATTCACCAGCTCGCCATCGACCGGTGCGTAAAATCGCCGCACTTCCGACTCTGGCTGCAGGGTTCCCTGTGCACTCACAATTGCATCCGCATGCCCGACGAAGGACCATACCAGGCCACAAGCGATGAGAGCGCCCATGGTGAATACCGCAGCAAAGATAAAGCGCTTCGGCTCGGCCGACAGGATGCCAATCCCTTCCGCGCTGTGGTCTTCAAGCGCTTCAGCGAGCGGTTTTAAGTGGCTTTCGACTTTCATCGCTTTCACCTCCCAAGAGGGCGAGCTTGCTTTTAAGCAGAGCGGGCTCCAGTACGTTACGCAAATCCAGGAGCGCCTTGCGCTGCGCGTCGATCTCGGCGTTTATTTCGTCATGCGTTTTTTTCCATTGCGGCGGCGCTTCGAGCTTGAACTCGCTATAGGTGCGCGTGCCTTCGCCGGCGTCTTGCTGCGCATTGGCCAACAACCTTGCCTGATTGCGGAACTGCTCGGAAACCGTGCTTTCCAGCCGCTGGGCCGCACTGATCGTGCCAGCCTCACGGTAGCGCGCCCATGCCAGTTGCCCGCGGTTGGCATTCTCCTGCGCCTGACGTAGAGCCCGTTCCCTGTAAGGCGCAAGGCCGGCGCTGGCGGCTTTTAAAAAGTACTCATCCTCGTCCGGGTCGAGCGAGCCATGGAACGCCAGCAGCCGCGCGTAATAATTGTCGTCGGCGTTGGCAGGCCGGCCTTTGTGTAGCGCACTGAACTGTTCGAGGATTTTTTTCTTCCTCGCCAGTTCATTCGCCGCACCACCCGCCCATGGCCCGCCTGCACTCATTTTTTCCAGGCCGGCGAACGCTTCGGCTGTCGCGCCGGCACGCCAGAACTTCGCGATCGCGCCGTATTGCGTTACGACCTCGCCGGAGGGCAGGCGTCCGTTCGTCACCAGCGACTTGAACTTCGCCTGGAACGGTGGCGTCGTGAAGCGCGTCTTTTCCATCAGGCCGACAAGGGGTCCCAACGCACCGGCGGCAACGGCCTGCTGCATCACAAGGTAGTTCTGCGCGTCGTTGCGGACCTTGTCCAGGTCGCCGATGCGCGGATACTTCTCCGCCGCTTCCTTCAGTGCCGGTTCCAGCGTTTCCGGATGGTCCTGGTCAAGGCCGGTGGCAATCGTCGTTTTCAGGCGTTCGATGGCGGGCAGCGTGACGGCATCATCGCTTTGCAGCTTGCGCAGGTGGCTTAGGGCGTCGGCATACACGTCGTTGAATGCGGGCACGAACGAGGTGATGGTGGCGAAGGCTTGCTGATGCGTTTGCTGGCCGTCAGCCCAGCTTTTCAGAATGTCCTTGAGCCGCTCCTCATCGGTGTAGATCCTTACCGGCGCTTCGGGGCCACCTCGCCCCATTACAAACGCTTCAACATTGCCCACCAGGGCAAGCTCGACAGCCAGCGGTTGGGCGTCGGCATTGCTGCTGCCGGCGGCTTTCATGGTGGAGATCGTGGCCTGCGCACCGCCAAAGTCGCGGGCCTTGATGCGGTCGATCCACGTTGGAACAAACGCCTTAAGCAGCGATTCGGTGCCCAGTGCCTTGACTTCGCTATTGTCCGGGTCGCGCGCAAGGCGCGCGTTGGCGACGCTGGCGGCCTCTGCGTATTTTCCGTTCTCGACCAGGTCTTTCAGGCCGCGTTGCGGGACGGCGAAATAGACGATGAGGCCGCCAACAACTGCAACGCCAGCCAATGCCGCGCCCCACTTTAGCTTCGTCAACAGGCCAAGACGTCCGGCTTTTGCTTCCGCGGCTGCCTGCTCCGGCTTGGCATTTTCCAGATTGACTTCATCATCCTCCGCCTGCGACGTGTCGGCGCAGAATATGTCGAGGAAGGAATCGGCCGCGGCGACGAAGGTGGTCTTGTCGCGCTCCGCGCCTGACGCGGCGTTAGCGGTCGCAGCCCGTGGCGCCGGAGCGGCCATGGCCGGCTGCGCGGTGCCGACAGGGTCAGCGGCGGCCTTTTCAGGAACCGGTTGCGCTGAGGCGGCAGACGCACGAGTAGACGCAGGAGCAGGAGCAGAAGCAGAAGCAGAAGCAGAAGCAGGATTAAAAGCAGAAGCGGCTTTTATTCCCGCGTGATGCAAAGCGGGCGTTGCGGACTGCTCGGGCCTAACGGGAACCTTCGCTGGATCAGACGAAGCAGGCGCCGCTTCGCGCTGTGGCGGAATTGGCGCCGCGCCTGACTGTAACGGGACCGGCGCCGTGGGCGGCCGCAAGCCAGGCGCCTCCGATTGCAGCCCCACTGCCCGTGCTGCCCCAAGCTGCGCAGACTGGCGTGCCGGAGTCGGAGAGGAAGCCCGGGCAGAGATCGCCGGCGCGGCTGCCCCGGAGTCGGCCAAAGCTGCTGGAACAAATTTGGTAACGGTTCGGCTGTCCTCCATATTTTCGGTTTGCAGGCTGACGATGTACACGAAGTGATGGCCGCCGAAGGCCAGCACGTCGCCGTCGTTCAGTTTGACAGCATGCTCCTCCAGGCGAACACCGTTGATGAAGCTGCCGTTGGTGCTGCCAAGGTCCTCGACGTGAGGCATGCCGCCCTTCAAAAAAACGTGCGCATGGCGACGTGACAGGTAGTTCACCTGATGCGGGAATGCCTCCTTGTACTGCGCAAAGACAGCATCGGATTTGCTGATCAAGAAAGGGAAATGCGTCACGACGATGGGCTGCAGGCCAAAGTCGGCATGCTGCGGAGTGAGCGTCATGCTGAGCAACCTGCTGGCAGGCAGGTTCGTTGCCGCTCGCGTGCGCAGTTGGACCCGATAACAAAGCCGGCCGCCGAAGCAGATCTCGTCGCCGTCCTTTAGCTGGGTCGTTTTCTGGCGCAGGTCAACGCCGTTGACGGTCGTGCCATTCTTGCTGCCGAGGTCGGCCAGATACGCTATCCCCCGCTCGGCAAAAATCTTCGCATGGCGTCGTGAGAGGTCCGCTACGGCGTCGCGCGGATAGGTTGCGAATGGCGGCTCGTTCCTGCCAATGGCAAACAGGTCACCATTGATCAGAATGTCGCCAAGGTCGGCATGCGAAATCGGCCGCAGCGCGATGTCGAATTCGGTCTCGGCCGACAAGCGCGCCTCCGCCCGCTGAGCTGGCTCGGAAGGGGCGTCCCGTGACAGATTTCGGCCTAGCACGTTCCGACTCCCCCGGGTCCATCACTCGTGTCACCTTGTCCAGGCATCGTCCGGTGCATTGGTGTGCCTCGCTTACTGGCTGGCGTTCGCCACGTTCACGACAGGCCAGCCGCCGCCTAGCGCCTTGTACAGGGTTACCGTGTCCGACAATACCTGCTGGTGATTTGCCAACAACGCCAGTTGCGCGGTAAGCAGCGAGCGTTGCGTCTCAAACAATTCAAGTTGCGATACCACGCCTTCCTTGAGCTGCACTTCAATCTGCCGGGAGACGACGCCTAGATGGTCGACCTGCTGACGCAACTCGATGCCCTGCTTCTTGTGCGCGTCCAAATTGACCAGCGCGTTCTCCACTTCTTCGAATGCATCCACCACGGTCTTGCGATATTGCTGTTCAGCGACCTTGATCTGCGCCTCGCTGGTTACAACGCGAGCCCGAACATTGGGGTCCAGCCCAGGAAAATTAATGCTCGGCAGCAGCCCGAAAGTGAACGAGCGCAGCAGGTCGGTCAGCGCGAAGCTTGAGGTACCGCCTCGCCCGGTCAGACTGATCGAAGGCAACTGCGCCAGCTTGGCCTGGCCCACCAGGTTGTGCGCCTCAAGAACCCGAAACTCGGCCGCTACAATATCGGGCCGGCGCTCGAGGATAACGGAGGGAATACCACCCGGCACCGGCGGCAGCTTTACCCTTTGCTGCAAGTGGCCGCGCGGCACCTTGAAGTCGCCGGCCGGAATTCCCATCAAGGTCGACAATGCGTTGTCTGCCAGCGCGCGCGAGCGCCGCAGTTCCAGCATGTCATTCCTTAGCCGGTTAATCTCCGCTCTCTGCTGCAGCACCTGCGTATTCGGCAGCAGGCCGTTCTTGTACATCGAGTCATAGATTCCCAGGATCTCCTGGTTCTTCGCCAACGTGCGCTCCTGTTCGTCGATCTGTTCGTCAAGCTGGAGAATCTGGAAGTAGGTCGTCGAAACCGTAGAGACGAGATTCAGGTAGCCGGCGCGCCAGTCCGCCTCGGTCGCGCGAAATTCCGCACTCTGGGCCTGCACACCCTTCTCAACCTTGCCCCAGACGTCGATGTCCCAATTCACCTGGGCGGCGAGGTTGAATTGCTTGCCGAGCTTTTGTCCAGTCGTCGTCTTGTCGAAGCTGGCGCCTCCGCCCACGTCAAAGACCGGCAGCGCGCCGGCGCGCGCCTCGCCCAATTGCGCGTTTGCGACTTGAATACGCGCCGCCAACACCTTGATGTCAAAATTGCCGGCGATGGCACGGCTTACCAGTTCATCCAGGTACGGGTCGCGAAACTCTTTCCACCAGTCCGGTGCAATCGTCTCTTTGGCCGAGACCGGCGAAGTGGCATTACTGGTCCACGACGATTTCACCGGCGTATCTGGCCGCTGGTAATCCGTAATCTTGACGTCTGCGCATCCGCAAATGACTACGGTACAGAAGCCCGCTAACGCAGCGTTGACCGCAGAAGAATGCGACCGACCGGGACTCGCCAATACAGGAATGCTTTTCATGTTTTCACCGTCAGCAGAGTAATCCGGCAGGGAAGCCTGATGGCGCAGTGCCGTCACGCCACCTGCCACGCCCTTGATTCCACAAACACGTTGAACAATGTCGGGTCTACCCTTCCTGACCGACACTCCCCTTCTATCAATTGCAACGCCAGGTCCAGCGGCAACGCCTTCTTGTAGGGCCGGTCGCCAGCAGTCAGCGCGTCGTAGATGTCGCAGATAGTGAGAATCCGCGTCTGTACGCTAATTTGTTCGCCTCGCAGCCCCATTGGATAGCCGGAACCGTCCAGCTTTTCGTGATGCCCGTGCGCGATGGATGGAACGTGGGACAGGTCGCGGGTCCAGGGGATCAGTATCAGGAAGGAATAGGAATCGACTACGTGCGATTCGATTTGCAGACGCTCTTCGGGCGTTAGGCAGCCCCTGGAAATGCTCAGCGCCAGGAACTCGGACTCGTCCAGCAACGGCGCCTGCTTCTGCTCTGTTTCGGGATAGCTGAAGTGGCGCATGTCCTCCAGGTCAGCCGCGCACTCGGTATGGGATATGGCAGGCTCATTGGCACGTTTTATGGCGGCAAGGAAGTGGTCGAGCCGTTCGACCTCCATCGCCAGTTCGGTTTCGGCCCTCGCGCGTTCCGCCGCAAATGCCGCGCCGCCGAGCCCATGTCGAGAATGCAGGTCGATCAGGTTTCGCCAGGCACGCCGTTCAAGACAGGCGCGGGCATATTTAAAGCGCTGTTCCAGCAACCGCATTTCGGCGTGATGCAGCTTCTTTTCCTTGCGCAAGACGTGTTCCCGCACGCCCACCTTTCCGAAATCATGCAATAGCGCGGCATAGCGGATTTCTCGCATCTGGTCCTTGCTGAACAGAACGTGGCGCAAGTGCGGACTGTCGTCCCGGTCAACCGAGCGGGCAAGCTGTTCGGCGTAATTCGCGACCCGGAAGGAATGCCCGGCGGTCGCGGGATCTCGTTCCTCGATCGCCTGCACCGACGCCCGAACAAAGCCGTCCAGCAGCCGTTCAATGTCGGAATAGAGCTGAAAGTTTTTCAGCGCTACAGCGGTCTCGGCGCAAACTCCCGTCAACATTTCAAGGTCCTGCTCCTTGAAGGCATAGGGATCCGATGAGGCATCGACCTGAATCAAGCCAAGGCACTCGTCCTCCATGATCAGCGGCACACACATGACACTGCGGATCGCCTGCGCCAAAATAGATTCTTGAGCGCCATAGTGGCGGTCGGCCAGCGTATCGACCGACAGGACCGACTGCTTTTTCTGCAGCACGTGCTTCACAATCGTGCTGGACATGGTGATCCGCTCCAGGTCCTCAACCGTACCGTCCCGCCGGCGCGCCGCGACCGGTACCGGCGGCTCGCCGTCTGCCTTGCGCAACAAGATGAATGCCCGGTCGGCTAGCGGAAAAAGATCAAAGATGAAATTCATGATCTTTTCGCAAAGCGTCGCCTGGTCGCGCACGACGCCGAGCGCAATGCTGACTTGCGCCATGGCGTGCAGCTTTTGTATGGTCCGATGGGCGTCAACGTCGGCCACATTCGGTAGCGGTCCGCTGAATCGCGTCATTTCATTCGCGTCGACCGACTTGGTAATGATCGATGGAACACTGTCCGGCGCGGGCATAACGAGCGAATGAAGCACAATTCGCACGCAGGAAATGCTGAACTCGTCACCGTCGCGCAAGGGGTACCAGACGCCCGGCTGCAGCCGCTTTCCCAGCACAAAACTGCCGTTGAATGAATGGAGGTCTTCGAGATAAAAGGTGTGGTCGCGACGCCTTAGTCGGGCGTGGCGCCGACTGATCGTATGCTCCGGAATACAAAGGTACTTGTCGGACGCGAGCGAGTCCTGCGGATCTCTGCCGATAACGAGTTCATCGTGCAACGGAAAGATGCCCGGCTTGATGCCGCCGCCGTCCACGATTTCAACATAGGCCGAAACCGCGCCATCGCCGGCTGCAGCCGGAATACTTTCCCTGTTTTGCATTGCATCACCTTCCTCGACGCCTGACCGAACCCGTCGTCGACCCCTGAGTATGCGCGGCGGTATTCCGAATTGCCATGCTCAACGAACGTGGAAGGACCTGCATCAAGCGCTGGTCGCCTGCCAGTGTTTTATCGGACCGTAATCAAGATTTTTTTCGAGACGACAGGGTGATTGTGCGGCACATGCTTGTCGTCTCCCATCAGCAATTGCAGCGTGTGTTTTCCAGGTGGGAGTTCAATCATCGTTTCTGTTTCGCCGGCACCGAAATGCAAATGATTGCGGTCGCTCGGAATTTCCTTGCTCATGTCGGGAAGGTCCGTATCAATCAGTAGATGGTGATGACCGGTGTTGGGAAACTTGACGCCTTTCGGTGCGACCCCCATGTTGCGCATGCCAAACCAGACTCGAAACGGCTTGCCGGCCGCGATCACTTCCCCATTGTTGGGCCAGCCAATATAAAGATAGGCGTTTGCGGGGGCAGGTGTTTCCCCCGCCCCGGCGGTACCCGCCTGCAGGGAGGCCGCAAGCGCGGCAATTAGCAGATATTTTGTCATGGACTGCGCTCCATTTATGCGTCAACGATGCATTCGAATTCTGGTCATGCAGAACCGCTCATTTTCACTTCACGATGACGGTTATTTTCTTCGAGTAGATTGGCGGATCGTGGGGCGTGTGATTGTGGTCGCCTACCAGCAACTGCAAAGTGTGCTTGCCGGGTGGAAGTTCGATGCGCGCCTCGGTTTCGCCGCCGCCGAAGTGAAGGTGATTCCTGTCTGACGGGATTGGCTTGTCCATATCCGGCAGTTCCGTGTCTACGAGGATATGGTGATGTCCGACATTGTTCATCTCCGTGCCCTTCGGACCTACGCCCATATTGCGCAGTCCCATGCGCACCCAGAACTTGCCGCCGCTGATGACGGTCCCGTCATGCGGCCAGATGAAATACACCTGTGCATCCTTTGATGAAGCGGTACGGGCCGCCAGTGCATCTGGCAAGGTACTCGGTATGACGGGCGCGAGGCCAAGCAGCGTCAAGACCAGCGCAGCAGAAATCGGTGTCCGCGACATCTTTAGCCTCCCCTGGGTTCAATTCATACTGCTCGACAGATGGCGTGTAAAGACCGCCGACGTTCGCAATTGCGCGACACCGACGGAGCAAATACACCTCTTCTACGGTAGAACAAATTCTGATCAAAAAACAGGCGGAACAAGACCCGGATTTGATAGAAAATGATTTTGTGCCGTTTTGTTTTGCGAGGTTGATTCGGCTTCATGCCGCACGCTAACTGAACAGGTGCTGCTGCATTAAAGCAAACCTCAACATGCAAATCACGGGGACGACGCAAGGCGGCCGGCCGGATACCGCGCGACCAAACAGTTTCAATGGATTGGCGTTACAAAGCGGTATCGCTACCCAAGAACAACAACGTCGAAGGGCCATCATGTGGCGAAAACTTCTGATCCTCTGCATCGTCCTAGCCGGATCGGCAACCAGCGTTGCGGGCGCTTCTGTCGGGCCCGCCGTCAAGCCCGTCGATGTGGCGAGCGCGCCCCCATTGATTGGAACCGCGGGTGGCAATACGGCACGGCCGGTTGCGCTGGTTATTGGCAACCAGCGCTACGCGGATGCCCCTCTGTCCAACGCGGAGAATGATGCCCGCGCCATGAGCGCGCTGCTTGGCCAACTCGGGTACACGGTTATCCTCGAAGAAAATCTCGGGGAGAGCGGGATGGTGGGGGCGATAGCCAGGTTCAAAAAAGCACTTGCAGTGGGTGGTGGCGGGGTCTTTTATTTCGCCGGGCACGGCTTGCAAGTTGCCGGCAAGACGCTTCTGCTGCCGCTTGACGCCGACAGCCACATTCCGTCCACTCTTCTGACAAAAGCGATCGGCCTTGATGCGGTGCTTGCCGCCATGCCGGCCCCGCGTGCCGGCCGGGGCAACGTCGTCATCCTCGACACCTGCCTTAACAATCCCTTCCTTTCTCCGTTTGCCGCGCTCCCCATTGACGCGAGACCGTCTGCCCACATACCTTCCTCGGGTACCGGCGCGCTGCGGCGCAAGCAGCTGCCCGATCGCACCGACGTAGCCTTTGCCACGGCGCCGGGCGCACTCGCCTCAGATGGCAATGGAGGTCACGGAAGCTTCACCTCGGCACTCCTGAAAACCATGGCAACGCCCGGTGTCGCCCCGCGTGAAGCGCTGGTGCGGGCCGCTCTGGAGGTCCGCGGCGCCAGCTTGGGCAGACAGCTGCCATGGGTCGATTCTTCGTGGCCGCAAGGGGGGCAAGCGGGGCTCCCGCTGGCGGGGATGAGCCCGCCAATGATGTCTGCACAGTCAGGGCACGACGATGTAAAAGGCGCCGCACCCAGTCGTGGCGTGATGCCGAAAGACAGCGCAGAGCAGGTTGAAATGACCTTCTGGGACTCTGTCAAGAACAGCGAGCAGGCCGGTGACTATGAAGCCTATCTTCAAGCGTATCCGAACGGACGCTTTGCGGCGCTGGCCAAGGCCCGCCTTAACCGACTGCGGGCAGCCGCGCCCAAAACGGAACCGGTAACGCCGAAGGCAGAGCCAGCTTCCGCTGCAAAACCCACCCCGGAACCGAAGCGCGCGGCGCCCGCCCGCCCGGAACCGCGCAAGGCGCCCGCCGCCAGTGCGCCGGCACCGGCACCAGCAGCGAGTGCTCCGGCTCCGACCGCCCCGGCCGCTACGGATGAAAAGCCACCACCACTTCCAGCCAGTGCAAGAGGAGAAATCAAGGACTGCCCTACCTGCCCCGTATTGATCGGGATACCCGCAGGCTCATTCACCATGGGTAGCAATTCCAGCGATCCTTCGGAGAAGCCAGCCCACCATGTGACGCTGCAAAAGCCGTTCGCGATTGGCAAGTACGAGGTCACCGTGGATCAATGGAATGCGTGCGTGGCCGGTGGTGCGTGTCCTCGCACGGGCGAAACGAATCGTCCCGGCAATACGCCCGTTCGCGACGTTAGCTGGGACGAAGCACAGCTTTACCTGAAGTGGCTCGGCACGGCGGGCGGCCAAGTCTACCGCCTGCCCACAGAGGCAGAATGGGAGTTTGCCGCGCGCGGCGGTTCAGCCACGCGATTCTGGTGGGGCGACCAGATGCAAAAGGGCAAGGCCAACTGCAAGGAGTGCGGTGAGCCATGGCAGGATAGCGGGCCCAATCCGGTTGGCTCATTCGCGCCCAACCAGTTCGGGCTGCATGACATGAATGGCAGCGTCTGGGAATGGGTGCAGGATTGCTGGCACAACACCTACAAGGGCGCCCCGGTGAACGGCCATGCCTGGGAAGAAGCCAACTGTCGGGTACGCGTCATTCGCGGCGCTTCCTGGCGCGACGGCGCAAGCTACATGCCAAGCACCACCCGCTTCAAATACGATGCCGCGGTGCGACAGTCACAGAACGGCTTTCGGGTGGCGCGGGATGTGAAGTGAAGCCGGTGCGCCATAACAGGTGGCGCGACGGTGAGATGCCGAAGTATGGACGTGTGGGGAGGTGTGGGGATGTGCACGGCACGCCAAGGACCGCATTGGTGGCATTTGCGGCATTGGTAGCGCCCACGCCATCGCGCCCTACAGCACTGCTAGTTGCGCGCCTTCGTCGTGATCTGCACAAAATCCACGGCTACCCGATCGGCACCGAATTTTGCGCTCAATGCACTCAACTGTTTTTCCACGGCACGCAAATATTCCGCACTCGGCTCGACTGCGGGCCGGACTTTGTCAAAAAGCGGCGCCGGCGTGGTGAGCAAAACAACCAGCTCCTTGCCGAACGGCCTGGAGATGACCCAGTTGCCACCGTCGCCCACGGTGGCGGCGTAGTTTGCTGGCGCCTGGTTGGCCGTTGCTTTCGGGTTCGGTATGAGGTGGGCTACCCCACCATCAAGAGCGAAGTAGTCGACGTTGACCCACGATTCGGTCGGCTGGGTCTTGATGTCCACGACCAGCGGCTCACCCTCCGTCAAGATCGCGTTGGCCTGGCGCGTCTTGATCGACGCGGCGGCTTTCGACTGGTGGTTCTTCAACCAGTACGGCGCCAATAACTGTATTGCCGCGCATTTATCCTGGCTGACCGGCTGGACGCCGAGATTCAGGGTTTCCATTCCCGGCAACTTCTGCATCATCCCCTTCAAGCCACCGGCGCCGACGCTTTCGGCGAGATAGCCTTGCACATGAAGCGTGTGCCCATCGATCGAGGCAGACAGTGCCGAGCACGGAACCGAGGACAGTATCTGGTTGAGCGCCGCCACGCTGATCGGCGGCGAAGGCGCGGGTGTTGGCGGCGGTGTCGGCGCGGAAGGCGTTTCCGCCTTCGCAGTCGGCTCTGAAGCGCGCGGCGTCGGCGCCCGTTCCGGCTTGGCTGGCGCTTCCGGGGCGCTTGCCGATGCGCTACGGTCTGCTTCCGGCGACACCGGCGCTGCTCGGGTCGCGGCCGGCGGCTCAGTGCTGCGTTCGGCCTGCAGGCTGCGGTAATAGCCAAGGCCAGCAGCAATCAATATCCCGATGGCCAGCCCGCCGCCTCCCAGCGCTACATACATTACCGGGTGGCGCTTGCGCGTGAGTTCTTCAAGAAATTGCGTGACGGTTGGTGTGCGCGCGTAGCGTTCAAAAGCCAGCGCGTTGCGAAGTCCGCGCCATTGACCGTAGCGAAGCTGCTCCGGTCGCTCCGGCTTCAAACCTTCGCTGCGCGCCTGCGTGGCGGAGAGCCGGTTGAAGGGATGTTTTCCCGTCAGCAGTTCGTAGGTGATGCACGCCAGGGCGTAAATGTCATCTCGGGGATCCGGGATCAAATGCTCAATCATCTCCGGACTGGCATAAGCCGGCGTGAGGCCGCCGAGGCTTCCCGCATCGAAAATAGTCGCCTCGGAATCTTCTTCAGGCTGCCGAAAGACGCGTGCTATACCAAAGTCGATGACCTTCACTTCACCGCGGTGCGTGACGATTATGTTGGCTGGCTTCAGGTCGCAATGCACGAAGCCGCGTTCATGGGCGTACGCAAGGGCACGGGTTACGCCGCCAACGATCTTCAAGGCCTTGTCGAATGGCATGCCAGTGAAGTCGGGCGAGCGCAGCGTCCTGCTCAATGGCTCGCCGGCAAGGAACTCCATGGTGAGGTAAACCATTGGCCCGTCGCGGTCGAAGTCATAGACGGTGACGATATTGGGATGCGCCAGCGTTTGCGCTTTCTTGGCTTCGCGCTGCAATGCAATCAAGGATTGCGGATGGCCGCTGAACTGCACATTCAGCACCTTGATTGCGATGTAGGGATTCCGGTCCGACGCTTCGAGCTTGCGCAGGTCGAGCGCCTTGTACACGGTGCCCATTCCGCCGAAGCCGATACATTCTTCGAGCACGAAGCGGCCGTTCAAGGTGTCGCCAACCCCTTTCATCCGTCCCGGCATCGCCTGCCGTGAGGCGCCGGCTGCATCCAGCGACGGCATTGAAGGCGCCGTGGGCGCAACACCTTCGCCGAGGTCGGTCTGCAGGCGGGTGTCTTCGTTACCGATCGTCGCTTTGGAGGCCGCCAGATGTTGAACGCGTCGCTGCAGTTCCGCATAGACGTCTGGAGGCATCATGACCTTGGTGTGTTCTTCACTGAGGATGTCACGCAAGCGCGCAGAATTTGCGCCGTCAGTTGCGAGCACCTGGTCTACGTTCGCCAGGAACTCCCGGGGAGACAGTCGTCCGTTCTGAAAGCCATGTATCGCTTGCGCAAGACTAGCCATACCCTCTCACACCAAATAACCGCGGCTTCAAAGCACCCGAGACTTGCTGGCTGAACAGCGACGGTGAATCAGGAATACGAAAACACCGTGAATATCGCCGAACTAATTCCTGATTATGGAACATGCAATCACAATGCATTGTAGCGTGGCGCCCGCATCTTTCCAGCGCGCGAATATGCCTGCACACTGTTCTGGTCAATGCCTGTGCGCGCATGTCGCCCCGCGCCGGTGACGGCGCATGGCACCAGCGCATTGATTGGTCGGCGTAGACGCGCTTGTGGTTGATACTTCAGACACATTAGGCGCACCAGAATTCAATTGCGGGATCCGCAGGGCTGACCACTTCGCCGTGCGTGCCTCGGTGTCTGTGCAATGCAGACAGTCGGTTCGCGGTTGTTGGATGCGGCCCACCTGAAGCGCGGTCGCAGCGACATGGCGGACTGATAAAAGGACGTTATCAGCCTCAATTTTCTCCTTTAAATTCAATACCTTGCGATGTGACGGCCTAGCCGACACATGGCTGGCACGACGCCTGCTATATAGAGTCCGAGCCCAACACAAACTGCTCAACCCACTAACCGACACACCATCAACTCAAGGAGATTCACATGAAAGCACTGATCATCAAAGACCTCGTCGCATCCTCAGAACTCAACACCAAAGCCATGTCAGCCGTACGCGGTGGCTACGCCTGGAAAATGCCTGCCAGCTTGTCCGGCTTCGGCGGCTTTGACTTCCCTGCATCCGTCACAACCACGACCGTCAAGCTTGACCAGGTGAACAACCAGCTGCAAAGCAATGCAACGGGCAATGGCTCCGCAGTCTTTGGCGGCAGCATCTCCGCTTACAACAACCAGCAAGGCTTTAACTCGATCGGCTAAGTCGATCGAAGCGAGCCCTAAGCAGATCCAAAACCAAACCGAAACTTCAAACCATTTAATCCAATCAAGGAGCAACACCATGAAAGCACTGACCATCAAAGACCTGTCCATCACCGAAGAACTCGACGCCAAAGGCATGACCGCTGTACGCGGCGGCTTCTGTGGCTTCACGATGCCTTCCTGCTATTCGTTCCCGGTCGCTTACAAGGCACCGAGCGTCGTGACCACCGACGTTGTGATCTCGCAAGCCAACAACCAGTTGCAAAGCAATGCAACGGGCAATGGCTCCGCAGTCTTCGGCGGCAGCATCTCGGCTTACAACAACCAGCAAGGCTTTAACTCGGTCGGCTGATGTGGCTCTGCGAGGTGGAGGCCGAAAGCCTCTGCCTCGCCAAACCGATAAAAACCGAAAGAAAAACCGTCACGTCTCCTTCCCCGCAGCGGCCTTGCACCGGCCCCTCATCATGACGCGCGGAGTCCGCCATTCTTGGCGGTGGCTGCGCTGGCTTGGGCAGCCCAAAGTCGATGGCTGTCTTCCGATCAGTGCGATCCGGGACAACAACACCATGCAAAACAGCAGCGCGCTGCACGCGTCGCGGACGCCAGCCCTCGCCCTTGATGCGGGCTCGCAATAGTCGGGGCGCTGTCATCTTGCTACATTTCAGCGTGGCGGCCGGCTTGCGCCCATGCCAGGCGCCTTTGCTTCGTTATCCTCACATCCTCATCAGGTCAAAGCGCCATCTGGGCCAGTAGCGGCCAAGCGCGCAACATCAGGAACGTCGAGGAAAGACTGTAATCTGTAGGCCCTTTATCTCTTTTTGTGAACTGAACACTGAACATGAACTTCGCTGCTACGGCTTTTCTATCGCTTGCCATGTCTACGGATGCGTTTGCCGCAGCCATCGGAAAAGGAGCGGCACTGCACCGACCTCGTCTTATCGAAGCATTGAGAACCGGGCTGATCTTCGGCGTCATTGAAGGGTTGACGCCCGTAATCGGTTGGCTCATGGGGAAGGTCGCAGCGCCCTATGTCGAATCCTGGGATCACTGGATTGCCTTTACTCTCCTGTCGGCGCTCGGCTTGCTGATGATCCGCGAATCATTGTCAAATCGAGAAGAGGAGACAGACAAGCGAAGCAGCCATTCATTTTTGGTTTTGGCAGCCACGGGCCTTGCAACGAGTATCGATGCGATGGTTGTTGGCGCCGGGCTCGCGCTGATCGGGGCCGATATTGCGACCGCTGCTATCGCGATCGGATTTTCAACCTTCGTCATGGTGACCATCGGAGTGATGCTTGGTCAGTTTTTGGGCCGCATTGTCGGCAAAAGGGCCGAAATGGTCGGCGGTCTCATATTGATCGCCATCGGTAGCTTGATTCTGTACGAGCACCTCGGCGCCGCTTCATAGCTTCTGCACCTTCGAGTCGAAGCCTTAGCAAGTGCCATCGAGTCGAAGTATCCGCACGAGCCCTCGGGTCGCAGCATTCCCAAGAGCCGCAACCCGCTCCGATGACGGCTAGCGGGAGGAACGCCTGTGCGTCTCTTCTGAGCCGAATATCGGCGAACGGCCAAGGGTCCTCGCCCTGCGACAAAAGACGGAGGAACTCGCCTCCGGCGGCGCCGAGCACAGAGGCGCCGCTTTCACTTTCCCGCGCTGTAGCGCGAACCAGCCAGCCGAAGAGAGCCGCGCAGAACCCGTGCGAACCGAGGGTGTCTGCGGTCTGCAAACACCCTCCGGGGACGTGTTGGACATCACCCAACCACTAGCGACGCGCGCCCCTCCCGAGTGACCGCATAAAACCGGATTTCTCCTTTGTTTTCAACGGCCTTGAGTTGCTCGACCTCTGTCGCGCGAGACTGGCATGGCGCCTGCTATATAGAGTCTGAGCCCAACACAGAATGCTCAACCCACTAACCGGCAAACCATCCCTCAAGGAGATTCACATGAAAGCACTGATCATTAAAGACCTCGTCGCATCCTCAGAACTCAACACCAAAGCCATGTCAGCCGTGCGCGGCGGCTACGCCTGGAAGATGCCTGCCAGCTTGTCCGGCTTCGGCGGTTTTGACTTCCCGGCATCCGTCACAACCACGACCGTCAAGCTTGACCAGGTGAACAACCAGCTGCAAAGCAATGCAACGGGCAATGGCTCCGCAGTCTTTGGCGGCAGCATCTCCGCTTACAACAACCAGCAAGGCTTCAACTCGATCGGCTAAGTCGATTGAACCGAGCCCTAAGCAATTTCAAATCCAAACTTCAAACCATTTAATCCAGTCAAGGAGCAACACCATGAAAGCACTGAGCATCAA
>JAQGMR010000036.1 GCA_028292265.1 Herminiimonas sp.
GAACTCTTCTACAATCGTCTGCGCCCGCACCAAACCCTGGATTACCAAACCCCAGTCGACGTCGAGGCACGGTACCAGAAAATGCTTAATTAACCTGTCCGTGAAAACCGGGGTACCTCAGACCACGGTTTTTTTGACCATCTGCGACAGTCCACGGTTTTTCAAACAATGGGGTATTGCAGCCTGTTCGCCAACGTGGTCTTAACAACCGCGCGAACCCTGGGCAGTCCCGATCAGGGTTTCGGGGTCTCCATTGCCGGCTTGTTCGGGCTGCTACTGCCATCCGTTGTCGCATTGGTCGTGCCCTTCAGGCAGCTTGTCATGAAGCTCCGCCGCTTGGCACCACGCAATTTCTGCTGGCGGGCGTCCCGTTCGCATTTTTTCATTGGGTTGTTGCTGGCATCGAGCGCTGTACTGGAAGGCTGCTTTTTTGCGCCAGCGTCAGTGTCAGCCGCGTGAACTGGCAAGGCGATGCTGGCAAGCAGCACCAGTGAGGCGGATATAAGGGAAAGCCGCATGTTTGCTCCATGTTTTTGGTCAGCATACCGAGCGAGTGCAGTACGGTGCTTGCGTCGACGCAAATCGGGGTGAGGATGGTGAATCTGCGTCGACGCAAAGGGGGGAGGAGTGTCAACCTGCCACAGGCGCGAAAATCTTTAACTGGAAACGGCGACCGCTTTTCATTAATGACCCGAACGGACGACCGCTTCGGCGTCGTGCGAAGCGGTCATCGCCGGTCGAAGTCGTTAAGGACCCCGGCGCGAGTCAAAGAAGGTCATTTCCCAACCAGCGCTCTCGCGGTCAAACCGCAAAATGTAGATGCCGGTGTCATCGCCGATGAGCTTGACGTAACCGTGATCTTCAGCGGGCCACCGGTCCACAATCTCGTCCACGGCCACGCGCCGCGATCCAATAGAAAAACTCACGGGGTCACTGCCCTCCGGATCTCCTTCGCGATACTCCACGTCCACATGGAACACGGACCCGTCCTCCGGACTGAGAACCCATTTTTCTTGTTTTCAACCCCAAGCAGCGGCCTGGCGTGCCCTTTTGAACTCGACCAGCTAAGGCTAGTGGTGACGTTCCTGCTTCTTCCCACCACCCGCACCCTGATCGGTGCCCGCCTTTTTATGGCTCTTGGCGTCGCCGCTCGATGTATTGCTTCTTCCTGACTGTCCATCAACGGATTTCGCGTCGGCTTCGGTTGCTGGCTGCTTTTGCGCCGGCGTTTTTTGCGTGGTCATGGCACTTCCTTCGTAAACAGGTGGTTTCGGGAACGACTACGCGCGGTAGACACCGCGTCGCGCAAAATAATTCCGAACCGCTTTTTACGCTTGGATTCGATCTGGACGTTACTGGTCCAGCATCACCGTCTTGCGAGCAATAGCGGCAATTGCCGCGCTGAACAAGGCGATAAAAGCTACCGCGCCCTGAATGCCGAAGTTGTGCGCGATTGAACCGACCAATGGCGGCCCCATGAGGGAGCCGGTGTAGCTCATGGTCGCTACACCGGCCAGGGCTGCGGGCCCGTGCCTGCCGGCAGCGCTGAAGACGTACGGGAAAACAACCGACAGACCGAGTCCGGCAACACCGAAGCCCGCGATCGATGCTGTGGACGTTGGCGCGAACGCAGCCAGCAGCAGGCCGGCTGCCGACAGTACGGCACCGAGCGTTACCAGCGGCCGCGCGCCAAATCGCATCTTCAGCCTGTCCCCACCCAAACGGGCGATCAGCATCATCCCGGAAAATGCCGCCAGCGCAAGCGGTGCAACGCCGTCGCCGACGTTAAAGTGATCCTTCAGAAAAACGCCGCTCCAGTCAGCGATTCCACCCTCCGATAGCGCGCCGAAAAATCCCAGGGCGCCGAGCCACGCGACCGGACCGCGGGGGATGGAGAGGCCCTTTTTAGCGTCAACATCGTCGCGGCCGCCGTCTTCCAGCAAGCTGTGTCCAAGCCATAGTAGAAATGCAAGCGCGACCGCTACGCCGATCAAGTGCGTGGCGGCCGAGACGCCGGCGCCTGCCATCACGCTACCCAGCGCTGCACCGGCAAGAGCGCCGGCACCCCAGCATCCATGCAGCTTCGACAACGAGGCTTTGCCAGTTGCCTTTTCAACCTGTGTCGCCACTGAATTGACGCCGACATCGAAACAGCTTGCCGTGACGCCGAAGATCAGGACTGCGCCCATCAGAGCCGGAACGGTCGGTGCAATCCCGATACAAGCCAAGGCGGCCAGCAGTGGCATGCCCGCCAGGAGAATCGTTCTCGTGCCGCCAAGAGTGCGCATCATCCACGACGACAGCGGGAAGGAAATCACCGCGCCAAGCCCGCCGCAAAGAAGCACGAACGACAACACCGAGGGCGAAATGCCGAGGCTGTCGCGCACTGCGGGAATCCGTCCGGCCCAGGTGCCCATGACCATGCCGAAAGTCACGAACAAAAGCGGAAGGGCCAATGGCCGCAGGCCACGCAGCGCGAGCCGACCGGCTCGATTGGAAAAAGAATCAGCGGAGGGAGAAAGTGAAATAGGTGCAAGCATGCAGAGCGGATTAAACCTTGCCGTTGGGAACAGGCTCTCTGATGCGTTCACACTGGAAATAGTTTCCCGCCGGAAGAACTAATTCGTAAGCAAATCTGTGCAGGCCAGCGTCGGAAATTGTTGAAAGTTGAGCAAATAATTTCTTCAGTGTATAAATGCCATCAGATCCATGCGCCGTTGGGCACTTATTTGCAGGTCGGAAAGCCGTAATACACAAGTCGAAAAATAACAGAGTGACTCCGCTGGAGCAGGCCATGCAAAACAATGGCGCTCCACGAGACCGGAGATTTGGGGAGAGGCTATGGACGCTGCTGTTCGCTCGGTTTCTTCTGCCTGGGTCAAGGGGATTGTCGAACTGTTCCAGAACTTCCCACTGGACGTTCCGGCACTGTTCCTTGAGGCGGGTCTTCAATTCGAAAGCTTGAACGATCACGACGCCCGCTTCCCGCCGGAACGAATCAGCGCGCTATGGGATCTCGCGATTGCGGGCACGAATCGTCCCGATATCGGCCTGGCCATGCCAGACGTAGTTCATCCCGCCAGTCTGGATTCCGTAGCCTACGTCATGCTGACCTGCCCGCATTTGCTGAGGGGCCTGGAGCGCTTCTTGCGTTACCTGCGCATCGTGAGCGACGCCGCCGATATTGCATTGCATGAGGAAGAAGGCGGCTATGCCTTGACGATTGCGCTGGAAGGCGGCGGCCGGGACGTGCCGCGAGCCCGAATTGAATTCGTGGTCGTGACAATCCTCAATATCTGCCGCTGGCTCAGCGGCCGCGACATGCGTCCTCTGGCTGTTGATTTTCCCTATTCTCCGCCGGCCGACTTGGGTCCTTATCACCGCGCCTTTCATTGCCCTTTGCAGTTTGATGCACCGATTCACAAGCTGCATTTTTCGACGGCGGACCTGATGGCGCCGCTGCCGATGGCGAATCCTGAATTGGCCGCGATGTACGATCGCATGGCGTGGGACCACTTGAAACGGATCGGCGGCGGCAAGGCGAGCAACCGGATCAGGGAATTGGTGATTCGGCGACTGCCGGATGGCGATCCGCTGCGCGCCGACATAGCAAGGGAAATGTGCCTGGGTGAGCGGACCTTGCAACGGCGGCTGCAAGAAGAAGGCACATCCTTCCATGAACTGGTCGACGACATCCGGCGTGAGCTTGCGCAAAACTACCTGACCCAAAGCGACGCTGCGATCTCCCAGATTACGTACTTGCTTGGCTTCGGCGACCAGAGCGCATTTTTCCGTGCGTGCAAGCGATGGTTCGACAAGGCGCCTGGTGACTATCGCAAGTGCGCAAGGAACTCCCGCTGACTTGCCCGCAGTGACCCATGGCGCGCCGAAGGGATATCAGCAGTTCCGCGTTGACCACCAGGCGTTGATTCATGATTGCCGAAGGCACGCCAACATGAAAAAAGCGCCTTGCCGATCGTGTCAGCAAGGCGCAATTTCAAGCCGCGTTAGGTCACTGGACCGATATCTGTTTGGTGGTCTGAGTGGCGTCAAAAATCAGCTTTGCCGGCCATGGCTTCCATGTCACCCCAAGCGTTCCGTTGTTCGGGTCGCCATTCTTGGCGAACGCCGCGATGCTGCTTGCCATCGCGTCCGACAGATCCAGGCGGCCCGGCTCGTTCGCCTTGCTGTTGGCGATATTGGAGAACAATGAGGGGCCGAAATTCTGGAAGATGAACGGCAAATCAAAGGCATGTGAGGCACCATGCACGACATTCCATGGAGCCGGTTCCTGGGCCCAGTTGAACTGGTAGAACCAGATGTTGGATTGCTGCGTCTTCAGCGTGTTCAACACATTGTCGCGGCTGGGATAGAAGAAGTTCGTGCCAAAGAATGCGGCCGTCGCGTTGTAGCCAGTAACGGCGGTTTCCGGCGGAAGATAAGACGCGTCCACCAGGCTGGCAATCGTGACGGCTGGGGCCGCATTCGGATTGTAGTTTTGCATGAGCGAGAAGCGGGCGGCATCAGTAATGATGAATCCCGCTGGCCTCGCCAGCAGTGTAAAGAGGGACTGGAACAGTTTGCCCTCTTCCGCGGTGTTGCCTGCAAGGATAGGTACCTTCCGGTAGTTTCCGGCCGCGATGGCGGCGATTGGATCGACTGGAAGCACTGTCCCGTCAGGAATAGGACCGGATGCGTTCGGCCCTTTGGTCACGATGCTCGTAAGGATGGTCTTGGCATCTCTGGAGCGCATATAGTCCGCGATTTGCGCGTTGGTCTGGGTCGCCGCGAAAGTCTGTGCGGCAGCGGCATCGGCCGCCTTGCCGTCGCCCACCAGCAGGTTGTTCAACAGAATAGTGCCCTGCGCCGCGTAATTTACTGCAGGATTTAGCGTTGGCAGTACGCCAGCAGGCAGGTTGCTCGCCAACGATATGCCGCCACTGAGGGGCACCGCGCGGTGGAACAAGCCGGTCGTCAAAGGTGAAGCCACTAAAGCCCATACATTGATGGCGCCGGCGGATTGGCCCATGAGCGTAACGTTGTTGCTGTTGCCGCCGAATCCGGAAATGTTGTTCTGGACGAAGCGAAGCGCCTGGATGTTGTCCAGTAGCGCGAAATTTCCCGAGTCGTCATTCGCGTTCGCACCAGTCTTTAGCTGCGCAAGGTTAAAGAATCCAAGTACGCCAACGCGGTAGTTCGCAGTGACGACAATCGCATTGGCCTTCTTCGCAAGGTTGGCGCCGTCGTACACCGGATCCGCCGTGTAGCCGGAGATATTGCTGCCGCCGTAGAGGAACACGATGACCGGCAGGTTCGTTTCTGCCGTGGCGGGCCGCCAGACGTTAAGAGTCAGGCAGTCCTCGCTGCCAACCGGCGTATTCAAGGTCGTGCCGATCGTGGCGTCGTAGGTGTTGTTCGCGCCGGGGCCATAGACTCGGCCGTTCTGAATGCAGGCACTTCCGAATTGTTGGGTTTGGAGCGTCTGGGTCCAGGCGGCCGGTTCAACCGGCGCTTTCCAGCGCAATGTGCCGACCGGCGGTTTTGCGAAGGGAATGCCTTTCCAGAATAAGGTCCCCGACAATTTGGTGTCATCCACGCCCTGCACCGCACCATAACTGGTCAAGCGCAGTGTCGGCGTCGGTGAATCTCCGCCGCAACCCGCTATAACGCTGCAAGCAAGGATGAGCGCGCCTGCTCCGGCTTTTCGATGGCTAACCATATTGTCGTCTCCTGTGGTCCGTCGTTTTGTGCACACGGCACCGCTACCAGCGGTTTGGGCCGAGGCTTTTTACTCTTCGAAGACTGTATGCACAGCAACCTCGTGCGTCACTTGCTTAGGCGGCCAAAGTACTGGCCTCGCGAGACAAAATGCATTTGCGCGGGATTGCATACCGAGCGGTTGAAAGGCGGGATCTCCATTCGTGATGCCGTCGAAAGACCTTCGCGTCCAATGGGAAAGGTGTGGAAGATGTGACGTGGCGCCAACCACTTTCTGCGGTCGACATGCGAGTGCCCCGGATCCTCGAATGAAGACCGTGTGTGCTACCGAACGGATAGGAAGTTTGCAACGGCTCATTCTGCCACTACGGCACAGCCGCACAGTAATCTCCCCCATCAAGCTTAAGGAATCAAATCATGAACAAAGACCAAATCAAAGGCGTAGCCAAAGACATCGGTGGAAAAGCACAGGAGACCGCCGGTCAATTGTTGGGTAATGAAAAGCAGCAGGCCAAAGGACTCGCCAAGCAGGCAGAAGGAAAAACCGAGAAGTCTTTCGGCGATGCGAAAGAGGCGGTCAAGTCGGCAATCGACAAGATCTAACCAAGCACATGAGGGGCCTGTAATGCGCAGGCTCTTCTTCCTGTGCTTCAGCAGCGGATTTGAATGCAGTGTGCGCATTCAAGGAACCGCTGCAGCGTTCCAAATCTGCTCTACCGGCATACATCTCGTAACCACTATTACCCATCGCATGTCGGTAAAAACGATTCGATCGGGTTTAATAAAGACAGGTAAAAGCGTCATGGCCGAAGCCGGCAAACCTGGAAGGCAAACCCAGCACGTCGCATCTGTGCTGAAGTGAAATTGCACTATCTATCGCACTTAATCATCAAGGAGCAAAAATGAAGAAACTACTATTGGTACTGGCTGCTGCAGGCACTATTACTTCGATCGGAGGCTGTGTGGCAGTACCGGCCGACGTCGGTGTTTCCGTGAGCGGAAATACACGAGGAGAGTACGCGTATCCGCAGGGTCAGCGACGTGAACGTGACCGTGATCGTGATGGCGACGGCGTACCGAATCGCATGGACCGTCGTCCTGACAATCCTAATCGGTACTAGTGCCAGCTACTAGCTACTAGCTACTGGCTAGTCGCCGCTGGCTGCGCTGAAGCAGGAGAGTCTTTCTGTCAGGTCGCAGGTCAGGACAACACCCCCTGATGGTCTTGATGCGGTCGGGGGGTGTCTGTAAAACTGCCAAGCCGTCAACGCATCAGGTTAACGGCTTGGCGTCAGCACTTCTTGATTTATCTGCCGAATCAAATCGTCCTAAACTGCCAGCACCGGCCTTCTCGATCGCATAACTTGCAATCCAACCGCAGCTATTGCCAACCCGAACCCGATCATATCCGACACGGTCCCCGGATAAACCAGCGCAAAGCCCGCCACGATCAGCATGACCCGTTCCACCAGTGTAGTCTTCAGGATCATCCAGCCTTGGAAGCCGGCAGCGATCGCGGCAATACCCACGGCAGCGGTAACCGTCACCTGCGCAATAGACCACCAGTTTGCTGCGGCCAAAGCCTTGGTCGAGCCCATTAGCAGCAAGCCCTGCCCGGCCGGATCAAGCACGAACATGAAGGGCAGCAGGAAGGCCGGCACGGTGTACTTCCAGCATTGCATCGTCGTCTTGTACGCATCCCCTCCAGTGATGGCGGCGGCGGCGAACGGCGACAGCGCGGTCGGCGGCGACACTTCGGAAAGCACGGCGTAATAGAAGATGAACATGTGAGCTGCGAAGTCCGGCACGCCGAGTTTGATCAGGGCCGGCGCGGTAATGACGGCGCAGATGATATACGACGCTGTGACCGGCACCGCAAGCCCGACGATCCACACCACAAGCGCGGTGTAAATGGTCGTGAGCAGCAAAGAGCCACCGGCATAGTCGATCACGATCGAGCTGAATTTCAGGCCGAGACCGGTGAGCGTGACCACGCCCACGATCAGGCCAGCGCCAGCGCAAGTTGCCGCCACATTGAGCACACCGACCGAGCCGCCTTCCAGCGCCTTGACCAGTTTCGATTCCCAGAGTTGCTTGCCAATCGGGCCCTTGCCCTTGAATACATCGTATGGAATCAACGCGCAGTCGCGGTCCAGGAAGCTGGTGAAGAACGACACGACGGTGGCCCAGAACACGGAAAGCACCGGCGAGAATCCCCACAGCATGAAGATCACGATGGAGATCAGCGAGAGGAAGTGGAACCAGTAGCGCTTCGTAAGGTTCCAGACAGAGTCGACCCGCTCGAAAGTGGTATTGCCCATGCCGTATTTGCGCGCGTCGATTTCGACCATGAGGAACAGGGCGAGGTAGAACAGCAACGTAGGAATGGTCGCCATCAACAGCACGTCCAGATACGAAATCTTCAGGAACTCGGCGATCAGGAAGGCGGCCGCGCCCAACACCGGCGGCGAAATGATTGCGCCCAGTCCACCAGCGGCGAGAAGTCCGCCCGCAGCGTTGCGTTCATAGCCAACCTTCGCAAGCATTGGCCACGCGACCGATCCGAGCGTGACGGTGGTCGCCACGCCAGAGCCGGATGGTCCGCCGAGCAGGAAAGACGCGAGCACGACAGTGCGGCCAGCGCCGGTCGGCTTGCCGCCCATCGCGGAGAATGAAAAGTCGATGTAGAACTTGCCGGCGTTGGAGTACTGCAGGAACGCGCCGAAGATGGTGAACAGGATGATGAGCGAGGAAGATACGTCCACCGCGACGCCGAAGATGCCTTCCAGCGTCATGTACATCTGTCCGACCAGGCGGCCGACTTCATAGCCCTTGTGGGTCCATGGCGCAGGCAGGTAGGCGCCGAATAGCGCATAGGCCAGGAAGCAGGTTGTGATGAACGGCATGATCCAGCCGTTGGTCCGGCGCATCGCCTCCATCACCAGCAGGATAAGCGCCACGCCGAAGAAAATGTCCATCGGTTCCGGCATGGTGTTGCGGTCGGTGAAGTCGTCGCCGCCCATGATGGCGTAGACGATCGTTGCGACCGAGAGCAGCGCGAGTGCCCAGTCCCACCACATGATGCGGTGGCGATAGCGCTTGGCGACCGGGAACAGAAGAAAGCAGAGGAACAGGACGAACGCAACGTGGACCGGTCGCAGCGTTTGCGTCGGCACGATGGCATAGGCCGTATAAAGATGAAACAGCGACATGACCACGGCGACCACGATCAGGAAGGCGCCGATGCGCCCCTTCATCTTGTTTGCCGCGCCCTCTTCTTCTTCGATGAACTCTTCGGCCTTGCGCAATGCTTCGTCGCTGATGATTCCAGCTTCGACAGGCGCCGCCACGGGTGAGGTTTGGCTCATATTCTGCAACTCTCCAGTTTTTCTTTTGCACACAGCAAAACCCCGCCGGTGGGCGGGGCTATTGCACAGCGTTGATTCAGTTCAGCTTGACGCCCTTTTCGGCGAAATACTTCAGTGCGCCGGGGTGGAAGGGAATCGGGGTCGCCGCTGTCTTCTGGTTTTCCAGCTTGAAGTTTTCGGCTTCCTTGTGGACGGCTACCAGGTCGGCCTTCTTCTCAAAGATCGTCTTGACGATGTTGTAGGCGGTCTTCTCGTCCATGTCGACATTGGCAACCAGGATGTTCATCACCGTGGCTTCCTTGTTGTCGGTGTCCATGCCGCGGTAGGCCGATTTCGGAATCGTATCGACGACATAGAGGTTGCCGTACTTCTTGTTCATCGCCGCAACCGTCTCTGCATGATCGATCAGCTTGATCTTGTTGCCTGGCGTGTTGGCAAGGTCCGTTACCGCTGCCGTGGGAAGGCCGCCGACCCAGAAGAACGCGTCGATCTTGTTGTCCTTGATGGCGTTGACCGATTCGGAGACCGAGAGCCGCTCGCGCTTGACGTCCTTGTCCTTGTCGAGACCGGCTGCTTCGAGAATGCGGAAGGCCATGACTTCGGTAGCGCTGCCGGGCGAGCCGGTGGAGATGTGCTTGCCCTTTAGATCGGAGAGCTTGTTAACGCCGCGCCCCTCAGTGGTGACAATGTGCATGCGGTTGGGATACAGGACAGCGAGCGTGCGTACCGGCACCTTGTGCGACTTGAACTTGTCCTCACCGTTGTAGGCGTCGAGCGCCGCATCCGACATGGTGAAGCCGATGTAGGACTTGCCGGTGTTGATGAGCTTGAGGTTGTCTACCGAGCCGCCGGTGACTTCAGCGGTTGCCTGCATGCCCGGCACCGACTTGGATAGCACCGAGGCCAGTCCGCCGCCCATGGGATAGTAGACGCCACCCGTGCCGCCCGTGGCAACGGAAATGTTTTGAGCCTGGACCGTGGGGACGAGAAAAGCGAGGGAACCTAAAACCAGGGCGGCGCAACACGCGCGACCCCGTTGACCGAGGGCTTGGGAAATCATGTCTTCTCCTTTGATGGTGCTACGTGTGCTCTACGGGCACGTTTTTGCTACAGCGGATTATAGTATTGCAATTAATCCTTCGGCAGGAGAGTTTTTTACCGGCTTCGCCAATGCGTCTCTTGTTGGCGCTTACCCTTTTCAGCCCTGCGCTAGCGTGACAGAAGCGGCTGCTGGCCCAGGCTTGCCTCGAGGTTTTCGATGCGCCGCAACAAGGCAACCGCAAGCGCAAGACCGGCGCGGTCGAGCTCGAAATCCTGCTGCAGGCGCCGGGCAGTGCGCACTGTGCTGACCAGGCACAAGCGGAACCTCGGCGGCTGCGCATGTTGCTCGAGCGGCGTCAACACACCAGCCTCGACAAGGTCGGCAATGTCCTCGACCGGCAGGTCGGACCAGGCCGCCAGCTCATCAATGGTGCATTCTCCGGCGTCGCCAAGCAAGACTGATTCCGACACGATCACGTTCATTTTCCCCGTCCTTCGGGCCAGTGCCCGCGCGGATTGAATTTCGACTCCGTCGCCAGTTCCGTAAACAGCCTGCGCTCTTCGCTGCTCAATGTTTGCGGCACCTCTATGCGGACTTCGGCATACAGGTCGCCGGCTCCGCCGTCAGGCGCCGGCAGGCCCCGCCCGGACAACCGCAATCGGCGCCCGGATACGGTGCCCGGCTTGATGCTGAGTTCGACCGTGCCGCCCGGTGTGGGCAGCGCGATGCTGGCGCCAAGTGCGGCTTCCCACGGCGTCAGCGGAAGGTCCATGGCAATGTCACGACCCTGCAGGCGATAGAGCGGATGCGGGGCAACCGACAGCTTCACGTAGAGGTCGCCTGACGGACCGCCGTGCGTGCCCTGCCCTCCTTTTGCGGGCAAGCGCAGGCGCTGACCGTCGGTTGCGCCTTTGGGAACATTGATGCGAAAAGTGCGCGGCACACGGCGTGGCAAGCCGTGTTCATCGTGCTGCGGGAGCTCAACGCTGACATCGATTTCGCCTCCAGTGTAGAGGCGTTCCAGTGGCACCTGCGTGGCCACTTCAAAGTCTTGTCCGGCCCTTGGGAAAGCGCGGCCGCGGCCGCCGGCAGCGGAGCTGGTACGCCCGCCCGGCGACGGACCGGAGCGTGTGCCGAACGCAGCAAACAGGTCCGCCAGGTCAACGTCGTCAAAGTTTGCGCCCTGCCCGCCGAAATGCTCGCGCCATTGCGGCGGGGGCGTGAACTGTTCACCGGCGGCGTGGCTGCCGAGTTCGTCATATTCCTTGCGCTTCTCCGCATCCTTCAATGTGGCGTAGGCCTCCGCCACCTCCTTGAATTTTTCCTCGCCCTTCGCGTCCTTGGAGACGTCCGGATGGTAGAGATGCGCCAGCTTGCGGTAAGCCTTCTTGATGTCCGCCGTGGTGGCGGAACGCTCGACCCCGAGAATCTTGTAGTAGTCCTTGTATTTCATTGTTGCCTTTCCTGGCCGGGCCTTCGCGGCGGTCGCCTGTCGTTACCACGGTGTGTTTGACATCGTATCGCGCCGGTGATTTTGCCGGCATGATTTCGCTTCTTGTTCCGTCACTCCATCGGCTTGCGCCCAAAAACACGGGTTTAGCGTCGCGTTCCATCTCGCGCCCGGCCAAGGATTTCGTCTCGGGTTTGTCTTTCGTCTCTCGCTTCGTTCGCCTGCCATTTCTCATTGCGCTTGCAGCGTCGTTGATGCCGGCTCTGCGTTCCTGCTGGAAACCCTTCGAACATTCGGCCCGCTCGCTGTTAGGGCCGCAACTCGAAGGTATAATTTCCGCAATTCCAAATCGCCGGAACGCCCGCGCCTTACGCTGGCGCGCCTTGGCCTTCCGCTTTCGATTACATGGCAAGTACGGCCGAACTGCGTCAACAATTGATCCTCGCCGCGCTCCGCGGCAGCGGGGATGATGCCCCGAAGTTCGACAATGAACTTTGGGCATGGAGAAGACTTGCCCGGCAACTGACGGAAATTATAGGCGACGCGGGCTTTTGCGCTCTTTACGGTCGTTCCGTCAAGCTGACCGCCCCGGAATTTCCCTGGCTTGCGATGCCTTCCGCGCCTCGTGTCGAGGGTGTGCTGCGCCGACTTCTTGACGATCTTGGCGGGGTTGACACATCCCTTGCATCGAAGGCCAACCATGCGCTGCTACAGACCTACACCGGGTTGCTCTCCGCGTTGATCGGAGAGGCACTCACCCTGCAAATCCTTAAATCCGCATGGGAAGCCAAGCCGGACAAGAATCTTATGGAGAACGGAAAATGAACGACAAGGTGGACCTTGGGATGCTTCCAACAGGCGTCCCGGGGCTCGACATTCTGCTGGGAGGTGGACTCAGCGAATTTTCTTTCACGCTTATCGCCGGCGCGCCGGGCAGTGGCAAGACAACGCTTGCACATCAAATCATGTTTTCCCTTGCCGGCCCGCAGCGTCGGGCCATCTTCTTTACCGTGCTTGGAGAGCCGCCGCTCAAGATGCTGCGCTATCAGCAGCAGTACAGCTTTTTTGACGTGAACAAGGTAGGGGAATCAATCCGCTATGTGAACCTTGCCGAAGATCTGCGCAGCGGCGACTTCAACGGCGTAATGCGGCGTATCGCGAAGGAAGTAGAGGACTTCACACCTTCACTGGTTTTTGTGGATTCCTTTCGCTCCGTGGTGCAAACGGCGCGGGAGGGCAGTGAAGGCGTCACCGAGCTGCAGCATTTTGTGCAGGAGCTCGGCACTCGCATGACATCGTGGCAGGCCACAACGTTCCTCATTGGCGAGTACGCCAATCCCGAGAGCGAAGTCAATCCGATCCTGACCGTCGCCGACGGCATGATTTCCCTCTCGCAAAACGTTGAAACCAACTCAGTAGTACGGAAGCTGCGCATATTCAAGATGCGCGGGCAGGCGCACATGGCGGGCTTCCATACCTTTCGCATGGGGCGCAACGGCATACAGGTTTTTCCCAGGCTGCTGCCACCACTGCCCGATGAGCCCGGCGGCCTCAGCGAAATTGACCCTAAAACCAGCCGCGTCTCCACGGGCATTCCAAAGCTCGATGACATGCTTCACGGCGGAATTCCGGTGGGCCACTCCGTGCTGGTCGTCGGCCCGACCGGTTGCGGCAAGACGATCCTCGGCACCGGCTTTCTGCAGGAGGGCGCACGCGCTGGCGAGCACGGCCTCGTTGTACGCTTCGAGAAAGGCGCCTCCCGGGCTCGCAATGTGGCGCTGGAACGCATGGTGCAGGCGGGCCAGGTGACCGTAGTCAAAACCCATCTCATTGACCTTACGGTCGAGGAGATTGTGGAAGACCTGGTCCAGGCCATTCGCACGACCGGCGCAACTCGCGTGGTGCTCGACTCACTTTCCGAACTTGATCTGTACCTCGCGCCCGAAAGCCGGCACGACTTCCGCGAATCGGTGTTTCGCATCCTGTCTTCGCTGGCCAGACTTAACGTCACAGTCATTGTCACACTCGGGCTTGAGGACCGTTTCACCGACATGCGCTTTAGCCATTCCGAGCTGTCATTCCTGGCCGATGCCGTGATCGGATTCCGCTACGTTGAATTGCGTGGTGAACTCAAGCGGCTGCTGTCGGTTGTCAAGGTTCGGGGCAGTTCCCACAGCATCGACTTGCGGGAATTCACCATCGGCGAGGACGGCATAGAAATCAGCGAACGCATCGCCAACTTCGAAGGCCTGCTGAGCGGGCATGCCACGCAGGTGGGCAACCGGACAAACGAGACCGATTAATGACAGCGCCAGACAAACCATCGGACGAATACCCTTCCCGCTCCGCCGATCTCGACGTAGACGCGCTCATGCTCGACCGCGAAAGCCTGGTCAATTTGATCCGCCAGCTTCGCGACGCCAACCAGAACCTGGTGCTGGCGACGGTCAACGCTCAAACTTTGCGGGACGAGGCCGAGGCGACGAATCGACGCCAAAGCGAATTCCTTGCGATGCTTGCGCATGAACTGCGCAATCCACTTGCGCCTATCGGTATGGTGACCGAATTGCTGGGCCGCCTTGCTGTAGCCAACCCCGATCTACCGCGACTTCACGCCATCCTGAAACGCCAGGTGGCGCACATGGCTCGCATGCTGGACGACCTGCTCGACGCGGCACGGGTTTCCAGCGGCAAGATTGAATTGGACCGCAGCCCGGTTTCCCTTATCGATGTGCTTGACCACGCTGTAGACGCGAGCGAACCCAGCATCACGCGGCGGCGGCAAACGCTGGTTCGCGAGAATTGCGCGACCGATGTCGTACTTGATGCCGACCCTATCCGCTTGACGCAGGTGTTTTCCAACCTGCTGCTCAATGCCTCGAAATATACACAGGAAGGTGGCGAGATCCGCCTCGTCTGCAAGGCGCAGCCTGACTTGCTTGAGATTTCGGTGGAGGACAACGGGACCGGGATCGCCCTTGATGTGCTGCCTCATGTATTCGGTCTTTTTGTTCAGGGTCCCCGCACGCTGGCGCGGCCCGAGGGCGGGTTGGGCATCGGGCTTTCAGTGGTCAGAACGCTGGTGCAAATGCATGGCGGTACGGTCGCGGCACACAGCGACGGCCCCGGCCTCGGCTCGCGCTTTACCGTCACCTTGCCCCGACTGACGCAGGCGGAACCGGCGCGGACGGCGGCCGTGCCTGCGCCGTCCCGGGAATGTGGCCGAGTACTGCTGATCGAAGACAATGTGGATGCAAGCGACACCCTCCGCGAATTTCTCACGTTGGGCGGCCACACCGTCACCTGCGCGCTTGACGGCCCAAAAGGGCTCGCGCTCGCGCAGAGCAATGATTACGACATCATCCTCTGCGACGTTGGTCTGCCCGGCATGGATGGGTATGAGTTGATGCGTCGCTTAACGGAAGGCGGCGCGCAGTTTTCGTCACAAGACGGGGCACACAAGACGACGCCCTACACAATCGCCCTCACCGGCTATGGCGCGCCGGAGGATGAACGACTGGCGAGAGAAGCTGGTTTCAATGACTACATGGTAAAGCCGGTGGACGGCCGCAAACTTCTCTCGAGAATTTCGGACTGGATCGCGCGCAAGGGAAGTTAAGGTCGCATCCCTTGCGCGTTACCGTCGCTCCAAAGGCTTACCTGCCGGTTTGTGTGGTTACGTTGCTGCTTCCGCCCGAGGTGGCAGCGCCAGACCCTGCTGCGCCCGAGTTGGCGGCCGCCTCGGCAGCCTTGTCTTTCTTGTTTGCACGATGGTGCCCTATACCGCATCCAATGGCCGAGCCTGCAACGGCGTGCTTGCCAGCCAGGTGACCGGCGACGCCACCGACCGCTGCGCCTTTCAAGCAGCCTTTTGCACTTGCCGCGCCGGATAACGATGCCAAGGAAATGAAGACGGACAGTGCGAGCATTTTGTATTTCATGTGAACTCCTGGCGTTGAAAAAATGTGTGGGAGAACAATGTCCCTTGCGACATAGAGCACGTTTCAGGCCAGCCGTAGTTTGCCTGGTTGCGCATGAATGCTTCAGACGCAAGACTGTTCTTGACGCCCGGAACAGAGATGTAATGCGATGCAACGCTCGCGCATGTCATGACGCTGCTGCGGGACTCTGGAGTTCACGCTTTGCGGCCCGGATGCTGGCTCGTCACGCAGGTAAGAATTGCACACTGATCGGCATCTTTTTCCATCCGTACATTGATCGCGCGTGGGCTACTTCCCTTGCGTCGAATGTCCGGTCGGATGACCGTCGCGCACCGGACCGACGCCGCGCCGCTTCTCCCTTTTGGCCGGGTTCCCTGCACCGATCCAGGAACAGCCTTGCAACCTGACGTCGCTGCCGGCCAGTGTGAACAGGCAAGTCTGAGCAATCCTCTACGGCTTATTGCATGGCCTCCGTTACAAGCGCGGCAAGACGCGCCTGGCGGTATTCCGCAATCAGCGTTTTATGGCCAGAAGTACGGTGCAGCTGCCAGCGGTCACCCCGTGTCTCGGCTCTCAAGACATCTTTCAATCCCATGCGGTCCCCGACATTGCCGGCCTTGAGAATCCACAGGAATGTGCGCGTAGTGAACACAGCCTTCATGTGGTCTTCCAGATGGCTGCGGAATTCGGCGGCGGAAGACCATTCAATGCCCGGCCGGGCTCCATGCGTACGCAATGTGGAACAATATCGAACGAGCTCGGTGGTAACCAAAGTGGCGCAGGCAGTGTCATCCAGCCGCTGTCCCCTTCCGGTGCCCGAATCATGGGCGGGAAGCGCTCGAAGGGATACGACAAGCACTTCGAGTGCTTTGAGAAAGCGGGTCGTGCCGGATGCCGTAGACCAGAGGCCTTGCCTGGCTCGTGCCAGCCACGCGTTGAATCGGCCCGCGGTCACCGGCCTTCGTGCCTCGATTTCGCTCAGCATTGCGTCGAACAGGCGCTGTTCCTGGGTATGCGTGGAAGGCCTGGTTGCATCGCCGACGATAGCATCCCGCGGGTCCGGCATGGACTGCACCAGCGCTGCGAAATCCTTAGGCGACATGGCGGCAAGTCTTGAGTCGGTTTCCGCTTCGCCGCCCTTCAGGAATTCAAGCACCTCCAACTGACCGTTGCGTGCCGCGATAATCGCAACGCTCTCGCCGTCGTCGGTCCTGGCCTGGCCCATCGCACGTTGCGTGACGAGATACTCCACCACGTTCAAATGGCCACCGGCCGCTGCCAGGTGCACGGCCGTCAAGCCGCTGTCGTCGGTGGCGCTGCTGGCTGGAACTGCGAGCTTCTCGATGACATATCCAAGGACTGCCAACCGCCCATTGGCTGCGGCCAGCATGATGATGTCTTGCCCGTTGTGTGTGATGGCGTGGATGTCGGCGCCCTGGGCCACCAGATACTTGAGGACGCGGACATGGCCCCGCGCGGCCGCGATCAGCACGGCGGAGAGGCCGCTCGCTGTGGTGGCGTCCAGGGGAACATGGAGATCCCGAATAAACAGCTGAAGCGCCGACAGACGGCCATTCGCCGCGGCTGCCATTGCGGCATTGACGCCGCTGTGCGTCGTCGCAAGCAAATTGGCGCCGTTCTGTATTAATACCGCGATGGCTTTCAAATCATCGTTCGCCGCCGCGGCGATGAGCAGGGTCCCCCCGCTTCCATCCGTCGCGTCGACGTCCTCGCCATGGCGCAGCAGGTGCTGGATGAACTCTGGTTGTCCCCAGGCCGCGCAACAGAAGGTCAGCGGCAATCCGTGCATGCCCAGGGCATGCGCCTTCCATTCCAGGAGCTGCCTTGCAATACTCACTCGTCCCAATTCGAATGCCAATTCAATCGGCGTGCGGCCGGGCCGATCTTTTTCATTGAGGTCCGGGTCGAGGCCGGCATCGAGAAGCAGCGACACCAGGCCGGCCCGATTCTCGCGGATCGCAAAGCGCAGCGCCGTGTCACCCCGCGAATTCCTGGCATCAAGTCTGGCGGCATGGATGAACAGCGATCTCACCGCCGCCTTGTTGAGATCCTGTGGGGTGTCGACGAGGGTCGTTACCGCTGGCTGCGCCCGCATGTCCCGGCAAGTTCGGTTTGGAGCGCGCGGCCCCTCGCGCAGATTCGCTTGAAGCGCATTTGATCGCTGGAATGGCGCCACGGTGGCGGCCATACGCGGACCGCTTGTCGCGGTATGCGGCTTTGTCGAGAGGGCGCAGCTGGACCGGTCCTCGTCTTTTTGTGCCACTCGTCCGCGCGTGGCGGCAAAGGCGCTGCCGGCTGTGCGCTCCGCGCCGACGCTCTTCACCGAACAGTTTCCCACTTCGCCCAGCACGCGGAAATCGCCTGAGGTTCTCCCGGTGGATCTTGAGGGCCTCGGCTGAAGCCTGGGTCTGGTTACCTGCAGTTTCGAATTCGCGTTCTCGTCATTCGCTGGCGTTCGCGATGCCTCGCGTGTTATCGGCTTCAATGTAGCGGAACGGTGTTCTCTAATCGAACCTCGTTCTGCGCCTGCAGGTTCACTGCCACGTGATGCGCCGGAATTCAATCTTTGTACGGAAGATGCGCCTGCGGAAATTCTACGTTTCATTCAATGACTTTTTTCAGTAGGTGTGCGCGATACCGACATATGTAAAAGAAATCGAACGGCAGTTCCATCAAGACTGCAAATTTCGCACTTGACGACAGGGCGGATTGTTCGTATGGCCGGCCATCACGTCCGAAAACTCAACCGAGCAATTGCGATACATTGAGCCCGAATGAAAAGCTGCGCGTCGCTGTCTTGCACCAGCCGGAAGTGGGGGAAACGAAACGCCTATTCCGGCAACGCCACTTGCTGGACGAACTGTTCCAATATTGTTACAGTCCATAACAATAAATCGAACGACAAACTTCCCGCCTCCAGCGGTTGTCGTACCGAGAGGAGACTTTGCTATGAAGATCGGCATCGCAGGCGCCGGCATCGGCGGCCTTGCCCTGGCGCTGATGCTGCACAAGCGCGGCATCGAGGTCGAAGTCTGGGAAGCGGTTTCGCAGATACGCCCGCTCGGCGTCGGCATCAACCTTCTGCCGCATGCGGTGCGCGAATTAAGCGAGCTGGGGCTAGACGACACGCTCGCCGCGATCGCAATCGAAACCTCCGCCCTCGCCTACTACAACAAGTTCGGCCAGCAGATATGGCATGAACCGCGCGGCCGTGCCGCCGGCTACGGCTGGCCGCAATTCTCAATCCACCGCGGCGAACTGCAAATGGCGCTGGTACGCGCAGTGCAGGAACGGATCGGGGCCCAAAATCTCCACACCGGCCATACCTTCGAATCGTTCACACAGGACAAGGACGCAGTCACCGTGCGCCTGCGCAGGCGTGCAGATAATGCGCTGGTCGAGGCCCGATGCGACGTGCTGGTGGGGGCTGATGGCATTCATTCGGCGGTGCGGCGGTTCCTGCATCCGGTCGGCGACGAAGCGCGGTTTTCTGGACGCATGCTGTGGCGCGCCGTGACCGAAGCGGCGCCCTTCCTGGATGGCCGCAGCATGTTCATGGCCGGGCACCAGGACACCAAATTCGTTGCCTATCCCATCTCTGAAACACTGCGGCGCGAGGGCAGATCGCTCATCAACTGGATTGCGGAATTGCGCGTACCGGACGGTGCCCTGCCGGCGACGGACTGGAACCGGCGTGTCGATAAATCCGTTTTCGCGGATCGCTTCCGCGACTGGAAATGGGACTGGATCGACATACCCGCGTTGATCGACGGCGCGGAGACGATTTATGAGTTCCCGCTGGTGGACCGTGATCCACTGCCACGCTGGACCTTCGGCCGCGTGACGCTGCTAGGCGACGCGGCGCATCCGATGTATCCAATCGGCTCCAATGGCAGTGCGCAGGCCTTGCTGGATGCGCGCTATTTCGCCGACTGCATGGCGGATTGCGCGGCGGGCGCAACGCACGGCGACAAGGAAGTCGGCAATGCATTGCGGGAGTATGAAGCCGAGCGATTACCGCGCACTGCGGGCATTGTGCTGCGCAATCGCATGAACGGACCGGAGCAAGTGATGCAGTTGGCGGAAGAACGCGCGCCGAATGGGTTCACGGACATTGAGAGCGTGATACCGTTTGCAGAGCGGGAAGAAATCTCCTTGCGCTACAAGCGGCTGGCCGGCTTCGACCGCCAGTCACTGGCCACGCCGCCAGTCAAATAACCGGTCGAAGGAAACTCATGAGCATCTGGAAGCACCATCCCACACTGGACGAATTGCGTGCCCTGCATACCGATTCCGCCGAGCGAGTTCTTGGTATTGAATTTGTCGAGATTGGCGAGGATTTTCTGTCTGCGCGCATGCCGGTGGATCGCCGCACCATGCAACCTTTTCGCATCCTGCACGGCGGCGCGTCGGCGCTGCTGGCGGAATCGGTCGGCAGTTGCGCCGCCAACCTGTGCGTCGACCAGCGGGAAGCCTATTGCGTGGGCCTGGATATCAATGCCAACCATGTGCGTGGCGCGCGCGGCGGATGGGTAACCGGAACCGCGCGTCCCCTACACATCGGCAGCTCCACGCATGTATGGGAAATCCGCATCACCGATGAAGCGGAGCGCCTGGTTTGCATATCCCGCCTGACCATGTCGGTGCGCCAGCGTGAAGAGCGGCTTGACGAGGTTCCCGCCACGCCGGTGGGCAAGGCGTAATGCGCGTGGCTTCGGCACGAGGGTCGGTGCAAGCTGTGGCGTTACCCGCGGCTGCCAACACTGCCGCAGCTGACAGCGCCGCCGCTGGCTCAGCAGTGCACACGACTTCAGCGGACCTCGAACGCGACAGCAACACCATTCACCCAATGCCACATGTGCCAGGCGTCGATTACGGATTGCTCGACAACCTGGTCGGTTATGGCATACGGCGCGCGCAGCTTGCCATTTACGACGACTTCATTCGTTCCCTTGCGCAGTGGGATATCACGCCGCCGCGCTTTTCGGCGCTTGTCATTATCGGCAACAATCCGGGACTCAAACTTACCGACCTCGCCAATGTACTGGCCGTCGCGCGCTCCGGCGCGGTGATCCTTGCCGACACACTTGAGGCACGCGGGCTGATCGAGCGCCGGGACAGCGCGACGGACCGCCGCGCCTGGGGTTTGCACCTGACGCGGGCCGGCCGCTCGCTGCTCGAGAAGACGACCCATGCCGTGCGCGAGCAGGATGAACGTGTGAGCGCGACGCTCACTGCCGAGGAGCGCGCTACCTTGCTGGGCTTGCTTCGCAAAGTGGCTCGGCTTGACCGGCAAGATTGACGCGGCCTGCATCGCGGCAAAGATAGAGGAACATGGCGACGCCTGAAGCAACGAAGCTAATACGACCAAGTTAATGCAACGCGCTTAATACCAGAACCACCCCACCAGAGGAGACTCAATGAAGACCGCAAACAAGAGCCGCATCAGCATCGCCATCATGGCGCTCGCCGCAATATCGCTGCCAGCACTGGCCGACATTAACGTCGGCATTTCGGTGTCCGCAACCGGCCCGGCCGCCTCGCTCGGTATTCCCGAGAAGAACACCGTGGCGCTGCTGCCGACCACCATCTCTGGCGAAAAAATCAATTACATCGTGCTGGATGACGCCACCAATCCAACCGAGGCCAACAAGAACGCGCGCAAGTTCTCAACCGAGAATCATGCGGACATCTATTTCGGCTCTTCCGCTGTGCCGACCGCGCTAGCGATTGCCGAAGTCGCCGCCGAGACCAAGACGCCACAACTGTCACTGGCGCCGCTTGAACTGACTGACGCCAAGAAGACCTGGGTCTTCAGCATGCCGCAGCACAATGCGCTGATGGCCCATGCGCTGGCGGAACACATGAAGGCCAATGGCGTAAAAACGCTCGGCTTCATTGGCTATGCCGATGGCTATGGCGAAGGCTGGCTACGTGAAATGACCAAGGCTGCTGAAGCAGTCGGCATCAAGATGGCGCCGGTCGAGCGCTACAACCGTACCGACACGAGTGTGACGGGCCAGGTGGTGAAGCTCGCATCGGCCAATACCGATGCGATCTTGATAGCGGGGTCCGGCACCCCGGCCGCCCTGCCGCAAACTGCACTGGCCGAGCGCGGCTACAAGGGCAAGATCTACCAGACGCACGGCGCGGCCAACAAGGAATTTATCCGTGTCGGCGGCAAGGCAGTGGAAGGCGCGGTACTGCCAGTCGGCCCGGTCGTGGTGGCAAGTCAGCTTCCTGAAAGTAGCCCGTCAAAGAAGGTGGGCATGGAGTATACAAAACAATATGAAGAGAAGTACGGTGCCGGCTCGGTGTCATCCTTCGGCGCGCACATGTTTGACGCTTATCGAGTGTTTGCAGCAGCAGTGCCAGTGGCGCTGAAAAAAGCAAAGCCGGGCACCGTCGAGTTCCGCCAGGCTTTGCGCGATGCGATCGAGTCTGAAAAAGAAACGGTTGGGGCGCACGGCGTTTTCAGCATGAGCGCAACCGATCACTACGGCCATGACGACCGGGCCCGCGTGCTGGTGCGCATCGAAAAAGGCGACTGGAAGCTGATCAATTCAAAGTAACTTTCTGGCGAATCTTGCGAAGCCGGTTGCCGCCGCGCTTCGCATTCATGAAGATGGCGTTCTATCGGAAGGACATGGTCATGACCCACATCGAGCGCGATCCAGCCCGTCTGTTTGCAGCGCCAGCCGTCAACCTTCAGTTGCGTGACGATGGCAGCATGCTGCTCTCTTCGCGCCAGGCATTGCTGCCGCATGCGCGCTCGATTGGAACATGGCTTGAACAGTGGGCAGCGTCGGCGCCGGACCGCCCCTTCCTGCTGGAGCGCGCCAGCGCCGGCGGACCCTGGCAGGGCGTGACGTATGGCGAAGCACGCAACAAGGTGCGCCAGATCGCCTCGGCGCTTCTGGCGATGGACTTGAAGCCGGGGCAGCCGGTCGCGGTGCTGTCGGATAATGGCGTGGAGCATGCGCTGCTGATGCTGGCGTGTCTGCACGTGGGCATTCCCTATGCCGCGATCTCGCCCGCCTACTCGCTGATGTCGAAGGACCATGCAAAGCTCAAGTCGCTGATCCAGCGGCTGCAGCCGGCGGTATTGTATGCGGCACCGACAGAGCGTTTCGCCGGCGCCCTCGCAGCAATTTCCGGCCTGCATGGCGCGCGCCTGATCGCCTCTGCCGGCTCGGCTTCGCCGCCGGGCGCCGCACCGTTTTCGTCGTTGCTCGGAACGGTGGACAATAAGGCGGTGGAAAAGGCGCATGCCGACGTGGGGCCCGACACGGTGGCCAAAATCCTTTTTACTTCCGGCTCAATCGCCGAGCCCAAAGGCGTGGTCAATACGCAGCGCATGCTGTGCGCTTCGCAACAGGCCAAGGCGCAGGTCTGGCCGTTCCTTGCCCAAACACCGCCAGTCATCGTTGACTGGCTTCCGTGGAATCACACTTTCGGTGGCAACCACAACCTCAACCTTGTGCTGATGCATGGCGGCACGCTGTACGTCGACGCCGGCAAACCAATGCCCGGCCTGTTCGACACCACCATTGCGAACCTGCGTGAGATCGCGCCGACCATCTACTTCAACGTGCCGCGCGGCTTCGACATGCTGGTGACGGCGTTGCGCGCAGATGCTGACTTGCGGCGCAAGTTCTTTTCCCGTTTGCAGGTCATGTTTTATGCCGGCTCGGCGCTGCCGCAGAACCTGTGGGAAGCGCTGCTGGAACTGTCGCGCCAGGAGACCGGTGAAGCGGTGCCAATGGTGACGGCATGGGGTTCCACCGAGACCTCTCCGCTGGCAACGGATTGCCATTTCCAGGCGCCTTATTCTGGCGTGATCGGGGTCCCGGTGCCCGGTGTTGAACTCAAGCTGCTGAAAAATGGCGGCAAGCTCGAGATCCGCGTACGCGGCCCGAACGTCATGCCGGGCTATCTACTGCAGCCGGAACTGACGGCGAAGGCATTCGATGAAGAAGGGTTCTACCGTATTGGGGACGCAGTGCGCTTCGCTGACCCGCAACGGCCTGAGGCCGGTCTGGTCTTTGACGGGCGAGTGGCGGAAGACTTCAAGCTCGCCAGCGGCACCTGGGTCAATGTCGGCGCGCTGCGTGTGCGCGGCATTGAGTTTCTTGCGCCGGTGGCGCAGGACATTGTCGTCACCGGGCACGACGGCGACGAAATAGGCTTTCTGGTATTCCCAAACATGCCGGCATGCCGGCAACTTGCCGCGCTCCCGGCCGAGGCCACGGCTGCAGAGGTGCTAATGCACGACAAGGTGCGTACCGCGGTGTCGGCGGGTCTGGCGGCGATGCGGGCAGCTGGAAGCGGCAGTTCAACTTTTGCCGGACGCGCCCTGTTGTTGCAGGAACCGCCGTCCGTCGACGCCGGTGAGATCACGGACAAGGGTTACATCAATCAGGCAGCGGTGCTGCGCGGTCGGGCCGTGCTGGCGGCGCGCCTGCATGCGCTAACGACCGATCCGGAAACGATCTTGCCGCGTCTCTGACAGCAACTCGGCGACGCCAGTGCTGGTCGGTCAGAGGGTGCGGGAAAATGGCCGTATCGAGTCCGACAGTGGCCCTGGCGGACCCTTGCTACTGCCAGCTTGTTACACCATTGCGCGTTACGCTGTTACCCCGTTGTGCCCAGCCCGCCAGTGCGTCAAACCAGAACCACAACGACGCTGCGGTTGGCGCTGCTACTCCACCACCACGCGATTGCGACCCAGATCCTTGGCGGCATAGACTGCGCGGTCCGCGCGGCGGATTGCTTCATCAATGCTGGGCTCATCCGGACGCCATTGCGAAACACCGCTGCTGACGGTCATGGTAATAGTCGTGCCATCAAGCTCGACCTCGCGGGCCATCACATTGCGCCGGACCCGCTCCGCTGTCACCCGCGCCGCTTCTGCATCGGTATTGGGCAGCAAGAGGATGAACTCTTCACCGCCGAACCGGGCGAACAAATCTTCTTCACGCAAGCCCTCGCGACAGGCAGCCGTCAGTTCCTGCAAAGCCTTGTCCCCAGCCGGATGGCCATGTCGATCATTGATGTCCTTGAAGCGGTCGGCATCGATCACCACTACCGAGAGCGGTTGCCCGTGCCGCCGCGCGCTGCTTACCATCTTGGCCGAGGCGTCCTGGAAATAGCGCCGGTTATAGGCCCCGGTCAGGGCATCAGTGATGGAGACAAGGCGCAGATCTTCGGTGAGCTTCTGCAGGTCCTGGTGCTTGAGTTCGAGTGAGCGATGCGCGAGATTGAGCGCCTTGCGCGAGGCCTCGCGCTCCGCAGTACGATTGCGCAACTGAACGACGTACATCAGCGAAAGCATCAGGAAGGAGATGACACCGGCGCAGAGGATCGCGTCGCGCTGCGCCTGCCTTTCAACCTGATCCATGGGAAGGAAGACATTTACCGTCCAGGGCGACCCGGTCAACGCGCCGGAACGCAGGAACCACTCTGCCCCGGTTGCTGGTTTGGCTTCGTCCGCCAACGGCAATAGCGTGACGAGGCGCTCACCCTCGGCCAGGGTCTTGCCTGTTCGTATCCTCATCGGCGGTTTGAGAACGTCCTCGTACTGACGTGTACGCTTGACCTCGGCCAGTGTGGCGTCGTCGAGCGCTTGCAACGGGCGGTATTTCCAGTCGGGGCGAGAGCTCAAAAAGACGACGCCATTCTCGTCGGTGACCGTGATTTCGCCGGGCCCGCCGCGCCAGGATTCGTCGGTTCTGCCAATGTCGACCTTGACGACCGTCACGCCCAGAACACGGCCATCGTCCATTGCCGAGCGCGCGAGGTAGTAGCCGGGTTGCAGGCTGACGACGCCCATGCCGTAGAAGTGCCCCTGGCCGGTGCGCAAAGCCTCCTGAAAATACGGACGGTACGAATAGCTTTGACCGACAAAGCTGTCCTTGCTGTTCCAGTTGCTCGATGCAAGCGTCAACCCTTCCTGGTCGATCACGTACACCACACCCGCATGCGAATCCTTCTGGATCTTGTCCAGAAAAAGGTTGGCGCGTTGGACGACGTCCCGCCGGTCGGGGTACCGCAAAAGCTCCAGCACGGTGGGATGTGAGGCAAGCAGGGCCGGCAAGTAGCTGTACTTGTCGGTCGGAACCAGCAGGCTTGCACTGGCGGTCTGCATGCGGCGGGCGGCTACCAGATGCAACTCGTCGAGCCCGCGCTGCCAGGCCCAGCCATAGACAACCCACGCCGACGCCGCAATGGCCGCGACAATCAGCGCCGAGTAGGCCACGCTCTTTTGGAAGGCACGCAATGGCTTAAACACGAGGCGGCTCATGAACGGGAGATTGCCGTGTCGGTCCTCTCACGTACCAGCGCGTCGGGCAAGGCGGGCGTCCAGTAAGTCTTGCCTTCAAGTCTTTCCAGGCGCTTCCGCTTTGGCGATCACGACTTGTTCGCCGTCTTCGATGGAATCGGAAGGATTGATGATTAACTGTTCAGACCCCTGGAGGCCGCTGATGATTTCCACCGTACGTCCGTAATCCTGGCCAATCCGAACCGACTGCAAATGCACTCGACCGTCGGATCCGACAACAGCAATAGTTGGTCCGTCCTTGCGAAACAGGAGCGTGTTGGAAGGGACGGTCAGGCTGGCTGACATCTCGGTCGACAGAATGACCTGGGCATAGGCACCGGGCATCAGCTTGCCATCGGCGTTTGGCTGGGTGATCTCGACCTGCATGGTACGCGTGACGGGATCAATAGCGTTGGCAGTGCGTGCCACCTTGCCGGTATAGATTGCGCCCGGCGATTCACGCAATTCGATTTTGGCTGGCTGCCCGATCTTGACCTGGCTGGCGTAGGTTTGTGGCACCGACACATACACGCGTAGGGGGTCGGTCTGCGCCAGGCGGAACAGTTCCCGATTCGCGCCTGCATTGCCAGCATTCACCAGATCACCTACTTCCACGTTGCGGCGGGTGATGACCCCTGCGAACGGCGCCACGACACTGCGAAACGAACGCAACTGGCGCAATCGCCGCACGTTGGCATCACCGGCGGCAAGGTCGGCGACGGCCTGCGAATAGGTGGCCTGCCGTTCGTCGAGTTCCTGCTGCGATACCGCGTCGATCTTGCGCAGGTTCTTCCAGCGTTCCAGCGAAGACTGGGCCAGTGCGACACGCGATTCGATCTGCTTGCGATTGGCTTCTATCTGCATCAGTTCCTGATCAATTTCCGGGTTGTCTATTTCCGCCAGTATCTGGCCTTTTTCGACACGCGCGCCGATGTCCTTCGCCCAGCTTTTGACATAGCCGTTGGTGCGCGCATAGATGGGAGACTCCATGGCACCCTGCAGGGTTCCAGGCAGGGTAATCGTGTTCGCCCCAGTGTTGCGCTTCGCTTTGGTCACCAGCACCTGCTGGCCACGCGCGTCGGCAACCTGGCGGTCGAGGGCGCGCGACTGGCTGACCTTGACCAGCACCGCCTTCGCCAGGCCCGCCACCAGCAGCAACGCAACGACCACCACTACCAGGCGGGCGCGCCGCATGGCGACCCTGCGCTGTGACTTTTCCGCCTCGTCCGCAATGTGAGTTTCTTGGCGCATCTTGGTGTTCCTTACAGTTGTTGCGTCAGGCCGCCGGTTGGCGACGGCGCGCGGGCATGGCGACGTCGTGCGGAGCGCTCATGCAGTCCGGCGAAAACGACCGGCACAAATAGCAGGGTGGCGACGGTAGCGAATAGCAGTCCGCCGATCACTGCCCGGCCCAACGGCGCGTTTTGCTCTGCGCCCTCGCCGGCGCCGAGCGCCATGGGCACCATGCCGATAATCATTGCCAGCGCTGTCATCAGCACCGGGCGCAGCCGTGTGGCGCCGGCCGCAAGCGCCGCACGCAGTGGCGTGTCACCGGCAAGCAGCCTGTCGCGCGCAAAGGACACCACCAGGATACTGTTCGCGGTGGCAACGCCCATCGTCATGATCGCGCCGGTCAGGGAAGGCACCGAAAGGGTCGTCCCGGTAATCAGCAACATCCAGGCGATGCCGCCCAACGCGGCGGGCAAGGCCGTAATGATGATGAGCGGGTCGAGCCACGACTGGAAGTTCACCACAATGAGAAGGTAGACCAGCACGATCGCCAGAACGAGGCCGACTGAAAGCCCGATGAAGGAAGAATTCATGGTCTCGACTTGGCCGCGGATGGCCAGCTGGGAGCCGCGTGGCAGTTTGGGCTGCATTTCATCGACCAGCTTTTTTACATCTTTGGCTACGCCGCCGAGATCGCGGCCCTGCACCGAGGTGTAGATGTCCACCACCGGCGCGAGGTCGTAGCGGGTGACGACGGCCGGCTGGGAAGAGAGCTTGACGCTGGCGAGATTGCCAAGCAATTGCACCGGTGCACCCTGGCTGCCCATCACCGGCGTGCGCATGAGCGAATCGATGGAATCCATCCGGTACTGCGGCGTTTGCACCGCGACGCTATAGACGATGCCATTGGCCGGATTGAGCCAGAACAGCGGCGAGGTCTGGAAGCTTGATCCGACCGAGGCAAGCATGTTGGAAGCCACGTCGCGTCCCGAGAGGCCGACCTGCTGATTGCGGCTGCGATCCATGTCCACTGCAAGCGTGGGCTGGTTGAAGCGCTGGTGGATATGGGTGTCTACGGTGCCAGAGACGCCGCGCACCTGGTTGGCGAGCTTGACGGCAAGCGCGTGGTTCGCTGTCACGTCCTTGCCGCTGAACTGGATATCGATCGCGGCCGGCATACCGAAGTTGAGAATCTGGCTGACGATATCGGCGGACTGGAACGCGAACTCCACACCAGGGAATTGCCTGGGCAATTCCGCGCGCAGACGCTTGATGTATTCGTCGGTCGGACGATGGGCGCCTCCCGGTTTGAGCGAAATGAGAATCTCCGCGTCCGACGCGCCTACCGTGCCGGCATTGCTGTAGGAAAGGTTGATGCCACTGTACGGAAGCCCGAGGTTGTCCAGCATGATGTCAAGCTCGTTGGCCGGGATGACTGTCCGCACATACTGCTCAACATGGTCGGCCAGACGCGCCGTTTCCTCGATGCGCAAGCCGGACGGCCCGCGGAAGTGCAGCTTGATCTGGCCGGCGTCGACGCTTGGGAAAAAGTCGCGTCCGATGAACAGGTACAGACTGCACGACAGTACGCAGAAGCCAAGAAAGATAGCCGCGAAAGCGCCCCGCTTTTCAAGCAGCACACCAAGCACGGTGACATACCACCCGCGAAACTGCTCGAAGCGGGCGTCGAAGCGCCGATAGACCCGCTGCAGCAGGCTTGGACGGCCCTCTACCACATGCTTTTCTCCTGGTACCTTGGGTGCATCGCCATACGTCATGTACATGACGAGAGTCGGCACCAGCGTTCGGGACAGCACATACGAGGCCAGCATGGCGAACACGACGGCTTCTGCCATGGGCACGAACAGGTAGCGCGCCACGCCGGTGAGGAAAAACATTGGCACGAACACGATACAGATACAGAGCGTGGACACCAGCGCCGGCACCGCGATTTCGGCTGCGCCGTCGAGAATCGCCTGGAACGGCTCCTTGCCGTCATGCAGGTGGCGCTCGATATTTTCGATGGTAACTGTGGCGTCGTCGACCAGAATACCGACCGCCAGCGCCAGCCCGCCCAGTGTCATGAGGTTGATGGTTTCGCCCAGCATGTGCAGGATAATGAGCGACGACAGAATGGAGAGCGGGATCGAGATCGCGATGATGCAGGTGCTCTTCCAGTTGCCGAGGAAGAGCAGAATCATGGCGGCCGTGAGCGCCGCCGCGATGACGGCTTCCTCGATGACGCCGTGGATGGCGGCCTTGACGAAAAGCGACTGGTCAAACAGGGCGCTGATCTTCAGGTCTTGCGGCAATTGTTGTTCAATGCCGGGCAGGCGGCGCTTCACCTCGTCCACGATCTGCAGCGTGGAACCGCCGCTCTTGAGGATGGACATCAGCACGCCCCGTTGGCCATTCTGGCGAACGATATTGGTCTGCGGCGCAAAGCCGTCGCGCACTCGCGCAATATCCTGCAGATAGGTTGTTGCACCGTTTGCGGTCTTGATCGGAATCTGGTTGAGCCCGGCGATGGTGTCCGGCGTGCCGTTGAGGACCACGTTGTATTCGGTCTCGGCTATCTTTTGCGTGCCCGATGGCAGGATCAGGTTCTGCGCGCTGATGGCGGAAATGACGTCGACCGGCGAAAGCCCCTGCGACACCAGGCTTGGCATGTCCAGGTCAACCGTGATCTGGCGCGTCTTGCCGCCATAAGGGTACGGCGATTGCGCCCCCGGCACCGTGGCAATGCGCGGCCGGATCACGTTAACCGCCAGGTCGTTGAGTTCCTGTTCGGCCAGCGAGGCACTCGACAAGCCAAGCTGCATGATCGGAATGCTTGATGCCGAATACTTGATAACCAGCGGCGGCGTGATGCCGGGCGGGAGTTGCCTCACTTGGGCTTGCGAGCTTGCCACCACCTGCGAAATTGCCAACTCGATGTTGACGCCCGGATGGAAGAAAATCTTGACGAGGCCGATGCCGTTCAGGGACTGCGACTCGACGTGTTCAATGTCATTGACGGTGGTTGAAAGGCTGCGCTCCGTTACCGACACAATACGCGCGGCCATTTCTTCAGCCGGCAAGCCGTTGTAAGTCCAGATGACGCTGACCACGGGGATATCGATTTCTGGAAAGATATCCGTCGGCGTGCGCATCAATACCAGCGGCGCCGAAAGGAATATCAGCAGCGCCATCACGATAAAGGTCAAAGGGCGCCGTAGCGCTACCTGAACGATCCACATCAGAACATCATCCCTTCATCCCCGCCGGAAGGCCGGAAAGTTGGCACGCTACGGGGCTGCCAGCGCCGCAACGGCACTGCCTTGCCAACCGTCTCCTCGCGTACCATCTCTGCGCGACATCTTGTTTTAATTGAATTTATGGTTGCCAGTTTAGCTGTGTATACCATTGTATGGTTCGCTTCTCCGGCAACCGTCGATAATATGCTGAAATGCAAGCAACACCAATAGCGCAGCGTGCCCTGCTTTTGTGCGTTGCGCCGCGCCATGCGTTCGTGCCCCGCGTTGTCCCGTGCTTTAGCGCCCTGGTTTAGCGCCGTTGTTCCATGTGCCCTTTCGCGCCCGCTCGCTTGACGCAAGCTTATGCCCTCGCGGCAAGCCTCCGCCCGGAGAGTTCCGCGCCGGCTCCTTCGGGCAGGCGACGCGCAAACGGCACAGACAATCCCGCAATCATTCCTATGGCCAAAAACGCGGGCCAGAAATCGCCTGCCGAGATCGCCGTGTGCCCTTGCGCGGCACTCGATGCCTGCAATGCGAGGCCGCCGATGGTTACGCCCATTCCCACCGCAAGTTGCTGCGCCACCCCGGCCAAGCTGGTTGCCCGGCTCATATCCGCCAGCGAGACGTCGGCGTAGGCAATTGCATTGAGGCTGGTGAATTGCAGCGACCGTATGCACCCTCCGGCCAGCACGACCGCCATGATGAGGAAGTGCGGCGTGCTTGCGGTAAACAGTCCAAAGGCTGCAACCGAAAGCGCACCGAGCGCCCCGTTAAAGGCGAGGACACCGCGGAACCCGTAGCGCCGCAGGATTGGCGGCGCTACGGTTTTCATGAGCATTGCGCCGGCGGCGGAAGCACAGGTCAACAGCCCGGACTGAAACGGGTCGAGGCCGAACCCGAGCTGCAACATCAGCGGCAGCAGGAAGGGAATCGCCCCGATTCCCATGCGAAAAAACGCGCCTCCCACAATGCTCATGCGGAAAGTCGGCAACTTGAGCAATTTGAAATCAAGCAAGGGAAATGGCGCGCGCCGCGCATGGCGGATGTACAACCCCAGCGACATGATGCCTGCCGCAGTCAGGGCGGCCGAGGTCGTGCCGGACACGAGGTGGCGTCCGGCAGTCGCCAGGCCAAGCATCAGCATCGAGCACCCAAGTGCGGAAAGCACGAAGCCTGGCACATCAAGCGGCGGGACATCCGCCGACCGCAGGTTTTCGATATAACGGGTTGCCAGCGCCATGCCGATAAGACTTATCGGAATGTTGATGAAGAAAATCCAGCGCCAGTGGAAGTACGTGGTGATGAAGCCGCCCAATGGCGGCCCGATAACGGGGCCAAGCAGCGCCGGAATGGTCAGATAGCTAAGTGCCTTCACCAACTCGGACTTCGAGACGCTGCGCAGAATGACGAGGCGTCCTACCGGAACCATCATTGCGCCGCCTGCACCCTGCAAGAAACGGCAGGCGACGAAGCCGGCAAGGCTGTTGGACAGTCCACACAGGATCGATCCAAGCATGAAGACACCGATAGCACTACGGAAAACCGTGCGGGCCCCGAAGCGGTCCGCCATCCAGCCCGAAATCGGGATGAACACTGCGAGGCTGACAAGGTACGACGTCAACGCGAGCTTGAGGGCGACCGGACTTTCGCCGAGGTCACGGGCGAGCGCCGGCAGCGAGGTCGAAATCACCGTCGAGTCCATGTTCTCCATGAACAGCGCGCAGGCGACGATGAGTGAGGTCGTGAGGGGTCGAGAGAGGGGCATTGGAACCTTGGGAGAGACCATGATCCGGTGCCGGCAAGGCCTGCACAAATGACGTTACACTTTGTAAAACAGTTTTGCCGCGGCCATGGCCGGAACTATTTTGGCAGAGCCATAAAAACGGCGCTGCGCGGCGCTGCGCGATCCTCAACTCGTGCCGCTTTCGTGCGATAGCCAACAGTCAGGCGATCGGCAATGCGATATGCTTCGTGTCGTCCTCCGTTTCCTGACGTCTTCCTTTTCGGCGCGTAAAACGCTGCCTTCCTGCCACCCCCGGATAGAACAATAATGAATGAACTGCCTCCTGACCTAAAACAGCCAGTTCAGACTCCAAGCCTTTTGCAACCGCGGCCTGTGCCTGCATGGCGCCGATGGTGGTTCTGGATCGCGATACTGGTGTTGGCCATTGCTGGCGTCTATGCATGGCGGACTATCAATGCCAAGCCTGCTGAAGCTGACGCCGCGCCGGCGGGCCAGGCAGGAGCGGCCGGCGGACGCCGCGCCGGAGGTGGCGCCGGAGCGGGCGGCCCCGGCGGCCGCACGCAGGCACCGGTCGTGGTGGCAACCGCAAAAACCAGCGACCTCAGCGTGTTCCTCAATAGCCTCGGCGCGGTGGTCCCGCTTAACACCGTCATCGTGAAGTCGCGCGTTGATGGTCAGCTCAATCGCGTCCTGTTCAATGAAGGCAAGGTTGTCAAGAAAGGCGACTTGCTGGCGGAAATTGATCCCCGCGCTTTCGAGGTGCAACTGACCCAGGCGGAAGGCCAGATGGCGCGCGACCAGGCGCTGCTAAAGAATGCGCAGGTCGACCTGGAGCGCTACAAGACCCTGTTCCAGCAGGACTCGATTGCGAAGCAGCAGGTCGATACCCAGGAATCGCTGGTGCGACAGTATGAAGGCGCCGTCAAGGTGGACCGTGGGCAGATCGACAATGCAAAGCTGCAGTTAAGCTATACCAAGGTCCTCGCGCCTATCAGTGGACGCGCCGGATTGCGGCAAGTTGATACCGGAAACATCATCCACGCAAGCGACGCCAACGGCATTGTCATCCTGACGCAGCTGCAACCGATTTCCGTACTTTTTACCGTCGCTGAAGACAGTATTCCCGCGGTCATGAAACGCCAGCGCAATGAATCCAAAGTGCCGATCGAGGTATGGGACCGCGCGCACAAGAACAAGCTCGGCACCGGCCTGCTGGCAAGCGTCGACAACCAGATCGATGCCACCACTGGCATGGTCAAGATGAAAGCGCAGTTTTCCAATGACGACGCAATGCTGTTCCCTAACCAGTTCGTCAACACCCGGATGCTGGTGGATGTGCTGCATGGGGTGACGCTGATCCCCACTGCTGGCGTGCAGCGTGGCTCGCAAGGCAGTTTCGTGTATGTCCTGAAACCGGATTCGACGGTGACTTTGCGCATGGTGAAAGTCGGCGCGACGGAAGGCGACAATACCGCGATTGAATCCGGCGTAGTGCCAGGGGACCAGGTCGTGGTTGACGGGGCCGACCGCTTGCGCGAAGGCGCCAAGGTCGAAGTGTCGAATCGGGACGGAAGTGCCCGCGGCGGTGCTGGCGGTGGGCGACGTAATGGTGCCGCTGGTGGCGCTGGTGCGGGCGGCGCGAATGGGGCAGCCAGGGGAACGGCGCCGGCAGCCGCGGCCGGCGGCACGTCTGGCACCACGTCCGCGACCACCGCCGCCATGACGTCCGGCACCAGCACAGGCGCCGTCGCGGGCGCCACGAATGCCGACGCACCTGCTGGTGGACGTCGTCGACGCAATGCCGAGGGAACGGGCGTTGACCCAAGAGCAGGCAGCGGCAGCGGTCCTGCCACCGGTCGCACCGGCGGCACCAACGGCACGGGCGGCTAAGATGAATTTATCCCGTCCGTTCATCCTGCGGCCGGTTGCGACTTCGCTGCTGATGGTCGCCATCATGCTGGTCGGCATCCTGGCCTACCGCATACTTCCCCTTTCCGCTCTGCCGGAAGTCGATTACCCGACCATCCAGGTCATCACTCTGTATCCAGGCGCCAGCCCGGACGTCATGGCTTCGTCCGTTACGGCGCCGCTGGAGCGCCAGTTCGGCCAGATGCCAGGCTTGAATCAGATGTCGTCCAACAGTTCTGGCGGCGCCTCGGTAATTACGCTGCAATTCAGCCTTGCCCTGCCACTCGATATCGCCGAGCAGGAAGTGCAGGCTGCCATCAATGCCGGCGCCAACCTGCTGCCAACAGATTTGCCGGCGCCGCCGATTTACAGCAAGGTAAATCCGGCCGACACGCCGATCATGACGCTGGCGCTGACCTCAAAGTCGCTGCCGCTAACACAGCTGCAAAGTCTGGCAGACACGCGCCTCGCGCAGAAAATTTCCCAGCTACCGGGAGTCGGTCTCGTTTCGTTGTCCGGTGGGCAGCGTCCAGCGGTCCGCATCCAGGCCAATCCGTCAACGCTGGCGGCTTACAACCTCGGCATTGAAGACCTTCGCACGGCCATCGGCAATGCCAATGTGAATCAGGCCAAGGGCAGCTTCGACGGCCCGACGCGCGCCTACACCATCGACGCCAACGACCAGTTGCGTACGGAAGACGACTACCGGGCCATCGTCATTGCCTACCGCAAGGGTTCTCCGGTGCGGCTCTCCGATGTGGCCGAGGTGATCGACTCCGCCGAAAACTTGCGACAGGCGGCGTGGGTGAATGAATCGCCCGCCATCATCATGAACATCCAGCGCCAGCCAGGCGCCAACGTGATCGAGGTAGTGGACCGGGTGCGGCAACTGCTGCCGCAATTGCAGGCCGCCCTGCCCGCCGCCATCGATGTGGCGGTGCTATCGGACCGAACCACGACCATCCGCGCCTCGGTCAAGGACGTGCAGTTTGAACTGATGCTGTCAGTGGCGCTGGTCGTCATGGTGATCTTCGTCTTTCTGCGCAGCGTCTCGGCCACGGTTATTCCGAGCGTTGCGGTGCCGCTGTCGCTGGTCGGCACCTTCGGCGTGATGTACCTGGCCGGCTTCTCGCTCAACAACCTGACGTTGATGGCGCTGACGATTTCCACCGGCTTTGTGGTGGACGACGCGATCGTCATGATCGAAAACATCGCCCGCGACATCGAGGAAGGCGAGCACCCAATGCAGGCGGCGCTGAAGGGCTCGGCGCAGATCGGCTTTACCATCCTGTCGCTGACGATTTCGCTGATAGCGGTGCTGATTCCTTTACTCTTCATGGGTGACATCGTCGGCCGTCTGTTCCGTGAATTCGCCATTACGCTGTCGGTCACCATCATCATTTCGGCCGTCGTTTCACTGACGCTAACGCCGATGATGTGCGCCCGCCTCCTGCGCCATACCCCGGAAGAAAAGCAGGGCCGCTTCTACCATGCCTCCGGCAAGTTTTTTGAGCGTGTCATCGCGCGCTACGGCGTGTGGCTGAACTGGGTACTGGATCGTCAGGCGGCGACGCTGGTGGTTGCCATTGTTACCCTCGGCATTACGGTGCTGCTGTACCTCCTGATACCGAAAGGCTTCTTCCCAGTACAGGATACTGGCGTGATCCAGGGCGTGTCCGAAGCGTCACAGTCTATTTCCTTCCCTGCCATGGCGGAACGACAGCAAGCGCTGGCGCGCGTGATACTGCAGGATCCGGCAGTGGACAACCTCTCATCCTTCATCGGCGTCGATGGGGTCAACACCACGATGAACAGCGGCCGCATCCAGATCAACCTCAAGCCCCGTGACGAACGCGGCGTCAGCGCGACCCAGGTGATACAACGGCTGCAAAACAAGCTGGCCGACCTGGAAGGCATTTCGCTTTTCATGCAACCGGTACAAGACCTGACGATTGAAACGCGGGTTAGCCGCACGCAATACCAATTCACGGTAGAAGACGCCGATCCGGGGCAAGTGTCAACCTGGACACCAAAGCTCGTGGACCGTCTTTCGAAGTTGCCGGAACTGCGCGATGTCGCCAGCGACCTGCAGGACCAAGGACTGCAAGCCTCCATCCTGATTGATCGCAACACCGCGTCGCGTCTTGGCGTGACGCCGGCCAGCATCGACAACACGCTTTACAGCGCCTTTGGGCAGCGCCTGGTTTCGACGATTTTCACGCAAACGAATCAATACCGGGTGGTGCTGGAAGTAAAGCCGGAGTTCCAGAAAGGTCCCGAGGCGCTGCGGAATATTTTTGTTACGAGCAGCAATGGCACGCAGGTTCCGCTGTCGGCAATCAGCAGCATTACCGAGCAGTCCACGCCGCTTGTGGTCAGCCATATCGGGCAATTCCCCGCCACCACGGTGTCGTTCAACCTGGCGCCGAACGTGGCTCTGGGCGATGCGGTAAAGGCCATCGAAAAAGCGAAGGCCGAGATAGGCCTGCCGGCCAGCACGCAGATCAACTTCCAGGGCGCGGCGCAGGCATTCAGGTCATCGCTTTCCAACCAGCTTCTGCTTATTCTCGCTGCCATCGTCACGGTCTACATCGTGCTGGGCGTGCTTTATGAAAGTTATATCCACCCGATCACGATCCTGTCCACCCTGCCTTCGGCCGGCATGGGTGCGTTGCTGGCGCTGATGCTGGCCGGCAGTGACCTTGGCATCATCGCGGTGATCGGCATCATCCTGCTGATCGGAATCGTGAAGAAGAACGCCATCATGATGATCGACTTCGCGCTGGATGCGGAGCGCCGGGAAGGCATGGCGCCGCGCGACGCAATCTTTCAGGCTTGCCTGCTGCGCTTTCGCCCGATCCTGATGACGACCATGGCTGCTCTTCTGGGTGCCCTGCCGTTGATGCTGGGCGGTGGCGCTGGCTCGGAACTGCGCCATCCGCTGGGCATCAGCATTGTCGGCGGCCTGATCGTAAGCCAGGTGTTGACACTGTTCACGACGCCGGTGATCTATCTCGGCTTTGACGGCCTCGCGCGCCGCGTGCGGCAGCGCTTCGGCAATGGCGAGCGGACCAACGAGGCGTTTGAGGAAGACGACAACGAAGACTATGACGGCGCGCGGCCGGACGCACCCCGATCGGGGCCGGCATGAACCCGTCCGCCATCTTCATCAAGCGCTCCGTCGCAACCACGCTCTTGACGATCGGTGTGGCGCTGGCAGGTATCGTTTCCTTCGGACTGTTGCCGGTCTCGCCGCTGCCGCAGGTTGATTTCCCGACGATTTCTGTCTCGGCGTCGCTGCCCGGGGCCAGCCCGGAAACCATGGCTGCGACCGTCGCCACGCCGCTGGAGCGCTCGCTCGGCCGGATCGCCGGCATCACCGAAATGACGTCTGGCAGTTCACTCGGCTCGGCCCGCATCACGCTGCAGTTCGACCTGAGCCGGGATATCGACGGCGCGGCACGTGACGTGCAGGCCGCAATCAACGCGGCGCGCGCCGACTTGCCGACTTCGCTGCGCAGCAACCCGACCTATCGCAAGGTGAACCCGGCCGATGCGCCGATCATGATTCTCGCATTGACGTCCGACAGCATGACGCGCGGGCAAATGTATGACGCCGCCTCCACCGTCATGCAACAGAAGCTGTCGCAAGTCCAGGGCATCGGTCAGGTCAGCGTTGGCGGCAGTTCTCTGCCCGCCGTCCGGGTGGAACTGAACCCCATGGCGCTGAACAAATACGGCGTCGGCCTGGAAGACGTGCGCAATTCCCTGACCACCACCAACGCCAACCGTCCCAAGGGATTTGTCGAAGACGGCGACCGGCAGTGGCAAATCTACACCGACGATCAGGCCAAGAAGGCGGAGCAGTACAAGCCGCTGATTGTGAGCTACCGCAACGGCTCGCCCGTCCTGCTGTCCGACGTCGGCGAGGTGACCGACTCGGTCGAAGACTTGCGCAACGCCGGCATTGCCAACGGCAAGCCCTCGGTGCTGGTGATCTTGAACCGTCAGCCTAACGCCAACATCATCGAAACGGTCGACCGCGTGCGCGCACTGCTGCCGCAGGTGCAGGCTTCAATACCCGGCGCGATTGACATGCAGGTGGTGCTCGACCAGACCATGACCATCCGGGCCTCGCTCAAGGATGTGGAACGTACGCTGCTGATTTCCATTGCGTTGGTGATCATGGTGGTGTTCCTGTTCCTGCGCAATGTGCGGGCCAGTCTGATCCCCAGTGTCGCCGTGCCAATTTCATTGCTCGGCACCTTTGGCATCATGTACCTGCTCGGCTACAGCCTGGACAACTTCTCGCTGATGGCGCTTACGATTTCCACCGGCTTCGTGGTGGACGATGCGATCGTGGTGCTGGAGAACGTGTCACGCCACATGGAGGAAGGCATGTCGCCGATGCGGGCCGCTCTACGCGGTGCGCGTGAAGTCGGCTTTACCGTCATGTCGATGAGCATTTCTCTGGTCGCGGTGTTCCTGCCGATGTTGCTCATGGGCGGCCTGGTCGGCAGGTATTTCCATGAATTCGCAGTGACGCTTTCGGTTGCGGTGCTGGTGTCCCTGGTGGTGTCCCTCACCACCACGCCGATGATGTGCGCGCGCCTCTTGCGGCCCGTCGCTGACATCAAGCATGGCCGCCTGTACAACGCCACCGAGCGTGGCTTTGTGTGGCTGCATGACCGGTATCGTGGCAGTCTTGATTTTGCCTTGCGCCACAGTTTCATGACCGCCCTCGTCATGCTGGCTGTGGTCGCCCTCAACATCTGGCTCTATACCGTCGTGCCAAAGGGCTTCTTCCCGCAGCAGGATACCGGCCGCATTGTGGGCAATATCCAGGCTGACCAGGCAACGTCGTTTCAGGCGATGCAGCCGAAGATGACAACCTTTGTCAACATCGTGCAGTCCGATCCCGCGGTGGAGTCCGTAACCGGCTTCACCGGCGGTTCCCAGCGCAATACTGGCTCGGTATTCATTTCGCTCAAGCCGCTGGAGGAGCGCAAGGTGAGCGCGGATGAAGTCATCAATCGGCTGCGTCCGAAGTTGGCCAAGGTGCCGGGTGGCAGCCTGTTCCTGCAGGCGGCGCAAGACATCCGGGTTGGCGGACGCGGCGCCAATGCGCAATACCAGTACACCCTCCAGGGCGACAACCTGGAAGACCTTGTCAGCTGGTCGCCGCGTGTGCTGCAGGCGCTGCGCGAAGTGCCCGAACTGACTGACGTCAATACCAGCCAGCAGGACCGGGGACTGCAAATTACGCTTACCGTCGACCGCGACACTGCGGCGCGCCTGGGTGTGACGCAAAAGAATATTGACGCGACCCTGTACGACGCTTTTGGCCAGCGCCAAGCCTCGGTAATCTACGAGCAGCGCAACCAGTACCACGTCATCATGGAGGTCGCGCCGGAGTTCTGGCAACGGCCCGACGCCCTCGATAACATCTTCGTGCGCAGCAGCACCGGCAGCATGGTGCCGCTGGCTGCTTTTTCGCGATTTGAGCCGACCAGCACCACACTGTCTGTCAACCATCAGGGCCAGTTCGCGGCCATGACGATCTCCTTTAATCTCGCCCCCAATGTGGTGCTGAGCAATGCGACGAGCGCGCTGGACAATGCGGTAGCCGCCATTGGCATGCCGGGCACGATCCATGGCAGCTTCCAGGGCACTGCCAAGGTGTTCCAGGATTCCTTCAAGAGCTTGCCCTTCCTGATCCTGGCATCGCTGGCCACCATCTATATCGTGCTGGGCATGCTGTATGAAAGTACGGTGCACCCCATCACCATTCTCTCTACCCTGCCCTCGGCCGGCGTGGGCGCGCTGCTTGCGCTTTTGCTGTGCAATATGGAGCTCTCGATCATGGCCTTCATCGGCATCGTGCTGCTGATTGGCATCGTCAAGAAGAACGCCATCATGATGATTGACTT
>JAQGMR010000047.1 GCA_028292265.1 Herminiimonas sp.
TTTCGACTTAGCGGTCCGGGCGGCGTCATGGGGGCGGAAATAACCGCTTCTATTGTCCCATCCTCATACGAAGCAATTGCGGCATAGTTGCTTAGGCAGACGTATTTCTCAAAAGGTATCGCATTAAATTTTATTAAATCGTTACCATCCACCAAAGGCATGAATCGCGTTTCTGGGCCACACGGGAAGCGGATCTCAAGATAGAAGTCCGAATCAGCGAATTGGGACAAGTCCTCATAGACCATTTTGCAGGCGTCACATCTTTTTTTTATGTTATCCAGCGCCTCCACCGCGGCTTTAAATAGCAACTCTTCTTCCGCATCATCTATGTCGTCGTGTTCCATTAAACGTCTCCATTTATATTAAGTACCCGTTCTTCGCAACTTGGCATCGGAAACGCAAGATACAACCTGGCGACGGCAATTACAACTTTATCGGAGCCGAAGTTATCCACAGGGCCGCCCGCGCTCGATTTATAGAGCACGGGCGGGCGGGCCTGTGGGTAACTTTTCGCGTAAAGCGTTGTAACGGATCGACCTGGCGCATGACGATCTCCTCGGACTTCACTGCAATGTTGAACGCACTTTGGAATGGTATGAAGCGGGCGGTTTCAACTGCGGCGGTAGAAACGCAAAGGTAAAGCTCGCGGGGGATTGGCACGATTGCACCGACGGGCGGACCGTCTATATCGGAACGCGCGGGAATAAGATGTTGCGGTGCTACGAAAAAGGCAAACAGCTAGACGATAGTGAAAGCCCATGGTGCCGGGTAGAACTCGAACTGCGCAACAAAAACCGACTGCTCCCTTGGGACATGCTTACTAGGCCCGGACAGTATCTTGCAGGGTCCTATCCCTGCTTGGCATTTCTCTCTCTTGAACAGAACAAGCTTAGGACCACACAGAAGGCCACGAGCATCTCACTGCACTGCATGACCAACAACGCTGCTCGCTTATCTGGCAAAGCGATCAACGTATTGATGCAGCTTCATCAGGAAGATGCGAGCGCTGTTGTTGATCTGTTGCGGCGGGGCGGGATACCGAAGCGACTGGAAGCGTACGAAGACAATCTCCGATCGATGACCGGTAATGGTATCGATCCATGAGAACTTTCGATTTGAAAGAGGCCGCGCACTTCCTCAAGCTCCACTATGAGGAAGTTCGTCGTCGCGCTAAATTGGGTGCTCTCCCGGGAGCCAAGCTGGGCAAGCGATGGGCGTTCATCGAAGACGACCTTGTTCAGTACATGCGTTCGTTATATGCTCAACCCCGGCAAGCGTTGCAAGTGGGGCATAAGGAGATTCAACTATGTCACTCTCGAAACGCGGTAAGACCTGGTGGATTGGCTTCACCAGTGCAAGCGGCGAGCGAATTAGACGCTCTGCTGAAACAGAAGACAAGCTCCAAGCGCAGGAACTCCACGACAAGCTAAAAGCGGAATCGTGGCGGATTGCAAAACTGGGTGATAAGCCGAAGCGCACTTGGGACGAAGCTGCTTACAAATGGCTAATGGAATCCCAGCTTAAAAAGTCACATCTTGAGGATGTGTCAAAGATAAGCTGGCTCCAGCAGTTCTTTAGAGGCCGATATCTCAACGACCTGACGCGGGACGTCATTGCCAAGGTCGGTGAATCGAAGCTTAATGAAACGAGTCCGGCTACCGCGAACCGTTTGCTGGCTCTGATACGCAGCATTTTGCGCAAGGCCGCTCTCGACTGGGAGTGGATCGATAAACCGCCGGTAGTCAAGCTGTACCGCGGGGCGAAGCGTAGGGTGCGTTACTTAACTCCATTGCAGGCGAACACGCTGCTTCAGGAATTGCCCGAGCATTTGGCGGACATGATGAAGTTTTCGCTTGCGACCGGCCTGCGTCGGGGCAATGTAACGAAGCTGGAATGGTCACAGGTGGATATTGCGCGGCGAGTTGCGTGGATTCACGGCGATCAGGCCAAAGCGGGGAAACCGATTCACGTGACGCTCAACGCAACCGCTGTTTCAGTACTGACAAAACAGATCGGAAAGAGCGCACAGTGGGTTTTCACCTACAAGGGCAAGCCGGTTACTCAAGTCACTACGAAGGCTTGGTACAAGGCGCTAGAACGAGCTGGGATCGAGAATTTCCGCTGGCATGATCTACGGCACACTTGGGCCAGTTGGTTGACGCAGCAAGGCGTGCCGCTAAACGTAATTCAGGAAATGGGCGCGTGGGAATCTTCGGAAATGGTGCAGCGGTATGCGCACCTGGCGCCGGAGCAATTTTCGAAGCACGCAAAGGTGGTGGACGATCTTCTCAATGGCACAAAATTGACACAGCAAGAATGAAAAAAGGGCTAGCAGTCATGCTAACCCCTTGATTTCTTGGTGCTGATGAGACGAATCGAACGTCCGACCTACTGATTACGAATCAGTTGCTCTACCAACTGAGCTACATCAGCGCGGTCAGCATTGTACCTCGGGGCGTTTCGTTTTGCTTCCTCGCAGCTAAAAATTTCCGCCGTCCCGGCTACTTGCCTTGCCTCTATCCCTACAGCACCGCCCCGCTCACTCCTTCTTTGCTTGGAACAGCACCCCCAAAAACTCCCCAACATACCGATGCGCAGCCTGCGCCGCATTCGGATCATAACCAACATGCGGATCCCGCTCCACACACGGATCGGCGTAGGTAAAAGGCGCACCCGACACGGCATTGATCAGTCGCCCGACGGGCTCCTCCTTGATACGGCAGTTGCGCACCGTCTGCGCATTCTTCGAGACGGTTGGCGTGGTGGGTCCCAATGGCGAATCGAAGCTGTGCTGCGCTCCGGCGTATTCAATCATTTCAACGTTGCGGCCGGCTGAGCGCAGGCGCTGCACAAAAGCCTTGCAGGGTGGTGCAGGATTGTAATCGTCGGCGGTGCCGTGAAAGATGCGGATCGGCCGGTCCGCTACGTCGGTGTCGTTTTGATAGGCGGTGTGGCAATCAGGGTAGAACGGGAGGTAGGCCGCGAAGTCGAGGCCGGAACGATTCCACGTTTTGAGGAAGCGGTTTTCGCTTGCGTACAGCGTCGCCTGGCCGCCGCGCGAAAAGCCCATCAGCACAATGCGTTTCGGGTCAACGCGCGGATGTTTCGCGAGCACCTCGAGGGCGCGATAGGCATCCAGCGAGAGGTTGAGCCGACCGAGTTGAGACTGGTCCGGGCCGACCACGGTCAGGCCGCGCCCGGTGAAGCTGTCGAGGATGAAAGCGGAGACGCCCATCTCGTTGAACTGCCTGGCCCACACCTCGGTGTTGGACCCAATGCCGCTCGAGCCATGCACCAGCACTACCACCGGCATGCGTCCAACGCCCTGGGCCACGCGCAATTCGCCGGCCACGGTCACCGGCGTTCCCGCGTCCTCGCCTTTCAGGAAGGCGGCGTCCGAGATGGTGAGGCTCTGGAAGGAATGCAACTCCGTCCGGGCGGGGATCTGTCCTTTCGGATTGTCCTGGGCATGCACCAGCAGCGAGTGCGACAGGCCAAATACCAGACTGCAAAACAGCAGGTGATAAGGTCGGCGAGCCGATGCCTTTGATGCTCTGGACGCTAAATACTTCATGACATTCATGCGGAGTCTCCTGATTATTGTTGTGATGAGCAGGTCGACGCACAGCTTAGCGCATCGCGATGCTGGTTGTGTCGGGACGTTGGACTCGAAATCCGGTCTAACTTCGTCTTGCACAATAACAGGATTGTGCATAAAATGTATTTTATACACAGATCAAACTCCCCAACCAGACGCCCAGCCAGTGAACGACCGCATCGACCCACAAGCCCTCCTTCCGTTATCCGAGCAAGCGTTCATGCGCCTCCGGGTGGAAGTGCTTTCCGCGAAGCTCGCACCGGGGCAGAAGCTCAAGATCGAGGAGCTGCAGGAAGTCTATGGCTTCTCGAGCAGCCCGTTGCGTGAGGCGCTCAACCGCTTAAGCCAGGAGGGGCTGGTCAGCGCCGATCCGAGGCGTGGCTTCCGCGTGGCGTCAATCTCTCTTGCCGACCTTCAAGACATCACCCACATGCGTCTCTTGCTCGATGTGCAGGCGTTGTGCGCCTCCATCCAGTATGGCGATGACGCATGGGAAGCCGATGCCATTGCCGCTTTTCACCGCCTGGAGAAAGTAGAGTCTCGGCTCGGTGAAGGGCCGACCGTCCTGAATGACGAATGGGGCGTGCTGCATCGGGCATTCCATCTTGCGCTGATTGCGGCATGCCCTTCGGAACGGCAGCGCGCCGCATGCGCCAGTCTGTTTGACCAAAGTGAGCGCTACCGCCGGTACTCGGCTCGCTTCCGCACAGTACCGCGTAATAAAAAACGCGATCACAGCAAGCTGCTGGATGCAGCGCTTGCGCGCGATGCCGTCAAGGCGTCCGAGCTGCTGACGGCCCATATCAATGGAACACTCAAGAACGTCGATGCTGCGCTGACACTGATGAAAGAATCAACGGAATAGCAGCCTGCCAGCGTCACCCCTCACCCTGCCCGGCAAAGTGCACTGCAAGCCTTGTTGCCGGCTTGGCGATTCAACTCAGGAGACTTCAATGAATGCAGTGACCCGTCCGACCCCAAGCCACTTCGGAATCTATGTCACCGATATCGATCGCATGGTGGAGTTTTACACGAAAGTGTTCGGGCTGACCGTCACGGACCGTGGACAAGGACGCACCTTCAAGAACGAGCTTGTGTTCATGAGCGCCACAGAAAATCAACATCATCAACTGGTGCTTGCGTCCGGCCGGCCGAAAGAGGCGACGTTCAGCACCGTGATGCAAATTTCATTCACGGTGCCGACCATCCAGGCCATCCGCGACATCAAGGCCGATGCATTGGAGCGCGGCGCTACCGCCATGCGTGGTCTGAATCATGGCAATGCGCTTTCAATCTATTTTTCCGACCCTGAAGGCAACACGGTCGAGGTTTATATCGACACGCCCTTCTACGTCGCCCAGCCGCATGGCGACCCGCTCGATCTCGACAAGAGCGACGAAGAACTTATGCGCGAGACTGAGGCTATCTGCCGCCGCGACCCCACCTTCATGCCGGTCGCCGACTGGCAAGAGAAATTCAAGCGTTCCACTTCGCTGGCCTGATCCAGGCTAGCGGGCAAATTCCATTCATCAGGAGAAAACATGAAGCTGCTGTCCTATTCGTATCGCGGAAAAGAATGCTGGGGCGCTGTTGTCGGCGACGGCGTCGTTGACCTTTCCGCCGCCATGCCGCAGTACCCACAACTGTCTGACTACATCGGTTCCCAGGAATATCTCAAGGCTGCGGAACACGTAAAAGGCAAAAAGCCGGATGCCACCCTGGCGGAAATCACCTTCCTCCCGGTCATTCCGCGCGCCGAAAAAATCATCTGCGCCGTGCGCAACTACATGGACCATCACCAGGAAGTGCTGGCCATGGGCATCCAGCGAGAGCTATCGGAATTCCCCCCGATCTTCCTGCGCGTCTGGCGCTCGCAGTGCGGGCACAACGCCCCTATCGTGCGTCCGAGGGTGTCCGAGGCACTGGATTGGGAAGGCGAACTGGCCGTCATCATCGGCAAGGAAGGACGCGACATTCCGGTCGAGCGGGCCTTTGAACACGTCGCCGGCTATTCAATCTATAACGACGGCAGCGTTCGGGACTGGCAGTTCCATGCCAAGCAGATCGCATCCGGCAAGAACTTTGAATCGACCGGCGCCTTCGGCCCGTGGATGGTCACGGCCGACGAGATCGCTCCAGACCGTCGCCTCAAACTTGAAACCCGGCTGAATGGTGAAGTGAAGCAGTCGAGCGACACCGGCAACATGATTTTCTCGACCGCCGTACTCATCAATTACGCATCGACGATCTTCACCTTGGTACCGGGCGACGTCATCGTTACCGGTACCCCAGCGGGCGTGGGATTTGGCCGCAAGCCGCCGCAATACATGAAGCCTGGCGACACGGTGGAAGTTGAGATTGAAGGCATCGGCATCTTGCGCAATCCAATCGTCGCGCAAGAATGACCGGTCGCGGCTAGCCGCAATGAATGTGGCAAGCCGCGAAGTCGATAAAAATAAAGAGGAGACATTTATGGACCGCAGACAATTCATCAAATCAGGCGCGGTTGGCGCCACTGCGCTGGCGACCGGCCTCCCCGTATGGGCGCAAGACTATCCGGATCGGCCGATCAAGCTGCTGCAAGGCTTTGCCCCCGGCGGCAATGCCGATACGACTGCCCGTTTGATCGGCAGCGAAATAAGTAAATACCTCGGCCAGCCAGTCATCGTAGAGGCGCAAACCGGCGCCGGCGGCACGCTCGCTGCAGGCGCAGTTGCGCGCAGCAAGCCAGACGGTTATACCCTTCTGCTGGCTACTGGCGGCCATGCCGTGGCCGCAGCGCTGTACGACAACCTGGCCTACAAGACCGTGGCCGGGTTTGACATGGTGTCGACGATTACCTACTTCCCGTTTCTGGTTGTCACGAGCGCCGGCTCGAAGCTTCAAAACTTCCGCGATGTGCTTGTAGCCGCGAAAAGCAACAAAGAAGCGATCACCTATGGCACCGCGGGCATAGGGTCGACGCACCACCTCGCCGGCGAACTGCTGGCGAAGATGGCGGGCATCAATATGCTGCATGTTCCCTATCGCGGGGACACTGCGTCAATGACGGCACTGTTGTCGAATGACGTGTCGATCATCATCGTTCCCGCGACCGCGGTCATCAGCAATATCAAGGGTGGAAAGCTGCGGGCTCTCGCGACCACCGGCCCCCAGCGGTGGAAGGCGCTGCCGGAGGTGCAGACCGTTGCGGAACAAGGCGTGGCGGGCTACGACGTGCGCTCCTGGACTGGTTTGATGGCGCCGGCTGGCACGGCGCGCCCAATCATTGACCGGCTCAACAGCGAACTACGCAAAGCGCTGCTGGTACCGGCTTTGAAATCGAGACTGGAGGATCTGGTCGGCGATGTGCAAACAAGCACGCCAGAGGAGATGAAGGCCATGGTTTCATCCGAGGTGGCGCGCTGGACGCAGGTCGTGGCGGAAGCGAAGATTCCGAAGCAATAAGCGAGTTGGCGACCGGCCGGCAAGCATGATCGGTCCGCTACTTCGAGCCCGCTCCTCTGCGCCCGGCGGTCGCCCGTCGAGGGTTTGCGGTTTGCGGTTTGCGGTTTGCCGTCTGCGGTCTGCGGTCTGCGGCCGGCGGTAAGCAGTCGGTAGTCGGCAGCATGCGAAGCTGAAGCGGCGTCAATCCCTGTCCATCTCTACTCGGAAAGTACCCCACCATGAAAGCAATCCAGGTCAGAACCCCCGGCGGCCCGGAGGCACTGGAATATGTCGACATTCCCATGCCGGTTCTCCGCGAAGGCCACGTGCTGGTGAAGGCACACGCAATCGGGGTAGGTAAGCCCGATGTGCTGATCCGTAACGGCACCTACCGATGGATGCCGCCGCTGCCGGCGATACCCGGAGGCGAGATGGTAGGCCACATCGAATCGATGGCTCCCGGCGTCACCGGCCTTCAAGTCGGCCAGCCGGTATTGGTGACGTCGCGTGACTTGCCGGTGCGTGGCGGCTGCTATGCGCAATACATTGCCGTCCCGGCCACGGTGGCGATCCCGCTGCCGCAGGGCGTCGACCTTGACCTCGCCATCAACATCCCGAACTACCAGCTTGCCTGCGCCTTGCTCTACGAGGCGGCACGTGGGATTGAACCAAAAACTGTATTCATCAACGGCGCGGCGGGTGGCGTGGCCAGCGCCGTGATCGATCTGTGCCGCATCGACGGCGTCACCGTAATCGGCTCAGCCAGCACGGATGAAAAGTGTGCATTCGCCCGCGCGCAAGGCGCGACCCACACCATCAATTACAAGACGGAAAAAGTTGTGCAGCGCGTGCTGGAATTAACCGAAGGCCGAGGGGCGGATCTTGTGCTCGACCACGTCGTCGGCCCGCGCTTTTCGGACCAGTTCGAGATGCTGGCGCCCATGGGCATGATCATCAGCTTCAACGTCCTGGGCGGCTTGCCGGAGAAAGACCTGTTCAGGGAAATGCGGGCGCACTTGAACAAAAGCCCGGCGGTGCGCTGCTTCACAATGCACACTTATGACCACGACCCGGCGATTCGCCGGAGGCTGATAGAGAGAGTGCTTACTCTCTTTAAAGAAGGCAAGGTGCGGCCCCATATCTTTGACCGCATGCCGCTGGCCGAGGCACGGCGTGCGCATGAATTGCTGGATGGTGGGGAAATCCTCGGAAAACTTATTTTGAAGCCGTGATAGTGGACCGCCGGCGGAAGCCAGCCCTTGATCGCCAGGCCGCCGGCTCTTTCATTGCGCGCGCTCGTTGTTCTAGACTAGTCCGGTTAGTCGCGCAACGCAGACCCGGTGTTTTTTTGCCGCGCAGGCTCTCGGGTACGCCCCAAATTCCGGAGCACGGTAGTTGCGCTAAGTTACCGGCTCGAAAAGCGCCCCTCGCGCCTTCGACCAACCGCCCGGCGCCCCCCCGCGCTAAGCGTGATACCCCGTCACCCGCTCCACCTCATTCTTCGACCCCAGGAACACTGGCACCCGCTGATGCAAGGTCTGCGGGATGATGTCCAGAATGCGCTGCTTGCCGTTAGTAGCAGCGCCGCCGGCTTGCTCCACAATGAACGACATGGGATTCGCTTCGTACATGAGGCGCAGCTTGCCTGGCTTACCGGGGTCGCGTGCGTCGGCGGGGTACATGAAGATGCCGCCACGGTTGAGGATGCGATGCACGTCGGCCACCATGGAGGCGATCCAGCGCATGTTGAAATCCTTGCCGCGCGGGCCGCTGGTGCCAGCCTGCAGTTCATCGATGTAGCGTGTCACGGGCGGCTGCCAATGCCGCGCGTTGGAGGCGTTGATGGCGTATTCCTTCGTGTCTTCGGGGATCTGGATGTCGCGCCCGGTCATGACCCAAGAACCCATCTCCCGGTCAAGCGTGAACACCTGAACGCCATTGCCGGTCGTGATCACCAGCACGGTCTGCGGCCCATACACCGCGTAGCCCGCAGCGACCTGTTTGGTACCGGGCTGCAGGAAATCTTTTTCGGTTGGCCTCGACATGCCTTCAGGCGCCTTCAACACCGAGAAGATCGTGCCGATGGAAACGTTGACGTCGATGTTGGAAGAGCCGTCGAGCGGATCAAACAGGAGCAGGTATTCACCCTTGGGATAGCGGTTGGGAATCGGGTGGATGGTCTCCATTTCCTCCGACGCCATGGCGGCGAGATGGCCGCCCCACTCGTTGGCCTGCAGAAGAATGTCGTTGGAGATTACGTCCAGCTTCTTTTGCACCTCGCCCTGCACGTTCTCCGTTTCGGTCGTCCCCAGCACTTCGCCCAGCGCGCCCTTGCCGACCGCATGGCTGATGGTCTTGCAGGCGCGGGAGACGACTTCAATCAAGAGCCGCAATTCGGCCGGTATGGTGTTGTGAAGCCGCTGCTCTTCGATCAGATGCTGGGTCAGGCTGATACGTTTCATGAGGTCTCTTCCGGATTGAATAATTGTTGTTTAGTCGAATTTCGGTCTAGTTTGCAAGCGCCTTGGTCACCACCTCGAGTACATCCTTGGACAGCTTGCGGGTCGCGGCGACCTGCTCCAGCGCATGCCGCATTTTTTCCTGGAGGGCGGGCGCGTACTTGCGCCAGCGGTCCATGCTGCGCGCCAGGCGTGCCGCCACTTGCGGGTTGATGGCGTTGAGCGCGATTACCTGCTGCGCCCAGAATTCATATCCGCTGCCGTCCGACTCATGAAACTGCGCGGGATTGCCGTTCACGAAGCTGAAGATCAGGCTGCGCGCGCGATTCGGATTCTTGAGCGAGAACGCAGGATGCTTCATCAGCTTGCGAACCGCGGCGACGTCGGTGCGGCGGGCGGTCGCTTGCAGAGCAAACCACTTGTCGATCACGAGCGCTTCCTGTTCAAACTCGCGGTAGAAAGCGTCGAGCGCGGGCGCCCTGGCCGGCGCGGTCGTGTTAACCAGCGCTGACAGTGCAGCCAACCGGTCAGTCATGTTGTCGGCAGCGTCGCCCTGTTGCTGCGCAAGCCGATGCGTATCGGCGTCGTTAAGCTCCGCCAGGTAGGACAACGCAACATTACGCAGACCGCGCTTGCCTGCGGCAGCGGCGTCTGGGCTGTAGTCCCCTGGCGTCGCGTTGTCGGCATACGCTTTCATGAAATCGGGGCGCAGGGCCTTGGCCATCTCGCAGCGCAGGAACTGTCGGGCGATGTGGATCGCGGTCGGGTCAATCACGTCCATTTGTTCCGCCACTATGGTCTCCGAAGGCAGCGTCAACGCCACCTCGCGGAATGCCGGGTCTAGCCCGGTGTCATTCAAGGTGTCGCGCAACGCATCGCACAGCGCCGCGACTTTGCCGCGCAGGTCGGGCGGATTGCCGCCCGACCGCGCAGTTTGGGTCAGCGACAGCAGCAGGCGCGTCGCAAGCCGCTGGCCAGCCTCCCAGCGATTGAACGGGTCGCTGTCACGCGCCATCAGGAAGGCAAGGTCTTCATCGCTGTAGTCGTATTCCAGAATGACCGGCGCAGAGAAATCGCGCAGCAGCGACGGCACCGGCTTTTCATTGACCTGGTCGAAGCGGTAGGTCTGGCGCGCCTCGGTCAGTTCCAGCACCACGGTGGTGGGCGAGCCACTCATCGCAGGGCGGCCGGCGTCGTGCAGGTGCAAGGGAATGTCGCGTCCCTCCGCATCCAACAAACCAATGGCGACTGGAATATGAAACGGCAGTTTCTGGTCCTGTCCGGGTGTGGCAGGGCAGGATTGCGACAGTGTGATGAAGCAGGCCTTGTCGGCGGCGTCATGGCGCATCTCTGCCTTGACGCGCGGCGTGCCGGCCTGGCTATACCAGCGCTCAAACTGATCGAGACTTCGGCCGTTGGCATCCACCATCGCTGCGCGGAAATCATCGCAGGTCACGGCTTGGCCATCGTGCCGTTCAAAGTAAAGGTCCATGCCCTTGCGAAAACCGTCGCGGCCGAACAGGGTCTGGTACATGCGCACGACTTCGGCGCCTTTTTCATACACGGTGACGGTGTAGAAGTTGTTGATCTCCTGGTACGCGTCCGGCCGCACCGGGTGCGCCATGGGCCCGGCATCTTCCGGAAATTGCGCCTGCCGCAGGACCCGCACGTCCTCTATGCGCTTTACCGCCCGACCGCTGTCGGTGCCTATCATGTCGGCTGAAAATTCCTGATCGCGAAATACGGTCAGGCCTTCTTTAAGCGAGAGCTGGAACCAGTCGCGGCAGGTGACGCGGTTGCCGGACCAGTTGTGGAAATATTCGTGGCCCACAACGGCTTCTAAATTCGCGAAGTCGACGTCAGAGGCGATGCGCGGATTGGCAAGAACATACTTCTTGTTGAAAATG
>JAQGMR010000061.1 GCA_028292265.1 Herminiimonas sp.
GACCGGTATAAATGAGGGGCGTACCAGCTTAATTGGTCAGGACGTTTAGTTTCATAAATCCGATTCCAATGTTCGTGAGCAGGCATATCGCCTCCAATTGAGAATGCTGGGAATGTACCGACCATTATCATGCTCCATCTACAGGCAGCAGTCATGCGCCGCATTAGGGAACGCGATGCCGCGCTGCTCCGGCGCAAGTAACTTGGTACGTAGTCACGAGTCCTCGCGAAATGAGAAAGCGCTTCTTGCATGTACCGAATATAAATGGATGGATGTCTAGCAGCGCCGCTACGCTCGGCGCTTAAAGCCAAGCAATCGTAATCCATTGAAGACGACCAGAAGTGAGGCGCCGACGTCTGCAAACACCGCCATCCAAAGCGTCGCCATTCCGGCAAGTGCCAAGGCCAAAAACACCGCTTTTATGGCCAATGCCGCCCCTATGTTTTCAATAAGAATCCGGCGCGTAGCGCGACTTAGCTCAATGAATGCAGGGAGCTTGCCCAAGTCGTCGTCCATAAGCGCTACGTCGGCCGTTTCGATGGCAGTATCGCTTCCCGCAGCGCCCATCGCAAAGCCGATGTCAGCTTGCGCCAAGGCTGGCGCATCGTTGATACCATCGCCAACCATTCCAACGGCGCCGTAGGAAGTTTGCAGACGCCGTATCTCTTCCAGCTTGTCTTCCGGCAGAAGCTCGCCTTTGTAATCAGTAACGCCAACTGACTCACTTATGCTTCTGGCGGTTCTCGCGTTATCTCCGGTTGGCATGACCGTTGCCACGCCCAGCTTGTTCAAAGCTTGGATGACCTTCGACACGTTTGGACGGAGGACATCAGCTACTGCGACAATTCCCAAAGGCCCATCTTCCGAGGACAGTACGACAGCGGTCTGCGCATGCTCCTCGAGAGCCCCTAAGGCAGCTTCGACCGCCGGAGAGCACGCGCCAAGCTCCTCCAGTAGTCGGTGGTTGCCCAAGTAGTAGGGAATGCCGTCAATCTGACCTTTCAGCCCGCGCCCCGGCAGTGCCTCCAATTGGGCGACAGTTTTTAGAGTGGCTTCGGGAGGACCGGCCTTCACGATGGCGCGTGCAAGTGGATGGTCTGAGTGGGCGTCCAGACTGGCGGCCAACAACAAGATGTTCTCGCGGGTCATGTTGGCCAACGACTGTACCGATTCACCGCTGGTTGCCCGATAGTCAGCGTCCCTGTTTTGTCCATGGCAATGACTTTCAAGCGATGGCCAGCTTCCAAGAACTGTCCGCCCTTGATGAGAATGCCTCGACGTGCCGCCGCCGTAAGCCCGCTGACCACGGTAACCGGTGTCGAGATGACTAACGCGCACGGGCAAGCAATCACGAGCATTACCAGGGCTTTGTACAGCCAGGCGACGAACGGAGCGCCGAACAGCAACGGTGGGACAGCTGCGACGAGTATGGCCACCAAGACCACGACCGGCGTGTAATACCTTGCGAAGGTATCGACAAATCGCTGCGTCGGTGCTTGATTACCTTGTGTTTCTTCGATGACCCGCACAATCCGCGCCAACGTGCTGTGCCCACTATTGGCCGAGACCTGGATATCCAGTACGCCTTGTTCATTGATGGTCCCAGCGTAGACCGTGTCGCCTTTGCGCTTATCGACTGGCATGCTCTCGCCAGTAATCGGCGCTTGATTCACGCTCGACTCTCCGTCCGCAACTACCCCATCCAACGCAATGCGTTCGCCTGGCTTCACACGGATAACGATGCCAATTTCTACTGATTCCGTTGGCACTGACCTCCACCTTCCATCCGCGTCCCTCACCGTGGTCGTGTCGGGCGCGAGCTGCATGAGGCCGTGTACGGAATTACGAGCCCGATTTAGGGACATGCTTTCAATAAGCTCGGCCACTGCAAACAGGAAGACCACCATAGCGGCTTCCGGCCACTGGCCGATAGCGACGGCCCCGACCACAGCCAGGCTCATCAAGAAATTAATGTTGAGGGTGAAGGTCTTCAGTGCAATCCAACCTTTCCTCAACGTGGGCAGCCCGCCAGCGAGAATGGACACGACTGCCAAACCGATTACCAACGGCGAAGCGTCGGAATGGCTCGTCCATGCAAGTACCTCGGCGGCCACCGCTGCGACGCCGGAGAGGCCAAGCAAGGACTTCTGCATCGTACTTAAACCGGCTTCCTCGGCAACGGTTGTGCTCGGCATGTCGACGCCGAAGGGCTCAGCCTGCATGCCTATAGATTTCAGTGCACGGAGGACCGCTTCGGGACTGACCAAGCGGTGATGAACATTGAGGACCCGGTTCATCAGGTTGAAGTCCAGGCGGACGATTCCGGGAATGCCTTCAAGCTTGTTACGAATCAGGCGCTCTTCTGTCGGGCAATCCATGTTCTGGATGCGGTACTGGGCCGAGTACTCACCGGTTGAAATCGGGAGTGGGTCAGCAACGGACGGTGTCGTGCTGGCGCAATTCCCGCTAGGGCAGCAGCACGGCGCTATTTCTATCGCTTTTGGCATCGAAAGACCTTCGAATATTGACGTATGCTCGCATTAGAAACCCTGTAGTTGCTACGGGGTCAAGGCTTTTTTGGAGGTTGCCATGCGTATCGGTGAACTAGCGAAACGAACGGGGACGGATGTTGAAACGGTCCGGTACTACGAGAAGACGGGATTGCTAGCTGAGCCGGTCAGAACCGGCGCCGGTTATCGCGAATACAAGGAAGAGCATCAGGAGCGTCTGCAATTCATCCGACATTGCAGGTCGCTACAAATGTCGCTCGCGGACATCCGCATCTTGCTCGAACTCAAAGGCAATCCAGGGGCGGGCTGCCAGAGTGTGAACGAGCTGCTTGACCACCATATCGAGCGCATTCGGATGCAGATGGAGGCGCTACGAACTCTGGAGATGCAGTTGACGACATTGCGCCAGCAATGTGGCGAACCGCATTCCGTTGAGGACTGCGCCATCATCCAAAACCTGTCGGAAGCGGCTGAAAGCCACGAATGTGCGTGTCATACCGAGCACTGACGAGGTCAGGTGCGCATGGGTGGCGCGTTCGCGCGGACCTAAAAGAATTGGAGCATGAAGATGGCAAAAGTATTTCCCTCGGATAGCTATGTCGCCATACCAAGCTGTCGGCGGCCTCGTCAGGCGTTTGCAAATCTGCGCTACACTGGTCCGCTCTCGCCGGATTAACCAATGCGCCGTTTCCTCTCTCCACTTTGTCGTTTCCTAACGGGCTTCCTGGTCATGACCATTCTGACCTCGGGACTCGCGATGGCTGCGTATATCTGCCCCCAGATTCCGCCGGCGCCAAAGATGGAAATGGCCATGGGGAGCCCGTGCGCAGGCATGGACAAGGAAATGCCGGTGCATTGTGCCGAGTACCAATCAAGCGCCCTGCTAGCACTTGAACATTTGGCTGCGCCGCCGGTCCTGACCCCGGTCGTTATTGCCGCCGTCCGGCCGGCACCTGCACCGGTCCAACCCACCGTTCCGACTTCAAGCTGGGAAGACTCCCCCTTAAATTACGGGGCGGACCCGCCTTACCTACGCACGCGGCGCCTGCGTATCTGACCTAACCCTCTGTTGCTTCGCGGGCCGGCATTATGCCGACGCTCGCGCTCGTCTTCATTACAGGGGGTTTCATGTTTCTATCCATTGGCACGCCATTGATTCCACAGAGTCGGGCGCTTCGTTTTTACCGATGTTCCGTGTTAGCGGCTCTGGCTGTTTGCTCGCCATACTGCTTTGCACAGTTGCAGGCACTCACCTTGGAACAGGCTGTGGAGCTCGCCACTCAACGCTCGGCGTCCAACAAAGCCGGGGTCGCGTCCGTACAAGCTAGCCGCGAGGTGGGTGCCAAAGCAGACCGACTTCCGGACCCTACGCTCAAGGTTGGTGTCGACAACTTGCCCGTTACAGGCGATGACCGCTTTAGCGTGACCCGAGACTTCATGACAATGCGTCGAGTCGGTATTGAGCAGCAATGGGTGTCGTCGGACAAGCGGGCAGCCCGCTCGGAACGAGCGCAACGGACTGTTGAAATGGAGGAAGCAACCTACCTCACCAACGTCGCGAAAGTACGAGAGGAAGCGGCAAAAGCGTGGGTAAAAGTTTGGTATAGCCAGCGGGCATTGCGCCTTGCCAAGGCGTTGGAAAAAGAAGCGGCTGGTGACTTGACCGCCATGCAGGCCGCCCACCGCGGCGGCAAGGCAGTCGCTACGGACGTTACTCAAGCGCAGTTGGCGTTTTCACAGGCACAAGACGTAGAGCGCAAGAATGAGCAGGACTTGCGTGCGGCCCGTCAGGTGCTATCCCGGTGGACTGTTGCACTGGTTGAAGGCGTGGCCGAGTCAATGCCGCCGCTGGTAACCCACGTATCGAATATGCCCGTCGAAGACCTTGAAAAGTACCACCCGATGGTCCTTGCCGCGAGACGGGCGGTCACATTGGCCGACGCTGAAACGACGGTGGTAACCCATGAACGCCGACCCGACTGGTCCGTTGAGGCCAGTTACAGCCAGCGCGGCAGCCAGTACTCCAACATGGTGTCCGTCGGCGTGAGTATCCCGCTGCCGGTCCACGCTTCGCAGCGGCAGGACCGCGACATCGCCGAAAAGTCCGCATTGGCCACCAAGGCTCGACTGCAATACGAGGATGCACTTCGCGAGCAACAGACGGAAATACAAGCCCAATCATCGGCGCTGGAAAGCATGAACGAGCGAATCTCCCTGCTTAAGAGCCAGCTCTTACCTCCGGCGACTCAGCAGGTCGAGCTCGCGTCGGCCGCGTACCGAGCTGGTACAGGCAACTTAAGCGCAGTGTTCAATGCCAAGAAGACGCTTTTGGAAAAGCAGCTCCAGATTACTGACCTGGAAAGGGCGGCTGCGATGACATGGGCGAGCCTCGAGTATCACGTCATCCCTCACGAAATGGTGGCAAACGGGAGGACCAACCAATGAAAACGAATACCGCAGCGAAGACCCTAGTCTTAGTACTGGCAGGCGCCGGCCTGGCATTCGGCGGCTATTGGATGGGTTCCAATCACGGCGCCACCGAATCCCCAACAGTCACCGCAGGCGCCGCTCCAGCCGACCCAGGGAACAACGTTGACCCAAAGACGGGCCGCAAGGTTTTGTACTGGCACGACCCGATGGTTCCCGGCCACAAGTTCGACAAGCCGGGCAAATCGCCTTTCATGGATATGCAGTTGGTGCCCGTCTATGCGGACGAAGTTTCCGAGGGCGGGGTTAAAGTCAGCCCAACGCTTCAGCAAAACTTGGGAATCCGGTACGCGACGGTGCGACGTCAAGAGTCACGAGACGCCATTGAGTTGGTGGGCACAACCCAGTTTGCAGAAAGCGCAGCGGAAGTCATTCAGAGCCGCGTGACCGGGTACATCGACCACCTCTATGTGCGCACGCCAATGCAACGCATCAAACGCGGGGAACCGGTCGCGTCACTCTTCGTTCCGGACTGGATTGCGCCGCAAGAGGAATATCTGGCGCTCAAGCGAGCCGGCAATACGGCGCTGGCGGCGGATGCGCGCCAGCGGATGAAGGCAATGTCGATTCCAGATGGATTGATAGCTCAGGCGGACCGTACTGGCCAGTCGCAGAAGCATTTGACGCTCACATCACCAGTCAATGGTGTCGTCACCGATCTGGCGGTCCGGGATGGAGCAATGGTCTCGCCAGGCGTGACCATCGCCAAAGTGGCAGGCATGGACAAGGTCTGGCTGGTCGCTGAAGTGCCGGAGGCGCTGCTGAACTCCGCACACCCAGGACTGGCTGTCGAAGCGACGTTCTCAGGAGACCCAAGCCGCAAATACGCGGGCAAGGTGCGCGAAATCCTCCCAGGAGTGAGTACGGCGACTCGAACCGTGCAGGCTCGCCTGGAGCTCGACAACCGGGATGGCAGCCTCATTCCCGGCATGCTCATGCGTGTTCGCATGGGCGAGGATAAGCCGGTGTCGCGACTGTTGGTGCCGACCGAGGCGGTTATCACCACAGGCAAGCGCTCGGTTGTCCTTGTGGCCGGGGACAACAATAGCCTGCAGCCAGTAGAAGTCACCACGGGTCGCGATATCGGAGACAGCACTGAAATCCTGACGGGGCTAAATGAAGCTCAGCGTGTCGTCGCGTCTGGACAATTCCTGATTGATTCGGAAGCGAGCCTGAAATCCATACTGCCAAAGTTTGCGGGAGCACAGCAGTCCGGCAACGGTAACCAGACGTCGCAACCCGCTTCGGCGAATGCTCAGCCGCCGCAGCAAGGCCAGCAAGCAAACAGCCCGCCGTCAAGCAGCGCAGGGAAGGTTTACCACGGTCTCGGAAAGGTCGAGAAAGTGACTGCTGAAAGTGTCACGTTTTCTCACCAGCCGATACCGGAATTAAAGTGGCCTGCGATGACGATGGATTTCAAGAAGCCTGGCAAGGATGCCTTCCCGGACATCAAACCCGGTCAAGATGCCGAGTTCTCGTTTAGGGAAAGCAACGACGGGTACAAGCTTGAAAGCGTGACCTCAGCCGGCCGAGGCAAACGATGATTGCGCGGATTATTCGCGAGTCGATTGCCAATCGCATCTGGGTCCTGCTTGCCGCTATTGCTATCGCCGGATGGGGGCTCACCTCCCTTAGCCGGACACCTCTCGACGCGCTGCCGGACCTGTCCGACACCCAGGTCATTATCCGAGCCCAATACCCGGGTAAGGCGCCGCAACTGGTTGAAGACCAGGTGACCTATCCATTGACCACCGCGCTGCTCGCCGTACCAGGAGCAAAGACGGTCCGCGGCTATTCGTTCTTCGGCGATTCCTTTGTCTACGTGCTGTTTGATGATGCGACGGACCTGTACTGGGCACGCTCCCGCGTACTGGAATACATCAGTCAGGTGCAGAGCCGGCTTCCACAAGGCGTGCGCGCCGAGCTCGGCCCCGACGGTACGGGTGTAGGTTGGATTTACGAATACGCGCTGGTTGACCGCACCGGTGGGCATGACCTGAGCCAGCTGCGAGCGCTGAACGACTGGTTCCTGCGCTTTGAGCTCAAGACCGTTCCCGATGTGGCGGAAGTGGCCAGCATCGGCGGCATGGTCAGGCAGTACCAAGTTGTGCTTGACCCGGACAAGCTGCGGGCGTTCGGCATCACACATGCAAAGGTGCTCAATGCATTGAGTAAGGCGAACCAGGAATCCGGCGGTTCGGTCGTCGAGATGGCCGAGTCCGAATATATGGTGCGCTCCCAAGGCTATCTGCGCACGCTGGAGGACTTCCGAAACATTCCGTTAAGCGTCAATGAAGTCGGAACGCCCGTGATGTTGAGAGACGTCGCAACAATCCGCCTCGGACCGGAAATGAGAAGGGGCATTGCCGAACTCAACGGCGAAGGCGAGGTTGCCGGCGGCGTTGTCGTCATGCGCTCAGGTAAAAACGCGCTCCAGACCATCAAGGCGGTCAAGGAGCGTTTGAATACGCTGCGGGCGTCGCTGCCAAAGGGAGTCGAGGTCATCTCAACCTACGACCGTTCAAAGCTGATATCCGCAGCAGTCACCAATCTGCGTGACAAGCTTATTGAAGAGTTCATCGTAGTGGCGATTGTTTGCGCCATATTCCTGTTCCACTTGAGAAGCGCACTGGTTGCCATCGTGTCGCTGCCTCTGGGAGTGCTTATGGCTTTCATCGTGATGCGCTACCAAGGGGTCAACGCCAACATCATGTCGCTTGGCGGCATCGCAATCGCAATCGGCGCGATGGTTGACGCGGCTGTCGTGATGATAGAAAACGCGCATAAACATCTGGAGGCTTACGCTCATGCGCATCCGAACCAGAAAATCGGCAACAGTGAACGCTGGGCCCTTATTGCCGATGCTTCGATAGAAGTAGGCCCAGCGCTTTTTTTCTCGCTGCTTATCGTCACGCTGTCCTTTGTGCCGATATTTTCGCTCGAAGCACAAGAGGGCAAGCTGTTCTCGCCCCTTGCGTACACCAAGACCTATACGCTTGCCGCTGCCGCCGGGCTGGCAATCACGCTGGTGCCTGTGCTGATGGGGTACATGATTCGCGGACGTATTCCGAGCGAGGCGTCCAATCCCATCAACCGAGTATTGATTCGGGCATACCGCCCGCTGCTCAATGCGAGCATTCGTCATCCTATTGCGACGATTGGCATTGCGGTGATTGCGTTAGCTTTGACCGCAATTCCGGTATCGCGGCTCGGCGGAGAGTTCATGCCGCCGATGGATGAAGGCGACTTGCTGTATATGCCTTCAGCTCTTCCGGGTCTGTCGGCTTCGAAGGCCAGTGAACTGCTACAGCAAACTGACCGCCTCATCAAGACGGTGCCGGAAGTAGCGACTGTCTTTGGCAAGGCGGGACGCGCCGAATCCGCGACAGACCCGGCGCCGATGGAAATGTTCGAGACCACCATTCAGTTCAAGCCGCGGGACCAGTGGCGACCAGGAATGACACCGGCAAAGCTGGTCGAGGAGCTGGACAGGACGGTAAAGGTTCCCGGGCTGTCGAACGTCTGGGTGCCGCCTATTCGCAATCGCATTGACATGCTGTCGACCGGCATCAAGACGCCAGTGGGCGTCAAGGTCTCAGGTGCGGACTTGGCGCAGATTGACGCCATTGCGGCCGGCGTCGAGGCGGCTGTGAAAAATGTACCCGGCGTGACGTCGGCGCTGGCCGAGCGCCTTAGTGGAGGCCGTTACATTGATGTGAACATTGACCGGGTCGCCGCCGCGCGGTATGGGTTAGCCGTGGCGGATGTCCAGTCGGTCGTGTCTTCCGCAGTAGGCGGCGAAAACGTTGGCGAGGTGATTGATGGTCGCCAGCGATTCCCCATCAATGTTCGTTATCCGCGCGATTACCGCGACTCGGTCCAAAATCTGCGCGAGTTCCCCATCCTGACGGAGCGAGGTGCGCAAATCCGGCTTGGTGATATCGCAGAGGTCAAAATCACTGACGGGCCACCAATGATTCGAAGCGAAAATGCGCGCCTCTCAGGATGGGTCTATGTGGACGTGCGTGGCGCTGACCTGAGTACGGCAGTCAAAGCGATGCAGGCCGCTGTCGCCAGGGACGTAAAGCTGCCCTCCGGGTATTCCATTGGCTGGTCCGGCCAGTTCGAATATCTGGAGCGCGCTGCGGCCAAACTGCAAACCGTCATTCCATTGACACTAGGCGTCATCTTCATATTGCTGTACTTCGCCTTCCGGTCAACTTCAGAGGCCGTCCTGTTAATGCTGACCGTACCGTTCGCGCTGATTGGCGGCTTCTGGTTTGTCTGGCTGCTTGGTCATGCAGTATCGGTCGCGACCGCTGTCGGATTCATCGCGCTGGCCGGACTTGCGGCCGAATTTGGTGTGGTGATGCTCATCTATCTCCGCAATTCGCTCGACCACCGTTTGCGAGCCGGACATCCGCTATCCAAAGAGCTGATTGAAGAGGCGATACGCGAAGGCGCGGTGCTTCGAGTACGTCCGAAAGCCATGACAGTCGCCGTCATCCTGGCTGGTCTCATTCCCATTATGTACGGGAGTGGCGCGGGCTCCGAAGTCATGCAGCGCATAGCGGCGCCTATGGTCGGGGGCATGATTACCGCACCCCTGTTATCCCTGTTTGTCATACCCGCAGCCTGGCGTCTCCTGCAAGAACGCCGTCTTCGGAAAACATTAAACCGTTCCGCCTCAACCATAAAGGAATCAGACCATGAAAACGTCACCACTTAAAGTAGCTGCAGCCCTGGGATTCGCCGTTCTTGCCCTGAACGTTCATGCCGAGCAAGCAAGCAGCGACAAAGGAAAGGGAATGGACATGGGCGGCATGAAAATGGACTGCAAGGGCATGGAAAACATGAAGGACATGAAAATGGACTGCACCGGTGGCACGCCTGCAAAGGCGTCCGGGATGTCTGAAGGAGTGGTCCAGGCCGTTGACTCGGCAGCCAAGAGCGTCACGTTAAATCATGGACCGATTAAGTCAAAAACAGTCGAAATGCCGGGGATGACAATGCAATTTCCTGTTCAAAACGCCTCTTTGCTGGCAAAGGTAAAAGTGGGGGACAAGGTGAAGTTTAACGTGGAGAACGTCAAAGGAACGCCAACCGTCACGGAACTTCAGACCGAGAAGTAGTCGGGGACACGGCGGCCATGCTGTCTCCGACCTCAACGCCTTGACGGACAAGTACTACCCTCGTCCCTTCCAAAATGGGGATGCTTCTTGTCGCGGCACCGATGCACTGGGCGGCAGCTCGAACACCGAATGCTTGAATCGGTCGGACACTCAATGCTTTTGTGGATGTCGTGAATCGGTCACGTCCGCTAGTTCACAACGGCTCTAGTGCCATTGATAATGATAGTAACGTGCGCCTATTGGACACAGGTTTTATTGCACCGCTTCAATGGTAAACAGGTGTCACGCCCCCCGAATTGCCTTTTGAGAGAGGATACGATGGCCCCTGACCCTACAACTCTTGCTGCACGCGAGTCGCGTTCGGACACGTTACTGCGTCGGGCGCTTGGTGGCATGTCAATATTCACGATGTTGATGACCATTCCCCAAATCTTCACGATATGGGTCGGCCACCAGGCGGCTGGCGTTTCCGTTTTGTCTTGGGGTGCGTACCTGGCGTCTGCCCTACTGTGGTTGTGGTTCGGGTTGCGACAACAGGACAAGAACATCGCATGGCCATGTGTTGGATGGATTGTGCTCGACGCGGCCGTAATTGTGGGTGCTTTAATCTACGGATAAGCAGTTGCTCCGCTTGGTCCCCTCTGCAGTAGGTGTGAATCACGACCGGGACATTGCATCGACGGTGGAGGAGGGACAAGGGTAGGACGCTAGCCGTACTCAGCTCGCCTTATTGTATAAAAAGTAGATTGGACCGCCTACGATTACTGCTGCCCAGATTAAACCTGTAATAACCAACACCCAGGTCGTTGTTGCAACGGCGTTTCGGAACCCTTTTTCCCCGCGCTTTACTGTGTTCCATTCACTCTTCAATACTTGCTCCGCAAAGTCTGATGCTTGTTCCACATAACTCAGCGGAACTGCTGCGTCAGTGTCGTTGTTGTTCAAGTACTGCTGCATTTCTTCCATCATTCGAGCAAGGCGGTGCGACAGGTCTTTATGGTCATCTTGGTCACGGTTAAGACGAAGTTTTATCCTGTAATAGGTTTCAGCGGACCCATGGCGAACTTCCGTGATTTTTTCGTCCGATATCCGATATCTTACAGAGACGCCGAACTGCGGATTCCGGTCCTCCTGCACCGCGCGTGCGAGTGTACGACTATATGAAAACAGTTTTGCAAGTTCGTCTCGCAGGGAGTCAATCCACGCTTGTCGAAATTCAGAGATTTTCGTCTCCTTAGTCGCAATCAAATTCGAGCGCGCTATTCCTCCGGCCACGAGTGCCGCAGAGAAGGTGATTACCGCTGGCAGGAGCGGTAAAACGTCAAAAGGCATAGTTGGCTCCTTGGTTCTAGCTTAGGCACATAGAGGGCGCGTCGACACAGGATATCGGAAGAGTAGAGCGGGTGGCGAGTCAACGTAGCAAGGGGACCAAGGGCTCAGAGTGGCATCCGGTGAGGCACGGACGCGGTGATACTCTTTCAGGCAATCCTCTCCTGGTCAGTCGCCCTTCACATCTGAATGCGAGCGGACGATGTCGGCTTAATCCCGACCGGTCCCGGAAAAAGCGATAGAAGAAGTACTGCAAGGATGGGTCGGCTATTCGAGTTCGTCCTTCGTTTCATCCTGGTTTGCTTCGTGGCTCATGGCGGCCGCAGCCAAGCTAGTCGCCAGCTCCGGCATCGCTTCTTTCCTCTCACTGTACCGACTAGTCAGATAGTCCGACCGGTCCCGCACGAGCAGCGTGAACTTGTACAGTTCTTCCATGACGTCGACCAGACGCTCATAGAAGGCTGACGGCTTCATGCGGCCGGCGTCATCGAACTCCTGGTACGCCTTTGCCACGGAAGACTGGTTCGGCATGGTGACCATCCGCATCCAACGCCCGAGTACGCGCAGCTGATTGACCGCGTTAAAGGACTGTGAGCCGCCAGACACCTGCATGACCGCTAACGTTCGGCCCTGCGTCGGTCGGATACTGCCGATTTCCAAGGGAAGCCAGTCAATCTGGGACTTGAACACGCCCGTCATGGCGCCGTGTCGCTCCGGGCTGCACCAGACTTGGCCTTCCGACCATTCGGATAGCTTGCGCAGTTCCTGCACCTTTGGATGGTCCGCAGCCACGCTATCAACCATGGGTAGTCCCTGCGGGTCAAACATCCGCGTATCCGCCCCAAAGAGCTGCAGGATGCGCTCCGCTTCCAACGTAAGGAGGCGGCTATAGGATTTCTGGCGCAGTGACCCGTAGAGCAGCAGGATGCGCGGCGGGTGCGTCGAGTGCTTGGCCGGCTCCAGTTTTTCCAAAGTCGGCGTGTCCAAATGTGTACCGCTCACGTTCGGTAGATTAGGTAGGTCGTTCATGGGTTTTATGCCTTTGCCTCATACCAGTTCTGGGTGCGGTTCACGACGCCCACGACCAGCAACATGACGGGGACCTCGATAAGCACGCCCACCACGGTGGCCAAGGCAGCGCCGGATTTGAAGCCGAAGAGGCTGATTGCTGTGGCGACCGCGAGCTCAAAGAAGTTCGAGGCGCCAATCAAGCTAGACGGACCGGCTACACAGTGGGCGACGCCAAGTTTGCGGTTCAGGAGGTACGCAAGTCCAGAGTTGAAGAACACCTGAATCAAGATGGGTACCGCGAGAATCGCGATGATTACCGGCTGCGTGGTAATGGCCTCGCCCTGGAACGCGAACAGGAGCACAAGGGTCGCGAGCAACGCCGAAATCGACAGTGGGCCAAGCTTCGCCACCATGCGCTCGAGGTGTCTCGGGCCTTTAGCGAGGAGCGCCTTGCGGACGAGCTGCGAAAGTAGGACCGGGATGAGTATGTAGAGCCCGACAGAGGTGAGGAGCGTATCCCATGGGACGGTGATAGCGGACAGTCCTAGTAGCAGCGCGACAATCGGCGCGAAGGCCACAATCATGATGGCGTCGTTCAATGCCACCTGGGATAGCGTGAAATACGGGTCGCCCTTGCAGAGCTGGCTCCAAACGAAAACCATAGCCGTACAGGGTGCTGCCGCAAGGAGAATGAGCCCTGCAACGTAGCTGTCGAGCTGGTCGGCAGGAAGCCATCTTGCAAAGACGTGACGAATGAAAAGCCAGCCCAAAAATGCCATCGAAAACGGCTTCACCAGCCAGTTGATAAACAGTGTCACGCCGATGCCGCGCCATTGACCTTTCACCTGCGACAGTGCGCCGAAGTCAATCTTGATAAGCATCGGAATAATCATGACCCAGATAAGGACTCCGACCGGTATATTGACCTGGGCGAATTCAAGCGCCGCAATCCCTTGAAAGGCCGTAGGGAACGCGCGACCAAGCAAGATGCCGACGAGGATGCAAAGCGCCACCCAGACTGTCAAGTAGCGCTCGAAGAATCCAATTGCGGGGGCGGAGCCGCCGACGAAAGCAGTTGTAGGAGTGGAGCTCATGTGTGATTGTCGACAAATGCGGAAGCCGCGGCCAGAGAAGAGCAGTGGTGATTGATTAGGCGGGGGTGACCGGCATGTCGCCAATCTGCTTGATTTTTTGTTGAACGGCATGCTTTTGCAGCATGTGCAGGGGCAGGCTTACGAAGGTGTTCATCCTGGCCATAATCTGCCTGAAGATCTTATCGAAGGCCGCCCGCTTTTCCTCGTCCGTACCTTCGACGGCAGCCGGGTCTTCGAACCCCCAGTGCGCGGTCGCCGGATGACCGGGCCAGAATGGACACACTTCGCCCGCGGCGTTGTCGCATACCGTGATAATAAAGTCCATGGCGGGCGCGTCAGGGGCTGCGAATTCGTCCCAAGACTTGCTGCGCAAGGTATCGACTGGATAGCCGGTCTTTTGTACCTGCTCAATGGCGAAGGGGTTCACCGTGCCGCCGGGCTTGCTGCCGGCGCTAAAGCCCTTGAAGCGCCCTTTGCCCATGGTGGTGACCAGGGCTTCAGCCATGATGGAACGGGCCGAATTGCCGGTGCAAAGGAATAGCACGTTGTACGTTTCGTTCGGCATGGAGTGTCTCGTTTAAGGAGCAGGATAAAGCTTCGTTATTCGGGGGAAGGCGCCCCGCCATACGCCGCACTAGTGGTCGTACTTGGATGGGCGGTTCACGAGCAGGTGCCTTCCGGGGTGCACTCGCGTACTCGGACCGGAGAACAGGGATTGCCACCGCAGCAGTTCTGCGTCAGGAAGCCCAAAAGCCCGTTCATCGTTTCGAAATTAACTGAGTAGATGAGGGAACGGCTCTGCTTCGCTTGGGTTAGCAAGCCTGCATGCATCAGTTCCTTTAGGTGGAAGGAGAGCGACGAAGGGGGTATGTCCAACGCCTCTGCGATTCTGGTAGCCGCGACCCCTCCAGGGCCCGCCTGCACCAGTAGCTGGAAGACGGCCAGTCGCGACGGCTGCGCGAGGGCCCCTAAAGCGGCAATGACGGTTTTTGTTTCCATGTTTCGATAATAATGGAAGTGTCATCAATAAGGCAAGGCGCCCGTGTGCCGCCGCTTCGTCGCTTTATCTTTTGAATTCCCTCGGGCGCGAGGTTGGACAACCGTATCGCCTTGTCAGTGTCCGGCGTTCTCCACGCAGCCACCGGTTCGAGGCCCCGATTGTAGGTAAAAGCGGCGCCGTCAAGTTCTACGACTCCCGGTGTCTGCATTGAGCAGACAGGCATCGCTTTAGTGTTGGCCGCGGCCCACCGTTCCGTGTTGTGCGGCCTCTTGGAAGTCGAATAACAGCGCCTGATAATCCTAAAACTTCCTCTTTAGTTTCAATAGGTTGGCGCTCCTCTCCTGCGGTCCAGTGGCACTGGCACGGCGCCTGCTATATAGGTAGCGAGCCCCACACAAAATGCTCACCACACTAATCGAAACCTCATCCCTTCAAGGAGATTCACATGAAAGCACTCATCATCAAAGACCTTGCCGTAACCGCAGAACTCGACACCAAATCAATGGCAGCCGTACGCGGCGGCTATGCCTGGAAAATGCCTGCCAGCCTGTCCGGCTTTGTCGGCTCAGACTTCGCAGCGTCAATCGTCAACACGTCCGTCAAGCTCGACCAAGTGAACAACCAGGCGCAGAGCAACGCCACGGGCAATGGCTCGGCAGTCTTCGGCGGCAGCATCTCCGCTTACAACAACCAGCAGGGCTTCAACTCGATAGGCTAAGCCTTCGAAGTTGTCAAGCACTCGACCAAACCCCAACTCAATCTAAATTACGGAGCACCACCATGAAAGCACTGACCATCAAAGACCTGTCCATCACCGAAGAACTCGACGCCAAAGGCATGACCGCTGTACGCGGCGGCTTCTGCGGCTTCACGATGCCTTCCTGCTATTCGTTCCCGGTCGCCTACAAGCCGAGCACGGTCACAACTGATGTCGTTATCTCGCAAGCCAACAACCAGTTGCAAAGCAACGCAACCGGCAACGGCTCCGCAGTGTTCGGCGGCAGCATCTCGGCCTACAACAACCAGCAAGGTTCCAACCACATTGGCTGATGTGGCGCTGCGAGGGGGAGGCCGCACGCCTCCCCCTCGCCAACCCGTTCACTAACGATCAAAAGGAAAACCGTCATGTCATCCATCGCCATCCGCAACCTCGCACCGGCTACAACGCTTGACCGCTCGCAGATGTCCGCTATTCTCGGCGGCGCCGGCTTCGGCAGCCCCGATGTCAACGTCTACGTTCCAATCAGCCTAAGCCAAGTCAACAACATGGTGCAAAACACCAGCGTACTCAACAACAGCGTCGTTGGCGCCAGCCTGGCCCTCGATGTGAGCCCGCAGCAATGGGGCATGAACGCTGTCTCGCTACCTTCCGGCATGTTGGCCGGTCTGCCAGGACGGGCTTGAAGCGGACCGCCTCAGTGTCGTCGCTTCAAAAAAAGTAGCAATGCCCTGACATCATTACGGCCGCGCGCCTCTACTGATGTCAGGGCGATTGCGCGTGTCGATTGGCTAGCTTTAATTGACGCAGTCAGGTCGACTGTGTGCTCGGCGCTCTTTCCCCGCTTTTAAGTCTTGACGTTACCATCATAGGAAGGTCTATCGTACAGTTTGAACGTTCGAGGACCTCCACATGAATACTGCCGTCGAAGCTGCTGCCAACCTTGTTGACCTCACCTTTGCAGTAAAAGGCATGACCTGTGCCTCGTGTGTCGGGCGCGTCCAAAAGGCCCTCAAATCTGTTCCGGGGGTCGAAAGCGCCTCTGTCAACTTGGCCACCGAAAAAGCGACCGTGCGCGCCGACTCGCGTATCGGATTCGATGCACTGTCGGCCGCAGTCAAGAACGCTGGTTACGATGTACCAGGCGAAAGCGTCTCACTATCGATATCCGGGATGACGTGCGCCTCCTGCGTCACGCGAGTTGAAAAAGCTTTGAGCAAAGTGCCCGGGGTAAGTAGTGCCTCGGTCAACCTTGCGACAGAAAAGGCGCAGGTTACTGCGGTCGGCGTTCCGGTCGACCGGTTGATTGCCGCAGTCGCGAAAGCAGGATATGACGCCGCAGTTGCAAGCGACACTCCAGTTTCTGACGAGTCGAGCGGTGGCACGCTGCCAACCTGGTTGCCTGTGGCATTGTCTGCGCTGTTGAGCCTGCCGCTGGCGCTACCCATGCTAGTTGCGCCTTTCGGGTACGACTGGGGCTTACCTGGATGGCTGCAGATGGCCTTGGCAACCCCGGTCCAGTTCTGGCTGGGCGCTCGGTTCTATAAAGCGGGATGGAGAGCGTTGCTCGCCCGGTCCGGCAACATGGATTTGCTTGTCGCTATTGGAACCAGTTCCGCCTATGGTTTATCGGTCTACCTGCTATTTGGTCATGCTGGCCACGAAGGCATGGGGCATCTCTACTTTGAGTCGTCCGCGGTGGTCATTAGCCTGGTTTTGCTGGGCAAATGGCTGGAAGCACGGGCAAAGCGCCAAACTGTAGAGGCACTGCGCGCGCTGGAGTCTCTGCGCTCAACTGACGCCATAGTCAGGCGGGACGGCCAGGACATTGTCGTCCCAGTTGGTCAGGTGCGCGTCAGCGATACCATCGTGGTACGGCCCGGTGACCGTGTGCCGGTCGACGGCATGGTGATTGACGGTAGTAGCCACTTGGACGAGTCCCTCCTGACGGGAGAAAGTCTGCCGGTGACAAAGAACATCGGGGACAGCGTAACCGGTGGTGCCGTCAATGCCGAAGGCATGTTGGTTGTCAAAGCCACAGCTGTCGGCGGTGAGACGATGCTTTCGCAAATCATCAAGCTGGTGGAAGACGCACAGGCGGTCAAAGCGCCGATTCAGCACCTGGTCGACAAGGTCAGCGCTGTCTTCGTGCCGGTCGTTCTCCTTATCTCGGTTGTGACGTTCCTCGCGTGGGGCTTGCTAACCGGAGATTGGCAGCAAGCGTTACTCAATGCCGTAGCGGTGCAGGTCATCGCCTGCCCATGCGCACTCGGGCTTGCCACGCCGACTTCCATCATGGCCGGGACGGGCGTTGCAGCGAAATACGGCATCCTCATCAAGGATGCAGAGGCGCTGGAAACGGCACACGCGGTCAACCTGGTGGCGTTCGACAAAACGGGCACGCTCACTGAAGGAAAGCCATCAGTCGTGGCGGTTGAGACTGCCTTCCAATCGGAACACGAGGTGTTGAGCCTGGCGCGGGCCGTCCAGCGGTACAGTGACCACCCGCTCGCCAAGGCAGTCGAGGGAGAAGCGGTAAAACAGGGTATCGCCCTGCGCGCAGCGTGGGGCTCCCAAGCGCTTCCCGGTCGCGGAGTCCGCGCCGAAGTAGATGGGATGACTGTGTTCTTTGGTAATCGCCGCCTCCTGAACGAGATTGGAGTACCGACGACCGGCTTCGAGGACTTGGCTCAGTTACATGAAAACGCCGGTCGGACAGTCTCCTGGTTGGCCCTTCAGGTTGCGGGCACGACGAAGCTAGCCGGATTATTGGCCTTCGGAGACACGTTGAAGCCAACGGCGAAAACAGCAGTCCAGCGTTTGCGAGACATCGGTGTGTCATCTGTCATGCTGACTGGCGATAATCCAGGAAGTGCGAAGGCAGTTGCTTCGGCAATTGGGATTGCCGACTTCAAGGCAGAAGTGCTCCCTGCCGATAAGGCAAGCGTGGTCGCCGCCCTCAGGCAGGCCGGGAAGACGGTCGCAATGGTCGGCGACGGCATTAACGATGCCCCGGCGCTCGCGTCGGCTGACGTCGGCATCGCCATGTCGACTGGAACGGACGTTGCCATGCATACCGCAGGGATTACCTTGATGCGTGGTGACCCGACCCTGGTCGCCGACGCTATTGATATCTCGAAGCGGACTTACCGCAAGATTCAGCAAAATCTTTTCTGGGCCTTCGTCTATAACCTGGTCGGGATTCCACTAGCCGCATTCGGCTTGCTCAACCCGGTTATCGCGGGTGCCGCTATGGCATTCAGCTCTGTAAGCGTTGTGAGCAATTCACTGCTTTTGAAGCGGTGGAAGCCGCAAAGAAATAAGCAACAGTAGGGGCGCCGAACCATCCGCTAACTTTCCGTATCCTTTTAGGGAAAATATGAACAGATATGAATCCATCGTGTGCGGCTTCGTCTACGACGAGACCGTAGGGATACCGGACGACGGTATTGCTCCCGGGACTAAATGGGAGGACATCCCGGCTGATTGGACGTGCCCCGACTGCGGTACAGCCAAAGAAGATTTTGAAATGGTCAAAATATAGGGGAGGTGCGGTATGAACATTGGACAAGCTGCTGAAGCCGCCGGCGTCAAGGCGAAGATGATTCGCTACTACGAAAGCATCGACTTGATATCCGAGTCCAACCGGACAGAGTCGGGTTATCGGCAGTACACCGAGAAGGACGTCCAGACGCTCCGGTTCATCAAGCGTTCACGTGACCTCGGTTTTTCCATTGAGCGCATCAAGACCCTGTTGGGCTTATGGGAGGACCGCGGGCGCAAGAGTGCCGATGTGAAAAAGCTGGCTCGGCTCTACATCGAAGAGTTGGACCAGGACATCCTGAAGCTCCAGTCAATTCGTGACCAGCTAAAGCATTTGTCCGATTGCTGCCAAGGAAACAATCGCCCGGATTGTCCGATAATCGATGAGCTCGCTACACAGCAAGCCTACGGTCGCAAGGCTATGTAGGCCAGCGCTGAAGCGGCGCTTGAAGTAGCGCGATGAATACAAGCAATGCATGTTTTACGTGACCGCGCTCGTTGCCTGGCCATGTCACTTCCCAGTGCCTCGCAACCGTAAAGCATTGGTAATGACCGAAACAGAGCTGAGGCTCATCGCTAATGCTGCAATCATCGGAGACAGGAGTTGCCCTGTGAACGGATATAGCACGCCAGCCGCCAGCGGAATGCCGAATGCGTTGTAGACAAACGCGAAGGCAAGGTTCTGGCGCATGTTGCGCACCGTTTCAGTGGACAAGATTCTGGCCCTCGCAATTGAACGCAAGTCGCCTTTTACCAGGGTGATATGAGCGCTGTTGATAGCGACGTCGGTTCCGGTTCCCATGGCTATTCCGACATCGGCCCTTGCTAATGCCGGCGAGTCGTTAATTCCGTCGCCTACCATAGCTACTTTCCTGCCTTGACCCTGGAGCTTTTCGACCAGAAGCAGCTTGTCCTGTGGTTTTACTTCGCCATAGACTTCGCTGATTCCAAGCTTGCGGCCTACTGACTGCGCTGTCGTTAGGCCGTCACCAGTCGCCATGACGATATTCAGCCCGTCCCGCCTCAAGGTCTCAATCGCTTCTGGCGTACTTTCTTTCACCGGGTCAGATACCGCAAGGAGCCCAACCAGGCGGGCGTCCGATGCGAGGTACATGACGCTAGCGCCTTGACCCCTCAGTGCCTCAGCCTGGTCTGCAAGACTGCGCCAGTCGACTTTCTCGGTATCCATCAGCGCAGTGTTGCCTACGGCGATGCGCCGGCCCGCCACGACGCCGCCGACGCCAATGCCACTGGACGACTCGAATGTTTCCGGCTTATCCAAGGTCAGCCCACGCTTGTGAGCTTCTGCAACGATTGCATGAGCGAGAGGATGCTCGCTTCCCTGGTCAATGCTGGCAGCGATCTGCAGCACGTCGTTCTCGGTAAAGCCGGGCGCCGCCACGATGCTGTCAAAAGCCGGCTTGCCTTCGGTCAGCGTTCCAGTCTTGTCGACAATCAGCGTATCGATTTTTCGCAGGCTTTCAATTGCGGCGGCATCCCTGAACAAAATGCCTTGAGTCGCTGCGCGTCCCGTGGCAGCCATGATGGACATTGGCGTGGCGAGTCCCAGAGCGCAAGGGCAGGCGATGATGAGGACGGCAACCGCATTCACGAAGCCGTAGACCCAACTCGGTTCCGGGCCAAACAAGCCCCATGCCAGCAAGGTGAGCAAGGCAATGCCCACCACCACAACCACGAAATAGCCAGCAACAACGTCTGCCAATCGCTGCATCGGGGCACGGGAGCGCTGGGCGTTAGAAACCATCTGGACGATTTGCGAGAGCATGGTTTGCGAACCGACCTTGTCTGCCCGCATTACCAGGCTGCCGCTGGTATTAATGGTGGCGCCAATCAGCTTGTCGCCTGGGCGCTTGGTCACGGGTATCGGCTCTCCCGTGAGCATGGATTCGTCCAGTGCGCTTTCGCCTTCCAGGACCGCGCCATCTACTGGCACTTTCTCGCCCGGGCGAACGCGCAGGGTGTCACCGATATGGACGTGGGTAAGCGGTATGTCTTCCTCGGTGCCGTCCCGCTTGATTCTGCGGGCCGTCTTCGGCGCAAGCCCAAGCAGCGACTTGATTGCAGCTGAGGTCTGAGACCTTGCCTTCAATTCGAGAATCTGGCCGACCAGGGTGAGCGAAATGATGACGGCCGCCGCCTCATAGTAGACGCCGATACGGCCGTGCATTGCGAACGTTGATGGGAACAGACCCGGGACAAGGGTGGCAACGAGGCTGTAACCGTAAGCAGCGGCAACACCGGTTCCAATCAGTGTCCACATATTTGGGCTTCGATGGATTAGGGACTGAACGCCGCGGACGAAAAACGGCCAGCCGGCGTACAGAACCACTGGCGTACTCAGCGCAAACTCAATCCAGCTTTGGCCAGCCAGGCCTTGGGGAAAAATCCGATGCCCGGCCATAGCCAGGACGGCGACAATCACGGTCAAAGGCAGTGTCCACCAAAATCGGCGCCGGAAGTCGACCAGTTCGGGATTTTCCGCATCATCCAGCGACGGCATTACGGGTTCAAGCGTCATGCCACAGATGGGACAGTTCCCTGGCTTCGGCTCCCGTATTTCAGGATGCATCGGACAGGTGTAAATCGTGCCCTGTGGTGCAGGTGCCGATTGCTCTGGCTCGCGTGGAACAAGGTACTGCTGCGGATTCGCATGGAACTTATCCATGCATTTCATGCTACAGAAATGGTAGGTAGTTCCCTCGAACGCAATCTCCTTTTGCGGGTCAGGGGCCACCTTCATCCCGCACACGGGGTCGGTGAATGGCTTCGATGAGTCGGGCACGGGCGGGTGGCCCTCATGGGCGTCCGTATGTCGATGACCGCTGTTCGCAACAGGAGGATGGTCGTGCAAATCAGTATTGCTATTCATGTGCGCCTCATATTCGCTCCGCATTCCCGATAGCGTGATGTGCGGCGTCGCAGCTTCACTTGCATTGCCGTTCTATCATTTCCATATGGCGTTGCCTCATTTCCGGCGACATGTTTTTCATGTGGTCGTCCATCATTGCGCTCCGCTCTGCCGAAGTCTTGGAGCCCATCATCTTGTTATGCATATCGCACATTGATTTCATGTCCATTTGACCGTCTGCACCGGCGCGGCCCATCATCCCCATTTGCCCGTCTGCACTACCACTAGAGCCGCCTCGACCCGTGCCTTTCGGGGAGGTCTCGGAAGCTGCTTCCGGATGATGCTGCCGGTGCTCTTCCTGCTGAGCAGTGGCGCACCCAGTCAAAGCTGCTGCTGCAATAACAATGGCAGCCAGCGAACCGGCACTTCGGAAAATTGACTTCATGGTGAACTCCTTGGGAAATGCGTAGCTGGCATATACAGAGGAACGGCAGCCGTAGCAACTAAGACTCCGTAAATGTGGCTTCATGCTATTGATCAAAAAGCGGAATTCGGTTGATGTGAATCAAAATTGATCTAGTGTTCCCGGGTGAGCCGTAAATGAGGTCGGGCGTCACCACTCAGGCACTTCGCTGGTGCAAGCTGTTGCCGAGTCGCTTGCAATTGACCAGACGGGCGGAGGGCCTGGTGCTCGATTTATTGCGGCATCAGTTCAAGCAGTAGGTCCGTGAGCAGCATCCCTGCTTAGCGAGCCTTGCACTTACAAAGCCGTGCTCGCTGTAACGGGGTAGCCGGCTTCGGTGATAGCTGCGCTGATAGCTTCCAGGCTTGCCGTTGTTGCCACTCGAACCGTCTTGGTTGGCAGGTCAACATCTACCTTTGCCGACGCATCGATTGCTTGCACCGTCCGTCTCACGCTGTTGGCACAGCCGCCGCAGGACATTCCATTCACTTTTAACTCGTACATGGAGAAACCTTCTCAGTAAGTTGAGATTCCACTGTGGACCTTCCAGTGGTTGGAAGGTCAAGACTTATTAACCCGATGGGCCAGGGCAAGCTGCTTGGCTTCTGAGGCGTTACTGCTGCTTCTTCAGCTTCGTCACGGTCAGTTTGCCATTCGGCGCTTCAGCGACGAAGCGGATTTTGTCGCCGACAGTGACTTCTTCCAGCGTGACAGGATCTTGCACTCGGAAGGCCATGGTCATTGCACCCATGCCGAGGTTTTCAAGCGGGCCGTGCTTGATGGTCAACTTGCCCGCGTCCTTGTTAACCTTTTTGACTTCGCCAGTCGACATCGACTCGGGCACCGCGGCGGTGGCGCCGGCTTGTGGGGACTGGGCGTGTGCGCCTGCCACAGAGGACAACATCAAGGACGCTGCAAATACTGCTTTGATTAACGATTTCATGACAATTTCCTTTCTCTAGTTAAAGGGTTGCGAACGTAGGTAAAGCTGTAGGCACATTAGCCCGGGGGCGCACTGCCAGTGAGGGCTGCTGCAGCCATCAAAACAAGCAAGAGGGCACCAGATTCGATACGCAGGACGATGATGACCGTGCGTAGACCGCGGCGCGACGTCGCCGCAGGCAAGCCAACGAACTTGTTGAATCCGCCGAGGGCAATGGCGATGACCATTAGGCACAGCTTAAAGGTGAGAACTTGTCCGTACTCCGCTTCAACGAGCTGTCGAGGGCTGTCAAGTACACGGTAGGCGTTGTACGCGCCCGTTGCGAGATTGCCGGCCAATGCGACAGCTGCCCAGTTCGACATCAGAGTTAAGTAGGCTGCAACCGCTTTGGTGGGAGCGACTTCCGCAGACAGCACGCGCGGCAGCACGATCCAAGCGGCGACAAACACGACGCCAGTCCAGACGCTCATCAATACAAGGTGAAGCCACTCCACCGACACAGCAAGGCTGAATGGACCGTGCTCGTAGGCGTGCCCGATGGTCACTCGCGCAGCGGCTACAAGCATTAGTAGTGCTGTAAGGCTTCCGGGGTAGCCCATGCCACTGCTTGGCGCTTTGAGCATCAGATGCACGCCTAGTGCAATGACGAGCAAGGCGATAGCGGCGGCTGCGGCATGCCCATAGTGTGTGGAGGCTAGCGCTTCAGCAAAGGCAGGCCCTGCCTTCAGCCATGCGACGTCCCCCATCACGGCGGACTCAGTCCACAAGGACAGGAAGACGCCGCCGATGCACGCAATTAGGCCGGTCGCCATGGCAGACGAAAGCCGTTTGTCGACCGTCTTTTGCCAACCTGCAGTCTCCTTCATCAGCCAAAACCTGGACGCTAATACGCCGACCGTCCAGGCGAGGCTGACGTTAAACAGCGCAGTGGCTGCCATTTGCGGAAGCGTTGACTCCATACGCTACTTCACGGTGAAAGAGTAGTCACCCTTGCGACGATGGCCGTCGTGACCAACACCAACATATACAACCGTATACGTGCCGGCCGTGAGCGCCGGCACCGCCAGCTTCATGACAGATGGGTCGTCCGCATCCAGGGTCGCCTTGTCGGCCGTAAGTTCCTTGCCGGTGCTATCCACGAGCTTTGCGCTGCTGAAGGCCGCTTCTAGCTTTTCGCTGAACTGGAGCGTGATTTCCTTTGGAACGTTAGTGACTTCCACGTCCTTTGCGGGTGTCGCGTTTTTGAGCGTTGCATGCGCCCATGTGGAGGTGTTGCCGGCCACCGTGGTCGCTGCGAACAGTGTGAAAAGAATGTATCTCTGCGACGCTTTCATTCAGGGCTCCATATCTAAAAATTAGGGTCAATGGTTGTGGCTTTGAGGCTTGCGTACATTGAGCTCGACGCCGGGCACGGCGCTGTCGACTGCGGGGGCTTTGGGCGCAGCGGGCAAGTCCCCCTTCCACTCGTAGGCAACGGTGCCGGGGGGGTGCCTGTACCAACCCGGGTCTTTATAGTCGCCGGGCTTCTGGTCCTTGCGGACTTTTACCGTGGTAAACATGCCTCCCATCTCAATGTTGCCGAAGGGGCCTTCGCCGCTCATCATCGGCAGGGTGTTATCGGGCAGCGGCATCTCCATGCCGCCCATGGAGCCGCCCCGGTCTCCCATGGCCATGTAGTCCGGGATGAGATTGGTGATTTTTTGGGCGGCTTCTTTCTGGTCCACGCCAATCATGGTCGGCACGCTATGCCCCATCGCATTCATGGTGTGATGGGACTTGTGACAGTGGAAGGGCCAGTCACCCGGTTCATTCGCATCAAACTCGATGGCGCGCATCTGGCCAACCCCTAAATCCATCGTGACCTCGGGCCAGCGGAATTCCGGGCGAATCCAGCCGCCATCAGTGCCGGTAGTGACAAACTCATGGCCGTGCAGGTGGAACGGATGATTGGTCATGGTCAGGTTACCCATCCGAATGCGCACGCGGTCGCCCTGACGCACGTTCATTGAATCGACCCCCGGGAAAACACGGCTGTTGATAGCCCACAGATTGAAGTCCAGCATCGTGCTGGTCTTGGGCGTGTACCTGCCTGGTTCAATGTCGTAATTACTCAGCAGGAAAACAAAATCCCGGTCCACCTTCATGAAGTTGATGTTCTTCGGATGCGTCACCCAAAAGCCCATCATCCCCATCGCCATCTGCACCATTTCATCGGCGTGTGGGTGGTACATGAACGTGCCGGGGCGCTTGGCTATGAACTCATACACAAAGGTTTTGCCAGGCGGGATGCCTGGCTGCGTCAGACCCGTGACGCCATCCATGCCATTAGGCAGCCGCTGACCATGCCAGTGAATGCTGGTGGACTCCGGGAGCTTATTGGTGACGAAGATACGAACGCGGTCGCCTTCAACGACCTCAATGGTCGGCCCTGGCGATTGCCCGTTGTAGCCCCACAAGTTGGCCTTCATGCCGCGTGCGAACTCGCGC
>JAQGMR010000063.1 GCA_028292265.1 Herminiimonas sp.
ACGCTCAGCATGCCGGTTCCTTCTTCAATGACCGAGATAGACGTCGATGACCTTGGGATCGTTCTGCACCGTCTCCATCGAGCCTTCGGCCAGGATCTTGCCCTGGTGCATCACGGTCACCTTGTGCGCGATCTGCTTGACGAAGTCCATGTCGTGCTCGATCACGATCACCGAGCGGTTCTGGCAGATGCGCATCAGCAGCTCGCCGGTGAGCTCGCGTTCGCGCGCGCTCATGCCGGCGATCGGCTCGTCGAGCATCAACAGTTCCGGGTCCTGCATCAGCAACATGCCGATCTCGAGCCATTGCTTCTGCCCGTGGGAAAGCAGGCCGGCCAGTCTGTGGGCTTCGCCCGACAGGCGTATCTGGGCCAAGACCTCGGCAATGCGGTCGCGCTGTGCGCCGTTCAGGCGGAAGAAAAGCGTTGGCCGCACCCGCTTGTCCATCTTCATCGCAAGTTCGAGGTTTTCGAATACGGTGTGCTGCTCGAACACCGTCGGGCGCTGGAACTTGCGGCCAATGCCTGCATGGGCCGTTTCGTATTCCGTCATTCGCGTGACGTCGTAGGTTTGGCCGAAGAACACCGTGCCGGACGAAGGGCGGGTCTTGCCGGTGATGACGTCCATCATGGTGGTTTTGCCGGCGCCATTCGGGCCGATGATGCAGCGCAGTTCCCCGACAGAGATATCCATCGTCAATTTGTTGAGGGCCTTGAAGCCGTCGAAGCTGACTGTGATTTCGTCGAGGTACAGGATCGCACCGTGTGTCGTGTCGACGCCTTCACCCCGGACACGTCCGAAGTTGGCAATGGCGTCGCCCGGTGGGGCCCGGTCCGCGCTAGCCGGAGGTGCGTGTTGTTGCACTAGAGAGCTCAAGCTGCGTCCTTTTGTGGCATGGGTCGGGAGTGTATTTCCGCAGGTCGAGGTTGTTGAGATGCTTTGGGTGCTGGCGTCCGCAGACGGTCCCAGGCCTTGCCTATCATGCCCAGAATGCCTTGCGGCAGAAACAGGGTCACCGCTATGAACAGGGAGCCGAGTGCAAACAGCCACAGGTCGGGGAAGGCCCCGGTGAACCAGCTTTTCAGTCCATTCACAGTAAAGGCGCCGATGATGGGGCCGAGCAGCGTGCCGCGACCGCCGACGGCAGCCCAGATCACCATTTCAATCGAATTCGCCGGCGACATTTCAGAAGGGTTGATGATGCCGACCTGCGGGACATACAAGGCGCCGGCGATGCCGCACAAGACCGCCGACAAGGTCCACACAAACAGCTTGAACCAGAGCGGGTTATAGCCCAGGAACATCAGCCGCGATTCTGCATCGCGCACCGCCTGCAACACCCGACCCAGACGGGAGCGCACGATCCAGCGGCATAGCAGCAGCGAGCCGATCAGGAAGGCGAGCGTGACCAGATAGAGCGTGACCCGGGTTTGCGGCGTCGTGATGACATAGCCCAGGATGCGCTTGAAATCGGTGAAGCCGTTATTGCCGCCAAAGCCGGTGTTGTTGCGGAAGAAAAGCAGCATGCAGGCGTAAGTCATTGCCTGCGTGATGATGGAGAAGTAGACGCCCTTGATGCGCGAGCGGAAGGCGAAGTAGCCGAACACGAAGGCGAGCAGGCCCGGCACCAGCACGACAAGCGCCATGCAATACCAGAAGTTGTCGGTGAAGGACCAGTACCAGGGATAGGCTTTCCAGTCGAGGAACACCATGAAGTCCGGCAGGTTGCTCTGGTAGACGCCGTCGCGCCCGATGGCCCGCATCAGATACATGCCGTGGGCATAGCCGCCGAGCGCGAAGAACAACCCATGTCCGAGTGAAAGAATGCCGGTGTAGCCCCACACCAGGTCAAGCGCCAGGGCGGCCAGCGCATAGCACATGAACTTGCCAATCAGCGCAATCGTATAGCCGGAAACGTAGAAGGGACTGCCCGGCGCCACCAGCATGTTGAGAACGGGCAGCGCCAGCAGTATCAGGCTGCCGGCGAGTATGGCGAGCGCCATGGGACGCGGGAACAGGCCTTCGCGCGGCATTGCAATGACGGGATTCATTCCGCACTCCTTCCCCGCATGGCGAACAGCCCCTGCGGACGTTTCTGGATGAAGATGATGATGAAAACCAGGATCGCAATCTTTGCCAGCACCGCACCGGCGACTGGCTCCAGGAACTTGTTCATTTCGCCCAGCCCGAGGGCGGCGATCATGGTGCCGGCTAACTGGCCCACGCCGCCGAGCACCACCACCATGAACGAATCGACGATGTAGCTTTGTCCAAGGTCCGGCCCGACGTTGCCGATTTGCGAGAGCGCGACGCCACCGAGGCCGGCGATGCCGGAGCCGAGACCGAAGGCCAGCATGTCGATCCGGCCGGTAGAGACGCCCACACAGTCGGCCATGCGCCGATTTTGCGTGACCGCTCGCATGAAGAGGCCGAGCCTGGTCTTGTTCAGCAGCAGCCACACGCCAGCGACGACCAGCAAGGCAAAGACGATGATGAAGATGCGGTTCCAGGAAAGCACCAGCGAACCGAGCACCGTGATGCCGCCCGACATCCACGAAGGATTGGAGACTTCCACGTTTTGCGCGCCGAAAAAGGTGCGCACCGTTTGCATCAGGATCAGGCTGATGCCCCAGGTCGCAAGCAAGGTCTCAAGCGGACGGCCATAGAGCCAGCGAATGACGGTGCGCTCAAGCAGGATGCCGACTGCGGCAGACACCAGGAAGCCAGCCGGTATTGCGACGATCAGGTAGCCGTCGAGCATGTCAGGTATGAACTTGCGAAACAGCATTTGGCAGACATAGGCGGTATAGGCGCCAATCATGAGCAGTTCGCCATGCGCCATGTTGATGATGCCCATCAGCCCGAAGCTGATTGCCAATCCGAGAGCGGCGAGCAGAAGCACACTGCCGAGCGAAATGCCATAGAACAGATTTCCAACGAACTCGGTACGGGCCATACGGCCTTCGATTTTTTGCAGTGTAGAGACTGCCGCAATGCGTACGCCTTCATCAGGCTCGGAATAGGACCCGTCCGGGTTCTTGTTCACCATTTGCTTGAGTGCAGGGCGCAGGCTTGCATTGGTGCTGTCTGCAAGCCCTATCACGGCGGCCTTGCGCAAGGCAGGGTCGGGCGACTGCAGGTTGGCGGTGGCAACCACCATATTAAGCACCGCGCGTATTTGCGGATCTGCTTCGCCTTGCAGGGCTTTCGCGATCAGGGCGGGCAAGGCGGCGGCAGGATTGGCCTGGAGTTCCAGCGCGGCGGCCATGCGGGTTGCCCGCACCGGCGAGAACAGCCGGAAGCCGGAGAGCGCGCCTTCCACGGTCCCGCGCAAGCGGTTATTCATTGTGATGCCATCGATGCCGTCCGGTGCGGGACCGGTCTTGTCGGTCGCAGGGTCAAAAGCCTTGCCGTCTTCGACGATCAACACCTTGCCTTCCGGCGTGGAATAAAGCGTCTCCTTGATGAACGCCTTCAGGACGCGTTCGGCATCTTGATTGGCCAATGCTGCGATCTTGCCGACGGCGTCGATGCGTGCCTCGAAATCGTCGCCCGCGAGTGGCTTGAGCAGGGCATCGTCAATCGCCGCATGGCAAAAGCTCGCCTGCAGAAGCAGGACAGCGAACAGGGAGAGGAATCGGGTCGGCTTCATTCAAGAGTCAGTACAAGGTCTGTGTATGCCGGCGATGAACATGCGAATACAGAAAAAGGAACAAATAAAAGCCGGGACGTGGAGAGGAGAAAACACGCCCCGGCCGCACTACAAATTGCGAAGTGAACCTTGCACAACATGGCTCCGGTACTTTGCAGTCCCGGCTTTACCGCCATGATTGAAGCTGCCACAGCGAGTGCCTTGTGCCCTCGCCGTGGTCGCATCCAGGCAATTACATCGCCTGCTTGCTTTCGTTGCCAGGAATGTACGGGCTCCATGGCTGAGCGCGAATCGGGCCCTTGGTTTTCCACACCACGTTGAACTGACCGTCACCCTTGATTTCGCCAATCATGACTGGCTTGTGGAGGTGATGATTCGTCTTGTCCATCGTTAGCTCGAAGCCGGACGGCGACTTGAAAGTTTGTCCGCCCATCGCTGCGATCACCTTGTCGGTGTCGGTCGATTTGGCTTTCTCGACAGCCTGCTTCCACATGTGGATGCCGACATAGGTGGCTTCCATCGGGTCGTTTGTCACAACCGTATTCGCGTTTGGCAGCTTCTTGGCCACTGCATAGTCTTTCCACTGCTTGATGAATGCGGTGTTGGCGGGATTTTTGACGGACTGGAAGTAGTTCCAGGCGGCGAGGTGACCGAGCAGTGGCTTGGTATCGACGCCGCGCAGTTCTTCTTCACCGACCGAGAAGGCGACGACCGGGACGTCGGTTGCCTTGAGGCCGGCATTGCCCAGTTCCTTGTAGAACGGAACGTTGGAGTCGCCGTTAATGGTCGAGATGACCGCGGTCTTTCCGCCTGCAGAAAACTTCTTGATGTTGGCGACAATGGTCTGGTAGTCCGCATGGCCGAACGGCGTGTAGACCTCGTCGATGTCGCTATCCTTCACGCCTTTGGAATGCAGGAACGAGCGCAAGATCTTGTTGGTCGTGCGCGGATAAACGTAGTCGGTGCCAAGCAGGACGAAGCGCTTGGCGCCGCCGCCTTCCTTGGACATCAGGTATTCCGTCGCAGGAATAGCTTGCTGATTCGGTGCGGCGCCGGTGTAGAACACGTTCTTTTCCAGCTCTTCGCCTTCGTATTGAACCGGGTAGAACAGGAGGCTGTTGAGTTCCTTGAATACCGGGAGGACCGACTTGCGCGAGACTGAAGTCCAGCATCCAAATACAACAGAGACCTTGTCCTGGCTAATCAGCTGGCGCGCCTTCTCTGCGAACAGAGGCCAGTTCGATGCGGGATCGACGATGACTGGCTCAAGCTGCTTGCCCATCACGCCGCCGTGGGCGTTGATGTCGGCGATGGTCATGAGCGCGACATCTTTAAGCGATGTCTCGGAGATGGCCATAGTGCCCGAAAGCGAATGGAGAATGCCGACCTTGATGGTGTCGGCCGCAAGCGCCTGTGGCATCCAGCAGGTGGCGGCAAGCAGCATTGCAGCGGCAGCGGTGGTCTTTAATACATTGCGTCGGTACATGTTGGGCTCCTGCGGGTGGGGTATCGGATGATCTCGTTGTACTGCGATGTTTTGCAAACAAGACATAGCAGGTTGCATGCCACCGGTTGATCCACGTGACTTCGTCGAAACAGGCGGTGTCAGGCGCGCCAGCGTGTCGTTGTGGTGCGTGGCTGCCTGTTGTTGGTGAGTCGACCGCAGACACGTGTCATGACGGTGCAAACGCGCGGCACTGGCAGTGCATCGTGGTGGCGCGGCAGTCCATCCTTGTGCGTCGGGCTTGTGTCGGGCGGTCGGGCCTCGCGGGGCTCAAAGGGCTTGGACGAGCAGCAGGCGTAGCGAGGCGGGAAGGGCGCACATGCTAAACTTCCTCTCCCTTATGTTTGCCTTTCCTGGCACGAAACCCGGATTGAAAGCCTTCTACAGCGACCATTTCGTGTTGCCGCTTCCGGCGGGTAACCGCTTCCCGATGCAGAAGTATCGGCTGGTTCGTGAAGGCGCCATGGCGGCCGAACCGGCACTTGATCTGTGCGAAGCGCCGCGCTGTTCCGATGGCGAGTTGGCGCTGGCCCATCATCCATCCTGGATCGGCGCCGTGACGCGGGGCGAGCTCACTGCTGCGCAACAGCGGCAAATCGGATTTCCCTGGTCTGACCGCATGGCCGAGCGCTCGCGCCGCTCCGTCGGCGCCACAGTGGCGTGCTGCCGCGCGGCGCTCGCCGACGGCGTCGCGGTCAACCTCGCTGGAGGCACGCACCATGCCTACGCCGACCATGGCGAAGGCTTCTGCGTGTTCAACGACGCCGCAGTTGCCGCCCGCCTGATGCAGGCGGAACGCCGGGTGAAACGCGTCGCAATTGTCGATCTCGATGTCCATCAAGGCAATGGCACCGCGCGCATACTCGCCAGCGATGATTCGGTCTTCACCTTGTCGCTGCACGGTGAGCACAATTTCCCCTTCAGGAAAGAAGTGAGCGACCTTGACGTAGCGCTGCCGGACGGAACCGGTGACGATCCTTACCTTGCGGGCCTCGCGCAGGCTCTCGCATCAATGTTCTCCCGATTCACGCCGCAGCTGATTATTTACCTGGCCGGTGCAGACCCGCATGAAGGCGATCGCCTTGGCCGCTTGAAGCTTAGCTTCGACGGCCTCGCGAGGCGCGACCGAATGGTGCTGGATGCGGCGGGGGCGCGAGGCATTCCGGTTGCAATTGCCATGGCTGGCGGTTATGGCCGCGATATCGCCGACACGGTCACGGTGCATCTCCAAACGATCGTCGTGGCGGCAGAGTGCGCGCGACGATGGCATAGCGGGTTGCCACCGGCTGCGATCAGCGATTCCAGCGCTCGTCACGTTCGGAACGCATGACTCGTCTAAAATACGGTGCTACAGTTGTTCGATCCTTGACAATAGACGACGCAGGACGCGAACTCCGAGCGATTGTTTTTCACCCTGAGGCGGGTAACTTGTACGGAATCAGGACCCCTTGGTTCGAATATAAAAATTAAAGAAAATCACCCGAGGCCGGCCAAACGGCTGACCTCGCTCTTCCCTTGATGCATCTAACAAAAACCAAAGAACGGAGACCAAAACATGAAACGCCTGTTAAATAAGAGCCTGGTAGCAATTGCAGTGGCAATCCTGTCTGCGCACGCGACTGCGCAGATCTCGGATGGCGCGGTCAAGATTGGCGTAATCGTCGACAGGACTGGCGTGTATTCCGCCAATGGGGGACCGGGCGCGGTCAGGGCAGTTGAAATGGCTATCAAGGATTTCGGCGGGAAGGTTGGTGGCAAGCCGATTGAAGTTGTCTCTGCCGATTACCAAAACAAGGTCGACATTGCGTTGACCAGGGCGCGCGAATGGATCGACCGCGATCAGGTCGACATGATCATCGAATCTACCGACTCGGCTGCTGCAATCGCCATGCAGAAACTTGGCGCTGAGAAAAAGCGCGTCATGATTTTTGCCGGATCGGCCTCGACCGCCCTGACCAACAAGGAATGCTCTCCGTACGGTATCCATTATGTGTATGACACGTATGCGCTGGCAACCGGGACCGGTCGGGCCGTCATGCAGGAAGGGGGCGACACCTGGTACTTCATCACGGCCGACTATGCTTTTGGGTCTTCGCTCGAAAAAGACACCACACGCGTGATTCAGGAGATGGGCGGCAAAGTGCTCGGCACCATCAAGCATCCGCTCAGCGCGTCGGACTTCTCATCATTCCTGCTGCAGGCCCAAGGTTCGAAAGCAAAGGTAATCGGGCTTGCCAACGCCGGCAGAGATACGCAAAACGCGGTTCGCCAGGCGGCCGAATTTGGTATTACAAAAGGCGGTCAGAAATTGGCGACGCTGCTCGTCTTCGATACCGACATCAAGGGACTAGGGCTGAACATTGCACAGGGCATGTTGTTCACCACGGGCTTTTACTGGGATTACAACGACGAAACGCGCAAGTGGTCCAAGCGTTTCTACGACATCCATAAGGCGATGCCCACGATGATCCATGCAGGAGCGTACTCCGCCACCATGCATTATCTGAAGGCGGTGCAGGACGCCGGCACGGATAACGCAGATGCCGTAATGAAGAAAATGAAGGAAACGAAGATTAATGATTTCTTCGCCAAGGACGGATATATCCGCGCCGATGGAAGGATGGTGCACGACATGTATCTGGCAGAAGCCAAGAAGCCGAGCGACTCGAAAAACGAATGGGACATCATGCGCATCAAAGGCGTGATCCCAGGTGAAAAAGCGTACCAGCCCCTTAGCGAAAGCACCTGCCCGCTGGTCAAGAAGTAAGCAGGTTCAAAATGAGGCCAGCAAGGGCTGGCCTCATTCGTTTCCGGGAGCTTTCAACCCGATCGCAGACTCCATGCAAGGAGCCTGCAAATGATCCACCAGGATTCACTCATTTAGCGTTTGTCACCCATGCTTCCTGCCGATACATTGCCGCCCCCGCAATCCGGGAACACCCTTCGCCTGCTGGATGGGATAAAGGTTCTCGACCTCACTACGTCGATTGCAGGCCCGTACGCATCCTTGATGCTGGCCGATCTCGGTGCAACCGTTGTGAAGGTCGAAAGGCCGGGCCATGGCGACGATGCACGCGCCTGGGGCCCTCCATTCCTGGACGGCGAATCGCTCTGGTTCCTCAGCGTCAACCGCAACAAGCAAAGCGTCACGCTCGATTACGCCAAGCCGGCCGGACTCGCGGCGCTGCATGCCCTGGTTGCAGTGGCCGACGTCATCATCATCAATCAAGTTGTACGCAGCCAGAAAAAGCTTGGCATTGATTACGCAGTCTTGAAGGGCATTAATCCGAAGCTGATTCACGTCTCGATCACTGGCTTCGGACTGACCGGCGCAAGCAGCGATCAACCGTGCTATGACCTGATTGCAGAAGGGGTCAGTGGTGTCATGGACCTGACCGGCGAAGCAGGGAACGACCCGCAAAAGGTCGGCACGCCCGCCGCGGACCTATTGGCGGGGGCCGATGCGGCGCTTGCCACGTTGGCGGCAATAATCGATCGGGGCCGAACCGGCAATGGGCATGCGATCGATGTGTCGATGGTCGAGAGCATGACCCGCTTCATGACGCCAAGGATCATCCCCTATCTTGGATCCGACCAGTTGCCGCGCCGTAGCGGTGGCAAGGACAGCGTCATCGCGATCTACCAGACCTTCCATACCGCCGACGACCCGCTCACGCTCGGGCTGGGCAACGACAACATCTGGGCCCGCTTCTGCGAAGCGATAGAGCGCCCGGACATGGCGAGCAATCCGGCGTTTGCCAACAATGTTGGACGTCGCCAGATGCGCGACGAAATCGTGGCGGAAATCCAGTCTGTATTAATTGGAAAATCGCGCGACCACTGGCTGGCGCTCTTTGCCAAGGCGCGCATTCCGGCCGGACCGATCAACCGCCTCGACCAGGTCGTGCGCGATCCAGTCTTGACCGAGCGGGGACTGTTCTACTCCGCGCAGCGCAATGGATTCTCGTTGCCGCAGGTTGGACTCGGCATTCGCTTCGACGGCAATAACGAAACGTATCGCAATGCGCCGCCGCGACTGGGCGAAGACACGCATGCAGTATTCGCATCCTGGCTGGGCTGGGATCAGGACACCATTAATGAACTCGGCACCGCCGGCTTGCTGTAGCGCGGACCGAAACACAAGGAGATCATTTCATGACGCAGGAATTCGAAACCATTATCTATGCTGAAGACGGGCCAATCGGGACGATAACCTTGAACCGGCCCAACAACGGCAACATGTTCAACGAGACCATGTGCCATGAAATCCGTGACTGCATCAATGCCATTCGCAGGGAAACCCGCACGCGCGTCATCGTGCTTACCGGTGCAGGGGACCGCTTCTTTTGCATTGGCGGCGACAAGACCGGCATGGAAGACACGAACCTGTATCCCGGAGTGCTACCGGTGCTCGATATGTATGAAGCGATTGACCGCTTGCAGAAGCCGGTGATTGCCTCGGTGAACGGCTTTGCAGTCGGTGGAGGCAATGTATTGCAAGTCATGTGCGACATCACCATCGCCAAGCAGAGCGCGATTTTCCGCCAGGTCGGTCCGATGATGGGCAGCTTTGATGCTGGCTTCGGCACCTGGTACCTGGAGGATATCGTTGGCAAGAAAAAGGCCAAGGAAATCTGGTTCCTCAACCCAAAGATGACTGCAGCCGAAGCACTGGAAATGGGCTTGATCAACAAGGTGGTTCCGGATGATCAGCTTGCCACTGCGACCCGCGAGATGGCGCTGCAAATCGCAGAGCGCGGTGCATTCGCACTAGCCGCAATCAAGGGCGCATTCGCGGCACGCCATGGCGGCGTGGCGGGGCTTTCGCGCGTGACGCACGACATGCTGTTGCGCCTGAATCTTAACAGCGACGAGTCCAAGGAGTTGTCGAAGTCCTTTGGGGAAAAGCGGTCCCCTGACTCGTCCAAGTTCGGCCATTAACGGCAGGCACATGAACACCATTCTTGCCCTGCACGATCCGCAACAGGCGCGGGCGTACTACGCGTCCGGGGTCTGGCAGGATAAAACGCTGTACGGGATGCTTGCGCAGCATGCTCTGAGCCAGCCGGATGCCTACGCTTTGCGCGACAGTGTGCAGCGTTTGACCTGGAAAGAGCTGCACGCCTGGACCGATGCGGTCGCAGCGAACCTGGAGCAGGCGGGGCTGCGCAGCGGATCCCGCGTATCGGTCTGGCTGCCGAACCGCGTTGAAAGCATGATTGTTTTTCTGGCCTGCTCGCGCAACGGCTATATCTGCAACCCTTCGCTGCATCAGAATTACACCGTTGCCGAGATCGTCCGCCTTCTTGAACGCATCAACTGCGAAGCCTTCTTCGGCCAACGGGGATATGGTGCGGACGCACACCGCGGTGACGTGGCGGAACAGATCAACGCTGTCCCTTCGCTGCGCTGGACCTGCTGGCTCGAACCGCGTCATGGCGCCAGCAAGAGCGGTGTGGACGGCTTCCCGCAGCCTGGTGTCAATCGACCGGTCGGCGCGCCTGACAATAATCCGGACAAGATCGTGTACTTGGCCTTCACTTCCGGCACCACCGGCATGCCGAAAGCCGTTATGCATAGCGACAACACCTTGCTCGCAAACGGCCGCGCCATGGTCAAGGACTGGAATCATGACCGCAACACGATCCTGCTGACCCTCAGTCCGAACAGCCATCATATCGCCACAGTGGCGCTCGAGCAGATGCTGGCGGCCGGCCTCGAACTGGTGGTCAACGATCTGCCGGTCAACATGAAAGCGATCGACTGGATAGTTGAGACCGGCGCGACCTATGTCATGGGCGTACCGACCCATGCCATGGACATTGTCGCTGAGCTGAGATGGCGGAACATGGAAAAACTCGGTCGCGTGGCGGTGTTCTACATGGCCGGTGCGGCGATTCCACGCGAGACGGCGCAGAGCTTTCTCGATCTCGGGATCCTGCCGCAAAACGTTTACGGCATGACTGAGAACGGCTCGCACCAATACACGCTTCCGAGCGACAGCGCTGACACCATCGTCGGCACCTGCGGTCGCGCGTGCGCCAGTTATGAGATCAAATTATGGAACCAGGAAAACCCCGACATCGAAGCAGGGCACGGTGAGATCGGCGAAATTGGCGGTCGTGGTGGCTGCCTGACACTGGGTTACTTCAACAATCAAGCCGACACCGAGAAATCGTTCAATGCGCACGGCTGGTTTATGAGCGGTGACCTTGGCGTGATCGATGACAACGGTTGCCTCACGATCAAGGGACGGAAGAAAGACCTGATTATTCGCGGCGGCCACAACATCCATCCTTCCACCATCGAAGACCTTGCCGTTGCGCATGCCGATGTACTCAAGGCGGCGGCCTTCCCGATTCGCGACGACCGTCTTGGAGAGAAAGCCTGTCTCGCAGTCACGGCCAGCGAGGGACACGCTCCCGACGCACAAACCATGCTGCAGCACCTGTACGCGTCCGGCCTGTCGAAGTTCGATATGCCGGAGTATTACATCGTGCTAGAGGAATTTCCGTTGACAGCGAGCGGCAAGATCCTCAAGCGCGAACTGGTGGAATGGCACAAGCAAGGTCGCATCGTTGCAACGCCCGTACGGTGGACCGAATCCAAAAAAGCAATCCAGGAAAAAGGTTAACGCGCCATGCCAATCACCTTATCGTTCCGTGATGAGTTCGCCATCCTGACCATTGACCGCCAGGAGGCGTTGAATGCGCTGAGTTTTTCGCTCATAGGCGATATCAGCCGCCATTTCGACGAAGTGGAGAACTCGAAAGCCCGCGCACTACTGATTATCGGTGCCGGGCAAAAAGCATTTTGCGCAGGGGCCGACATTCGGGAGCTATTGGGCCGTGACGTGGAAGCGCAAAAGCGTGGCGCTGAACTGGGGCAGCGCGTGTTCGCGCGGCTCGACACGTTCCCCATACCGTCAATCGCCATCATCAACGGCTACGCCTTCGGGGGCGGACTGGAGTTGGCGCTCGCCTGTACCTTCCGCCTGGCCACCGCCAACGCCAAAGTTGGCCTCCCCGAAATCAAGTTGGGGCTTATACCCGGCTATGGCGGCACCCAGCGCTTGCCGCGCGCAATCGGCGAGGCAAGGGCGATGGAACTGATTCTGAGCGGGCGCACGGTTGCGGCAGAAGAGGCACTGCGCATCGGCCTGGTGAATCGGATGGTGGAGGGCGATGCAATCGAGGCCGGGATGGCGTTTGGGCGCGAGTTCACTGGCCACGGCATGGTTGCCCAGCGCCTGGCACGCGGCGCGGTACAACGCGCATTGCAGACAACGCTTTCCGAGGGACTGAAGATCGAAGCCGATCTGTCCACGCTCGCATACCAGACCAAGGACGCGGCGGAAGGCATGGCCGCCTTCCTCGAAAATCGCAAGCCGCAATTCAAGGACTGCTGACATCATGAGCAAGCAAGGCACAGTTATCATTACCGGCGCCAGCCGGGGCATCGGCGCAGCGATCGCGATTGCGCTCGCAGACCAGGGTTACAACGTCGCTTGCCTCTCGCGCCGTGGCGAATTGCCGGTTGTGCCACATGCCAGCGATGTCGCACTCGCACGCTGCACGGCGTTCACTTGCGATGTCACGCGGGGCGAAAGCCTGCAAAGCGTATTTGAGCAGGTGGCTGCGATGGGCGAGCCGATCGTTGGCCTGGTCAACAATGCCGGCATCCATCTTGAAGGGCTAAGCGCCACGTTTTCGCTTAATGATTACGAGACGGTTTTTTCGACCAACACGACTTCCGTGTTCGTAAGTTGCCAGCACATCTACCCTCATCTGGTGAGCGCCGGCGGCGGCCTCATTGTCAACATCGGCTCCTTCTTTGACAAGCTGGGCGTCAAGCGCAATCTCGCCTATTGCGCGTCGAAGGCGGCTGTCGGCGCGATTACGCGGTGCCTCGCTGTCGAGTGGGCAGGGAAGGGAATTCGTGTCATTGACGTGGCTCCGGGTTACATCACGACCGACCTCAATCGCGAGGCGATGACGGCGGGGCCGTTGCGCGAGTATCTCGGAAAACGCATTCCAGGACGCGAGCCTGGCACGTCCGACGACGTCGCCAAACTCGTCAAGGCGCTTTTTGTCGCTGATATCCCGTTCCTGTCTGGCGAGACAATTTATGTCGACGGTGCGCAGGGAATTGCACACTGAAACCCAATCTTTTAAAGAGCGATAGCCCGTGAATATTTTTGAGCGGCTCGACGCCGACATCACCTTGTCGGAGGACGAAGAACAGTTGCTGGACAGCGTGCGTTCGCTAGCGCGGGACGAGCTTGCCAAGCGGGCGCAGCACTATGACAAAAGCGGCGAATTCCCATGGGAGAACGTCAAGGCGATCAACAATCTGGGACTGAACGCGATGTTCATTCCGGAGCAATATGGCGGCGCCCAACTTTCCTATACGGCGTATCTCGAATGCGTACGCGAAATCGCCAAGGCGTGCGCCTCGACAGGGATTATCTGGGCCACCAATTTCCATGCGATCAAGCCGGTTATCGATTTCGGGACCGAAGAGCAGAAAGCGCGCCTGTTGCCGCGTATTGCCGAAGGCGGACTGGCCGCATTGGCAATTACGGAACCGGATGCCGGCTCGGACGCAACGGGCATGCGCACGCGCTTCACACTGGATGTTGACGACATTGTGATCAACGGTGTCAAGACGTTCATCACGAACGGCGATGTCGCTGACCTGTATGTACTGTTCGGGAAGTGGAGCGAAATTGACGATGCGAAGAAGTCGATCTCGGTTCTAGTTCTGGAGAAGGGAACGCCAGGTCTCTCGGTCATCAGTACCGAAGAAAAAATGGGTCACCGGGCTTCCAGCACAGCCACCATATCCTTCGACAACTGCCGTGTACCCAGGGCCAATCTCCTCTGCGAGCCAGGAGACGGTTTGAAGATTCTGTTTTCCTCCCTCAACAAATCCCGCCCGAGCGTGGGTGCCCATGCGCTCGGCATCGCCCGCGCCGCATTCGAGGATGGCGTTGCCTATATCAACCAGCGAAAACAGTCCGGCCGCAAGATCATCGAATTCCAGGGTGTCCAATTCATGCTGGCCGACATGGCAACCGACCTGGCAATGTGTGAAGCCTGGATGTGGCGCCTGGCCAAGCGGATCGATGAAGGCGGGAAGGATTTTGGCATGGAGGCTTCGATGCTGAAGATGCGCGCCTCCGATATCGCGATGCGTATTACGACCGACGTCGTCCAGCTATTCGGCGGCTATGGCTACTGCAGCGATTACCGTGTCGAACGACTGATGCGAGATGCCAAGATTACCCAGATATGGGAAGGCACTAACCAGGTTCACCGCCAGCTGATCGGACGCAGTTTTCTAATCAAATAAGGACTCCAATGAGCGAGATTAAAACTATCGGCGTCGCTGGCTGCGGAACCATGGGCGCCGGCATTGCCATCGTGGCGGCCCGCGCGGGATTCCGCACCGTGGTCTATGACACGCGCCAGGATGCGCTCGACCGGTCGCATAAACAGACCAGGGATTTCTTTGCCAAATCTGTAAAGCGGGGCAAGCTGACCCAGGAACAAGCGACGGCAAGCACCAACAATCTGGTGACGACCACCAACATTGCCGACATGGGTCAATGCGATCTGGTGATCGACGCGGTGTTTGAAGACTTGCGGGTCAAGCACGAGCTATTCGGCAAGCTGAACGCCGTCTGTCCGCAAGACACCATCTTTGCATCGAACACGTCCACGCTTTCAATTACGGAAATCGCTGCCGGATCGGGTCGCGACGATCGCTTCGTCGGCATGCATTTTTGCTTGCCGGCGCAGTTGATGAAGCTGGTTGAAATGTCTCCTGGGCTGAACACGTCCGAAGCCAGCTTTGCCAAAGCATGGGCGACGTGCGAAGCGATGGGCCAGCGGCCAGTGAAGACCAAGGACAACCCCGGCTTCATTCTCAATTACTTCCTGATCCCCTACAACAATGATGCAATCCGCCTGGTGGAAGCGGGCGTTGCGGAGCCGGCGGACATCGATCGCGCCATCAAGGAAGGGCTCGGTTATCCGATGGGTCCGCTGGAGCTGCTCGACATGATCGGCCTTGATACGCAACTGTTGCTGTGCGAAGCGCTGTACGGCATCACCCACGAGCCACGCGCGGCGTGCCCCCCTCTGGTCAAGCGCATGATCGCCGCGGGGCATCTGGGCCGTAAATCTGGCCGGGGATTTTTTACGTATGAAGGCAACGCCATGTATGGGAGCTGACGCATGAACTATTCCATTATCGATAGCGGCAACAGTCCCTCGTTCCCGGCTTCCCATGCCTTGCTGGACGGGCAAACGGCCGATGGCGACGTCGTGATCCTGTTGGGAAACGAGGCGGGCGGCGCCTTTGCAGCGCTGCAGGGCGCAGGCGACAAAGCCGCCATCCTTATTGAACTTGGCACGGAATGCCTCGGCGTGCATACCGGTGAAAGCCGCGGCAACGAGGGCTCGAACGTGTTGGGATTCAACCGTTTCCGGCTTGGCGACGGGGACCCTTCCAATCTGGTAGAGCTGGTACGTCAACCCAATACCGCTGATTCTGCGATCGACGCGGCCAGGCAGGTGCTGGAAGGCGCGGGACTGAAGGTCGCGGTTTGCCTGGATTTTGCCGGTCGCATAATCGACCGCCTGGTGCGGCCCTACTACAATGCGGCGCTACGTCGTCTGGATGAAGGCCTGGCCACGGCGGACGACATGGACTTGACCTTGCGCCTCGGCCTGGGTTACCCGGAAGGCCCGATAGCGCTTTTGGAGCGCACCGGGCTGGAACATCATTTCGACGTAACGAGCGCGCTGTTTGACGCCTTGGGCGAGTCGCCCTATGCGCCGGCACGGCGTGCAAGAGTCGCCAAGCTGCGTTCCCATAAGAAGGAAGCCTGAGATGAAGCGACCGCTTGAGGGAGTGCGAATTCTCGATTTCAGCACGCTGCTTCCTGGCCCGATGGCGACGCTGCTGCTTGCCGAAGCAGGCGCTGAAGTGATCAAGATCGAGCGGCCGGGGCAGGGCGATGACATGCGCGGCTATGCGCCGAAGTTTGGCAAGGACAGTGTGAACTTCGCGCTGCTGAACCGCGGCAAGCGCAGCCTCGCGATCGATCTCAAGCAGGCGGGCGCGGTTGACAAGCTACGCAGTCTGATTGAAAGCGCTGATATCGTGGTTGAGCAGTTCCGCCCCGGCGTGATGGACCGGCTGGGTTTGGGCTATGAGGCTTTGTCGGCAATCAACGACAGGATCATCTATTGCGCAATTACGGGATACGGACAGACCGGACCGCGTGCGCAGGTTGCCGCGCATGATCTGAACTACGTGGCCGAGTCGGGCATGCTCGGGCTCTCAACGGGCTCCGACGGTGCGCCGGTGGTGCCACCTGCGCTTATCGCTGACATCGCGGGCGGCACCTATCCCGCAGTCGTCAACATCTTGCTTGCGCTGCGCCAGCGGGACCAAAGCGGCAAGGGGTGCAAGCTGGATATCTCAATGGCCGATAACCTGTTCACGTTCCTTTACTGGGCGCTCGGTAATGGGCAAGCGGAAGGTAGTTGGCCGGTGCCCGGTGGCGAGTTGGTGACTGGCGGTTCACCTCGCTATCAAATCTATCGCACCAAAGACAACCGGTTCGTGGCAGCCGCGCCGCTCGAAGACAAGTTCTGGTCGAATTTCATTGACGCAATCGGCGCCCCGCGCGAACTGCTTGATGACAGCAGGTCGCCCGACATGGTGAAAACCCGCATCCAGGAGATTATTGCCACGCAGACTGCGGCACACTGGCAGACCTGTTTCATTGGCAAGGACGTGTGCTGCGCAATCGTCGCTTCGATGCAAGAAGCTTTCGCGGATGCGCAGTTCAAGGCGCGCGGTGTATTTTCGAGGGGACTTGAAAACGGCGACAAGCGCATCAGTGCGTTACCTGTTCCGGTACAGGATGTGTTCCGCGGCCCCGCCGATTGCGGCACCTACCCCGCACTGGGTGAGGCAAACAAGGACTTCGGCATAGATTGATCACCAATCTCGCGGCTCAAGTGACCGTAAAAAGCGCAGCGGGCAATGTGCTAGCGGCCTGCGCCACGGCCCTGAATCTCCACCACGGTGTTTTGCTTTTGACTGCACGAAGTTTTCGCAACTGCGCTCGCGCTTTCACGGTTTGCAACAGCGTTTTTTGTCCTAATGGCAGTATTCCCAAACCAATTTACAGAAACATCAACCGAAGACAATAAAGAAAAGGAGCACTACATGAACAAGGATGCTTTCGAGAAGGGCTTGAAGACACGCCGTGAAGTACTGGGCGCGGAGTACGTTGACAGTTCGATCAAGAACGCCGACGACTTCAACATGCCCATGCAGGAACTCGTCACCGAATACTGCTGGAACGAGATCTGGAACCGGCCGGGCCTGGAACGCCGCACCCGCAGCTTCCTGAACCTCGCCATGATTACAGCGCTAAACCGTCCGCATGAACTGAAGCTCCACGTCCGTGGCGCCATCAACAACGGCGTCACCAAGGAAGAGATTCGCGAAGTGTTCATGCAGGCTGCCGTCTACTGCGGCGTGCCGGCCGCCATCGACAGCTTCCGCGTCGCGAAGGAAGTCTTCAAAGAAATGGGAATCTGAGGGATGGCGCTCAATCAAGTTGCTTTCATCGGCCTGGGTCGCATGGGCGTCCCCATGGCCGCGAACCTGCTACGGGCCGGCATCGCGGTCAGGGGATTCGACCTCGCGCCGAACGCCGGGCCCGAACTGGAAACCCTGGGGACCTTCACGCGTGCCGCAAGCGCGGTGGAGGCTGCGCGCGGCAGCGACCTAGTGATCCTGATGCTCCCCGACAGCAAGGTGGTCGACGCCTTGCTGTGGCAGGGCGCACCCGCGCTTGCGCAAGCGCTGGACCCCGGCGCGCTGGTGGTGGACATGAGCTCGTCCGATCCAATGCATTCGCGTGACAACGCGGCACGCCTGGCGGACCTGGGCCTCGGCTTCCTGGATGCGCCGGTTTCGGGTGGCGTCAAGCGCGCCGTGGACGGCAGCCTGTCCATCATGGTCGGCGGCGAGGCAGCCGGATTCGAGCGCGCCACGGCGGTTCTGCAGGCCATGGGCAAGACCATCATTCACGTCGGTTCGGCAGGCGCGGGCCATGCGGTCAAGGCGCTCAACAACTACGTCTCGGCCTCGGGTCTGATTGCCGTGTCTGAAGCGCTGGTTGCGGCTGAAGCCTTCGGCATTGCGCCGCAGCTTGTGAACAAGGTGTTCAACGCGTCCACCGGCAAGAACAACACCACCGAGCACAAGGTGGAGAACTTCATGCTGTCGGGCCGGTACGACTCCGGGTTCGCGCTATCGCTCATGCGCAAGGATGTGCAGACCGCCGCCGACTTCATCACCGGCATGCAGACGCCAAACGAGTTTGTGCAAAAGTGCCTGGCCGTGGCGACAGCCGCGGAACAGGGTCTGGAGCCGGGCGCCGACCATACCGCCGTCCACAAGTGGGTCCGTCGGAAATGACGATCGAGACCCTGCCTTCCAGGCTGGGTGAAGCCGCGCTTGTCGCACTGTCCGTGCCGGAGGTTGGGGACGATGCGCGGCGCTGCAAGGCAAGGGTCGAGCTTCGCATCGGCCAGCAGGGGTCGACAGTCGTACTGTGGCAAGGCGTGGAAGGTGGGCCGGTTATCCGGCTCGCCGCTGACGCCACGATCTGGATTGAAGTGTTTTCCCGCGCGCCTGCGCCGGGCTACCACTCGCTTGGCGCGCTACGGCGCATGGTCGCCGGCTTTGCGGTCGATGCCGATGAACTGGCGCTGGCCCAGGCCCTGCCTTTTCTGGAGCGCCTGGTACAGCGCATGCGTGAATCGATGGTGGATGGTCGCTGCAGTCCGGCCCCCAGGCACGAGCGCAATGCGTTGGCGCACCTGCAGGGACGCTACGTCGAACTCGGCAGCACGGAGGCCGGTTCGGACTGGGCCTACTCCGAAACTTGCGGCCCGGCCCAGGCACCCGCCCTCCTGATGCTGCACACGGCGGGCGCCGACGCACGCCAGTGGCACGGCCTGATGGGCATCGATGCCTTGCGCTCGCAATGGAGCATGCATGCGTTCGACTTGCCTGGACACGGTCGTTCGCCGCTGCCAGCGGGCCGTCCGAACTGGCACTGGGAACTTACCGAAGCCGATTACGTGCGCTGGGTGATCCAGTACCTGGACGCCGTTGGCCTGGAGCGCGTGGTCCTGATGGGTTGCTCAATGGGTGCGGCAATTGCGCTGCCGCTGCTGGCGCGCTATCCGGAACGCTTCGTTGGTGCTGCGCTGCTGGAGGTGCCTTATCGCTCGCCGGGTCGACGTTCGCCGTACCTGAACTCGCCCGAGGTGCATGGCGGGCGACTCGCTGCCGCCTGGGTAGGCTCGCTGCTGTCGCCGACCACGCCGCGCGCCGGGCATGACGATGCAAGCTGGATCTATTCGCAGGGCGCGCCCGGTGTCTATGACGGCGACCTTGCTTTCTACAGCGACGACTTTGACGCTCACGCGCATACCGCCGCCATTGATGCCTCGCGCACCCCGCTGTGGCTGCTGACTGGCGACTACGACTATTCCGCCACGCCTGCCGACAGCAGAAGGGTGGCGCAAGAGATTGCGGGCGCCCAGTTTATCGAGATGCAGGGCATGGGCCATTTCCCGATGGTGGAGGACCCGATCGCACTCGCCCGATGGCTGGAACAGCCATTGCAGCAGCTGCGGGAGCGTGCCGTGACGTAGGAGCGTGCGCGGCAGAGGAACCGCGGCTGCAATGTTCGCCGCCTTCTACCGCGCAGGCTCCTGGCGGGGCAGCGGCCGCTGCGCTGCCATCGGAAGCGACTAGAAGACAACGAACAACAAACAACGACGAAGCAGGAGGAGACCACAATGAGCTTGCCAATCTGGGAAGCCTACGCGCTGCGCTACGCCACTGTCAGCCGGCGGCCCGGCGAGAACTTCATATCGCAGGACGTGCACGACACCGCCACCAGCATGGACTATTACGTCTGGTTCCTGCGCAACGGCGACCAGACCATCCTCGTGGATACGGGCTTCGACCAAAAGGCAGCCGACTCGCGCAAGCGGTCCCTGTTGCGTTGCCCGATCAAGTCGGTACAGGCTGCGGGCATCCGGCTGGAAGAGATCAAGGACACGATCATCACCCATGCGCATTACGACCATGCCGGCAATACGGCCCTGCTGACAAATACCTGCTTCCACATCCAGGAACGCGAGATGCAGTACGCCACCGGCAAGGACATGCGTCACGCCTTTTGCGGCCATGCCTACAACCCGCATGATGTGTGTGAACTGGTGCACGCCAATTTCGAGGGGCGGGTCGGCTTTCACGACGGCACTTGGGAAATGCGACCCGGCGTCACCGTGCACTGGGTCGGCGGCCACACTCGCGGATTGCAGATCGTGCGGGTGCATACGAGTCGCGGCTGGATTGTGCTGGCTTCAGACGCGGCGCACTACCTCGCGAACCTGCGCCAGCGCTCGCCGTTCCCGATCGTCATCAACGTTGGCGATATGCTTGACGGCTACGACATAATCGAGTCACTGGCGGAGTCGCCGCAGCACATCATCGCCGGTCACGATCCGAGCACGCTGCTGGAGTACAAGGCGGCCGGACCGGCCGGGCTGGACATCGTGTCGCTCAGCCAGCCGATCGCTGCTTGATGAAGCCGTATTGAATGCACCCCCAAGGAGGAAGCATGTGAGACGAGCGCTTATGGCCGCCACTTGCGCAATGCCAGTCTCACAATTCTGCAATGAGGCTGATGCTGCGTCATGAGCGGACGCCGGGATAACTAATATGCGGTGCAATGGATCGGGTGCATGCCGGCCGCGCGCGGGAATCCCGAATGCCGTTACCATAGCTCGCGGTTTCGGCCGTGACCCTGCCGACAGCGTCAGGCTCGCGTAAACCACTTTATCCCCGCTTACTCGTGGGACCATGGCGGACTGATTTGCCTCCTGCTGCGATAATCGCGTGCAGCGCCTTACTTCACATGTTCCGGATTCATGACACCTCCTGCACGACCCGCCCTGTCCACACCCGACGTCCCTCCCGGACGGTGGGTCGCACTTATGCCGTACGTATTTGTCGTGCTCTGGAGCTCCGGCTTTGTTGTCGCCAAACTGGGGCTGCCGTATGCGCCGCCGCTGACCTTTCTGATTCTTCGATTCCTGGCCGTGATCGTGGTTCTGGTCCCGCTGGTCCTTGTGTTGCGCGCGCCGTGGCCGGTCGGCAAGGTGGGCCATATTGCCCTTGCGGGGATTCTAGTCCAGGCTGGCTACCTTGGCGGCGTCTGGAGCGCAATCAAGCTCGGCATGCCGGCTGGTCTGTCGGCCCTGATTGTCGGCATGCAGCCAATACTGACCGCGTTCGCCGCCCCGCTTATTGGCGAGTCGGTTAGCGCCCGTCAATGGGTCGGACTGGTCTTCGGCATTTGCGGCGTGGCGCTGGTGGTGTCCAACAAGATCAGCTTGCTGGGGTTGTCGACTGAAAGCATTCTGCTTTGCGTACTCGCGCTGGCATCAATCACGATCGGGACCTTGTACCAAAAGCGCTATTGCGCGCGCTTCGACCTGCGCACCGGGACAATCATCCAGTTCGCCGCCTCGTGCCTTGCACTGTTGCCGTTCGCGATGCTGACCGAGCACCTCGACTGGGCCTTTTCATCGGTGCAGTGGACGCCAACATTTATCGGCGCCTTGCTGTGGTCGGCCTTTGCGTTGTCGATTGGGGCCATCTTCCTTCTGTTCGCCTTGATCCGAAAGAGCGCGGCAACCAGCGTGACCAGCCTGCTCTACCTGACCCCACCGACCACGGCGCTGATGGCATGGGCCATGTTCGGCGAGGCATTCAGCTTGACCGCAATGCTGGGCATGGTGCTGGCCGTAGTCGGCGTCGCTTTTGTCGTGAGCCGTTCATGAGGCTGCAACCCGGATTCAATTCGTCAATGGAGTCGAAATGATAGAAAGCAATGAGCAAAGAATCGTCGATGCGGCGATCACGTCGCGGCGCTCGATCCGCGCCTTCCTCCCCACGCCGGTTGAGCGCGCGGATATCGAGGCCATTCTCGAGGTTGCGGCGCGAGCCCCATCTGGCTCCAACACGCAGCCCTGGAAGGTCTATGTATTGACCGGCGCTGCGAAGGCAGCCCTGTCGCGCGAGATATTGGAAACTTCCGCCGATCCGGAGCGGCTCAGCGAGCACACCCAGGAATACGCCTACTATCCGCGCAAGTGGGTCTCGCCTTTCGTCGACCGCCGCCGCAAGGTCGGTTGGGATTTGTATACTCTGCTCGGGCTGGGCCGGGAAAACAAGACCGGCATGCAGAGACAGCACGCACGCAACTATGAGTTCTTTGGCGCGCCCGTCGGGTTGATGTTTACAATCGACCGCGTAATGGATCAGGGATCGTGGTTGGACTACGGCATGTTCTTGGAAAACATCATGGTGGCTGCACGTGGACGCGGTCTTGACACCTGTTCCCAAGCGGCCTTCACCCAGTTCCATAAAATCATTGCCCGGCACCTCAATTTTCCGCAGTCTGAACAGCTGGTGTGCGGCATGTCACTTGGCTACGCAGATCCTTCGAAGATCGAGAATTCACTTGTAACCCAACGCGAGCCGATTTCCGGCTTCGCAACTTTTTTGGACTAGACCATGAAAAATATCGCAGTTATCCCTGGAGACGGAATCGGCAAGGAAACGGTACCTGAAGGTGTGCGGGTGCTCGATGCCGCCACCCGCAAATTCGGGCTGGATCTGAAGTTCAACCATTACGACTTTGCGTCATGCGACTACTTCGAGAAGCATGGTCAAATGATGCCGGACAACTGGAAAGACCTGCTCGAACCACAGAACGCGATTTTCTTTGGCGCCGTTGGCTGGCCCGCGAAGGTACCGGACCATATTTCATTGTGGGGTTCGCTCCTCAAATTCCGGCGCGACTTTGACCAGTACGTGAACCTGCGGCCCTGCCGTTTGATGCCTGGCATTCCGTCCCCGCTGGTCAACCGCAAGCCGGGCGATATCGATTTCTACGTGGTCCGCGAAAATACCGAAGGTGAATATTCGTCGGTCGGTGGTCGGATGTATGAAGGGACTGATCGCGAAATCGTGTTCCAGCAAAGCTGCTTTTCCCGGAAGGGCGTGGACCGCATCCTGAAGTACGCGTTCGACCTTGCGCAGCGTCGTCCCAAGAAGCATTTGACGGCTGCCACCAAGTCCAATGGCATCTCTATCACCATGCCGTATTGGGATGAGCGCGTGGTCGAAATGGGCAAGACGTATCCGGACATCAAGTGGGACAAGTACCACATCGACATCCTGACCGCACAGTTTGTCCTGCATCCCGACTGGTTCGACGTGGTGGTCGCCTCCAACCTGTTCGGCGACATTCTTTCGGACCTCGGGCCGGCCTGCACCGGCACCATTGCCATTGCTCCTTCGGCCAATATCAATCCAGAAGGTTTGTTCCCATCACTGTTCGAACCGGTCCACGGTTCGGCGCCCGATATCGCAGGCAAGGGACTTGCGAACCCGATCGGTCAGATCTGGTGCGGCGCAATGATGCTTGAACATTTTGGCTACGTCGAAGCAGGCGCTGCCATCGTACGGGCCATCGAGAAAGTCCTCGAAGCCGGTCCAAAGAACGCTCCGTTCACCCCGGACATGGGCGGGACCGCTAAAACCGCAGACCTCGGGAAAGCAATCGCCGAAGCCCTCTAAAGCCCCGTTCTGCTTCTGCGAGTCCTGCGTTTCCCTGACGCAGGACTCGCTTTTCTATTGATCAGCGTTAAATATCGCGCGCCAGTGCTTTGCTTTGCGGCATTGCCAATTCGAAAAGCGATTAAATACAACGGCTAACTCCTTAATTCTCTTGCGATATTGCAGCATTTTGCTAGACTGCAAGACAGTTCTCGCGGGAATTATTTCAGGAGTTAAAGATGTATCGCTACGCGCTCGGCGTGTTTTTTTCCATTGCATGCATCGCTTTCACCGCCGCACCTGCGTCCGCGGTGGAAACAGGCGCGTCTTCCGGCGCCAAAAAAACCGGCAAGAAGCACGTAGTCAAGCGGGCAACCCGGCCCAAGCAAAAAGCCGCATCCAATGCTTCACTCGATACGCGTGAAAAGCTGGTGCGCCAAGTCGTACTGGTGCACGGAAAACGCAAGGCTGTCTACCGTCGTGTGGCTTTCACGCCGTCCGTTCCCGCAGTTCCTCCGGTACTTACCGCAGGCGATCTCGCAGGCCTGAACGCAACGCATGATCCCTTGGCGCTGCGTTCCAATGCGGCGTTGGTCGTCGATCAGTCCACGAACGAAGTCCTGTTCGACAAGAATTCTAAAATTCCGCTGCCTATTGCTTCCATCACCAAGCTCATGACGAGCATGGTCGTTATGGAGGCACATCAGGATATGGATGAGATGCTGACGGTCACGGAAGCGGACGTCGATACGCTCAAATTCAGTCACTCACGCTTGCGTGTCGGTTCGCAACTTAGCCGTACGAACATGCTGCACATTGCGTTGATGAGTTCAGAGAATCGGGCCGCCTCCGCACTGGGCCGCAATTACCCTGGTGGCTTGCCGGCGTTTGTCGCCGCGATGAATGCCAAGGCGAAGTCGCTTGGGATGATCAACACCCACTATGTCGATTCAAGCGGCCTCTCTAGCGGCAATGTCGCCAGTGCCCAGGATCTGGCAAAGCTGGTAATGGCAGCCTCCGCGGTACCGCTAATTCGGCAATACAGCACGGACAGCCACTACGCAGTAGAGCCTGGCGGCGCACCGCTCCTGTACCGCACCTCCAATCATCTCGTCGAGAACCCCCAGTGGGAAATCGGGGTGCAGAAAACCGGCTACATTTCTGAAGCGGGCCGTTGCCTGGTAATGCAGGCCAGGATTGATGGACGCCCGGTTGTGATGGTCTTCCTCGATTCCAAAGGCAAGGAATCGAGACTGGCTGACGCAAGCCGGGTTCGGCGCTGGCTTGAAACGGTGCGACCCGCTGCAATCGTCCGTACGGCTGCGCAGCAAGGCTAGTTGGTCAGGTAATCCAAGTAGTCCTGGAGTCCAACCAATATGCACGTGAAAAAGGCGAACTCCGGTTCGCCTTTTTTTTAAAAGAGGCACTGGTACTGCAACGCTAAGGATGGCGAATTTCTAACGCTGCGGCCCACTACGAAAGGCAGCGCCAAGCGACTAGATGGCGTGTGCCTTATCTTGAACGCAGCCTTGCCGCTGCCGCCAAATTCATCTCGCTGGGTCGCGAGGACGCGCCAGGCATTCTCGGATCAAGCGTAATAACGCGGCTCACGCCGCGTTATTACGCTTCCACGCGGGGTCCTGGGCTTCCCATGCCTTTTGAAATACCCCGGCGCACCGACGACGCATTGCTTGAAGTCCGGCCCGATACGCGTTTCGCCGCCATCTTGCATGTTCCCCTGGACCACGCTCGCCAGCCGGTGTCGACCGGCACGGTGCTTGAAACCGACTTACTTGGCCGGGCTTGCGTTGTGGCTGAAATCGTCAAACAGCGTCACGCTATCGGCCTTGGTCCAGACGCCGGCTTTGCCAGGTCCCGTGATGTGGCGGTCCTCGGCCGTGATAGTGAGTTTCCCGTCAAGCGACACCTGGATCAGGTCACCCTTATACACGACGCGCAACGTGTGCCAGGCGTTGGGGGCGACGGGCGCATCCTTGTACTCGATCGTCCGGCGCGCCCCATTGACGGTGTAATACAGCGATACGTTGTTCTCCAGCGCGTTGGCACGCGCCACGTAGTAGTTGGCGCCATCCTTCCACCGCCACACGACGCCGCCAGCCTGGTCCTCTTTTCCGCTGATCGGTTTAAATTTGACCTCCACAATGCCATCGGTGGCGACGGCATCGTTCTTGACGCACCACGGATACGTCGCGACCCCGTCCTGTTTCAGCACGTTCGGCGGAGTTGGCGCTGACGCGTCTGACGTCACGCTCCAGCGTGGGCTGCCGAGGCCGGTTGCGCCACAGGTCCAGCCGACCGGAGGCTTGCCCACCGCGTCTGCGTTGAAATTGGCCACCTGGCTAATCGCGTCGGTCGCCAACATCAGCAAGCCCACGCCGATAAGTGCTTTCATGTGACGATTCTCCTTACGGAAAATGCAGCCTCAACTCATCTTAGGCGGCCAACTGTGGGTTTCAGCCTGGCACTGACGGCACCACGCATACAGTGCGTCGTACATCACCATGCCGTGCCTGAGCATTTCGTGATCGTCGCTGAAGGTCGCGGACAACCCGAGCGAGATGGCATACAAGCCAGCCGACTGCGGCGTCATGTCCAGCCGGGACGTGTCGGCTCCGCGCACTATTTCGGCAAGCTGGTTCAAAGCCGGATCATTCAACTGATATTTCTTCAGGAAGGCATCGAAGCTGCAGTCGTCGCCAACGTGCGTCATCTCCACCCCGGGGACGTCGTAGGGGGTGGCACCAGTGTCTTTCGCCGCCGCCAGCACTTGCGCAGCTGGCACGTACAAAAACTCCGGCTCCTTGTCGATGAACCGGGCAATCAGCCAGGGGCACGCGATCCGGTCAATCTTGGGACGCTCCCGCGTAATCCATTTCATGGGTTCACCTTCGTCGCAGTGAGATTCACGGCGGTGCGTACCGCCTTGGCAAGATCGTCGGCTTTGCCCTGGCCCCAGTAGTGCAGGAACATGATTCGCGGCTGCTCATGCGTCATGTGCTGGTGTATAGCGACAATGTTAATGTTCGATTTGCGCAGCAATTTTTCAGAGCGATCAAGGTGCGATTCATCATGGCGTGACTCCTTCATCAAGTGGACCCATACAGGTCAGTGGGACACAAGGGGATACAAGATCAGGCCCAGGAGTGCGGCCGCGGCGACGATGACCGGCTCCTGCAGCTTCTTGAACTTCCACAACAGTGCGATCGTGACGAGCGCTATAAGCGCGGTCGGTATATCGACGATGGACCGCTTGGCAATCACGAAAACGGAGCCGGCAATGGCGCCAATCGCCGCTGCGGTGATGCCGTCGACAAAGGCGACAACGCCGGGCACCTTGCCGTATTTCTTGAAGTAAGGCGCTGGAATAATCGTGAAGAGATAGCAGGGTAGAAAGGTCGCCAGGGCCGCGACGCTGGCACCCGGTAGTCCAGCAATCAGATAACCGATGAATCCAACGGTAATGACCACCGGGCCGGGCGTGATCATCGCCACAGCCACTGCGTCGACGAACTGCTTGTCGTTAAGCCAGTGATGCTCCGTCACGACGCCGCCGTACAGAAACGGCACGATCGCGAGTCCGGAGCCGAATACGAAAGCGCCAGCCTTGGCGAAGAAGACGGCGATCTGGGTCAGGACCGACACATCGGTCGTCCCGAATACGCCCCATGCCATCGGCAGCTGCGTCAGCGCCAGCGTATTGACGCTGCCCTTGCCAAGCCACTTCGGCGGCGCGCGCAGGAACCACACGAGCACGCCGGCCGCGATGAACAGCCACGCTACTTCGGACTCCGTGATGATGGTGACCGCCGCAAGGACCAGGTAAATCGCCCAAAGCAGTTTGTCCTTGCCAACGCTCTTCTGCGTGAGCTTCTTGGCGCTCATGGCGATGATGCCAATGACGGCGGCGCCGACTCCATAAAATACCGCCTGCATCCACGACAATCCGCCGAAGCGGACGTACGCCCAACCCAGCGCCACGACCATCAGGAATGAGGGAATGACGAAGGCGATCCCGGCAAGCGTTGCGCCTGCAATCCGGTAGTGCACATAGCCCATATAGATGCCGAGCTGCGCTGCCAGCGGGCCGGGCGCCATCTGTGCCAGGGCAAGGCCCTCCTTGTAATCTTCCTGGCTAATCCACTTGCGGTCTTCGACCAGATCGCGGTGCATGTAGCCAACCAGCGCGACCGGGCCGCCAAAGCCCAGCGCCCCGAGCCGCAGCATGTACAGCATGATCTGCCACAGCGTGTAGACAGGCCGCAATTCTGACGTACTCATGTCGCGTTGCCTCCCTTGCTGTAATGGCTGAGAAGCGAATCCAGCACGGCCCCCATTTCCTTTAGCAGTTCATCGTCGTCGCGCAGTCGGAACCGTGCTCCGGACAGGATCGCCTCGAATCCGGCGGCGTCCGTGTTCGCCTCGCCGCCTGCGTCGAGCGCATGGACCAGCGCCGCCATCCTTGCCATGCCCGCTTGCTCTTCAAGCCCGAAGCTGGCAAGCAGCACTTCGAACGTCACCTTGTCGCCGACGTGCGTAAAGCTCGCGTTATCGAAGTCAAAGCCGAGCGCATCGGGCGGGCAGTGCGCCGGGCTGTCCAGCCAAAGGAATTTGGCATCGGTATCGATGAAGCGTCGAATCAGCCATGCACTGGCGACACGATCGACCCACAGCCTGCGGCGCGTAGCCCATGTCCGGCCCTGGTAATCCACGGCTTGCAGCCTGTGAATCGCGCCGGTCTGCTTCAGCGGCTCACCCGGAGACAGGATGGTGTTGGCGGCTTCTTCAAAATCGGCTAGGGCAGAGAGGGCGGCAACACCAGCGTCGGAAGGGAAAAAATCCACGCGCTGGATCGCTTCGAGCTCCTTGAGAAACCGCTTTCGCGTGCGTGCGGCGTCGAGCGGGCTTTGGGAGGCCAGCGCCTTGCGTGCTACGTTCACGGCTTGAATGAGATCGTTGTATTCGACGGAGCGATCGAACAATGCGGTGAATGCGGCATTGTCTTCTCGGGAGCGGGGCAGGACATCCACAACCCATGCCTGGCCGCCGCCCTCGTTGGTTTGAGCGCACAGTTCTGCAAGGGACACTGCATGCTCGTCGGAAGCAGGAAGGATATAGGCACCGTCGCGCAGCGCTGCGCAGCCGAGCGACTTGATCGCGCGCCAAAGCCGCATTCGGGCGGTCGCGCCGGACGTCGGCAAGCTCGCGACAAGAAGTAGCCAGGAATTGTTTGTGGGGCGCATGTAGCCAAGTCTACATGTGGTCGCGTACTTTACTAGTTAACTTTGAAAAAAGGACTGTGCGCGGCGCGGCGCTGCGCGGTCGGCGCCGGTAAAGCGACCTGCATTGTCGTGCAGGGACGAGACAAGGGCGCAGTCGTTATCCGGCCGTTCGATCGGCCGGCCCTTCCACCGGCTCCGCGCCATGCCCAAGCACTGAAGAAATCTCATTGACCGTCTGGATAAGGTCTTCGATCCATTCCTCCTGTAGCCGGTCTGCGGGCGCAGAAATGGACAGTCCGGCAATCAGGCGCCCGGAGTCGTCCCGAATGCCGGCAGCCATGCAGCGCACGCCAAGTTCGAGTTCTTCATTGTCGCGTGCGTAGCCGCGCGCACGAACCAGACTTAACTCGCGTTCCAGGCGCGAGAGTTCGGTGATGGAGTTTTTGTTGTGCCCGGCAAGTCCGGTTCGGGTGGCGTAGGCGCGCACCAGTTTTGGATCGTCGACAGAGAGGAAAAGCTTGCCGGTGGATGTCAGGTGCAGTGGCGCGCGTCCGCCGATGGCACGGACCACCTGCATGCCGGAACGCTCCGAAAACGAGCGATCGATATAGACGATCTCATCACCCTGTCGCACTGAAAGGTTGATGGTCTGATGCGTTTTGCGATGCAGCGCGCGCATATGGTCGAGTGCCGCTTCACGCACATTCAGTCGGCTCTTGACGATGTTCCCCAACTCAAGCAGCCGCATGCCGAGCCGATACGCTCCGGGTTCCGAGCGCTCGACAAAGCGCTTCAAAACCATGTCGTTCAAAATGCGATGCGCCGTTGAAGGGTGTAGTCCCGTTACCGTCGAAAGCTCCTTGAGGCTTACAGGATCGGGATGCTGGGCGAGCGCATCAAGCAGGCTGACCATGCGTTCGATCACCTGAATGGAAGTTTTGTCCGGTTCACCGTCGCGTTCGGTATTCTTCATGGGTGATCGCTGACTTTGTGCAATGCAATACGGGTTTTATACCACATCGTGAAAAGACTTGAAAAGAGCTGGAGTTTTTCGGCACGTTAAACGCCAATTAATTTCATCGACCGGAATGTCTCACAATCCGGCTTCACGCGAGATAATGCCGAAGATCATTTTTTGAGGATTGCGTCCCATGCCCCTTATCACGAACATCGAAGATCTCAGAGTTCTGGCCGAAAGCCGCGTTCCGCGCATGTTCTACGACTACGCGGATTCCGGAGCATGGACCGAATCAACGTATCGGGCTAACAGCAGCGATTTCTCGGCGATCAAGTTCCGGCAACGCGTTGCCGTCAATATGGAAAACCGCAGCCTTCGCACGACCATGGCCGGGCAGGAAGTCTCCATGCCGGTCGCGCTTGCGCCCACCGGATTGACCGGCATGCAGCATGCTGACGGCGAGATACTCGCCGCAAAGGCTGCCGAAAAAGCAGGTGTTCCGTTCACGCTGTCCACGATGAGCATCTGCTCGATCGAAGACGTCGCCGCCAATACCACCGCGCCGTTCTGGTTCCAGGTTTACTTCCTGAAGGACCGCGACTTCATGCGACGCCTGATCGAGCGTGCCAAGGCCGCCCGCTGCTCAGCCCTGGTCCTCACGCTGGACTTGCAGATACTCGGACAGCGCCACAAGGACTTGAGGAATGGGCTGTCTGCGCCGCCCAAGATAACGCTGAAGAACCTGATCAACATGGCCAGCAAGCCGCGCTGGTGCTGGGGCATGTTGAACACGAAGCGGCATGCCTTCGGTAATATCGTGGGGCACGCCAGCGATGTATCGGACATGTCCTCGCTCTCATCCTGGACCGCAGAACAATTTGATCCGGCCCTCGATTGGGACCAGGTCGCCTGGGTGCGCAAGCAATGGGGCGGCAAGCTGATCCTGAAGGGCATCCTTGATGTCGAGGATGCGCGACTTGCAGCGCAATGCGGGGCGGATGCCCTCATCGTGTCCAACCACGGCGGCCGCCAGCTTGATGGCGCACAGTCGTCTATCGGCGCCTTGCCGCCGATTGTCGATGCTGTCGGCAACCAGATCGAAATACACATGGACGGCGGTATTCGCTCCGGGCAGGATGTCCTGAAGGCGATCGCGCTGGGTGCGAAGGGGGTCTATATCGGCCGGCCGTTCCTCTACGGGCTGGGCGCGATGGGCGAGGAAGGCGTTACCACCTGCATTGAAATCCTTCGCAAGGAGATGGACATCACCATGGCGCTGTGCGGCCTCACCGACATCAACAAGGTCGACAAGAACATTCTCCTGCCGGGAACGTTTTGAAGAGCGGACGTGCCGGATCAGGATGGCACGTAAGTGGCGATGGCGATTTCCCGCCGTGTTCCTGGTCGAGACATGCTTGATCGCCTTTGCCCGCGCGGCCCCCGATAAGCTGCTGCCTGCTTAACTGGCCCACTTCTCAACTTCTCATCATCGAGCTCGGCGCATGAATCCCCCCAATCCCCTTCCTCACGCCACCAGCGAGTTCAAGAGCAAGAGCGGCATCAAGCGCATCGTCGCCGCGTTCGGCTATTCCATTGCGGGGTTTCGAACCGCATGGCGTAATGAGCATGCGTTTCGGCAGGAGCTGCTGCTGGCCGTCCCCGGCACCGTGATTGCTTTGGTGCTGCCGATAGCGAGGCTGGAAAAGCTCCTGCTTGTTGCGGTCCTCGTGCTGGTGCTGATTGTCGAGTTACTGAACTCCGCCATTGAATCGGTGGTGGACCGGATTTCGCTCGAGTCGCATCCTCTCTCCAAGAATGCCAAGGACATTGGCAGCGCGGCGGTGTTCCTCGCTCTGGCGCTCGCTGCCATGACGTGGCTGGTGGTCCTGCTGCCGCTGATCTTGCGCCTGCTCTAGAGCCGACTGGGCGGAAGTATCGTCGCTGCAATGTGCGGCTTGTCGGTGCGTCCAAACTGTTTCGCGCTTTCCCAAATTCGCTCGCGGCCTCCTGTCGCGCAGCCTTCCTGAAAATGGAACCGCGCCCTGAAGTGGACGGGAATTGACCACGTCAGGCGGGCACCGAATCTCGCGCCGGCTGCCGTCGGACCGATACTGGCCTGCGTCCCGCCATATCTAAAAAGCGCATATCAACTTGCTGAAAGATTCGTTCTGGTTTTTATATCGGGACCGTAACCTGCGTCTATCCAATTCAACCAAAGGGTCGACCCATGTTACGGAAATTCGCACTACTGACTTCGACGCTGCTTGCATTCGCCTTCAGCGCGCACGCCGCTGAAACAACGCTATTGAATGTGTCCTACGATCCCACGCGCGAGCTCTACCAGGACCTGAACCAGGCGTTCGTAAAACAATGGAAGGCCAGGAGCGGAAATGACCTAAGGATCCGGCAGTCGCATGGTGGCTCTGGCAAACAGGCACGCTCCGTCATCGACGGTCTCGACGCGGACGTTGTAACGCTCGGACTCGCCGGCGATATCGATGCCATCGCCGAGCGCGGCTTCTTGCCCCGCGACTGGCAGAAGCGCTTGCCACATAACAGCTCGCCGTATACCTCCACGATCGTGTTCCTGGTGCGAAAGGGCAATCCCAAAGCAATCAAGGACTGGGCCGACCTGGCAAGGCCTGGCGTATCGGTCATTACACCCAACCCCAAAACCTCCGGCGGCGCGCGCTGGAATCACCTTGCCGCATGGGGCTACGCGCTGAAGCAACCTGGCGCAACCGAAGCCAGTGCGACGGAATTCCTTCGCAAGCTCTACCGCAACGTACCTGTGCTGGACTCCGGGGCGCGTGGCGCGACGACCACCTTTGCGGAGCGGGGGATCGGCGACGTACTGATCGCCTGGGAAAATGAAGCCCTGCTTTCGCTGAAGGAGCTTGGACCAGACAAGGTTGAATTGGTAGCACCATCGATCAGTATCCTGGCCGAGCCGCCGGTTGCGGTGGTTGACAAGAATGTGGACCGTCACGGGTCACGTGCCGCAGCGGAAGCCTATCTCAACTTCCTTTACACCGACGACGCGCAAGAAATCATCGCCAAGAATTTCTACAGGCCCGTCGTGGAGAAGGAAGCAAAAAAATATGCATCACAATTTCCTCGCGTGAAGCTCTTTGGGTTAAGCGAAGTGGCCGGCGACTGGACCCGCGCGCAAAAGGCGCACTTCGCTGATGGCGGCATCTTCGACCAGATCTACGAGCAGGGCCGGAAGTAAGGATGGAGGCGGGGGGCGCAAACAGCCCCGCCTTGAGGGATGTAACCCGGGCCGTAATCCAGCCGGCGGTCCCTGCCGGCAAGCGCCAGATGCGTGCCGGGATTACCGTGGCCACCATGCCGACCCGCTAGCTATAGCGGAATTTCGCGCGACGACCGGTATTGCCCGGTCGTTTCAGACCCTCTGGAAATGCCGTATGCCCCTGCGGTACCAGCAGAAGGTCATCTCCGATTTGCCAACGCCAAGTCGACGTAAACCCGCCCTTATACGATTTTTGATTTTTAAAATGCGGAAATAATCGTTTTGTAGATATGCGTTCAAACTGCACCATGACGCCTTGCACATTTCAGGTCGAGGGAATTATGGTGGGAGCAGCCCAAGCGAACCTGCAAAGGGGTTCCAACGTCATGCCGGGGTTCAGGCTGGCGCTCGGTTTTACCGTTTTTTACTTGTCCCTCATCGTATTGATTCCCCTTTCGGGAATCTTTATCAAGACGTCCGGCATGAGCGGCGCGGCATTCTGGCACGCGGTGACCAGCGATCGCGTTCTTGCGTCCTACCGACTCAGCTTCGGGGCGGCATTTATCGGCGCGCTCATCAACCTCGTTTTTGGTGGCATCGTGGCATGGGTGCTGGTCCGCTATCGCTTTCCCGGAAAGAAGCTGGTCGATGCACTGGTTGACCTGCCATTTGCCTTGCCTACCGCCGTGGCCGGCATTGCACTGACCGCCCTGTATTCCCCTAACGGCTGGCTCGGCCACTACCTTGAACCGCTCGGCATCAAGGTCGCGTTCACCCCATTGGGCGTGGTAGTGGCGCTAACCTTTATTGGACTGCCCTTTGTTGTCCGTACCGTGCAGCCAGTTCTTGAAGACGTTGAACGGGAACTCGAGGAGGCGGCCGCATGCCTTGGCGCATCGGGCGGGCAGATCTTCATGCGCGTCATCCTGCCAGCCATTGCGCCGGCGCTGCTGACTGGCTTTGCCCTGGCCTTTGCGCGGGCGACCGGGGAATACGGATCGGTGATTTTCATAGCCGGCAACATGCCGATGGTGTCCGAGATTACACCGCTGCTTATCGTCACCAAATTGGAGCAATACGATTACGCTGGCGCCACCGCGATTGCCGTCGTGATGCTGATGGTGTCCTTTGCGCTCCTGTTGGCGATCAACCTCTTACAGGCATGGACGCGCAAACGCGGCCAGCCGGAGCGCGTTTGACATGGCCGCCGTCATGACGCCCGCTCTTGCATCTCCCGCATTGGCCCCGATCCGCGCTTCGCAACGGCGGGCGGCCGGCAACATGGAATCGGTGTGGGTAAAACCGCTTTTGCTGCTGATCGCTTTCTCTTTCCTGAGCCTGTTCCTCCTGCTGCCGCTCGCGGCCGTGTTCCATGAAGCCTTGAAAAAAGGTTGGCATGTTTATCTCGCAGCGGTCACCGAGCCGGACGCCCAGTCGGCAATTCGACTGACACTGCTTTGCGCGGCCATTGCGGTGCCCCTCAATCTTGTGTTCGGCGTGGCTGCGGCCTGGGCAGTTGCGAAATTCGACTTTCGCGGCAAGAACCTGCTGCTGACCCTGATCGATCTGCCGTTCTCGGTTTCGCCGGTGATTTCCGGACTGATCTACGTGCTGATGTTTGGCGCGCAAGGCTGGTTCGGCCCCTGGCTAATGGAGCACAACATTCGCATCCTGTTCGCTGTACCTGGCATTGTGCTGGCTACCATTTTCGTAACCTTCCCCTTTGTTGCGCGCGAATTGATTCCGCTGATGCAGGCGCAAGGCAATGAAGAGGAAGAAGCAGCGCTGGTCCTCGGCGCTTCCGGTTGGAAGATGTTCTGGTATGTGACTCTGCCCAAGATTCGCTGGGGGCTCCTGTACGGTGTAATCCTTTGCAATGCACGTGCCATGGGCGAGTTCGGTGCCGTTTCCGTAGTCTCCGGCCACATTCGCGGCGAAACCAACACCATTCCACTCGCCGTGGAAATTCTCTACAACGAGTACAACTTTGCGGCGGCCTTTGCGGTTGCGTCTCTTCTGGCGTTGCTCGCGTTGGTGACGCTTGCAGTGAAGTCCCTTCTCGAATGGCGGATCCATCGGCTTAGCGTCGCATCATTACCGGAGAACTGAAGTGGCTATTGAAGTCAGGAACATACAAAAAAGTTTCGGAAACTTCGTCGCGCTCGACGACGTATCGCTGAAGTTTTCCGGCGGCGGGTTGACAGCGCTACTGGGGCCGTCGGGCTGTGGCAAGACCACGCTGCTTCGCATTATTGCAGGGCTCGAAAGTCCCGATCATGGGCAGGTTTTGCTGGACGGCGAGGACGCATCGTCACGCCATGTGCGGGAACGCCAGGTCGGGTTCGTCTTCCAGCACTACGCGCTGTTCAAGCACATGAGCGTTTTCGAAAACGTCGCGTTCGGATTGCGGGTGAAGCCGCGCGCATTACGGTCAACCGACGCCAAAATCCGCGAGAAGGTCATGCAACTTCTGAAGCTGGTCCAGCTTTCCTGGCTGGCTGACCGGTATCCGGCCCAACTGTCAGGCGGCCAGCGACAGCGGATCGCACTGGCGCGCGCATTGGCCGTGGAGCCAAAAGTGTTGCTGCTTGACGAGCCGTTCGGCGCGCTCGACGCCAAGGTTCGCAAGGAGTTGCGGCGCTGGTTGCGTCGCCTGCATGATGAGCTGCAGGTCACCAGCATCTTTGTGACGCACGACCAGGAGGAGGCGCTCGAAGTGGCGGACCAGGTGGTGCTGATGAACCACGGTAAGGTCGAACAAATTGGTACGCCCGGCGACGTGTACAACCATCCGGCGTCACCCTTCGTATACGGGTTCCTCGGCAACGTGAATCTGTTCCGCGGACGCGTCGACAATGGCGTGCTTGAAGCCGACGGCGTGTCACTCCCGGCTCCGCACCATGCCGACGTGCGCGATGCGCAAGGTGTCGGCTATGTGCGGCCGCATGATCTGGAAATTGAGCGCTTCACCACAGGCGCCCAGGGCATCGTCGTGCAACTGAAGCGGGCCCATGCCATCGGGCCGCTGGCCCAGCTTGAGCTGGAACGGGACGACAATGCGGAACCGATCGAAGCAGTGATATCAAATGAGCGCTTCGCCGCATTGCGATTGAAGCAGGGCGAGACGTTGGTGGTGCGCCCGAAGCGCATGCATGTATTTGTTGACGAAGCAGTTTGATGACCCAGGAGTCTCCATGAATTTCCAGCAGTTGCGTTCCATTCGCGAAGCCTCAAGGCGCGGTTACAACCTGACTGAAGTCGCCAACGTCCTGTTTACTTCCCAACCCGGTGTGAGCCGTCAGATCCGCGAGGTGGAAGATGAACTCGGCGTGGAAATATTCGAGCGCAACGGCAAGCGTCTCACTGGCCTGACCGAGCCCGGCAAAGGCATCTTGCGCATCATCGATCGCTTGCTGCTGGAAGCCGAAAACCTGCAACAGGCCGGGCGCGAATTTGCCGGCACCAAAGGCGGCACCCTAACCATCGCGACCACCCATACGCAGGCGCGGTACGTCCTGCCGAAGGTGGTACAAGCATTCCGCGCCCAGTTTCCAGATGTGCGGATTGCCCTGCAACAGAGCTCGCCCGAGCACATCGCCGAATACGTCCTTTCCGGCAAGGCCGATGTAGGCATCGCCACCGAGGGCCTGTCCGCGTTTGACGATCTCATCTCCTTTCCCTGCTATGAATGGAACCATGTCATCGTCGTCCCCGAAGGGCATCCACTTTCGGGCGGAACGCCCGCCACGCTCGCCGATCTCGCCGGTTTTCCTCTTATTACCTATGACCTCGGTTTCACCGGGCGCAGCCATATCGACGAGGCGTTCCGCGCGGCTGGCCTGTCGACGGACGTCGTCTTGACAGCAATGGATTCCGACGTCATCCAGCAGTACGTATCGCTAGGACTCGGCGTCGGATTGATCGCCTCCATGGCAGTCGAGCATCACAAATACAAGGGCCTTGCAACAGTCGATGCAAAGCACCTGTTCGCCCCAAACGTCACTCGACTAGCCGTTCGCCGCGGCGCCTGGCTTCGTTCCTATACGATCGATTTCATCTTGGGATTCGCGCCCCAACTCAGTCGCGCCGAAGTGGAAGCAGCAGTAAACCGCCACGGCGGGTAGCAAGCACAGGTCGATAGCGATAGCCGTTCCTTTAGCCTCGGCTGCGCCTGAGTCTGGGCCTCTTCCTTGAAGTTGCAATCTCTCCCGCGGTTGCCAGAGCACCCGTTTGCAGTTGCCGTTGCAGTTTCATTTGCAGTCGCCTTTGCACTTGGAGTTGCAGTCGCAGTTGCAGTCGCAGTCGCAGTCGCAGTCGCAGTTGCAGTTGCAGTTGCAGTTGCCATTGACGTCGCCGTCGCCGTTGCCGTTGCCTGTGCCTTTGACGTGCCCCCGTTGTATGCCGCCACGACGGCGGTACCGAAATCGGATAAGAAGCGGCGGCTGTGTGAGCGGAGCGAGTTTCCGCCGCTTCCCGATTTCGGTGCCGACGGCGTGGGAACCCCGCGCAGCGGGGCGGCAGACCCGGGCCGCCTTTTCTTGGTTCCGTTCTTTTGGCGGAGCAAAAGAATGAACCCGGTC
>JAQGMR010000066.1 GCA_028292265.1 Herminiimonas sp.
GCCGTTTGATGGCCAACAGGTCGAACCGGCGCCGAAAGAACCCGCGAATGTCCGAGGCAGAAGAGCCCGTCAAAGCAATTGGGAGTCGGCGCGCAAATAGCCCATCACGGTCTCGCATTCAAAAAATGAATGCGGTTGTATGAGACCGGATATACGTGTGCAGTCGTACCTTAAAGCCATACCAACGACATGTTTGCAAACGAGGTGGGGTCCATATACGGAAGTTCGGGTTCCCGTAGCGCACGCCCGGTTTAGAGCGCGGAGCCAGTCGTTGAAGGCCCGAACGTCACCGTTGAGAGGGTGACTCAGTTGTTGAATGAGCTTCCGCTAGCGGCCCGCGGCGGGCGTTAGCAAAGGCGTCGACGAGCAAACCACGACTCGCCTTGCGCCTCGCGTGAGAGCCACGTAGAGGTGTTGCGCAGTCATGCGCTCGGGCTCAAGAATGACCACGACGTCAGCCTCCAGCCCTTTCAGAAGAAGCGTGCTTCCAACGGCGCGCCGGCCCAGCGGTCGACCCAGATGGCGGTTTCGCTCGCGGGTCTGCATCGCCGCGCCAATGAACCCACCTTCGCCTCCGGCTGTTCTCAGCGCTGAGATACAGCAGTGCAGCACTTCGGGGCGGTAGACACGCGCACCGCCTTGGTCCGCGAGGGACAGGAGGAGGTTAATCGAGGTCGTGTAGTTGGGAGTCGCCATGAACGTCACTGCTGCGACTTCTGCAGGCGTCGCGGGCATGCGGGCTCGGCCGCCTCGTATCGTTTCCACCCGCGCGAGTAAGTTGGCAGTCCCCACCTCGGTCATCAGTGAAGTGGCGAACTCGGCAAGCAGTCGCAGCGCGTTGGGACTCGCTAAGTCGAACGGCGGGCGAAATTCAGCAGGTCCCTCAGGTCGACCGCCTCGACGGAGGTGGCGCCCGGCGTCTGCATTGTGAGTTGATGGCGACCGTTGACATTCATAGAGTCGCCAATCACTAGAACGCGGCCATCTCGGTTCGGCGCCTCCGTCCGGGCGGCCACCAATCGCTGCTGCACTTCCATGCATTGGGTCAGTCGAACCCACTGGACGCCCTCTGGCGCTTCACGCAGGTCAACAGGCTGACCCGCCTGCAATGATGTTCGGGCTTGAAGTACCCAAGCACCTAGCGCATCCATGCCTGCCAGCTGCCATCGCCAAAGGGTCTGCAGCGCGCCGATGGGCGGGAACTCAGCCTGAGCCTCACGCTCCCAGTGGACCAGTGGATCGCGGAAGCCGAATATCGCCTGCATCGGGTCCCCAAGAATGCAAGTGGGCAGAGTCTGCGCGATGGAACAGACGATGGCATGCTGCGCGGTATTGCAGTCCTGATACTCGTCCACCAGCAAGCGCGAATAAGATGAGGCTATGGGGTCACAGATGTGACCTGCCTGTAGGAGTCCCTGCACGGCGACTCGGATGGCTGGGTAGTCGGCGTTCGGGTTGGCCAGATCGAGAACGCGCGCGTTGAGGCCCGCGCGGAGTGGAAATTTTGCTGCTAACCGCATCGCGAAACCATCGATAGTTGACACTCTGTACGCTGAGTTCGGGACGCCGCCACGCCTGAGCCTGGCGCGTAGCGCAGTGACTCCAGCGTTGGTATGCGTCAGCACCAAGATTGGCTTGATGCCGGTGTGTTGACTCAGCGCGTCCGCGATGAGCTGGGTTTTGCCGCATCCAGCTGGGGCGGTAACTGAACCCAGGCGCGCCTGAAAAATGTCGATTTCAGGCGGGGGCACTCGTCCACCCCCAGAGTTGGTTCGTAATTCCGATGAAGCCCGGCTCTGCATTCGCAAGGTGGGGGCGGACGACGTCCTTGGCGATTTCCTGGAAACCTGTCACTGACTTGAACCAGCCGTTCTTGTTGTTGCGAGCGGCAAGGCCGAGCAATGCTCGACTCGCAGGAGTGTAGCCGCCATTCAGCCATTCGGCCTCTATCGCATCCAAGGTGACTTGTCCGTTTGACTTCGACTTGATGTGCTCGGCGATGAGCTCGCGGCCGACCATCTCGTCTGCCTTATTCAGCAGCGCGTGCACCGCGTCATTGCTTGAACTGCGGAATAGCTCGTCCTTGAGGGCTAAGCCGGGCCGCCATGTGATGTATTGACCGCCAGCCGCTACGAATCTCTCGATAAGTCCTACTGTCAAAACAGGCTTGTCCGCATCTACGAAGACAAGGACGCGATAGCCTAACTTGAGGAACGCCTCTCCTCGTGTGAAGCATTGGTCGGGGCTTCCTCCGCCTGCGTCCACATACGAGCCTCCGTTGGCCAGGAAAGATGTCGCGCCCAAGTGCACCCACCACTGGTCCATACCACGAGCGAATCCGACCTCGCTGGCGCCTTCGCCGACGATGACGGACTTAGACAGGAAAGCTTCAGCGGCCTTACGCAAGGTCCCTTGGATGCCGTCGTCAGTACCGGCGCATGTGGCGTGTGGATGCCCAAACGCTGGCGCACGACGAAAAGCTGGTTGCCAGCCAGTTCCCTGAGCGTTACCGGTGAATGGGTTGTCATAAAGACCTGCAGCGGCTGGGTCGCGTCCTTCGCTCCAAGCGAGTCGAGCAGGCGCATGAGCCGATGCGGCTCAAGTCCGTACTCGACTTCGTCTGCCAGGGCGACGGTGGCGGCCGCCGCGGCGGCCCTTTGCAACCCCGCGACAAGGAGCCGCCCCGAACCGATGCCCAGCGACCGCAAAGGAATGCCGGTCTCGCTGTGGAGCGAGATAGCACCGTCGCCAATCGACACCGAGTGTGCATCAAGTAGCGCCTGAGCGCTCGCACCGATGGCTACGCCCAGGGCGGTAGCTGTCTCGGTGACCACTTGCAGGGTCTGTGCGAGTTGAGGGCCAGCTTGCGCACCGAAGGTGGCCCGGGCGGCGCGTGCCGCGCCGGCAAGCTCCGAGCCGAGGTTCGCGCGCTCTTCCGTAAGACGGTTCAACACCGAGCCCCTAGCCCAAGAAAGGTTCGTGTTCGCGTAGGTGCCGATTCGAGCTGGTGTCAGGAGGTTGCGGTCCTTCCAGGCCAAAGACCGTTCCAGTTGCTGGTGGGCGGCTCGGTCAGAATCGAGCGTCCAACTCGGCTCGAGGTCGGCTTTGACGTCGAGCTTCAGCGTCAGAACTATTTCTAATCCTGCGCGCGGCTCGTCTTCAAGCAGCCCTGTGCCGAGGTCAAATCCGCGAAGGAACTCTCCGTAGGTGTCGATGTTTTTCAGCGCGTCAGGTAGTGCGCCGAGCGTGACCGCAATCACGATGGTCCGGGTTACGTCCAGGCCGAAACGTCGCCCGCGGCGCCCAAGCCCTTCAATCCGAACCAATACAAGGCCTAAAATGCTTAGCAAAAACGCAGTACCAGCCCTCGATGTGATGGATCTCCGTGACGAGGTCGAGGATTACCGCCTGGACGATGTCCTGCCATCGAATCCCAGATTCGCCGCACTGCTGGAAACTCATGCAGCACCCCGCGTCATGGTTACGGCAACATGCCGCTACCTTGACGCGTTGTTCACGGAAGAGTGGCTCAGTTCTACACTGCTGGTCGTGCGGGTTTCGTCGTCGGAGTATCGGCGTCTGGCCGCGTTGGGAGGCTGTGATCCCGGGCTGTTTTTTGACTACAGGGACCCGTATCAGCTGTACCTTGACTGGGACAGCATCTGCGTGCCGGCCGGCCTTCTCTCGAAGCGGCTCATCAACGGGCTCGATGGGAAGCCCACGGCAACGGCTTGCATCGCAGGGGGGCGCCTGCTGATAGGATCGTTCTGCCTCAGCGACTTTACTGTTGATACCCTGCTTGGCAGCTCGCGCGCCGATCGCGTTCCCGTTTTCAAACAGCCAATGTCCGGCAAACGGCGCACGCTGGCTCCAGGCGCGACGATACGGGCCCCTATCGGCTGCGAAGGCAGGAAATGCCGCGCGCTTGATGTGGTGGCCGCGCCCGACGTTTGTCCGAAGGTGGCACGTGACATTACCCGCCTGCCTCTCGAAAAAGGCGGTGCGGCCGCGGCTGACCTCGCCCGCGCTTTTTTGCCGGTTGCCCAGTTGGTCGCGAGGGGCCGTGCCGCCATGATTATTAGCCACGGCGGCGTCGCGTTTCCTGGTCTCATACCGGTAGAACAAAAGCCTATCCCCATATTGTTCCTGTCCGTGCCGAACGCAATGCAGGAAGAGATTGAAGCCTGGCACCAGTTTTATTGGAAGCAGGTCCAGGAGGATTTTTATGGCTTCAAAAGGGCAATGCAGGACTATCCGGTCCCTGCATTGGCATCGATGTACCGGAGTTACCACATCGACCCCTATCCGGTTTGCGGCATCGAACATTTCCATACGATGTTTGTCGTGGTCAGGTGCGGGCGCCACGTATCCATCGAGCTCTTCAATCGCGGATAAGGCAACGCGGCCGCGCACCCCTCGTCTCAGTTTGGCGGACGCGCCTTACTGCAGGATGGAAAAATGTTTAGCGCCCCAAGATCGAGGGCCCACACCGTGGGCTCTTATCTATTGGTATTCATTGGCCAGGCAACGCGTTGAACAGTAACCAGGCCGTGCAAACCTTGCGGCGACCTATGCCCCGCCTCGATAACGGTAATCCCTCTCCACTAAGCGCGCGCAGTGGCTCGCGCGCCCTGTGTGTCAGTCCCTCTGACGTCGATGACCTCGTTGAAGAAGCATTCGACCGGTCCGGAAGATTACATGTAGCCTGCGTGACGGCCGAGTCCCTCGCCATCATGACCTGGCCCATTAATGACGAGTCTAACGCGCTGCTGTATGCCGCCTACAACGCGTCGGACATCCCCCAGTACCGCTCACAGGCGAGCCGCTCCTTCGCGGACGAACGGGACGATGCGCCGCTTGGCGAGGAGAGCGCTATGATCTGTATCGGACTGGACGGAGAACAGGCGTACCGCATGAGGTTCTGCGCCTTAATGACGACTGCGCGCAGGATGACGTCGACGATGATATCGGGGAATAGGCCGCGGCCAGAGATCGTGTCGCCAAGGAGCTTTCGGCCACGCTGGAATCCCTGCAACGTGGGACTTAAGGGCGATACGGTCATGATGCCGAGGCGGGGCGGCGCCCCGCGTCTCCCTGAGTCGTGCGCGGGAATTCCACCGTTGTGCGCGACGCTTCCAGCCAAAATGCGAGGGGACGTCGAGGCGCGCATTCGAAGTGACCTGCATGCAACGTATCTGAAAGACGCAAATGGGCTGCTACGCCATGGTTACCTGCCGCTGAGCTCAGAGAGCGGTGAGTTCGTCCAAAGTCGCTGGCGCAGAGCGGAACATTCAGAACTGATTTCGCGACTTTCGACGCGGTCCGAAGGTTCATACCCGCCTTGCACCGCACTATGATTGCGCTGAGTTCTATCGGCCCGGGTTGGTACGCCAACCACCAGCAACCCCGTCTGGGCTTGGAGGAGAAAGACCCGGCGCTGAATCTACGCATCGCCGTGAGCTAACACGCCTGAAACGACTTTGCGATCGACTGGTTCGACCCTGGCCGGTATATCGACGCGACGCGCCAACCGGCGCGCCGCGGGCTTCGCCGCGAATAAGGCGTGGACCGTCACCTATTCGTCTGCCGACGGCTCCTTGAACTCTTGGCTGACCGCAGCGGCGGCGGCCGCGCGCCGGCTCAGTGCAAGCAGTTTCTCAAGGCGCTCGCTTTCCGTGTTGCCCAGGCGCCGTGCCACGGCGGCCAAGGTGTCCAGCGCCTCGGCCTCGTACAGCAACTCGTCGCCGCCATCGGAAAGCGCATTGTCAGCGTCTTCTTGCCGCCGTGCGCTGAGATACGCCTCGACCACCTTGGCCGGCATGCCCATGGCCTGGCTCAGTTCATTGGTCCGCTCGACGCGCCGCGCCGGCTCCAAGGACTCGAGCTGCGGCAGGAACCGGATATTACGCGCGTGCGTGTAAATCTTCATGGAAGTCGGACTGTGATGGCCGACGAGCGACATGATGCGCGAATCGTCCAGGTCGGAATTTTCGACCAGGCTCGAGATGAATTCATGGCGTCCCGAGTGCGCACGCAGCTTCGTTGGCAGCAGCGCCGCTTTCTTCATGTCGCGCAATGTGCCGGAATAGGCAAAGGGGCGCAGCTCGCCGTCGCGTCCGGCGACCGGAAATATCCATTCGCTGGGCCCCAGCGTGTCGAGCTGGTTGATCGCGACGTCTTCCAGCTGCGCCGTCAAGAGTCCCATGGCGTCCTTGTTGAGCGGCACCGTGCGCGGCTCGCGCTTGTACTTGGTGTCCTCAAAAATGACGTTTTGCTTCGCGAGGTGCAGCCACTCCCAGCGCGCGTTGGCCCATTCGCCCGGCCGCGCGCCGGTTTCGCGTACCAGCAGGACCAGGCGGGCCGCGGCGCGGAAGCGGTACTTGGGGTGGCCTAGCGCCGTCATCAGGGCGCCCTGGTGCCCGGCCGGCATGCGCGTGGCCTTGGGGCGCGCGCTTGGGCGCTTGACGCCGATGCACACGTTCGCAGCAACCACCGATTTGGCACGACAAAAATTCAGCACCGACGACAGGGCCGCGACCGCCAGACGGGTGGTGTTGGCGGCCTGTCCCGCCTTGGTTTGCCGGGTGATGTAGGCGTCCACGTCGTCGGCAGTGAGCGTCTTGACCTTGCGCCGTCCGAGCCATTGCAGGAGCGGCTTTATGTGCGACTCTTCCGACGTCTTGCTGTTCGGTCGCTTTTCCAGATAGGCGCGCGACGCCTGATACAGGCTCCAGGCATCGTCGAGCGTGACGCCACCGGCACGGCGCGACGACTGTCCCGCCTTGTCGCCCTCATAGGCAGCCTGCGCCGCCTCGGCGTGGGCGCGCGTGGCAAAGACTTCGTTGACGGCCAGGCCCGTACGCCGGATCTGCAGCCGGTAGCGCCCGGACGGTAGTGCGTGGGTGCCCATGAAGCCCCCTGAGCGGATGGTCGGCGGCGAGGTCGCCGTGGCGTGTGCAATCGTGTGCAATCGCAACACCCATTCTAGCTCGTAAGGAGCTAGCTGGCATCCATTTCAATGGATTGAAAATCCTTGTGTCGGTGGTTCGATTCCGCCCCGGGCCACCAAATTAAAACTCTTCGCATTCTGTCGACTGCGAAGAGTTTTTCTCATTTCAGACCTATACATTTCCCTACGGCTGGCAAGCCATCCATGACTTGCCACCGCCCGCGTCATTAGCGCGCTTTTTTCGCTACCACTGGCCAGACCGATTCATTGACCATAGCCTTCGGCTGATTGCCCGAGGCGACGTTCACCAGATTGTCGACTGCCAGCGCAATCATGGCGCGACGCGTTTCGACGGTTGCGCTACCGACATGCGGCTGCAGGATCACGTTCGGCAGGTCGATCAAGGCGCTGGCAGTGTCCAGCGGTTCTTTAACCATCACGTCCAAACCTGCGCCGGCAATCTGCCCACTGCGCAGCGCATGGATCAGTGCCGCTTCGTCGACCACTGCACCGCGTGCCGTGTTCATGAAAAATGCGGTTGGCTTCATGAGCGAGAACTCCCGGGCGCCGATTGAGGCCGTGGTTTCCGGGCCGAGCGGAATGTGGACGCTGACATAGTCGGATTGCGAGAACAACGCGTCCCGCTCGAGGTAGCTTGCCAGCCCGCTACGCTCGGCCTCCGCATCGGGGCGGCGGTTATGGTAGACGACGTTCATGTCAAAGGCGCGGGCCCGTTTGGCGACCATCCGGCCGATACGGCCCATGCCTAGCAACCCAAAGGTTTTGCCGGCCAGATCGGACGCGAGCGGCGCCGGCCCTTTGAGCCATGCGCCACTCCTGACGAACCGATCGTTGTCCACCAGCTTGCGGCCAAGGCACAAAGCCATGCCGATGGTCAGGTCGGCAACGGCAGCATCAAGCACGCCCGGCGTGTTGCATACCAGTACGCCTGCCCGGGTAGCGGCGGGAACGTCAATATTGTCGTAACCCACCGCGAAATTGGACACCACCTGCAGCTGTGGCAAGGCAGCGAACAGTGACTCCTGTACGGGGGTACGCATAGTACACAGCAGCGCAATGGCTCGTGCACGCACCTCCTCAGGCACTGCTTCCTCGATGCGCTGCCCAGCCGGCACAGAATAAATTTCGAGATGCTGGCTAATGGCCTGCTGCAAGTCGTCCGGAACAGGGGCGGAAACAATTGCGACACGGCGTGTGGTATTAGACATTTTTTTCCTTTAACGAAAGCATTCAATCTCTGGCCATCAAAGCGTCAATGGCAGGGGGTTTTACCAAGATGTACGCCGGGGCGAACAAGATAAAGCTCAGTGTCCCTGGTCGGGCACCTTAAAACGCCAGCTGCTCGGACGGGATCTGAACCCGGATTCCGTCCAGGCGTTCTGACATGACGATCTGGCAAGCGAGGCGACTGGTCGCACTGCCCTCCGGCACGGCCTCGAGAAGCGCGGTTTCGCTCAGCTTTGACGGCTGCAAAAGGGCATACCATTCCGGGTCCACCCGCACGTGGCACGTGCCGCAGATAGCGCCGCCGCCACATTCGGCGATGATGCCGGGGATGTCCTCGTCACGCGCACCTTCCATCAAACTCAATCCAGCCGCGACTTCGACACTGTGCTCCTCACCTCGGGGTGTTACAAAGACTGCTCGGGGCATTGCTTTTTCTCCTTGCGTTGTTCCACTTCTCTATAGACGCGGACGTCTTGTCGCCTTGCATAGACTCGGGCGCGCCCTTACTTTTCGATGGCTTAGCGCCAGCGTTGCAATGCCGCTCGATTGTCCTGTCCCTTGCGTCCGCCGTGCTCATTGCCGGATGCTACAAGAACGTCGTCAGCGCCTTGGCCAGCAAGACGTTCTGGTCAAGGTAGATCGTACGCTCGGCAATCTTCCAGCTTTGGCCATGGCGCACGAGCACGTCGCGGCGCTTGCCGACGAACAGGGCCACCTCGGTCTGCAGACGGTTTTGATACACCAGGAAGCGCGACGAGACGTTGACGCGGTCTGGCGCGCCAGTTAGCGGATCCGGATCAAGAATGCGGACATTGGTGATCAGATGTGACACGCGCGAAGGTGGTTCTTCCGCCCAGTGAATGCCGGTTCCCAACTGCGCGACGCGCTGGCGCAAGGTCTCAATTCCCTCATCAAACCAGGCAGCTTCCATGCCCATGGTGTATTCGTGCGCCAGATCATCGCGCCGGACGTTTCGCCCCAGAGGCATGCGGTACTGGATCCCTTCATCGAGTAGCTCCAGCCACTCATTGAAGCGGCGACCATCCAGCAAGTCCGCCTCCTGGTTGAAAAACTCCTGCACTTCGGCAGTGAGCATGAAGCGGGCGAGTGAGTGGTCGTGGCTCATCTGGATTCGACTCCCTCAGCGCGTGACGGCATCAAGTCTTGCCAACTCAATCCCTTCATGAACTGCGCCCACCGAGCGTAATAAATTCGCGCATTCTCCTCCGTGTATTCGCCATTTTCCACGGCGCCGTTCAAGCCCGGCACTGGTCTTGCGTGCCCAAGACCCATCTGATAGTTGAAAAACATGGTGCGTGCCTGTTCGCCGATACTCGCTTCGGTTGCACCGGTCCAGTTTTCCATATCATCCGATTCCGTCATGCCGCCTGGCCCCGAATATCGCAAGTAATAATGTCTCGCAGCCTCGTTGACTTCTTCTGGCGCGTCTTCATCGACCAGATACATGCGCCACATCTCCATCTCGGTCGAACTGATGGGATGAAACACGGCGATGGTTCGCGGTTGGCGCCCATGAAACGACATGCTCGGGAAAATCGTACCCACGCTATGCGATACCCGCATCCGGTCCCCAAGGTTCTGGACCCGCTTTTCATGAAGCTCGCGGTAATAGCGCTCTACATCCGGATGTTGTTGATACAGGGGCTGGTACTCGCCTTCGTCGTAATACGGCAGACGGCCGATACCGCCGTGCCCAAGATCCTTGAAGCCTATTGTCATGCGGCCGGTTAAGGGATCGCGGCGCCCTTTGCCCCCGCTAGGGCCAATTCCAATGAGGTCGACGGAGCGGTGACTCACATCGTGATACATATCCCCGATGAAGTTTTCCGGGCCGAATTTCCAGTTGCATCTGACGCGCCATTTTTGCACGCCGCCGATGACGACAGAGCCTCCCGGCCGACCGTCGCGGCAGTCAAGCGCAGCATCAAGGTAATGATGCATGTCGCCCAGGTACTCCAGAAAATCCGGGGCATTCTCATCCCACGTCCCCCACAAGGTCCCTTTGTAGTTGTAAAACTTCGCCACGCGCTTCAAGCCCCAATCTTTCTTGTTCAGGTCGCTCTTGTAATGCGTGGCGAAGCCAGGAACACCAACCAACTCCCCCGGACGCTCCACCAGCTTGCCATCGGTTGAAAAGCTCCACCCATGGTAAGGGCAGGTAAAGGCTCGACTATTGCCATGGTCCGCGCGGCACAATTTCATTCCGCGATGGGTGCAGCTATTGAGAAATACGTGGATGGCGCCCTGTCGATCGCGGGTCACAATTACCGGATCGGTCCCCATCCGCGAGACGAAGTAGTCGTCCGGCTTTGGGATCAGGCTTTCGTGGCCGACGAACAGCCAGGCGCGCGAAAAAATTTGACGCACCTCCTGCTGAAAGATTTCGTCATCGACGAATACTGACCGGCTTACTACGCCTTCGCCCGGGGGAACCAGCTTATCGATATGCGCTACCACAGTGCCCTCCTTGTCCTATGAATCAGCGTGCTTTGACCTGCTTTCCAGTACCGCTCGTCGCGCGCAGTCGCGCAGCCGTGTTTTCAACGTGAGTCCGCGCGGCCAGGCGCGCCGCTTGCGCATCGCCCTGCTCAATCGCCAGAAAAATCGCCTCGTGTTCCGCTTGCGCGTATTTACTCCGGCTTTTTGTTTTCGCAGATTTGCTGCGCGATACCAGCAGATTGCGGCGATAGAGGTCACTCAAAAAATCGAAGAAGCTAACGTAGTTGTGATTCCTGGTAGCGCGGGCAATGGCCCCGTGAAATCGAAGATCGGCCTCTACGCCGATCAACACCTCGCCCGAGGCGACTGCCTGCCGCATCTGCGCTAGCGCGTCGCGCATCTCCTCCAGGTCGGTTTCCTGCCGTCGAAGCGCAGCAAAGGCTGCCGCCTCGATTTCAAACCCGATGCGCAATTCGACGATCGCGAGCACTTCCTCGACATCATGTTCAGAGGCAGGGACCATGCGAAGCACAGACGAGCGCCGGTTGTTCAGGACAAGAAGTCCCCGCCCCTGCTTGCTGCTCAAAATCCCCTCAACCTTCAGGCGCGATACTGCCTCGCGCAAAACAGTGCGCGAAACGCCGAGCCGTTCGGCGATCACCTGCTCCGACGGCAACACATCGCCGAGCGCGTATTGGCCGCCGGTGATTTCATCGCGCAAGCTGGCGGCGATGCGATCCGTCAGATTCGACTCGACGCGGGCAGCTACGTTTTCTCTAGGGAATAACATGCATTGGATCTATGAATACGCAAAGAATACGATGTGCTGGATTGGAAATGTCCGTTTCCGTTTCGTCATTTGTAATATTATCGTAAAAACGCCGGACCGGGACGCGAGATGAGGTGCTCTTTAACCAGGCACCTTCGCGGAAACTTTCCCGCTCGCTATGGCGTAACCCTTTATCCGAACTAACCGGAGACACGAATGCCGCCAGAGTCATCGCCACACGATCTTGCTTCTTACTGGATGCCGTTTACCGCGAACCGCCAGTTTAAGGAGGCGCCACGTTTGCTTGTCGCGGCCAAGGACATGCACTACACAGCGGATGACGGACGCCAGATTCTCGATGGTACGGCAGGCCTGTGGTGCGTCAATGCCGGACATTGCCGCGACGAGATCATTGCCGCGGTAACGCGTCAGATGCACGTCATGGATTACGCGCCATCCTTTCAGATGGGGCACCCGTTGGCATTCGAGGCGGCCGCCAGGGTAGCGGAACTGATGCCGTCCGGACTTGACCGCATCTTCTTCACGAATTCCGGCTCCGAATCAGTCGACAGCGCGCTGAAGATTGCGCTCGCCTACCATCGTGCGCGTGGCGAAGGCCAGCGCACGCGCTTTATTGGGCGCGAGCGCGGCTACCACGGCGTGGGGTTTGGCGGCATCTCGGTAGGTGGCATGTCCGCAAACCGCAAAGCGTTCTCGGCCAACCTGATGCCAGGCACGGATCACCTGCCGCATACCCTTAGTATCGAACATGCCGCTTTCAGTCGCGGACAACCGCAGTGGGGTGCGCACCTGGCAGACGACCTCGAGCGGTTGGTTGCCCTGCACGATGCCTCGACCATCGCTGCAGTGATCGTGGAACCGCTGGCTGGCTCCGCTGGCGTGCTGGTTCCACCGGCAGGCTATCTGGAGCGGTTGCGAGAACTGTGCACGCGGCATGGATTGCTATTGATCTTCGATGAAGTCATCACTGGTTTTGGCCGGCTCGGCGCGGCGACCGCGAGTGAATACTTTGGCGTCACGCCGGACTTCATTACCCTGGCGAAGGGCATCAACAATGCCGCGATTCCCATGGGCGCGGTGGCGGTCAAGCGCGAGATTCACGACGCCGTCGTTGGCGCCGCCATGACCGGTGCGATCGAGTTCATGCATGGATACACCTACTCGGCGCACCCTGCTGCTGCGGCGGCCGCCATCGCGGCAATCGACTTGTATCGCCGCGAAAGATTGTTTGACCGGGCAAGAGAACTTGCCCCGTACTGGGAACAAGCCGTTCATGGCCTGGCCGACGCCCCGCACGTTAAAGACATCCGCAATCTCGGCCTGGTGGCCGGAATCGAGCTCGAGCCCCGTGCGGGACAACCGGGGAAGCGAGCCTACGAAGCTTTTGGAAAGTGTTTCGAACAAGGGGTGATGATTCGCTACACGGGCGATATTCTGGCGTTTTCGCCACCGCTGATTATTCAACCGGCGCAGATTGACCACATCTTCGATACCGTACGTACCGTCTTGCGCGAAGTGGCGTAACCGGTTAGCCGTCCAATATGACACCTGTCCTTTGCAGAGGGAGACACCATGGAACGTCGCACAATCCTGAAGTTGTTTGGAGCTTCAACAGTGGCCATGCACGGCGCCGCTTTCAGTCAGGCGAAATACCCCTCGCGAAGGATCACGATGATGGTCGGGTCGACGCCTGGCAGCGCAACTGATATTGCGGGGCGTTTTGCCGCCCAGATCCTGCAAGACAAATACAACCAAAGTGTCGTGGTCGAAAACAAGGCCGGCGCCGGTGGAATCGTCTGCATGACCGTCGTCGCGGCGGCCGCGCCGGATGGCTACACCTTGCAAACCGGCGGTCTTGGCCATAACGTGATTCCTCCGGTGATAACAACGGGATTGCCGATAGATTTCGCCAAAGCCCTGATGCCAATTGCGCAAGCGGCGGAATTTCTGAATCTGCTGGTCGTACGTGCCGATCACCCGGCAAATTCGGTACCGCAGCTGATCGAGTATCTGAAGTCCCGTTCCAAGGCGCGGCTTTACGGCAGCAATGGCGTCGGGAGCTCCGCCCACCTGACGAGCGAGCTGTTTGGCATCAAGGCTGGCCTCAAGTTGGAGCACGTGCCCTATAAGGCTGCGAGCGAAGCGCTGATCGGCACTGCCAACGGCGACCTCGACCTCTTGTTCATGAACATGCCACCGACGCTGCCCATGATTCAAACCGGCCGGCTCAAAGCGCTGGCCGTCACCAGCAGCTATCGCGCCCGTCAATTGCCTGATGTGCCCACCATGCAGGAACAGGGGATGAAGGACTTTGACGTGACTAGCTGGATCGGCGTGTATGGACCGGCCGGCCTGCCGCAAAGCATTGTGGACCAGCTCTCGAGCACGCTTGTTCAAGGCATGGATACGCCCCTGTACCGGGACAAATTCGTCAAGGCCGGATTCGAGCCCAAGCTGCGCAACGCAAGGGAATTTGCAGAATTTAACCAGAGCGAATTGAAACGCTGGGGAGATGTCGCAAAACACGCCCAGATCAGTATTCCTTTCGGTAAGGCATAAATAAAAACACTAAGGCAGTCCGCGGGGGACTGCCCATGGGGCCCCGTTTCTGTTCGCTTCCGTACAGAAGGACCGGTCAATACGGCGCACGCTCTATGCACTCGCTGACGAAGGAATGGCGCACTTGCCGAATCTTCGGCCCACTCAGACCGACGGTCTGCGCAACCCCCGCTCAAGGAAATTACCATGTCGTTCAATCACGCAATCGTTTGGCTCGACCAAGCCGAAGCGCATGTCATTCATTTCAGCCGTGACGCAGCGGAGTCGGAAGTCATCAAGACCACGTCAAAGCACAAGAAGCATGGCGTCGTCGGCAACAACCGCGCTGTCGAAAGTAGCGGTTACATGGACGAAGTCGCCGCCGCGCTGTTGGCGTCGAAAGAAGTCCTGATCGTCGGTCCCGGCCAGGAAAAGCTCGCTTTCATCAAGCACCTGAACAAGAGCCACGCCGACATCGCCGACAAGGTCGTAAGCGTTGAGACCGTTGACCATCCGAACGATGGACAGTTGCTGGAATTCGCGCGCAAGTATTTCGTCAAAGAAGACATGACGAACTGATTGCGGCTTCAGCAACAGAAAGCGGCCCGCAACGGGGCCGTTTCTTTTTCTAGCATCACCCTCGCAACGTGCGGTTTCCCGCTCCGGTCATCCAGATCCGTGCTGCCCGACGTCAGTCGCTTGCCGACATCCGGAGGCCGGATCAACCAACGCCGGATCGTCCGACCTATGCGGTCAAAAGAACCGTAGAAGCCGAGCGTGACGGCCGCCGGATAATCTGAATAGCATGCAGCATGGTCAGGTGCAGCACATCGCGTTGCGCATGGCTGCCGCCGAGGCGGTGCGCCGACTCGGGCAAGCTCGCGAGAAGCGTGATCGCCAGCGTGTGCTTACCTTTTTCGAAGGCGATCAGCGCGCGGCACGCAGAAAGTCCCAGCAGCCGCGTGGTCGCGCCGTGGCGCGTTGGCAAGGACTGACACTGATCAAGGAAAGTCTCGAGGCGCCGCGCGTTATCCCAATCGCCAGCGCCAACGAATGACAACATCGCGTGGAGATCGTTGAAGCTGCAGAATCCGTCATGAATATGCGGCTCCCATGCGGCCGCCAGCGCGAGCCAGCGTGAGCCGACATCAATACCCCGCAGATGCAAGCGCCATAGCAAGCTGGAGGCATCGATCATGTCCGCAACCTGGCTGAAGCCGCCGGCCTGAATGCGCTGATCGTACAGTTCCAGGACCCGATCATGTCGGCCCTGCTCCAGGTAGAACAGCGCGAGGTGCCACCAGCAATGGGTCGCGACGACCGTATTGACATCCCAGCGATCGACATGCGCTTCCATCCAGCGCCGCCCGGCCTCGGGGCGCCCGGTCATTTCGAAGACATGCGCCATGGCATGGTGCGCCCGCGCGTCCGACGGGTTCAGCGCCAGCGCGTCAAGGGCGGTCTGCTCGCCAAGCGCATATTCGCCGCATTCAACAAGACTGAACGCGTACATGGCCAATACGGCGTGGTAGCCGGGAAGATCAGCCGACCATGCCGGCAGCACTGCCGCCACACGGTCACTCATGCGCTCAAGATCGCCGGTAATGTAGTCCAGTGAATGCGCGACCTGCAGCGCGAGCGCATCACGTGGAGCCACGCGCAGCAGATCGCCAAAACGCGCCTTGGCAAGTTCATAGTCGTCCGCCAGCACCGCCGAGATGGCGGCAAGGTGCATGCGCTCGCGTTCATTGGCGGGCAGGCGGGCAGCCCGTTCCAACACTGGGCGCGCGGACCGGACGCGTTCCGGATCGCGGCTGGACAACGCCAGGTGTGCTTGAAGCACATGCGCCATCACGAAGTCGGGTGCTTCCTGCAGTGCAGTGGCAAGCCGCGGTTGAGCGCCGTTGCGCCAACTCTGGAATGCGGCGAGCGCGGCTTCGTATGCGTCCAGGGCGCCGCGCGTAGCGCCGCTGACGCTGCATCCGCGTGCGTCGAGCATGGGTTCCGTATGCTGCATGGTTCACCTCCTATGCAAGTGCTGCACATTGATGGCGCCGCCATATCGACCGGTGCCTTCAACGTGCGTTCGTTGTGCGAAGCCGCCCCGGCTAGACCGGGGCGGCAGTATCAACTGACCGGCGGCGCGGCAGGGCGGATGTTCTGGTTCTGCCGAAACAGGTTCCGCGGATCGTATTTCGCCTTGACGTCCTTCAGCCGCGCGTAATTGCCGCCATAGGCGTCGGCAATGCGATTTCCTTCATCCTGGGTCAAGAAATTGATATAGACGCTTCCACTGGCATAAGGCGCGGTGGCGGAAAAGAAGGCGCGAGCCCAGTCGATGCATTGCTGGTCTTGCGACGGGTCTTCCCATCGTGCGTGCACGTTCATTGCGCACAGCGCGTCCCGATTCGGGTACGCGGTCGCATCTGGCGCAACGCGGCTCGACTGTCCACCCAACAAGCCCAGAAATATTTCACATTGCGGCGAAGGCAGTTCGCCGGCATAACGAATGACGGTGTCGATCGCCTCGTCGCTCAGGTCTGTGAAGTTGTGGGATTTCCAGTAATTGCGCGCGCCATGGGTCAGCAGCGGATCGAATGCCTGTTGCCACGCCGCATACGGCATGGCGCCGGCATGCTCGCCGCAGGCCTGGCCAAATCCGCGCACCGCGTCCAGTTCGGACTGCACTGCTTCAGGATCGAGCGGCGAGAAGAAAGCCATCACCACGACCTCCTTGCCATGCACATCGGCGGGCAGGAAAGGAAGCGGTGGCGCTTTTCGCAGCACACCCCAGATATTCACGTCGTCGTCCAGTGCAGTCACCAAATCGCGGTATCGCGTCAGCACCTGTTTCGCCTGGTCGAACGGAAATACAACCAATCCAGCCGTGACCTGCGGGCCCACCTCATGCAGCCTGAATTCGAAGCCGGTTACGACGCCAAAGTTGCCGCCGCCGCCCCGCAGAGCCCAGAACAGGTCCGGATATGCGGTCGCGGACGTGCGGAGGAAGCGGCCGTCTGCGGTGACGACGTCCGCCGATAAAAGGTTGTCGACTGTCAGGCCGTACTTCTTGCTGAGCCAGCCGAAACCGCCGCCCAACGTCAGGCCGCCGACACCGGTGGTGGAGTTGATGCCCAACGGCGTCGCCATGCCGAACGCTTGCGCTTCGTGGTCGAAGTCTCGCAGCAGCGCTCCGCCTTCCACATGGGCGCGCCTCGCTTCCCGGTCGATATGCACCGAGCGCATCGGCGACAAGTCGATCACCAGGCCATCTTCACACAGCGCATTGCCGGCGATGTTGTGGCCGCCACCCTTGACCGCGAGTCGGAGATCATGGTTGCGGGCAAAGGCGACCGCCTCCATTACGTCCGCCACGCCTGCGCAGCGCACGATCAGTGCAGGCCGCTTGTCTATCATCGCATTCCATATCTGCCGGGCTTCGTCGTAACCGGAATCGTTCGGCTGCAGCAACTGCCCTCTCAGCCGGATTTTGAAATCTTCGATTACGCCACTATTCATATCCATGATCGTTCTCCTCTTGGTTGAGATGGCCAACGGAAGCGGCCATCGGCTGCTCCGGCTTTCATCGCCGAAGGCGCATCGTTGTTCAGTGCAGAGCGCAGTGCTAGTATCAAATGCTGCCCAAGCTTTTTAAATGACCGATGCTCCGGCTTACATGTCCGGGACACCGAATCAGGAGGAAGCGGTGATGGATGCTCTGTCCGATGTCTTGCGCATCGTGCAGCTGAGCGGTGCGGTGTTTCTCCACGGAGAGTTCACGTCGCCGTGGTGCCTGGTTAACCACGCCGACAGTAAAGCCTGCGCCGGCTTCCTGCCACCTGCCGATCGCGTGGCGGTATATCACCTGATCGTCGAAGGTTCTTGCTGGGCAAGGCTTGCCGACGATAACGATGGGCCGGTTCAGATCAAGGCCGGCGAATTGCTCGTCCTGCCGCAAGGTGAAGCCCACTTGATGGGTAGCGATCTTGAGCTGGAGCCGGTACCAGCGGCGCCGCTGCTGGCCGAGCATGTCGAGATGCATCCCGGTGAAATCATGCAGATTGTCCATGGCGGTGGCGGAGCCCGGACCCGCATGGTGTGCGGCTTTCTCACATGTGATGGAGCGCTGAGTAATCCGCTCCTGGCATCGCTCCCGCGACTGTTCAAGATAGATATTGGCGGAAGCCTCGAATCGGCATGGCTCTCCGCGACACTCGGCTTTGCAACAGCCGAAGCTGCATCGCCAAAGGCCGGTACGGCGACGGTGCTCGCCAAACTGTCAGAATTATTGTTCGTGCAAGCGGTGCGTCGCTGTATTGACACATTGCCGGAGAACGAGAAAGGCTGGCTGGCTGCCTTGCGCGACCGCTATGTAGGAAAGGCGCTCGTACATCTACACGCGCAGCCCGCTTATCCCTGGACGGTCGATGAACTCGCCGGCAAGGTGGCACTGTCGCGCTCCGCACTGGCGCAGCGATTTGTGAATCTGCTCGGCCAGTCACCGATGCAATACCTGGCACGTTGGCGGCTGCAGACTGCGGCGCGCCAGCTGCGAAGTGGAGATCAGTCGCTTGGCGAGGTGGCCAGTACGATTGGATACGATTCCGAGGCAGCGTTTAGCCGGGCGTTCAAACGTGAGTTTGGGCTTGCCCCAGCGAGTTGGCGTGCAAGCCAGAACAAGGCAATGACTGGTGTGAGCGCAAGTGCTGCGTCCTGATTCGAAGGGGATGCAAGGCTGAGCAGGGTAAGCCACGCTCCACTTCCCGGTCCTAGCCTGGGTCCGTTCTTAGCCTCATTCTTAGCTTCATTCTTGGCCTCGTTCTTGGCCCCGTTCCTTGCTTCGTTCCTGGATTCATTCCTGGCTTCGGCCCAGCGATCACATCCTTGTAGCGAACGGGTTGAAGAGTTCCGATAAAACGCGTTCCGGACGTGCGCTGTCGCACATACCGCGGCTTGCCGCTCGGCCACACTACGGCAGGTTATCCGACCGAACACTCCGTTAAAGGCACTTCATGAAACCGATTCGTACCATTCTCTCAAGCCTGATCTTGCTGTTGTCCGCTGCCGCATTTGCCCAGGCGCCTGCACAAAACGGCGCCGCTATAGACAATCAGAAAGCGCAGCTGAAATCTGACGCATCCGGCCTGAGCGCTGCGAAAGAGCAGCTCAAGGACGACAAGGCAACGCTGAAGGCAAACACCAAAGCGGGCGTGAGTACTGCGGAATCGGCGGATGCGAAAGACGTGCGCCAGGACAAGCGCAGCATCAAGGGTATGAAGAAAGACATTTCGAGCGATGCGTCCGGCATGCAGAAAGACGCGGACAAAGCGGCGCTAAAGGTTTCGAAAAAGAAGCTGAAGGCCGACAAGAAAAAACTGAAGAAGAACAGGAAGGCCGGCGTGATGTCAGCAGAGTCGAAAGACAGCCAGGCCGTCTTCAAAGACAAGCAAGCGGTGAAAGCTGAAGTCAAGACCATCAAGGCGGACAAAGCAGAGTTGAAAGCTACTGAAAGCAAGTAAGCTAAAGAACCGGGGCGGGAAACGACAGCAAGCAAGCCAAAAGCGCGGCCCGGGAAACCGGAGCCGTCATGGCACTCGCCCGGTGCCGCGTCCGAATTAGGGGAGGATCAAAATGAACGCACTCAAGGTGGTTGCAGTGGTGTTAATTGCCGCAGGATTATTCGGCATTGCACAAGGCGGCGTCAGCTATGTCACGGCAACGCACAGAGCCGACATAGGGCCGATCCATGTGAATATGGACGAAGAGAAGCGCGTCAACTTCCCGCTCTGGGCAAGCATAGCCGCGATAGTTGCAGGCGCCGCCATGCTGGTGCTGCCACGCCGCAGGTAAAGCGCTCTCAGCGCAAGCGTCGAAAAATGATCTGTCCCCGCGTCGCGGCCCGCCAAAATCGGGTCGCGATTTTTGCTTAACAGGGCGACAGTCCGACACTTGAGACGATAACGAACCGATCCTTCGCAGGATCGGCTGACGAAGGAAGCCCGTCCATCGTCGTCGACGGCTCCGTCGGCGGTTGGTTCGTTCGCGGTTCGTGTTCCGCTGGGAATGCTGTCCTTCCAGAGTCGGCCAACCTACCCATCGAACACATGCAATCCTCAGTACTTCAGGCTGACTGGATTCGAACGCCACACCCAAAATTGCGGCTTATGCAGCTGTTGAGAAAAATTGTGGCCGTTCCGATGGATTGCTTTATTCCGCTGGTATCTTCGCCTCGCGCACAACTTGTCCCCAGCGATCTATCTCAGCGCTGACGAAGGAATGGAAGCGCTCGCCCTGCAGGGGCATTAACTGCACCCCATTTGCACGCAGCGCATCTTGCACGGACTTTTCCTTTAGTACCTTTGCCAGTGCGGCGTTCAGTTCCTGGACGACCGCAGCCGGCGTGCCGCGCGGCGCGAACATACCTGCCCACGTAGCCGCGATGACCGAAGGCATGCCCAGCTCGGCAAAGGTGGGGACATCCGGTAGTGCAAAATGCCGCTGCTGTGCGGCGACCGCAAACGCACGCAAGTTCCCAGCGCGCAGGTTTGGCAAGGCCACCGACACCGTGTCAAACATCATGGTGATGTTGTTACCAAGAAGATCCGTCGCAGCCGGCGAGCCGCCTTTGTATGGCACATGCATCAGCTTCACCTTGGCAGCTTTTTCGAACAGCACGCCAGCCAGGTGCAGTGAAGTCCCGGTACCCGCCGAGCCGTAGCTTAGCTTTCCGGGATCCTGTCGCGCCGCCGCGATGAGATCATCGAGCGACTTCGGACCTCCCGTGGCGTTCACGACCAGAACGTTGGGTACCGCGCCCCACAGCGACAGAAATTCGAAATCGGCGATTGGATCATAGCCAAGCTTGGTAAATAGCGACGGATTGGCTCCGTGCGTGGCTGATGTGCCGACCAGCAGCGTATAGCCGTCGGGCGGCGCCTTGGCAACCGCCGCTGCGCCGATATTGCCGGCCGCGCCTGGTTTATTTTCTACGATTACGGACTGTCCGAGTTCACGCCCCAAAGCATGCGCAACCGGTCGCGCCATGGCGTCGATTGCACCGCCCGGTGCAAACGGCACGATCAGTCGGACTGGGCGCTGGGCGTATCTCGGCGCCTGGGCCCACAATCCGCCCGCGACCATGCTGCCAGCCATGCCTGCGGCGCCTCGTAGCCAATCGCGCCTGGTGAATCTTCCGTAACTCATATTTGTCTCTCTCCGTTTTGATATGCCGCGGCATAGCTGCCCACTTGCTGTTCAGGACCACTGGATCGCCCGCTCACGGTATTTACAGCCTCATTCGTACGACTCAAGAACAGCCCACCCGATGCGGGTCTGTCCCTGCCAGGAGCGTGATGAACCGCAGCGATCGTCGTCGCTTCAAAATGGCCATTTGCACGACGACCGCTGGCAAGCTGCAATCGGCGTCCTGCTCTGCATGGAATTTCGGATTAGCGGGCCTCTGTCTGAGCCGCTTCTCGCTTCGCGATGTTGGCCAGAAGCTCGGCGCCCCTGTTCGCTGCCGACAGGCCGCGGAAAAGGAAGCAAAGGCTGATGACGGCCTGCATTTCTTCCCAGCTTGCTCCGGCGCGGCGTGCAGCAATACCGTGCAGAACTGCCGCGTCGCTGCTGTCCATCAGAAGCATCCCGAAGAGCATGAGTTGAGCAGTCTTCACATCGAAACACTTCGGATACATCGCATGCTCGCGCATTCGCTCCTGCAGATCGAGCAGCTCCGGGTCGAGTGCTCCAGTAACAGCCAGGCGTGCCTCGATACGGGGTGGCACAAAGCCGAGCAGATCCTGGTAAATGGCGCTGCGTTGGGCTTCCGTCTGATTCGTATCAGCGTATTCACCGATGCTTTTTTGAACGATTTCTTTATCTATGCGAGGCGGTAGCATGTAAATTTCCTTTTTTGAAGAAGATAAGTCCCGGAATCTCAAACTTTGCTGGCCATAATGCGAGCCAGTTTAGAGCGTGCGATCCCTTCCAGTTTTTGGTAATGGCGTCGCTTTGCTCATACTCGTAGTGAGCGGCGGAACGACTAGCGCCCCAGGCGCTTGGCTGTTTTGCCGCCGATGCCCCAGTGGGTATTGGGCACTTCATTAACCAGCACCCGTACGCTTTCGGGCGGCGCATTCAAACTGCGGGCGATGGCTTGAGTCACTTCGATGATCATGGTTTCGATCTGTTCTTCGGTGCGGCCTTCGATGATCTGAATCTGAGCGATGGGCATGAGGGTTCCGTCCTTGTTATTCCACGAATGTCATTGAGACCTGATGCACAAGTCCCGCTTAAAGCGCGATGATGCGGGCCGCGATGGCCTCGGTTATGCCGCCGGTCATGATGAACGCCAATTGTCTTCTTGAGATAGTCCCACGTTGATTCCTTTTCTTCCGATCGCCGCAAAAGGCAATCAATACGAATGATCAGTCGAACAGCTTGACGCAGACATTGCGTAGCTCGGTGTAAAACTCCAGCGAATGCACACCGCCTTCGCGGCCAATGCCGGACATCTTTGAGCCGCCGAACGGAGTACGCAGATCGCGTAAAAACCAGCTATTGACCCAGCACAGGCCCACTTCCAGGCGCGCCGCCACACGATGGCCGCGATTAATGTCATTTGTGTAGACGGACGCCGCCAGGCCATACGGCGTGGCGTTGGCCATATTGATCGCCTCCTCCTCGGTATCGAATGCGGCGACATGACAACATGGGCCAAAAATCTCCTGTTGAACCACGCTGGACGTCTCCGGCAGGCCGGTCCAGATGGTAGGCTCGATCCAGTATCCGCCCGCGAGGTCGCTGGGCATCGTGGGAATACCGCCGCCGGTGACGATGGTGGCGCCCTGCTCTTTGGCCTGGCGGTAAAACGACAGCACTTTGTCACGATGTTCCTGCGAAATCAGCGGTCCTAGCGTCGTGTGATGATCGTTGGGAAGGCCTGGCTTCAATTCCTCGGCGACTAGCTTGAGGCGCCGCACCACCTCATCGAATACCGAGCGCTCGACATAAACGCGCTCGGTGCCCAAACAGACCTGTCCACTGTTCTCGAACACGGACCGTTTCAGCCCGGCCATCACTGCTTCCAGGTTTGCATCGGCGAACACGATGGCCGGATTCTTGCCGCCCAGTTCCATCGAGGTGGCCTTGATGCCGTCGGACGCCGCCTTCAGGATCGCCGCACCGGTGCGGGTCTCGCCAGTGAAGGTAATGGCATTGATGCCAGGATGCGTCGTAAGAAACTCGCCTGCGGAATCGGGGCCGAAGCCGTGCACAACGTTATAGACGCCTGCCGGCATGCCGACTTCGTTCATCACCTCGCCAAGCAAGGTCGCGGTCGAAGGCGTTTCTTCGCTGGGTTTGACCACCACCGTATTGCCGCACGCGAGCGCCGGGCCGACTTTCCACGTCATCAGGAGCAGCGGCAAATTCCATGGACAGATCACCGCCACCACTCCCTTTGGGCGCCGCAGCGCGTAATTCAGCGCGGTCTTGTTGTCTGGAGTGGTCATTTCGAAGAACTCGTTAGGCACGTTCTTCACCACGTCGGCAAAAATTTTGAAATTGGCAGCGCCGCGTGGAATGTCCAGATGCGACGCAAGGTGGCGTGGCTTGCCAGTGTCGGCGATCTCTGCATCGACGAAGTCCTCAAAGCGCTTGTTGATGCCGTTGGCGACGCCATACAGCAGGTCCACCCGCTGTGCCAGGCTCAGCTTGCCCCAGGGACCGTTCAGCGCCGCGCGTGCCGCAGCCACGGCAGCATAGACTTCAGTGCGGCCGGCTTCCGCAACCATGCCGATGAGCGAGCCGTCCACCGGATTGATGTTGCGGAAAAGCTTATCCGCTCGTCCGGCGACGAATTCGCCGTTCACGAAGTTCAGGATCTGTTTCATCGGGCGTTCCAATCGACTTTCATTTGTTCAAGCTCGCTTCTCAACCAGGGCGCCCGGTTGCGCTTTGCTCCCGGCTTGCAAAAAAGCCTTTGCATGCCAGCTCTTTTCTTAAGATAAACACAAGTAATCTCGGAGTCAACACAAAAATCTCGAGATTATGGGAATAACTGGCGATTGCGGTTTTTCTATTAGAATAAGCACGATGGCAGTCTTTCATCCATCCAACCGACGAGCGTCTTCTTATGCTGGCCAAGCCTCCCGAGTCACCAACGGCCTTGACCCTCGTCGAGTCCGCCTACTCGAAATTGCGGCGCGACATCATAGAAGGCCGACTTCCTCCAGGATCGAAATTACGCGTTGAGCATTTGAAAGACGTGTATGGCGTCGGTGCTGGTACCTTTCGTGAGGCGCTCGCCCTACTTGTATCGGATGCCCTCGTGGTTGCACATGGCCAGCGCGGCTTTCGCGTCAAGTCGATCTCGATCGCAGACTTTTCCGACATCACGCAAACCCGCATACTTCTTGAAACTGAAGCACTACGGCAGGCGATCAGGGACGGTGACGATGTTTGGGAGGGTCGGGTGATGGCCGCCTTTCATCGACTAACCCGCGCGGAAGAGCGGCTTGCAAACAATCCGGCCGAAGTATTTGGGGAATGGGAAGAGCGCAACCGCGAATTCCATCAGGCCTTGATCAGCGCCTGCACCTCGGATTGGACGCATTATTTTCTGGGATTGCTCTATCGCCAGGCCGAACGCTATCGCCGTCTGGTGATTACTCATCAGCCGATACCGCGCGACGTCCATAACGAGCACCGGATCATCGTTGAAGCAACGCTCAAGCGCGACGCGGACCGCGCCACGGCTATCCTGGCGCAGCACATCGCTACGACGTATGACGCCGTGAAACAGCTGCCGCCGGAACTATTCAATGGACCGAGTAATGGGGCGGATAAGCGCGTTTGATCGAGCATTGAACCAGGCGATCCATGCCCGCAAGGGAAATCGCCGGTCTGAGTGCCTACACCTGACGGTCAATATCGAATCGGTGATTAGATCCCAACATGAATAAACTTTGGCTTCGTCAGGCGGCGAGGACGCCTTCGATGTAGGAGTCGGTGATGTAGGCCATGCCCTGCGCGGCTTGCCGAAGGTTGAACCGGACATCGTTGAGACAGGAAGTCGGCAGCGCAACGTCATGCGGAAAAGAATACGGGCGCCTGGCTTGTTTGTGTTCAGGTCAACGCGCACCAGTTTCGGCCCGCCATATTCGGTCCGGCTCGAGAATGGGCCAATGTAGTGGGAGCGACCGCTTACGGCCGGCCGTTAGTAGTCGTTCCACTGGCCAAATCGACTGCCCTCGTAGCAATACCGGCCCTTTACAGCCCCTGGTTAGACTACGCCAGGCGGGGACAGTCTCAAAGGCCGCTTGACGCGTCGTACCCATAGCCCGCTAAAAATGCTCGTGTAGTAAAACGACGCCTGGCACATTGGTTTTATATCGCATATTCTGAACACGCAGCGTGTCGTTTTGGCAGCGCTCCCAAGGAGCAATGGGAGAACACCATTTTTCCTGATGCGTTATGACAGAGCAGCTTGTCAATGCCAACTGCGCCATATGGAGGCGAATCATGGCAACTCAAAATTGGAAAGTCAGCGGCCAATACTACGAGACGTGCAATTGCGATTTCATTTGTCCATGCGTGCCTGGGCAAATGCAAGTCAAGCCAACCAAAGGGTCATGCTCGTTTGCAATGGCCTTCCAGATCGAACGCGGTCAGTACGGGAGAGTTTCACTGGATGGTTTAGGTTTCGCCGTCCTCGGACGAACTCCGGAAGAAATGGGCAAAGGCAGTTGGACCGTTGGCGTCATCGTTGACGACCGGGCCAACACGGAACAGCGCGATGCGATCAAGGCCATTGCCAGTGGCGAGGCGGGAGGCCCTATGGCCGCTATTTCCGGCCTGGTCGGATCGTTTGCCGGGATCGAATCCGCGCCGATTCGTTTCAACCGCGACGGGAAAAACTGGGCCGTCAGCGTGCCGGATCGTCTTGACATGGCTGCCGAGGGTGCAATGGGTCTCGATCCGGACGCGACCGAACCACTCTGTCTCGACAACACGGGCCACCCGGCTGCCAGCCGCTTCTTCTTGGCACGCGCTTCACGCAGCCACGTCGATGCGCTGGGCCTCAAGTGGGACGATATCAGCGGACGGAACAATGGCCAATATGCGCCTTTTTCGTGGCAAGACGCTTAAGTCGAGCACGCCACTCTACACAGCCGATTTCGCCCCGATCGCAGCCGTTCCCACGGGCGACCGCGTATTTATCGGCTGTTGCATGCTCGCTGTCATCGCGCTGGCATGGGCGTATCTGTTTTATGTCGATCATCAGATGATGCAGTCCAAGGAGCATTGGGCGATGTCAGCCGGGATGGACATGCCCGGCATGCCGATGGCACGAGCATGGAATGCCGCCGATGTTTTCTTTACGTTCGTAATGTGGATCGTCATGATGACGGGCATGATGGCCGCATCAGTCACGCCGACAGTGCTGTTGTTTGCCGGCGCACATTCGAGGCGGGGAGAAACTTCCGTACGGATGCTGACTTTAATGTTTGTCCTGGGCTATGCGGTTATATGGACGGGTTTTAGTGCACTTGCCACACTTGCACAGTATGCCCTGCACGACGCCGGGTTGCTCTCGCCGTTGATGGCCGCGTCGAGTTCGTGGGTAAGCGGGGCGATTCTTTGCGCAGCCGGAGCGTACCAACTAACGCCACTCAAGCGCGCTTGCCTGCTTCACTGCCGTAGCCCGCTGGGCTTTTTTATGACGCACTGGCGCGCTGGAAGCCTGGGTGCGCTACATATGGGTTTTCGCCATGGGGCCTACTGCCTCGGCTGTTGCTGGGCGCTGATGCTGGTGCTATTCGTTGTTGGTGTGATGAATCTTCTCTGGGTCGCAGCGCTGGCGCTTTTTGTACTCCTGGAAAAGGTGGGACCGGCCGAAATCTTGGCATCCCGCTTGGCCGGGGTCGCCATGGTCGCAGCAGGAATATTTTTCATCACCGGCGCTTGAGGGGCCACCGTCTGAAAAGAGGATGCCAAGCCGCGAGTCCCCTCCTGGAGACAGATGCCGAACTTGAATCGGATAGCTTGCTTCACGCCGTATGCGTCCATGCCGCTGACCTCCCCCGCCAAAATCGCCGCACCAAAAAAATGGCTGCCCTGATATCAGGAGCAGCCATTTTTGAGTGGTGCAATTCGTCGCAGACGACAGGACGGCCTCGCTCAGCACAGATCAAGAAGAGGTCACGCCCTCCCGGGAATTCGCCGCGGCCAGTCGGCGCACCGTCAGGTGCGCCGACATGATCAGGCGCCTGCCGACTCCAGCGCCGCGTTGAACGTTGGGCTCGGACGCATCACGGCCGTTACCTTGGCGGTATCGAGCAGGTAGTAACCACCGATATCCACCGGCTTGCCCTGCACCGCGAGCAGCTCGGCAACGATCTTCTGCTCGTTGTCCGCCAGCGTCTTCGCCAGCGGTGCAAAGGAAGCAGCAAGTTCAGCGTCGTCCTTCTGTGCCGCCAATTCCTGCGCCCAATAAAGCGCCAGGTAGAACTGGCTGCCGCGGTTATCGAGTTCGCCGGTCTTGGGCGAGGGCGACTTGCGATTGCCGAGCAGCTTCCCGGTAGCCGCGTCCAGCGTCCTGGCCAGTATCTTGGCCTTGACGTTGCCGGTCTTGATGCCCAAATCTTCGAAGCTCACCGCAAGCGCCAGGAATTCACCCAGCGAATCCCAGCGCAGGTGGTTTTCTTCCACCAGTTGCTGCACATGCTTCGGCGCCGAGCCGCCGGCACCGGTTTCGTACAGCCCACCGCCGGCCATCAGCGGCACGACAGACAACATCTTCGCGCTCGTGCCCAACTCCAGGATCGGGAACAAGTCGGTCAGGTAGTCGCGCAGGATGTTGCCGGTGACGGAAATCGTATCGAGGCCGCGGCTTACGCGTTCGAGCGTATAGCGCATCGCGCGCACCTGCGACATGATGTGGATTTCCAGGCCACTCGTATCGTGGTCCTTCAGGTACGTCTGAACCTTTTTGATCAGCTCGTTCTCGTGCGGACGGAAGGGGTCGAGCCAGAACACGGCCGGCATGCCCGAATTGCGCGCACGGGTGACCGCCAGCTTGACCCAGTCGCGGATCGGCGCGTCCTTGACCTGGCACATGCGCCAAAGGTCGCCCTGCTCCACGTTCTGCGTCAGCAGCACTTCACCGGTGGCCACGTCTGTGATGTTGGCAACGCCATCCTCCGGAATTTCGAAGGTCTTGTCGTGCGAACCGTATTCCTCGGCCTGCTGCGCCATCAGCCCCACGTTGGGCACGGTGCCCATGGTGCGTGGGTCAAACGCGCCATGCCACTTGCAGAAGTTGATGATCTCCTGATAGATGCGCGCGAACGTGCTCTCGGGGATCACCGCCTTCACTTCCTTGAGCCGGCCATCTGCGCCATACATCTTGCCGCCTGCACGGATCATTGCCGGCATGGAGGCGTCGACGATCACATCATTCGGCGAATGGAAGTTGGTGATGCCCTTGGCGGAATCGACCATCGCCAGTTCCGGACGGTGCTCCTGGCAGGCGTGGAGGTCACGAATGATCTCTTCGCGTTGCGACTCGGGCAGCTTGGCGATCTTGCTGTAAAGATCAGCCATGCCGTTGTTGACGTTCACGCCAAGGCTGTCAAACAGCGCGCCGTGTTTTTCAAATGCTTCCTTGTAGAAGATGCGCACGCAATGGCCAAAGACGATTGGGTGCGTCACCTTCATCATGGTGGCCTTGACGTGCAACGAGAACATGACGCCGGTCTTGTGTGCGTCTTCGATCTGCTTCTCGTAAAAATCAAGGAGTGCCTTGCGGCTCATGAACATGGAGTCAATGATTTCGCCTTGCAGCAGCGAGACCTTTGGCTTCATCACGATCGTCTTTCCGCCTTTGGTAATCAGTTCCATCTTGACGTCGCGCGCGCGGTCCAGCGTCATCGATTTTTCGCCATGGTAGAAGTCGCCGCCGGTCATGTGCGACACATGGGTGCGTGAAGCTGGCGACCATTCGCCCATTGAGTGCGGGTTCTTGCGCGCGTATTCCTTCACGGCGCGCGGTGCTCGGCGATCGGAGTTGCCTTCGCGCAGAACCGGATTGACCGCCGAGCCGATGCACTTGCCGTAACGGGCCTTGATGTCTTTTTCCTTGTCGGTCTTCGGGTCCGCCGGGTAGTCGGGGATGTTGTAACCCTTGGACTGCAGTTCCTTGATCGCTGTAATCAACTGGCTTACCGAGGCGCTGATGTTGGGCAGCTTGATGATGTTGGCGTCCGCCTCAAGCGTCTTCTCGCCCAGTTGGCTCAGGGTGTCGGGCACGCGCTGTTCCGGCGTCAGATAGTCGGGGAAGTTTCCCATGATCCGTGCTGCAACTGAAATGTCGCGCGGCTCAATGTGGATGCCCGCGGCCTTGGCGAAAGTGCTGATAACTGGCAGTAACGCGTGGGTCGCCAGGAGGGGCGCCTCGTCGGTTAATGCGTAGATGATGGTGGGATTGCTGCTCATGCGCTGTTTCCTCGGTTTTGGCGGTGGTTTTCGGAATGCGTCTACTAAAAAGTTGCGTGTCCAGGCTCACGATCAACGCCGCCTTGCGCCCGCTTCCTTGGTGGACTGTGCGGCGCGTACTACCTTGCGGCGTGATCAAGTCTTATATAAGACATATAACTTGCTGCGCATTATGCAGCAGCTTTCCACAATCCGCAAACTTGTCGGGGCAAGGACTGTAAGACGCGCTCTGGCGGCGGATTCCTGCGCGCGGGGACAAGGCCACGCTTTGTCGGACGCACAGCAAGAAGGAGGAACACGTGGACCACGTGCCCCTACTTGTACCGCAACCTTCTGGAACAGGCGCATCCGTGCATGAAGTTCCTGGGGCGATCCCGTAATGGGCCTCGCAGCCGGTACCGCGCGACCTGATGCTTCGAGTGGCGTGTCCGTCAGCTAGCGGGACACGCCGCTTAACCCCATCAGGCGAGTTTGAACTTCAGTTCGCCAAGCTTTTCGATTGAGCTGACCAGCTCGTCTCCAGCCTTGAGCCAGACCTGCTTTTCCTTCGGATAGCCGGCGATCACGCCCTGTGGCGTGCCGGTGAAGATAATGTCGCCTGGATCCAGCGTCCAGAATTTGCTGATGTAGGACACCATTTGCTGCGTGTTGAAGATGAAGTCGTTGGTATTAGACGACTGGCGTAGCTCGCCGTTGACGCGGGTTTCGATGTTCAGGTTGTTCGGATTGCCGACCAGATCAGCCGAAACGAAATAGGGGCCGATCGGTGCGAAGTCATCGAGTGTTTTTCCGATCATCCACTGGCCATTTGGCAGTTCCAGCTGCAAGTCGCGCGCGGAGAAATCGTTGGCTGTGCAATAGCCCGCTACGTATTGCAGCGCGTCGGCTTCAGAAACGTTGCGCGCCTTTTTGCCGATCACAATCAGCAGTTCGGTTTCGTAATCAAACTTGGTTGAAATATCCTTGGTCGGCAGTTTAATAACGGCGTTGTGCCCGGTAAGGGAATTATTGTATTTGTTGAAAAGCGGCGGCACCCGAGGCGGCGCCATGCCAACTTCCTTGGCGTGCTGACGGTAGTTCAGTCCCACGCAAACGATCTTGTTCGGCTTGGCGAACAGCCGGCCGTGGGTGAGCTTCGATTCATCCACCAGATTAGAGCCCGATGCGCGGGCGTCAGCGACCACGCGCATCAGCCCGTCCGCGTTCCCTTCCTGTAGGAGTTCATCGAGCGTCAGCGGAACGGCCACTCCCATCCTGGCCGCTGCCGCCTTGACGTCGACCACGCCCTTGTCAGTCACGACACCTAATCCGTCGCTGCCGTCGGCATGGCGGATCGCAAGCAATTTGACACCAGTAGGCATCTTGTGTGGGCCGCTGTACCGTGCGCCCGAAGTCGTCGCGGCATGCGCAGCGCCAGACAGGGAAGCGGCGCCCAGACCGACGCCGGCCGCGCCAGTGGTCTTAAGAAAATTGCGTCTTGAAGTCATGGTGTCTCCTCTTGTATTCCATGCCGGAATGGCATGTGCCAGCAATCTATCATTTAATTTTCTTGATGCAATGGGTGAGAATCGCGAACCGCGTCCTGGTGGGCTGCGGTCCAGCCCATCGCCTCAACACTGCCTCACTCGAGCGTAATATGCGCGCCTTCAATGACCGTAGCCCACTGCGTGATTTCCTTGTGAACCCGTGCCTTCATTTCTTCTGGCGTGCTGTAGATCGCGAAGGTGCCCAACTGTAGCAGGCGCGCTTTCACGTCCGGCATTTGCAGTATCTTCACCAGCTCGGTGTTCAGCTTCGTGATAACGGGCTGCGGTGTGCCAGCTGGCGCCAGCACCCCAAACATTGAGCTGACTTCGAAGCCCGGCACGCCGGCTTCCGCGGCGGTCGGCACATCGGGCAGCATCGGAACGCGTTCCGTCGTGGTTACCGCCAACGCGCGCAGTTTGCCGGACTTGATAAACTGAAGCGCAGCCGGCACCGTCTCGACCATGGTCAGCACCTGCCCACCCACGAGATCATTCATGGCGGGGCCGCTACCTTTGTAGGGAACGTGCAGCATGTCGACCCCGGCAATGCGCTTGAAGAGTTCCGCGCCCATGCGTTGCGGGGCGCCAGGTCCGGAAGAGGCGAAGGTAAGATAGCCGGGCTTGGACTTGGCAAAGGCGACCAGCTGCTTGAGGTTCTCTGCGGGGACGGAGGGATGCACTACAAACACCAGCGGGACAGACCCGACCATGGTGATTGGCGCAAAGTCCTTCTCCAGGTTGTAGCTGATGGTTTTCTTTTCCAGCGTCTGCATGATTGAATGCGAGGTGACAGCGCCCATTAGCAGCGTGTAGCCGTCCGGCGCGGCTTTCGCGACCGCTGCGGCGCCGATGTCGCCGCCCGCCCCGCCGCGATTTTCAACCACGACCGATTGCCCCAACGCTTGCCCGAGCTTTTGCGCCACCACGCGTCCGATGATGTCGGTCGCGCCGCCCGGCGGATAGGGAATCACGAGAGAAATGGTCTTTTCAGGGTAGCCGGCCGCAAACGCGGCGCCGGGAAGCGCCAATGCGGCGGCTACGCAAAGGCCAGAGCCGAGGCAGGCAACCACGCCCTTTAAAACAGTCCTGCGAGATTTCAAAACCATTGTGTTGTCTCCTTTATTTTATAAATCGCTACTAGTCACCAAAAGCCAGCAGGTCGGTGTCGATCTCTCAACTCGCCAGCTCCTCCGTCTTTCCAAGCCGCTTCAGAATCGCGAGATAGGCGTCGCGCGAAGGCCGCAAGTGGCGCGCAGTTAGCTTGACAAGTAAATCGCGATCCCCGTCCCGCAACGCTTCAATTATCTGCATGTGCTCGTCCCGCGCCCGCTCCAGCGACTCTTGCGCGACCAGCGTACTAAGTCGAACCGGATAAGTACGACGGGCATATTCGGTGATGGCTTCGATCAACGAGTCGTTGCCGCAGAGCCCGTGCAAGGCGGCGTGGAATGCCAGGTTGGCGCGAAATACCGCGCGTGGATCACCCTTCTTTACCGCCGCGTTATGAGTGCGCTGCACGGCGACGATTTGCTGCAACGCGGCCGGCCGTACCGGAAACGGAATCAGCCTTGCGCAACTGGTTTCGAGTATTTCGCGCAGAGCATAAAGTTCGACGACTTCCTTGCCCGTCAAGGCGCGCACCTGCGCGCCGCTATTGCGCTTGCGCTGCACCAGTCCCTGGGTATCGAGTTCGGCCAGCGCGTTCCGCACGACATGGCGCTTCACTGAAAACCGGTGCATCAGATCGTCTTCCACCAGCCGTTCACGCGGATGGAGGATTCCCAATACGATCTCCTCTTCGAGCACCTGGACCACCTCATGCACGGCCGACGCGACATCGCGGTCGCGATCATCAGCCTGGCCGTGACCCTGTTCCTGGATGGCTGCCTCCGTTCCGCGCATGATGGCGCCTACGCCCACGCCGGCGCCCCCGGCCGCCTGCGCTGCGGAGGGCCGCACGGCTTACTCGTCCCCACTACGATCACGCGGAATGCGCTCCGTTGTGTTCTTCGGCCGGAGGAAATCAAAGTCGACACCCTTGTCAGCCTGCGTCACAGTCTCCAGGAAGAGCTTGCGATAGCCGCGTTCCGCCGTTGGCGGCGTCACAGGGTTTGCGCTCATCCGCTCCGCAAGTTCAGCCTCGGACACCAGCAATGTGATCTCTCGCTTTTTCACCGACAGGCGAATGCGATCGCCGTTGCGCACCTGGGCCAGCGGCCCGCCAATGGCGGACTCCGGTGTGACATGCAGCACGATTGTCCCCGCGGCGGTTCCGCTCATCCGCCCGTCGGAAATCCGCACCATGTCCTTTACGCCGGCACGCGCCAGCTTCTTTGGAATCGGAATGTAGCCGGCCTCCGGCATGCTCGCGCCGGTGGGGCCGATATGCTTCAGGACCAGCACATCGTCGGCCTTCACATCCAGCGCATCGTCGTCGATCCGTGCTACCAGATCGTCGATGTTTTCAAATACGACCGCACGCCCTTCATGCTCCATCAGGCCGGCGTCCGCCGCCGATTGCTTGATGATGGCGCCGCCCGGTGCAAGGTTGCCACGCAAGACGGCAATGCCGCCTTGCGGATAAATCGGATCAGCGAAGGGGCGTACCACGGTCTGCGGGAACCCGGGGCCGGCGGCCTCAAGCTCCTCGCCGAGGGTGCGGCCGGTAACCGTCATTGCGTCAAGGTGCAGAAGCGGCTTCAGTTCACGCAACAGCGCATGCACCCCGCCCGCCTTGTGGAAGTCTTCCATGTAGTACTGGCCCGACGGCTTCAGGTCTATCAGCACCGGTGTCTCGCGACCGAGGACGTCCAGCCGGTCAAGGTCGATGTCGATGCCCATCCGGCCCGCCACCGCGGTCAGATGAATGATGCCGTTGGTCGAGCCGCCAATGGCGAGCAGGATGCGCAGCGCGTTTTCGAATGCCTTGCCGGTCATGATCTTGTCCGGTGTCAGGCCGGACAGCGCCATCGCGACCGCGGTAGCGCCGGTGTTCTCGGCCACACGGATGCGGTCGGCGGTAACCGCTGGCGGCGCGGCGCCACCCGGCAACATCATGCCGAGCGCCTCGGTCACGCAAGCCATGGTGCTTGCCGTGCCCATGACGGAGCAGGTGCCAACGCTGGCAACAAGCTGGTTATTGACGTCGGCGATTTCCTCATCGCCAATTTCGTCAGCGCGGTACTTGCCCCAGAAGCGGCGACAGTCGGTGCAGGCGCCCACTCTTTCGCTGCGATGCGAACCGGTCAGCATGGAGCCAGTCACGAGTTGAATCGCCGGAATGCCGGCCGAAGCCGCGCCCATCAATTGCGCCGGCACGGTCTTGTCGCAACCGCCGATCAATACCACCGCGTCCATCGGCTGGGCTCGGATCATCTCCTCAGTGTCCATGGACATCAGATTGCGCAGGTACATCGAGGTCGGCGAGGCGAAGCTCTCGTGGATCGAGATCGTCGGAAAGTCCATTGGCAAGCCGCCAGCCAGCATCACCCCGCGCTTCACCGCCTCAATCAGCTGCGTCATGTTGCCGTGGCAGGGGTTAAATGCACTGCCCGTGTTCGCAATGCCGACCACGGGCCGGTCCAGCGCGTTGTCGGTATAGCCGGCGCCCTTGATGAAGGCCTTGCGCAGGAACAGCGAAAAACCGCTGTCGCCATAACTGGCCAGGCCCTTGCGCAGCCCGCTCGGTTCCGCTTTGCCGGCCGCCGGGCCGGGTACTTTCGCATTCTTGTCGCGCTCGTTCATGTGGGTCGCTTTAGGTTAATACTATTATCAATAATCGGGGACATGGTAGACCGGCATGACGGGCTGCGCAAGCGTTGTTCAATAAACCCAAAAGCAGCGCGAGACCGCGACGTTTGGCACCGCAGAAGCGAAGTCAGCGGATGTGCCGCCATTTAAAGCTGTCGACATTGTTGGCCACGCCGATGGCGAGCCCTGCCAATCACATTTGCCCGGCGCTCCGCGCCACGCCATGGCCGGCATTGCGGACGACGTTCATGCCGACTTCCAGCTCATCCAGCCGGGTGATCCCCAGCATAGCCATATTGCGTGTCACTTCTGAAATCAGCAGGTGTATTGCGTGGCGCACCCCCGCTTCGCCGCCAACCGCCGCCGCATAGCCGAAGGGTCGTCCCACGAAAACCATGCGTGCGCCCAGGGCCAGCGCCGTCAGCACGTCAGTGCCGCGCCGCACGCCGCCGTCCAGCATTACCGGAATGTCGGGACATGCAGCCACGATTGTTGGCAACGCGCGCAAGGGCGCGATCGCGCCGTCGAGCTGGCGGCCACCGTGATTGGAAACGATCACGCCATCGGCACCGGCATCACGCGCCAATCTGGCGTCGCGGGCACTGAGAATGCCCTTCATGACAAGTCGTCCTTTCCACTGCTTGCGAATGTCCGCGAAGTGACTCCAGTCCAGATGCCCGCGATCCGAAAAGTCGCGCAGCACGCTGGCGGAAAGTATCGGCGCCCCGCGAGTCGCGTAGTTGTTTTCGAAATGCGGCATGCCATGGCGCCACAGCGTTTTGAGGAACGTACCGAGTAACCAGCGCGGATGGGTCAAGCCTTCCCATGCCAGGCGTACGCTGGGCCGCAGCGGCGCACTGAATCCTGACCTGACCGTGTTCTCGCTATTGGGAGGAACCTGGGTGTCGACCGTCAGCACCATGGTGTCGAAGCCTGCTCGTGCAACGCGATCAACCAGGGCCGCGATGCTGTCGCGATCGCCAGGAAGATAAGCCTGGAACCATGCAGCCGGACATTCCTTCGCCACCTGCTCAAGCGGTATCAGCGAAGAGCCGCTCATGATCATGGGCACGCTCATTGCCGTTGCCGCGCGCGCCATCGCCATGTCGCCGCGATAGGCAGACAAGGCGCTCAAGCCCAGCGGCGCCAGGCCGATCGGCGCCGCATAACCGACCCCAAACAGGGAGGTAGCGGCGCTACGCTGCGAAACATCATGCAGTATGCGCGGCACGAATTCATACTCGTTGAACGCAGCGCGGTTGGCCTGCTGCGAGCGGCGCATTTCGGCCGCTGCCGAGATATAGCCAAAGACAGGCCGGGGCAAATGCTTCCTCGCCCCTTCCTCGAAATCGTCAAGGCAAAGAAAGTTGCGCAAGCGCCGCCTTTCGCCAGGCCGAAGCGGTATCGGCTTCGCTGCCTCCTTCATGGCAGCGAGCGACGAATGCATGCCGGAATGCGGCCTGCAGGGAGGCGCATGGGGGAATTCAAGACGCCTACTCCGGCTTGATGTGGGCGTTCTCGATCAGCTTCGCCCACTTCACGCTTTCAGTTTGCATATAGGCCCGGAACTGTTCCGGTGTATTGCCGACGAGGGTCAGACCCTGTGCCTTGAGCTTGCCCTTGAATTCAGGATCGGCCAGGGACTGTACGAGGTTGGCATGCAGGCGGTCAATCACGGGTCGCGGTGTGCCGGCAGGCGCAAACACGCCAAACCATGTCAGCGCCTCAAAACCCTTGAGGCCGGATTCATCAATAGTCGGAATATCCGGCGCTGTTTCGGCACGGTGCAAGCTGCTCACCGCAATCGCGCGCACCTTCTTTGCCTTGATATACGGCAAAAGGGTTGGCAGGTTGCCGAACATGAGTGGCACCTGATTGCCGAGCAGGTCGTTAATTGCGTTCGCCTCACCCTTGTAGGGGATGTGCGTCATCTTCACGTTGGCCATGCTTGCCAGCAGTTCGCTTGCCACATGCTGGGGGCCGCCGGAGCCAGAGGACGCATAGGCAAGGCCGCCGTTCTTGCTGCGCGCCAGGTCAATCAGTTCCTTGAGGTTGTTGGCCGGCGTCGATGGATTGGTGACCAGCACCATCGGCACTGAAGCGACCAGCGAAACCGGAATAAAGTCCTTCAGCGGGCTGAAGCTTAATTTCGGAAACAGCCCGGGGGCAACAACCATGGTCGATTGGGTCGCCAGCAGGAGCGTGTAGCCATCCGGCGCGGCCTTGGCCGCCGCTTCAGCCGCGATAGTGCCGGTCGCTCCCGGCTTGTTTTCCACGACGATCGACTGCCCAAGTTTGGGCGTAAGGGCGAAGCTGAGTTGACGCGCCACGATGTCTACCGCGCCGCCAGCGGAAAAGCCAACGAGCAGGCGGATCGGGTGATTTGGATACGCATCGGCCGCGCTGGCCATGCCGGTGAAGGCGGTTGCCGCGGTTGCCGCAGTAGCGGCGGCCAGAAGCGTGAAGCGGCGACGTGAGGGCGAGGCTGGATGGTTCATTGGTCTCCTTGCTTGTTGAAACGCGAGCCAGGATAGCAGCGCTTTGGCGCGCCGTTTGACCCGGGCTTCATGATTTCCAGGGGCGATGGCTCGCCGCCGTGGACTTGATGTATTACCGCGCCTTGCTGGCCCATGCTTCGTAGCGCGCCCTGGTTTCTGCGTTGGGCGGGTACAGGCCGGGGAGCGGAACGCCTGCATTCACCTCAGACATGATCCAGCCCTCCAGCTTTTCCTGTTCGACGGCGGCGGCGACCACATCGTCAAGCAGGGCGGCGGGAATCAGGACTGCGCCATCCGTGTCGACCACCACGATGTCGTTCGGGAATACAGCCACGCCGCCACACCCGATCGGCTCCTGCCAACCGACGAAGGTCAGGCCATTGACTGATGCCGGCGCCGCATAACCGTCGCACCAGACTGGAAGATGGGTGTCAAGCACGCCGGCGACGTCACGCACCACGCCATCGGTGACGAGGCCCGCTACGCCGCGCTTTTTCATGCGCGCGCAAAGTATGTCGCCGAAGATGCCAGCATCGACCACGCCCATGGCATCGACCACCGCCACACAGCCCTCGGGCATGGCTTCAATAGCGGCGCGGGTGGAGATCGGCGCACCCCACGATGCCGGCGTTGCCAGGTCTTCGCGGGCGGGCACGAAGCGCAGGGTAAATGCGCGTCCTACAACGCGTGGCTGGCCGGCGCGCAGCGGTTTGGTGCCGCGCATCCACACGTTGCGCAAACCTTTTTTCAGCAGCACGGTGGTCAGCGTGGCGGTAGTGATGCTGGAGAGAGCACGAACAACATCGGCATCGAGCGGAAGAGGATCAGCACCCATTTGAATTGCTCCTTGAATCTCGTTGAGGGGAAGGTGAATCAGCTTGCGGTATCAGCTTGCGGTTTCAAATTGCGATATCGGATTGCGACATTGGATTGCGATATCAGCCAACGATAGTAGCCCCAGATAGCGCCTTGCCGTCTTTCCGGTCGGCTGCCCTGCCCGAGCGAATCATGCCGATTCAATCAGTACAAGCCGCACATTGTCGGACGCAACAAAACAAAGCACAATTTGGTTTTTGGCGGTTCAAACCACGCAAATACTTCATTCTCAAAGGAGCTGCCGTTGGAGACCACTTATATTGAAAGCTTCATCAGCGTGGCCGAATGCGGGTCCGTGGCCGAAGCGGCGCGCCGACTTAACATCACGCCGACCGCGCTCGCGCAACGCATTCAGGTGCTTGAACAGGACCTCGCAATAAAGCTGGTTGCCCGCTCCGGCCGCACAGTCCGCCTGACTGAAGGCGGCACGCGCTTCCTTGCACGCGCCCGCCAGTTCCAGGCGGAAGTGCGCGAGCTTCGGGCGGCGCCCTTCGGCGAGGAATATGCCGGCGGTCTGCGCCTCGGCGCTATCTCGACGGCGTTGACCGGCCTTCTCCCCCCGATGCTCAAGGCGCTGATTGAGCGCCATCCCAACATGAACCTCACGATCGAAGCCGGCGTTTCACGCGATCTCTATCACCAGGTCTTGCGCGACCGGGTCGATGCGGCCCTGATTGTGGAGCCACCGTTTCCGGTTCCGAAGTCCCTGATGTGGAAAGTCGTACGCGAGGAGAAACTGGTCGTCCTGGCGCCGAAGGCAATGGCGCGTCGCGACCCGATACTACTGCTCTCCGACATGCCGCTGATCCGCTATGACCGGCATAACTGGGGCGGCTCGCTGGCGGACCAGTACCTGCAGCAAAAAGGGATCCGCCCCCGCGAACGATTCGAGCTTGATGCGCTGGACGGCATCCTCGCATTGGTGGGGCTGGGCCTTGGCGTGTCAGTCGTACCAAACTGGACCGCTGGCAAACCGCTACCGGCCGATGTCGTGATGCTACCGCTTCCAGGCGATCCGCCCAGCCGCAGGATCGGCATGCTATGGCCGGCACAGTCAGCGCATGGCCGGGTGCTAAAAATCCTGCTGCCTGTCGCATAGCGCGACCGCGGTTCGCCGCCGGAAGCCAGAGGAAATGCGCGGACCTCAACCGGCATCTCCGGCGTTTGAAGCGCCGTTCGCATCCCTCACCGATTTTCCGTACACGGAGTAATCGCCAGCGCCACTGATCCGCATCAACCGGCCTGTCCCTGCGCCTGTCATTCCTCCATGCGCTCGCCATACTGATTGAATCGCCCCACGCCGCGCCATTCCACCGACGGCAAGGAACGTTCCACTTCCGCGCCGCCGATGCTCTCCACCAATTTGAAACGAGGTGACACCATGAACCAGGTATTGGATAAACAAGGAACGCTGGAAAAAAAATCGCTGGGCACGCCGGATGAAGTTCGCTCGTTTGTCGACGCGAAGGGGAAGATGTCGGTATTTAATATAGGCCAACACACGGTCGGCCAAGGGGAGTTCGCACCCGGATGGCGCTGGAGCCAGCATGTAAAGCCGATCGCTGGAACCGACTCTTGCCAGGCCACGCACACCGGCGTGGTGCTTGCCGGGCGGATGCATGTGAAGATGGATGACGGCAGCGAAATGGACTATGCGGAAGGCGACGTGTTCTACATGCCGCCTGGCCATGATGCCTGGATTGTCGGTGACCAGACCTGCAAGCTACTCGACTTTACCGGGGTGGCGAAGTACGCGAAACCGCAATAAGCGCGAAGGCGGCTTCCACCGGAAACTGGTGGTAGCCGCCGGCGGGAAACAACGGCACTGGCTGACGCCAAATCAGACGGTCTCCATGCCACTAAAAACGTTGACCCGAGGTCCGCGTCCACTTTTCGTGTCCCACCGCCGGCCCCCAGCTTTTGCCGCCCCCGTCGATAATTGCGCAAGGGAGATTTTTCACCAAGCCGCTCGGCAATCAACGGGGAGTCCGCATCGAAAGTACATTGGCCCCTTTCGCGAATCCGTCGTTGCGAATCAACCCGGCTTTGAGCGACTTGTCTGTGCGCCAGCACGCATTTCCACCCCTTCTTGGGGCCGATTTCAACGATTGTTGAGCGGGTCCGACCCGGCCCAGAATCAACACTTGCGCTCAAGCAGTGTTTTGCAAATATGGCAGCACAAGAAGTTTGTCCGCCCCATGCGATTCATGTACATTGATCGGGTTATCGCTGTTTGCCGCGGTCTGTTTTTCCTCTTGCGATCCTCTAATGAGCCAGCCGCTTTCCTATGTCCCGAACCGGGTACCAATTGTCGGCGCTCTCAAGGCCGGTTGCGCCGGCTGCAGCATGCATGAGCTATGCCTTCCGATGGGCCTCGACACTGCGGACATTGAAAGGCTTGACCGGATCATTGGACGTCGTCGCCGCATCGCGCGCGACGAGACGCTGTACCGCATGGGAGATCCATTCAAGAACCTCTATGCGATCCGCTTTGGCCACTTCAAGACCTACCAGGTTAATCCCGCAGGCGAGCAGCAGGTAACCGGCTTCCAGATGGGCGGTGAATTGCTCGGCATGGATGCCATCAGCGCCGACACCCATCACTGCGATGCAGTCGCCCTGGAAGACAGTGAAGTCTGCGAAATCCCTTTCAGCAGGCTGGAAGACCTGCTGGGACACATGCCCACGCTGCTGCACCACTTTCACCGCATCATGAGCCAGGAAATCACGCGTGAGCAGAACGTCATGCTCCTGCTTGGCAACATGCGGGCCGAGCAGCAGTTCGCGGCCTTCCTGGTCAACCTTGCTTCACGCTATGCGGCCCGCGGCTATTCCCCAACGAGCTTTCAGTTGCGCATGTCGCGAGAAGATATTGGCAACTACCTGGGGCTTACCATCGAAAGCATCAGCCGCCTGCTTTCCCGCTTCAAGAAGCGCGAACTGCTGTTGGTCGACAAACGGGAAGTGCAAATCGTCGACCCGGTCCGGTTGAAGGCTCTCGCGGCCGGCACCGAAGTCTGCCTTCCAATGTAAGAGCAGGCCTAGAACGGCGGCTCGCTTTCGTTAGGAGCCTTGATCAGGTAGATCGTCAGCATGCTTGCGAGCGCGCAGAATACCCAGAAGAAGAAAAAGCCGATCGTGTAGCCCGCGATCGGCGGCAATTCAAGCCCGCCCATACTCGTCAATTCCCCCGGATCGAACACCGAAAAGAAAAATCCCTCGGCGCAAATCGCGACCAGGAATGATGGCCAAAGTATGTTGATTGCCAGTCGCATCATGCTTGTTCCCTCAACCGGCAGGCGGCAGGTCGGCCTTGATATCAACCGATTGCTGCTGCGGCCACTGCCAAACACCCAGAAGTCGCCAGTCACGCCGCGCGCCCTCCACCGTTAGTTGCCACCGTGCGCGGTCCAGCATCGGCAGGGCGACGCTGAATTCGCCGCGCGGATCCAGTTGCACTTCCAGTCGCAAGTCTTTTTCCGGCTGGGTCGAATGCGCCAGATACAGTGAGATGTTTCCGGCCGCTGGGGCGCCGAAGCTCTGCAGCCTTCCCTGCAACGTGCCCTTCACCGGATCGTACCGGGCTTGAAGGGACAGGCCAAGCGAGGTTGCCACCCGGTCGCGGCGCAGGTCCTGGTTGATCGCCTTGCCTTGCTTGTAGTAGTCGTCAACCACCATCGCGTCTTGGCGCGAAAACGCAAGCCAGGACGTGTAGCCACCTGCAATGATGACCAGTACCGGCCCTAGCATCAGGAGCCACGGCCAAATATGCGCATACCAGGGCTTCTCCTGGTCGGCCTCGTCAATCGGTGTCATTGCTGTCTGCACTTGCTTCTCCCGGGCGCCACGCGGCGCCGCTTGCCACTGTCTATCGCGGTACGAAAAATACCGCTTTTTCTTCAACCTTCAAGCGCTCGTCGTCGAGCGCCTTTAATTCAAACTCGATGCGGTTCGAGCCCGGCTTGCCCTTGCCATGCTGAACCCTGACCCGAACCGGCACCGCGCGCGTGCCAGTGCCTTCCATCAGAACTTCGTCCGGTGACGCAAGGGCGATCGAATCGATGCCATGTACTGAAATGCGATACCGATGCGGCGTCTCGGCGGTATTCATGATCTGCAAGCGATACACGTTTTCGATTATGCCGTCTTCGACTTCCCGACCCATTGCGCCGCGGTCCCGAATCACATCCATCTTCAACGGCGTGCGCATGAAGAGCGTGCTGAAGAATGCGATCACGATGACAGCCAGCAGCCCGGAGTAAACCAGGACGCGCGGGCGTAGCACCCGATCTCGCACCTGCTTCAAGGACCAGTGATTGGTCATCCCGTGTTCGGTTGAGTAGCGGATCAGGCCAGGCGGCAAATCAACTTTTTCCATGACCGAATTGCAGGCATCGACACAGGCGGCGCAGCCAATGCATTCATATTGCAGTCCTTTGCGAATGTCGATGCCGGTCGGGCAAACCTGAACGCACATGGAGCAATCGATGCAGTCGCCAAGTGCCGGCGCCTTGTCGTCCTTGCGACGGGCGCCCCGCGGCTCACCGCGCTCGCTGTCATAGGTAATGATCAGCGTGTCCTTGTCAAACATCGAACTCTGGAAGCGGGCATACGGGCACATGTACTTGCACACTTGCTCGCGCATCCAGCCAGCATTTCCATAGGTCGCGATCGAATAGAAGACGATCCAGAATGCTTCCCACGGCCCGAGGGAAAGCCCGGCCACTTCCATACCCAGGCTTTTGATCGGGGTGAAATAGCCAACGAAACTGAAGCCGGTCCAGAGCGCTACCGCGCCCCACGCGCTGTGCTTGGCTGTCTTGCGCGCGAGCTTGGACACCGTCCACGGTTGCTTGTCCAGCCGCATGCGGGCGCTGCGCGGTCCTTCGATTTTGCGCTCTATCCACATGAAGATTTCGGTGTACACCGTCTGCGGACACGCAAAGCCGCACCATACCCGCCCTGCCACTGCCGTAAACAGGAAGAGCGCGTAGGCACAGATGATCAGCAAGACGGCAAGATAGATGAAATCCTGCGGCCATAACACGACGCCAAAGATGTAGAACTTGCGCGCGCCAAGGTCAAACAACACGGCCTGGCGTCCGCCCCAGCTCAGCCATGGCAATCCATAGAACACGAGTTGGGTCAGCCAGACGCACAACCAGCGCAACCTGGCATAGCGGCCGCTTGCCTCGCGCGGATAGATTTCCTCCCGCGCCGCGTACATCTTGATAACTGAAACTTGTGGTGCGCTATTGCTCATCAGCCTAAGCTTTAAAAAATTGCCAGCAAATCGGGGTGCAAAATAGCGACGGCGGTGTCATTACTCCACCTTCAGGAGCAGGCATCCCGGTATCTCATCCAGGCTGCGATGCTTCTGCAGGCACCTCGTCGCATTGGAGCAATGGATGTAGCGCAGCTTGCCCGGGGTGCCCGCCGGCAGGGTCATCGTGATGCTTGAAAGCCTGACCAGATGGCCTACTGCAATGCACTCGCTCTCAACCCGCTCCGATACCTTGCCCACGCCATCGCCTTCACTAAACGCACCCAGACCTAAGTCGGCGTACACGGGGACACAGCCTTCTATCGCGCAGGCGCCTGATGGCACTTGCCGCGCCCCTACTTCTGCACCGCCGCGGTGTCGTTGGAAAGACTCCATACATAGGCCGCCAGCACATGGACCTTGGCATCGCCCAGAAAATCGCTGAACGCGGGCATGGTGTTGTTGCGTCCCTTGCGTATCGTCTCCATGATGGTGTCGGCACTTCCACCATAAAGCCATATCTTGTCCGTCAGGTTCGGCGCGCCCATCGCCTGGTTGCCGTGCCCCTCAGCGCCATGGCAGGCAGCGCAGGCAGCGAACTTCGGCTTGCCAAACGCAGCCTTGATTGGATCAAAACTGGGGCCAGAGAGGCTCAATACATACTGCGCAACATTCTCGACATCCTTGTCGGTACCCAACGCCGCCCCCATTGGCGGCATCTGGCCGTTGCGCCCGTGAAGGATCGTAGTCTTGATCACGTCTGGCTCGCCGCCATACAGCCAGTCCTTGTCGGTCAGATTGGGGAATCCCTTGTTGCCCCGCGCGTCCGACCCATGGCATTGCGCGCAGTAAGTCAGGAACAGGCGCTCGCCGATCGCATGGGCCTTGGGGTCGGCCGCGACCACCTTCAGGTCCTGCTTCAGGTAACCGGAAAACAGCGGGCCATAGTCCGCATCCGCCTTCTGCAATTCGGCTTGATATTCCCCGCTCGACTTCCAGCCCAGCTTGCCGGCATAACTGCCAAGACCCGGGTACAACAAGAGATAGACCAGGCCGAATATGATCGTGATATAGAACAGGAACATCCACCAGCGCGGCATTGGCGTGTTCAGTTCCATCAAGTCGTCGTCCCAGACGTGCCCGGTTGTATCGCGGGACGCAGGCTTTCCCTGTGCATCAAGCGACGCATGCCCCGCTGCGGTAATGGCGACCTTGTGCTTCGATTGAGACCACAGCAGCAGACCGCAGCCGAAGATGCCAAGCAGGGTCAGGACCGCAATGTAGATATTCCAGAAGTCACTGGTGAAATCAGCCATGGCGCGCCTCCGTCTTGTGGCTTGCCTGTACTACGTCGGCGCTTGCTGCGGGTCGCGCGGCCGGCGAACTGGCGGGTCCAGTCGTCGCTTGAGCCACGTAAGTAGCCGCGTAAGGGGCTGAAGCGCCCACCGTTAGATCCTCTTCATCGGCAAAGGGCAGGCGCGCGACTGCGTCGAAATCCGCGCTGCGCTTGTGAATGAAAACCCACCAAAGAATGCCGAGGAAGACGGTAAAGCTGACCGCGGTCATGACGCTGCTCGCAGAGTCAAAAAAGTTTTTGATTGCCATGATCAGTTCCTCGCCTTGATCAGTGTTCCCAAGCCCTGGAGGTACGCAATCAGCGCGTCCTGTTCTGTTTTCCCGGCGAGCGTGCTCGGCCCATCACGCACGTCCGCGTCGGAGTACGGAACGCCGAGCCGACGCAACGCCCGCATCTTTGGCGCCACGTCTTCGGCCACCAGCTGCGTCTTTGCCAGCCACGGATAGCCAGGCATGTTCGATTCGGGCACCAAGTCGCGCGGGTTATCCAGGTGTGCACGGTGCCATTCATCGCTGTAGCGGGCGCCGACGCGGGCGAGGTCCGGCCCAGTGCGCTTCGATCCCCACTGGAACGGACGGTCATACACGAATTCACCGGCCACCGAGTAGTGTCCATAACGCTCCGTCTCTGCGCGGAACGGGCGAATCATCTGCGAATGACAGTTGTAGCAACCCTCTCTCACATAAATGTCGCGGCCGGTTAGTCGCAAGGCCGAATAGGGTTTCAGGCCAGCGATAGGCTCGGTAGTCGATTTCTGAAAAAAGAGCGGAACGATCTCGACCAGACCGCCCACGCTGATCACCAGCAGCACCAGTGCAATCAGCAGCCAGGGGCTCTTTTCGATTCGCTCATGGGTAAATTTCATCGCAGATTCCTTATCTCAATTTCGTGTGCAGTCCAGTGCAGTCCGGCTTCAGGCCGCGGCCGCCATCGTCACCGGAATGCGTGCTTCAACCTGCCGGCCGCCGCGCATTGTCATCGCCACGTTGAATGCCATCATCAACATGCCGGACAGATAAAGTACGCCGCCGCTGAACCGGATCACGTAGTACGGATAGGTAGCCTTGACGCCTTCGACGAAGCTATAGGTAAGCGTCCCGTCCCCATTCACGGCGCGCCACATCAATCCCTGCATCACGCCTGCGATCCACATGGATGCGATGTAAAGCACGATGCCGATGGTCGCGACCCAGAAGTGGGTATCGATGAGTTGCGTGCTCCACATGTCTTTCTTGCCCACGAGGCGTGGCACCAGATAGTAGATCGAGCCCATGGTGATAAAGCCGACCCAGCCAAGCGCGCCGCCATGCACGTGGGCGATACCCCAGTCGGTGTAGTGCGACAGCGCATTGACGGTCTTGATCGACATCATCGGACCCTCGAAGGTCGCCATGCCGTAGAACGAAAGCGACACGATCATGAACTTGAGGATCGGGTCCGAACGCAGTTTGTGCCAGGCTCCGGACAGCGTCATCATGCCGTTGATCATGCCGCCCCATGAAGGCGCCAGCAGGATCAGCGAGAACACCATGCCGATGGACTGGGTCCAGTCGGGCAAGGCGGTGTAGTGGAGATGGTGAGGACCAGCCCACATGTAGGTGAAGATCAGCGCCCAGAAGTGGACGATCGAAAGGCGGTAGGAATAAACCGGCCGCTCGGCCTGTTTTGGAATGAAGTAGTACACCATGCCGAGATAGCCGGCCGTCAGGATGAAGCCGACCGCATTGTGGCCGTACCACCACTGGATCATGGCATCCTGCACGCCGGCATAGGCTGAATAGGACTTGGTGAACGACACCGGCATGACAGCGCCGTTGACAATGTGCAGCAAGGCGACCGCGATGATGTAGGCGCCAAAGAACCAGTTCGCCACATAGATGTGCTCGACCTTGCGCTTCAGGAGCGTGCCGAAGAACACGACGGCATAGGACACCCACACGACGGCTATCAGGATGGCGATGGGCCATTCAAGCTCGGCGTATTCCTTGCCGCGCGTGAGGCCGAGTGGCAAGGTGATGGCAGCGGAGACCAGAACCGCCTGCCAGCCCCAAAAGGTAAACGCGGCAAGCTTGTCGGAGAACAGCCGCGTCTGGCAGGTTCGCTGCACCACGTAATACGACGTGGCGAACAATCCGCAAATGCCAAACGCGAAAATCACCGCGTTGGTGTGCAGTGGCCGCAGTCGGCCATAGGTGAGCCACGGTATGTCGAAGTTCAGGGCGGGCCAGGTCAGCTGCGCCGCGATGATGACACCAACCAGCATGCCGATCACACCCCACACCACGGTTGCGATCGCGAACTGCTTGACGACCTTGTAGTTGTAATTCAGTTCTGTTCCCACAAATGCTCTCCCGAGGCGGCGACGACGACGTGCTTGAGAGTAGAAGTTGGGGACCTCAAAATCCTTGATGTGCATCAAAATGGACCAAACGCTCGATATTTGATGCCGACTGTTGACGGCGACGAATGAATCAACAGATAGATCGGCAGGCCCACGATTTGCGCTAGACGTTGACGTGCAGTGATGTGTCGACCGGATTGCCTATGCGGCGAGCCGCTCCGACACACGCGCCGCGTTACAACGGTCAAGCTGACGTTCTAGTCCTGCTGAGGCTTATCGATGGCGTCTGCGCGGGGAGGCTTGTGCGTGGCGTCTACGCCAGGCGGCTTGTCCGCGGCCTCAGCACTGTCATCATCTTGCAAGATGCGCCAGGCAGGGCCGACCATATCGTCGAACTGACCGCTGTCGGACATGCGAAAGAACAGCCAGATAGCGACAAAGACAATGCCGATGCTGAGCGGGATGAGCAGGAAAAGCGCCTCCATGCCGGCCTCAGGCGCGGTCCGGCACAACGCCGGATCGCAGCGGTGGCGTCGGCGGTGTGACCGACCGCCAGGGACTTGCGTCATGCGGCAAGCCAGTCGATATCCCGCCATCGTTGTGTGCGGTCTGGCGCTTGTGTCGGCGCAAGCGCAAGGCATTGGCTACAACAACTGCGGAACTGGCCGACATGCCAATGGCGGAAAGCCATGGATTGATCCAGCCGATTGCAGCGGCGGGAATGGCGATCACGTTGTAGAGCGTCGCCCATGCCAGGTTCTGGCGGATTACAGCGAAGGTGCGCGATGCCGAGTCCGCTACCTCGCACAGAGATGACAGGCTTCCGGATAGAAGCACGCAATCCGCATTGAGTTGCGCGAGGGCGGTGCCGCCTCCCATCGCGAAGGAGACATCTGCTGCGGCCAGTACCGCTGCATCGTTAATGCCGTCACCCACCATGGCGACCACGGCGCCCGCCTTCTGCAGCGCCTGCACGAAGGCCACCTTGGCTTTTGGTAGCGTTGCGCCATGCGCGGCGTCCATGCCAAGCATGGACGCAACGCTCTGCGCCACTTCCTGCCGGTCGCCGCTCAGCAAGATGACCTGCTTGCCGAGCCCCTTGAAATATTGCACAACGCTGTGCGAGTCGCTGCGCAGTGCATCGACAAGAACAAAGCGCGCGAGCATGCCGGCGTCAGTGCCGAGATAGACGCAGGTCGCGTCATCCGCCCCGGAAGACTTGGCGCTCAGTTCATGTCCCGTCGGTGCAAAATGGAAGGTCGGCCAGGGACACATGGCCTGAACGAACGCCATGCTGCCAAGCCGGAACCGCATTCCGTCCACCACGCCTTCGAGTCCTTGTCCGGCAACATGGTGGACGGGCGATGAAACTACACAGACGTCTGGAGCGCTGCTGGCGTCAGTGCCATTCCGGCCGTTCGTCCAGTGCGTTTCATTAGGGCCGCTGGTTACACGCGTGCCGCTTCGGCCGCTCAAGCCTGTTGTGCTATCTGAGCCAGTAGCGGCATCGGTCGCGTTCGCCGCCCGTGCCGCCTCGACGATGGCCCAGCCTAGCGGATGCGCACTCGAACGTTCAAGTGCTGCGGCAACCTGAAGGCACCACTCCGATGTGGCCGCCTCGAGCGCTTCCACCCGCTGCAGCACTGGCCGTCCCACCGTCAGTGTGCCGGTCTTGTCGAACACGATATGCGTTGCGCGGTGCAGCGTTTCAAGCACATGCGGCTGAACCACGAGAATGCCCTGCCGCAGCAGACGCTCGGTCGCAACCGCAAGGGCCGTGGGCGTCGCCAGTGACAGTGCGCAAGGGCATGAAACCACCAGCACCGCAATCGCCACCGGCCACGCGCGAGCAGGGTCGACCCATTGCCAACCCACGAATACACCGACCGCAAACAGCAATAGCAGCGTGACGAACCAGGCCGCTACCCGATCAGCCCATAGCGAAATCTGTGGCCGCGTGTGTCCGGCCTTCTCGGTGAGGCGTACCAATCCTGAAAGCGTGCTGTCGCTTGCGACGCGTTCCACCCGCACAACGACAGGCTGGGTGGCATTAACAGCGCCGCCAGGCAGGCTGGCGCCAACCGTCTTGCGCTGGGCGCGGCTTTCGCCTGTAAGGAGCGACAGATCGACACTGGTTTCGCCCTCCAGCAACGTACCGTCCGCCGCAATCGTTTCGCCTGGCTTGACGAGAATCACATCGCCTTCTCGCAACTGGTCTGCTGGCACCAGCACCGGTTCGCAATCGGCGGGATAGTTTGGCATCAGCCAGGCCGAGGCCGGCAACGCGCGATGCAGCGCTTCCAGCGCCGACGCTGCCTTGCGGCGCGCCACCAGTTCAAGGTAACGGCTGCACAGCAGGAAGAAAATGAACATGGTGATGGAATCGAAATACACGTCCCCGCTGCCGCGCCAGATTGCGGCCAAACTGCCGGCGAGTGCGGCGGCGATGCCGAGCGTCACCGGCACATCCATGCCGGGCAGGCGATTGCGCAGGCTAGTCCAGGCGCCAAGGTAGAAAGGCTGGGCCGAATAGACCAGCGCTGGAACGCTCAGCAGCAGCATGGCCCAGCGCATCAGGCTGGTGGTAGCGGCGTCCATCGTGCCGTCGGTCGCCAGATACACCGGCAAGGCAAACATCATCACCTGCATCATCGACAGACCGGCAATGAAGAGCCGGCGGAACAAGGTCTTGGTGGCGCGCTCCAGTTGCATCCCCTGGCGCGCCGGGTCGAACGGATAGGCGGTGTAGCCGATCTGGCGCAATGCATTGAGAATGTCGCTGGGTTTGCAGCTTGCGGGAAGCCACGCAACCCGCAGTCGGCCAGTTGTGAAGTTCATGCTGGCGGCCTGAACGCCGGGCATGCGGGCGATCTTGTGCTCAATCAACCAAACGCAGGCGGCGCAACGAATGTCCTCGACGGAATAAGTCGCCTCCACGGCTGGCCCTTCGTCGCCGTTAGTCGCGATGGCACGCTGGCTATCGTAAAGCCGCAATTGTTCGGGCACCACGTCTTGCGGCACCCGGTCCTGGCCGGCTGCGGTTGCTGAAAACCCGATGCGTGTCCGGTAGTAATCGCCCAGGCCGCTATCAACGATGCTCTCCGCCACAGCGGCGCAACCAGGACAGCACATGTCGCGCGCTACCGATTCAATGGCGACCTGCCAGTGGGTTCCCGCGGGAACCGGCAAGCCGCAATGGAAGCAGATCGCTGCCGCGCTTTTTGCCGCTGCCCCGCTCTCCGGAGCTTGGGAATGCAAAGCTTGCTCGAACGCGAGCGTGCTCACGGCAGCGTTTGCCCCGCCACCGACTGCGGTGCTTGCTGCGGCCCTCCCGGCCGAGCCAACAGCGGGGTTTACTGCGGGGATCACACCGGCACTCACTGCAGCACTCCCACGCCAGGGTGGGTAATGCACACTGCATCCAGCCAGCTTGCCGGCAAGCCGTTGGCGGCGCGCAGCAAGCCCAGCAAACCAAAAACCAGTATGAGAAGCCCACTCGCAACCCGCACCTGGCGGCGCTGCATCCAGTTGCGCCACCGGGCGCCGAGCAGACCGAGCGCCAGCAGTGTCGGCAGCGTACCCAGCCCAAACGCCAGCATGACGGTGGCGCCCGATAGCGCGGAACCGGTCAGCATCGCTGTCAAGAGCATGCTGTACACCATGCCGCACGGCAGCCAGCCCCACAAGCTGCCAAGCACCAGCATCTTCGGAAGGCCATCCAATGGCATGAGGGATTTGGTCAGCGGACGCAGTCGCCGCCACAATCCCTGGCCGATTGACTCCAGGTGCGCCAGGCCGTGCCAGGCATCCATCAGGTACAGGCCGATTGCAATCAGCATCAAGTTGGCGAGCCAATAACCGCCGGCCTGCACGGCGGTGATGCCGGACAGTGCGCGTGCGCCGCCGACCAGGCCGCCGGCGAGTGCGCCCGCTGTCGCATAGCTGCTGATCCGGCCGACGTTGTAGGCCAGAACGCGCGTGGCGCCGTCCAGTGCAGTGGCCATGCCGGAGCCCGCCATGCCGCTGGCTACTACCGCCACCGGTACCGGCCGACCGGGCGGCGCGGCACTTGAGAACGCCGTGACGATGCCACCGCACATGCCAATGCAGTGCACGCTGCCGAAAAAGCCAACGAGGAATATTGGGAGAAGGCTAAGTCCTGTCATGGATCGTCATGGACCTCCCTTAGATCGTTTTCGAATAGCGCTGCGGTTCGGGTCGGTGCTGGAGATAGCGGTCGAACACCATGCAGATATTGCGGATCAGCAGCCGCCCGCGAGCGCTGACGCCGATCCATTCTTTGTCGATAGTGAGCAACCCGTCCTGCTCCAGCTCTTTCAGTTGTTCCATCTCCGTGGCGAAATAGGTCTTGAAGGTGATCGGATACACCGTCTCTATCGATGACATCGACAGCTCGAAATTACACATCAGCATCTGGATGACAACGCGGCGAACCGCATCGTCCATGGTCAGCGCAATGCCGCGTGCTATTGGAAGTTCCTTGCGGTCGAGCCTCTCATAATAAGCGTCCAGTGTCTTGAGGTTCTGGCTGTAAGTTGCTCCAATTGAGCCAATGGCTGAAACGCCGCAGGCGATCAAGTCCGTATCGGAATGCGTGGAGTAGCCCTGGAAATTGCGGTGCAGGCGACCCTGCCGCTGGGCTACCGCCAGGTCGTCAGTCGGCTTTGCGAAATGATCCATGCCGATATAGACGTATCCCGCGTCCGTGAGGCGCCGGATGCAGAGTGACAGCATATCCAGCTTCGCTTCTGCCGGTGGCAGTTCGTCCTCGATAATCCGGCGCTGCGGCTTGAAGAGGTGCGGCAGGTGGGCGTAGTTGTAAATCGCTATCCGGTCCGGAGCGGCGTGAATAACCTTGGCCAGCGTCTGCGCCATGCTGATGACATTCTGCTTCGGCAAGCCATAGATAAGGTCAATGCTGACTGAGCGGAAGCCCGCCGCGCGCGCCGCCTCGATGATGGCCAACGTCTGCTCTGCCGGCTGAAGTCGATGCACTGCCTTCTGAACGTCGGGGTCGAAATCTTGCACGCCCAGGCTGATGCGGTTGAACCCCTGCTGCCGCAAGACATGAATCCGCTCAGGCGACAGGGTACGGGGATCGACTTCGATGGAATATTCGCCGACGCTGTCCGGCGCAAACTGGAACCACCGACGCAGGTGCGACATGAGGTCGCCCATCTGCGCATCAGAAAAATAGGTCGGCGTGCCACCACCAAGGTGTAACTGGCTCACCTGGTTCATGCCTTCGAACAGGCGGCCCTGCAACTCGATTTCGCGCTTGAGATAACTCAGGTAAGTCACTGCCTTGTCACGGTTTTTTGTAACGACCTTGTTGCAGGCGCAGTAGTAACAAACCGATTCGCAAAACGGAATGTGCAGATAGATCGACAGCGGATTCCTGCTGCCGCGCGTGCGTAAGCCGGCAACAGCTTGCAAGTAGTCTCGATAGCCGAAGCGTTCGCTAAAACGGTCCGCTGTCGGGTAAGACGTGTAGCGGGGGCCGGATTTCGCCAGCCTGCGCAGCAGCGCGGCGTCAAACTGAACCGCTGGAACCTCAGGCCTTGTTGTTGCCGTTACCACCATTTTTCCACCCAAATGCGGGCCATACGCCGGAGACGTACGCGCCTCGAACGATCTGAGTGTAGGTTAGCGCGCGGCGCTGGAACCTTGAGGTGCATCAAAAATGCCCGAGCCGCATTTGCGGGCGCGAACGGCAAGCCCGGAAATGGCCCGATTGTTTTTCGTCGTTTCGCTCACGACGATTGGCGAAGCGCAAGACGAAGCTGCATCGTTCCCTCGCCTGGAATTGGCTTAATGTCAAAACCGAAGCGGGTCATCATGCGGAGCATGTGCGAATTGTAGGCAAGGACTTCACCGACCAGTTCACCGGTGCCATGACTGCGGGAGTAATCGATCAGACGTTTCATCAAGAGTGGCCCAAGTCCGCGGCCCTTCAGGTCGGAGCGCACAACGACAGCGAATTCCGCCCGCTCGTTGTCGGGATCCGAGATAGCCCGCGCCACGCCCAGCGTTTCCGACTCGCCGTCGGCGCGCTTGCGGGTAGCAATGAACGCCATCTCCCGGTCGTAGTCGATTTGCGTAAATCGCATCAATTGAGCCGGCTGCAGTTCGCGCATGCCGGTAAACATGCGCAAGCGGACGTCTTCCGGATCAAGCGCTGCAAAAAACGCGATATGCGCTTCCCCGTCCTCCGGCTTGATGGGGCGCAGCAACAGCGGCTGTCCATCCCATTCGATCCACTGTTCAAGCTCAACCGGATAGGGCCGAATCGCGAGCCGGTCCAGGCCGCTGGCGTCTGGCCCGCACGCCGCAATCTTGATCCTGGCGTCAAGTGCCAGCACACCGCGACTGTCGGCAAGCAGTGGGTTGATATCGAGCTCGATAATTTCGGGCATGTCGATGGCGAGTTGCGCCACCTGCACCAGCACGCGGCATATTGCGTCAATGTCGGCCGGCGGCCTGCCGCGATATCCTCCCAACAGCCGCGCCACGCGCGTCCTGGAGACCATGTCGCGTGCCAGCACCATGTTCAACGGTGGCAAGCCGATCGCATGGTCGGCGGTCAGTTCAACCGCAATGCCGCCGGCGCCAAACAGGATGACGGGGCCGAACACCGGGTCCGTGGTCAGTCCAACAATGAGTTCCTGCGCTTCCGGCCGACGCGCCATGGCTTGCACCGCAAATCCCTCGAGCCTGGCGTCAGGACGCATGCGCGATACGCGCCGATTCATGCCTTCGGCCGCCTCCCGCACCGCCTCGACAGACTCGATGTCGAGTGCGACGCCACCGACATCGGTCTTGTGAGAAATGTCAGGCGAAAGAACCTTGATCGCAACCGGAAAGCCGATCTCCGGAGCGACGCGAACCGCCTCCTCCACCGACGAGACAATCCGGGTTTCTACAACCGGAATGCCGAAGGCTGCCAGCACCACCTTCGACTCGGGCTCGGAAAGCAAGTCGCGGCCGTCGGCCAGTGCCGACTGAATCACCTTCTTTACCGTCGCCCTGGACGCTGCCGGGTCCGGCACGAGGTCGACATGATTCGCCGGCGGCACTTGCATCAGCAGTTGCTGATTGCGCCGGTATTGCACAATCTGCATAAAGCCACGCACCGCTTCTTCCGGCGTGTCGAAGGTGGGAATGCCGGCTTGCGCAAATAGCTGGCGCGCCTGCGCTACCGCGTCACCGCCGAGCCAGCAAGCCAGGATATTGCGCGACGCCGCTTTCGCCAGCGGCACAATCGCATTGGCGATGTCGACGCTCGGCACAATCGCAGTTGGGGCATGGATGAACAGGATCGCATCGGCTTGCGGATCTTTCAGCAGCACCTCGAGCGATTGCACATAGCGCTCGGCCGGAGCATCGCCAATGATGTCGACCGGATTGCCGTGCGACCAGGTCGCAGGGAGCAATTGGTCCAGCTGACCGAGCGTCTCCTTTGACAGTGTGGCCAGCTTGCCGCCGTCACATATAAGCGCGTCGGTTGCCATGACGCCCGGGCCACCGCCATTGGTCATGATGGCCAGTCGTTCCCCGCCTGCAGGATGCGCGTGCGCCAGCGTTTCGACTGCGCCAAACAGGTCTTCGGTGGTCAGCACCCGCAGCATGCCGGCCCGGCGTATGGCGGCGTCGTAGACATCGTCAGACCCGGCCAGCGCGCCAGTATGCGAGGCAGCCGCTTTTGCGCCTTCTGGCGCCCGGCCGGATTTGACGATCAGGGTGGGCTTGCTGCGAGCCGCCGCGCGGGCGGCCGACATGAATTTGCGCGCATGCCGGATATCTTCGACATACAGCAGGATGGCGCGCGTTTCGATGTCACTCGCAAGAAAATCGAGCACATCGCCGAAGTCCACGTCGGCGCTTTCGCCCAGCGAAACGAAGCGCGAAAATCCGATGCCACGCGACTTGGCCCAGTCCAGCACCCCCGTCACGAGCGCCCCGGACTGCGAGACAAACGCGATGCCGCCAGGCAGAGCACCCGTATGGGCGAAGCTCGCATTGAGTCCAATGCCGGGCACCAGCAAGCCGACGCAATTCGGGCCGAGGATGCGCAACAGCCAGGGGTTGGCTTCATCCAGCATGGCCTGCTTCACGGTGCGGCCAGTGTCGTCGTAGCGCGCGCCAAGGCCAGCTGTCAATACGATGGCAGCACGGGTGCCACGCATGCCAAGCTCACGGATAATGGCCGGTACGGTGGCTGGCGGCGTGCAGATCACGGCAAGCTCTGGCGTTTCTGGCAAGCTCGTCACGTCCGGCCAGCACCGCAGGCCTGCCAGTTCAGCGTGTTTGGGATTGACGGGAAAGATGGCGCCCTTGAAGCCGCCCTCGTTCAAGTTGCGCAGTACGGTCGCGCCGACGCTGTGGGGCCGTTGTGATGCGCCGATCAGGGCAACCGATCGTGGCGCAAACATCTGCTGCAGGTTTCTTATGCTCATTCAATAATCCGGATGGCGCCATGCCCATGCCCGAGCGAATGCGGCCGTGAGCGAAGTCTGGCAATGCGCTCCATGCTGAAGCCCGTCTGTCTGGAGCGCTTGATGTGCATCAAATCTGCCAAAACGATACCTCGAGTACAGGGTTTCCCGTGCCTTAGTATCGGATGCATGCGGCCCGGCATCTCGTAAGTGGCCATTCCAATTTCAGGGAAAAAATCGTGACCTATAAAACCATACTCGTGCATGTCGATCATTCGCGGCATGCTGAAGCGCGCATCCGGATCGCCGCACAAATCGCCATCACGGAAAATGCGCATCTGATCGGCGCCGCCATGACCGGCGTCTCTCGCTACGTGTATGAAGACGGCGTCAACCTTTCCGAGACCGTGATCGCTGGCCAGATCAAGCACTTCTACCAGCGTGCGGAGAAATCGCTGGCGCAGTTCGACGCTATCGCCAACAGCCTTGGCGTGCTGTCCTTCGAGCGGCGGTTGGTCACCGATGAACCGGAGGGTGGTCTGGCGCTGCAGGCGCGCTATGCCGATCTGGTGGTGGTCAGCCAGCCGGACATGGATGAGGCCGATTCAAGCATTCTCTCGGGGCTTCCAGAGTACGTAATGCTCAACTCCGTGCGACCGGTACTGGTGATCCCCTATGCGGGCCAGTTCGATCGCATTGGCAAGCGGCCACTCATTGCGTGGGACGGCAGCATGGAGGCAACGCGGGCCGTCGCCAATGCCATTCCCATGCTCAAGCGTGCCGACAATGTCACCGTCGCGGTCTTCAATCCCGTACTGCACCACGACATGCACGGCCAGGAGCCTGGCGCCGACATCGCGCTCTACCTCGCTCGTCACAACATCAAGGTCGAGGTTGCGCGCCTGAAGACCAGGCTGGATACAGGCAATGCCTTGCTCTCGCTCGCCGCTGACCTGCATACCGACATGATCGTCATGGGCGGCTACGGTCACTCGCGCTTCCGCGAAGTTTTGCTGGGCGGCGTTACGCTGACTGTGCTGAAAACCATGACGTCGCCGGTGCTGATGTCGCATTAGCCCCAAGCCGCTCGACGCGCGGGCATCGACTGCGAACATGCGTGGCGATCGCGCGCATGTCAGCAGGTTGGCCACCACGGAAACAGTATCTGCCAGCGGCGTCGCGTCGTTACCTGGCGCCGCCCCAAGCCTGCCGGCTAGATAAAGTCGGGCCACAGGTCAATCAGTCAGACTGGCGGGTAGCGCGCCTGGCCGCCCACAATTTGTGCAAGCTTATCTGCCGCACCTGCGCCTTGCTGGCGTCGATGTGGGACCGAACTAGTGCGACGGCGTCGTCGCCCCTGCACTCCATGATTGCCTGAAGTATCGCGGCATGTTCCTCGCATGTGCGCTGGCATCGCATGTCACTGGAGAAGTCAAGACGGCGCAGCATGCGGATGCGGTCCGTTACCTCACCGTGCACCCGCGCCATTTCGGGATTGCCGGCCACGCGCACCAGCGTAGAGTGAAACTGCTCGTCCAGATCCGGCAGGTCAACGCGCTGTGCCGCGCCGGGAGGCGGTACCAGCCAGAGTGCTTCCAGAGTACCGAGCCCAGCCAGGGGGCCTTCCCTGCGCGGCTGCGACGCAAGGACGACGCAGAGCCTCCGCACCGCCGTTGTTTCCAAAACCAGGCGCAAGTCGTAGAGATGCTCGAACTGTTCAAAGTCGATTGTCTTGACCATCCAGCCGCTACGCAACTGCACTTCAAGGAAACCTTCCCGCAACAATCGCGACAAGGCGTCGCGTACCGGCGTGCGGGACATGCCGAGGCGCGCGGCGATTTCCGACTCCGAGAAGCGGTCGCCAGGCAGCATGCGGAATTCGAAGATGTCGCGCTTGAGTTCGGTATAGGCGGAGTCGGCCAACGATGCGGGCGTAAGCTTTGCCACGGCGGGCGAAGCCGATGGCCTCGCGGGCAAGGGCATGCGCGCTACGCTCACTGCGCCTTCTCCATCAGGCTGACATGTGCGGCGACGATCCGCCAGCCTTCCGGCATGCGGACCCATGTATGACTTTGCCGGCCGGGCCTGCTGCCAGGCCGTGCAAATTCCATGTTTGCGGTCGCACTGTTTTCGCCATAGGTGGTGATGACGACTCGCACTACGTCGCGACCCAGACCGGTCGGCGAGCGGCCGGCACGGTAAGCGCAGATTGCGTCATGGCCATACAAATTTTCCCCAGCGCCATAGCGCAGGGTCTGCGGCGAATCCCAGAACAATTCGTCGAGCACGGCGACGTCGTTCGAGGTCAGTGCCTTTTCATATCGCTCGAATGCGGCAGTCACTTCTGCGACGACATCGGGCCGGTTGATTTCCATGCATGCGTCCTTTCAATGTTTTAAATGGCTTGTAGCGAAGGTCTGCTGCGAAGCCTTACTGCGAGGGCATGCTGCGAGAGCCCGTTGCAAAGGCTTTTTGCCCGGGCGTGCGGCATTTCGCGACATCGGCGGCTTCCAGCAGGCGTCCGGCAGCGAGGCAAATGTCTTCCCGCCACGGCGCAGCAATCAACTGTACGCCGATCGGCAAGCCTTCCGCCCCTTCGGTATCCCACACCGGAACGGCGCACACTGGCAGGCCGACACAGGATATCGGCTGGGTCAGCAAGCCCATGCTGGCGCGTGCCGGGTAGCGACGACCATTGATGAGCAGTTCCTCCGTGCCAATCAGCGGCGCCGTGACCGGCGTGGACGGTGCAATCAACAGGTCGTAGTCGCGGAACAGTGTCATCACCTGGCGCAGCGCCTGCTCTCGCACCCGCTGGGCCTGCACAACCCATGACGCGGGAATCAGACTCCCGGCAACCAGACGGTCGCGGGACAGCGGTTCATATTCGTCGTAACGCGTCACCAGGCGGGCGCGATGCAGCGCCCCGCCTTCCGATCCGGTTACCATGAACGCGGCGGCGCGGGCCTGTTCCGCGCTGGCCCATTCGACCGTGACGGTGGCGCCGAGCGCTTGCGCGACACGCCGCACCGCGTCTTGCGCGGCGGGGCCGGCGCAGTCCTTGAACCAGCCGCCGAGCACGGCGATACGCTTGCCGAAAACCGCGTGCGCGCCGCCTGGCAGCGGCCCTGTGGCGCGCTGTGCGTTGCCCTTTTCCGATTTTCCCGGCGTCATCAACGCATCGTAGACCAGGGCAAGGTCCCCGACGCTGGCCGCGAACGGACCTAGATGGTCCAGGCTGGTGACGAAGGGATAGGTGCCGCGGCTCGGCAGCCTGCCATAGGTTGGCTTCAAGCCGAAAATTCCGCACAGCGAGGATGGCACCCGGATCGAGCCATTGGTGTCCGAGCCGAGCGTAATCGGCACTAGCCCGGCTGCGACGGCGGCCGCCGATCCGCCGGACGAACCGCCGGCTATGCGGCGCGTATCGTGTGGGTTCTTCGTCGCGCCGTAATGCGTGTTTTCAGTGGTGAAACCATAGGCATGCTCGTCCATGTTGAGCATGCCCACCAGCACCGCGCCGGCCGCGCGCATCCGCGATACCAGAAGCGCATCCGCCGATGCCGGGGGATTGGCGCTGTTCACCTTTCCGCCTGAAAGCGTCACCTCGTCCTCAACGTCGAACAGATTCTTCACCGCATAGGGCACGCCAGCCAGCGCGGGCAGTGGTGCGCCGGCTGCGCGCAAGGCGTCAATTGCCGCTGCTTCCTGCCGCGCTCGCGCCAGTGTCAGTGTGGTGAAGCAGTTGATCTCGCCGTCCAGCTTTTCAATGCGCGCGGCAGCCTGTTCCAGCACCTGCACGGCGGTCACTTCGCCTTCCGCTATGCGCTTCGCAATTTGCACTGCGCCCACCGTCATGGCCGGAACACCGGCGCTGGCTCGGCTTCCAGCGGTGGCTCGACATCAAGAAGGACTTGGGCCAGCGCTTCAATACGCTCGAACTGGGTGACGATATCCGCAGTTCGCGCCGGATTGAAGTCGTAACCCTGCAGCGCCAGGGCGGCGCGGACATAATTTTCCAGCTTCTGGTCCGCCATCACCGCCTCACTTCACGCTGGAACACGGCAAGACTGTGTTTGCGCGTTTCGATAAAGCCAGCAGAGGACAGCGTCTCGAGCGTGCGTGGGCGTGCTTCGCGGTAGTCCAAAATTTCCGCAATGCGCGTGGGCCGTTTGGTCAGCAGTAGCACCTGGTCCGCGAGGTAGACAGCTTCTTCCAGATCGTGCGACACGAGCATCATGGTGGTGCCCGTCTGCATGAAAACCTCCTGCAGCTTTTCACGAATGAAAAGCGTCATCTCGAAATCTAGCGCAGAGAACGGTTCATCGAGAAACAGCACTTCAGGTTTTGGCGCGAGTGCACGCATGATGGAGGCGGTCTGCTGCTGGCCTCCGGACAATTCGTAGGGATAGCGCTTCAGGTCGAACTTTACGTCGAACGATGCGACCAGTTCTTCCATCCTGCGCGAAATATCATGCGTGCTCCATTTCGCCAGCTTCAGCGGATAGGCGATGTTGTCGATGGTGCGCAGCCATGGAAAAAGCGCCTCGCGATAATTCTGGAACACATAGCCAATGCGGGTCTGCGCCAGCGATTTGCCGTCGAACAGGATTTCGCCAGAGTCAAAAGGCACCAACCCGGCGATCATGTTGATGAGGGTCGATTTGCCGCAGCCATTCGGGCCGAAGATGGAAACGATGCAATGCTTCGGCACGTCCAGGTCGAAGTTTTCATAGAGAGGCCAGCCAGCGAAATACTTGGTCAGCCCCCGAATCGTGATGTGGGTGCCGGCTGGGCCAGCGACGAAGGGTGCTACCGGTGGCTCGAGTGCCACCATTGCATTCAAGGGACGCATGCTATCTCCCGCTCCAGTGGACGATCCGTCTTTCAAGCAGCAGAAAGATAATGTTCAATGCATAGCCGAGCGCGCCTGCGGCAAGGATCGCGGCATACATGCTCTTTACGTTAAGCACCTGCTGCGCGTCGATGATCCGGTGACCCAAGCCGCTCTCGGAACCGATGAACATCTCGGCCACGATGACGATTACCAGCGCCATCGACACCGCCGAGCGCAGACCGACGAAAGTCGGCTGCAGGCTTTCCCATAACAGCACGTCCTTGAAGATCTGCCAGCGACTCGCTCCCATGACGCGCGCCGCCATTACCCGCTGCTTGCGCGCATTGATGACGCCATAGGCACTGTTGAAGAGCGTGATGAGCAGGGCGCCGAAGGCGGCGATGGCAACCTTGTTGACGTCGGATACACCGAAGATCAGGAGGAACAGCGGTATCAGCGCCGACGAAGGCGTGGAGCGGAAAAAATCAATAAGAAATTCCACGCTCCGATAAAGCCGCTCGCTGCTGCCTAGCAGCACGCCGAGCGGCACGCCAATGACGGCCGCGATGGCGAAGGCTTCCAGGGTGCGCTGCACCGTCACCAGGAAATCCAGCAGAAGCGGCCCACCGGCCAGCCCGATGAACATGGTCTGGATAGTGGATAGCGGCGTCGGCAAAAGGACAATCTTGATAAGGCCGAAGCGCACCACCAGATCCCACACCAGGAACAAGGCCAGCGGGCCTAGTACTGGCAGAAGGCGATCCCACGAAGGCACGCCGTTGCCACGCTTCGAGGGCGCCGCGCCATCCGCCGCGTTCCACGGCGGCGTTATTACAGAAGTTAGCTCAGCCATGATCAACCCTTGTAGAGCAGCCTGTCGACCACCACGCGCTTTTCGAATATTCCCTTGTCCAGGAACAGGTCGTAGAACTTCTGGAAGTAAGCCACGTCGCTGCTCTTGAATTCGTTGTAGAGCATGTAATCGGACATTGGCACTTCGGAAGTCAGCGGGCCTTCGATTGCGGTATAGCCTTTGAGGAACGGACGCGCCTCGTTCGGCTTGGTGCGTACCAGGTCAACCCCGCGCGTATAGGCAACGATGTATTTTTTCGCCACGTCGGGATGCTTCTTGATGAATTCGGTCGTCAGGCTGGCCGCGCCGCCATGCCAGGGTGCCATCGGATCGCCCAAGATGTACTTGGCCACGACACCGGCTTCGAGCGTCCGCGTTACACCTGTCAGTCTTCCGACGGTGCCGGTCGGCTCAAGCGTATAGACGGCGTCCACCTGTCCCGCTGCTAGCGCAGCAACATGCTGGCCTATCGGCAATTCCGTTACGGTGAAGCCGGTGGCGCCGGCCCGTTCCAGCATGACCTTGGCCAGCGTCACGTTCTGCACGCCCGGCCCGGAGCCGATGCGCTTGCCTTTCAGGTCTGCCAGCGATTTGACTGCGCTACCCTTGGGCAGGACGAATTCATCCAGCACGTATTTGGCATTGGTCGGATTGGTACAGAATATTTTGAACAGGCCGGGTTGTGCGATCTCGCCGATCGCCAGAACGGCCGACGCGGTGCCGTTGGCGCTGCCCTCAGCGCGACCCGCCAGCATGGCTTCCATTACCTGTTGTGCGCTGGCGAATTTGAGCGATTCAACATCCAGTCCCGCTTCCTTGAAATAGCCTTTTTCCAGTGCCACGAAAAAAGGCAATGCGGAGGCGACTGGCCAGAAGCCGATGCGAATCTTCGGCATGGATTGCGCGCGCACGATGGCTGGCGCGCCCAGGATGCCGACAGTCGCGCCGGCTGCCGCCGCTGCGAGCAATCGACGCCGTCCGGCGCTGAATGACGAGGGTGCCAGCGACGAGGTGGAACTGGCTTGCTTGCGTATTTTCTTGCTCATGTTTTTATCCCTGGCGAAGTGAGTCGTGTGAAGCGTTGGTATTAAATCTGTCTCGGTATCCGGGTTTGCGACATCAGGTTGCAGCGACCCCCTCTCGCCGGGCCGGCTTCGCCTGTTCTTCCAGCCATGCGCGCCATCCGCCGTAGCCAGTAATGTCGGTTGCGTCCTGTACTGCGCTCGACTCGCACAGAAAGCCCTGCACTGCCGAGCCGTCTTCAAGACGCAGTGTCCCGATGCAAAGCGGTCCCGGCACCAGTTGCACGAAGGCGCCGAATCGATCGAGCGGCATTTCCCAAACCTCTACATCAATGGCGGCCCCGCGGTCCGGCCCGACCCGTAACAAGCCGGGTTTTGGGGGGCTGGTATTGGCGAGCGCGAAGAAGTGGTACATGGGCGCGGTGCGGGTGGTGACGACTAGCCGTGCGCCGTGTTCAAGCAACTCCCCGTTGAGAGGCAAGCCGCTAAGATGCGCGCCCATAACCGCGATGCGGGCGGTTGCGGTGGCAGGCTTGATGCTCAGGCCGGAGGCGGCGGAGTTCGACAGGGTGGATACCTGCGGCGCGGCAGGAACCGGTTCCGAAGTCGTACCGAGCGAAAGCCCGGTCGCGGCATGGTAGCGAGCCGCGAGCGCTGCGAGCCGCAGTTCCGAACCTGCCGGTCCTATGAGCGTAATGCCGAAGGGCAGCCCATCCGCGCGGATTGAAGAAGGCACTGCGATTGCCGCGAGGTCGAGCAGGTTGACTGCGTTGGTGTAATAGCCCATGCGCCGGTTGGTACCGACCGGGTCAGCGGCGACTTCCTCGAGCGTGTAAATCGTGGGGGCGGTCGGCACTACCAGCACATCGAAGTCGGACCACAATGCTTCCGCAGTCTGTCGGAAGGACGCCATACGGCGCATCGCGTCGAACAGGTCCGCCGCGCCGTACGATCGGCCGCGCGCGATGATGTCGCGCACCACCGGGTCCATCTCTTCGGAAGCCACGTCCATGAAGTCCCGAATTGCTGCGTAGCGTTCGGCTACCCAGGCGTCTTCATACAGAGCAGTGGCGGCCTGGGTAAAGGGCTCGAAGTTGGTTTCGCGACGGCTTCCCCCGAGGTTCGCGAGCAGGCCGCAGGCATGGTCGAAAGCGACGGCAGAAAGCTGGTCGCCAAAGAAGCGGAGTTGCCCTGCTGCCGGCACGCCGAAGCGGAATGCTTGCGGAAAAGGCCGCCGGTCCAACGCCAATCGACGGGAATATGGGTCCTCGGAATCGAAGCCAGCGGCTGCTTCGAAAACGTCCACTGCTTCGGCTACGGTTCTCGCAAAGATTGCAGGACAATCAAGGTGCGCACAAGCCGGCAGAATGCCGCGCATGCTCAGCAGGCCGCGCGAGGGCTTGAGCCCAACGATGTTGTTAAGACCAGCCGGCACGCGGCCGGAGCCAGCGGTATCTGTGCCAAGCGCGAAGTCCACCAGGCCGAGCGCGACGGCGACCGCCGAGCCAGAACTGGATCCGCCACTGATGTAGCGGGCGTCGAAGGCGTTTGGTACCGCGCCATACGGCGACCGCGTTCCGACCAGTCCACAGGCGAACTGGTCGAGGTTGGTCTTTCCAACAGCCGTTGCACCTGCGTCGAGCAGTCTTTGCACCACATTGGCCGAGCGTTCTGGCCGAAATGCAAAAGCGGGGCAGGCAGCCGTCGTCGAATATCCCGCAACGTCGATGTTGTCCTTTACAGCGAATAGCTTGCCTGCGAGAGGACTTGCATTCGCATTGGACTGCGCGGCAGGCGCGCTAACGGCGGTGCCGCGTGCGATCCAGATTGAAGAAGGTGCCGCGTTCGCGGCTACGCTGAATGACGCCACGCGGGCTTCAATGATTTGCGCCTCGCTCGTGGCTTGTGGAAGACTTCGCGGGATTTTTTCTCTCATAACTGAATCTCTGCTGTCGAAAATTCGCGGCACTCAGTGCCTCCTTGCTTTGCTATGTGATCTGCTTACCGCCGACATTCCGGCATGGTGCACAGCCTTGTATACCAGCCGGTGTACTTGCAGATACCGTGCCAGCCCATTGCGGTGCACGGCGCATTACAAGATGCAGCGGTATGTGAAATCAGGTGCTTCACTTCGGTTCGATAAGGGAGGCAGGCGCGGCCTGGCGTCCAACCATTCTGGCCACGGCGACAAGCGCAAGGTCACAGGGCAGCATGATCATCGAGGCGCTCAACACCTCGACAGCGATTGACGGCAGGAGAACTTGCAGCGCGGTCGCGGTCGCTTGCAGGTGGACGGTTGCAGGTTGGTCGCTTGGAGGTTGGTCGCTTGGAGGTTGGTCGCTTGCAGGGTCGACGCTTGCAGTTTGGTCGCTTGCCGGGCACGGGTGACGCGAGGCGGCAGTTTGACCGACTGATAAAATCGACTGGACCTGCCACTCTGACGGCACGTTGCCGACGCAATGCCAATCCTTCAATCCCTGCGCAGTTGGGCCCGCCGCGTTCTTCGCGACGTCATGATGCTGTGGTTCGCGCGTCGCCACCCGGATACGCCGTTCACCGCGCGCGCCTTGTGCTACGTTGCCGCGGCCTATGCGCTCAGTCCGATCGACCTGATTCCGGATTTCATACCGGTGCTTGGCCTGCTGGACGATGCACTGCTGCTGCCCTTGCTGGTGTGGCTGGCAGTGCGCCTGCTGCCGATGCATGTGGTGGCTGAGTGCCGCGCGCAAGCCGACGTGTGGATGGCACAGCGCGGCGAACGACCGCGCAGCGTTGTTGGTGCGGGCCTGATCGTGGTGGTGTGGATTGTGCTCGCCTGGATAGCCTGGCGTTGGGCTGCTTCACTTTGGCAGTGAAGAGATTTTAGTAGACTGCCTTCGGCGCAAGACCCATGCGTAGAACCAGGGGACTGCCAGCGTGCCGGTTGCATTGAACGTCGCCGCCAATTCAACCGGGAACTGGATCAGTCCCCCGAAAGCCTGCGCGGCACAAGCATGATTGCATTCGACCGCGCAGACGCCTAGTTGTAGCCGGCCGCGCCTGCCTTCCCGGCAACCGTCGTAACAGTGCCGTCCGGCGCAATGGCGCGGATCGTCGCATTGCCGCTATCGGCAACATACAGCGTGCCACCCGCATCGCGCGTTATGCCCATCGACAGCGTGAACAGTGCTGAACCACCGACGCCATCGGCGCTGCCCGACAGGTTCGGATTGCCCGCGACTGTGGATGCGGTCCAGTTCATGCCATCGGTAGAACTCATCTTGCGGATCACGCCCAAGCCAGGCAACCCGTGCGGATAGGCGAAGGCCTCGGCGATGTAGACATTGCCCGCACCGTCCGCCGTCAATCCCTGCAGCGGCCAGAAGCGGATGCCACTACTGCCGTCGACATCGGCATAGACGTTGGGCGCGCCGCCGATCAGCCGCTGCGTACCTGCATCGATCCGCCAGAGCGAATTCTCATCGCCGGCATAAATGGTTGTGCCGCTCACGGCAACGCTATGTAGCAGATGGAAGTTTTGCGCATCCCGCAATACCGTGCTGACGGTGCCCGCCGGTGTCACTCGCCGAATCGCATTGTTGCCACCATCTGCAACCAGCAAGTTCCCGTCTGCCTCCGCCGCGATGCCTTGCGGCCCGAGGAACAGCGCCGCCGCGCCGAGCCGATCGGCGTAGCCACCTTCCGCAGCCAGTCCGGCCACGGTGCTGACTGCGCCAGTCTGCACGTTGATCTTGCGCACCGCGTTGCCGTCCACGACATACACGTTCTGATCGGCGCCGACTGTAATGCCGTGCAGTGCGCTGAAACGGGCGGCGCTGCCGACGCCGTCCGTCGTGCCGGCAACGCCGGGACTGCCGGCGATGGTGCTCACCTTGCCTTGCACTACCTTGCGGACCACGTCATTGCCCGTGTCGGCGACGTAGAGAGCGCCGCTGGAATCCACCGCAATAGCTTGCGGCAGATTAAAGCGGGCATCTGCGGCGAGGACCGCGGGCGATGCGCTTCTTGTCGCATCCGTGGTGGTGGCCGGCGTGGCGTCCGCTTGTGCCGCAGAGGCAGCGCCGGTCGACGCGCCGGATGTGGCGCTGCCGGGTGCATTGGACGTGGTCAGCGGCGCGCTGGTAGCGACGGCGGCATCGCTCTGGCCCGACGAAGTTGTACCGCCTCCCCCGCCGCATGCGGCAAGGCTTAGCTCGAGAACGAGTGCAGCGATCAAAAGAAGAGTGCGTTTTGGTTTCAACGCGCGGCCTGCATAAGAGATTGTTTTCATGGCGGTTCCTGTGAAGCTTTAGTGAAGTGTCCCTGGATGTTTCTTGTTGTTTTAAGCGAATCTAACCGTCTGGCAATTTCGCCCGGATGACGACGGTCAACGTCCATCAGAGAACTTTTTTTGTCCACTTGGAAACTTGATTGATGTCTACTAAAGCAACACGATGTTGGCCGTCGCCGCCTTACTTCGTCGCGCTTTGTGCACAGTCTTTGACGATGCGCGGTCCAAGCGCGTCGTGGCGCAAAAGCACCCTGCTGCATATACTGAGACAATATCGTTGTAAGGGATTGCGCCCTGCGCCGACCTATGCGTGCCTGATTACTCAACCGCCTCCCGGGAGCACAGAAATGAATCAAGGACGTCGCGTTCTACTTCGCATGGCGAGCATCGCCGGCGGCCTGTTCGGCGCACGTGAACTGCTTGTCGGTTCACCTGCGAGTGCAGTTGAGAAGTTTGAAGTCACGCATACCGACGCGGAATGGCGCAAGCTGCTCAACGCGCAGCAATATGACGTGCTGCGCAAAGCCGGCACGGAGCGGCCTTTCTCCAGTCCGCTCGACCATGAAAAAAGATCAGGCACCTTCGCCTGCGCGGGTTGCAACCTGCCGCTGTTTTCATCGACGACGAAATTTGACAGTGGTACTGGCTGGCCCAGTTTCTGGAAGCCGCTCGATAATGCGGTGGTCACCAAAACTGACAGCATGTTCGGCATGACCCGCACCGAGGTCAATTGCCGTCGCTGCGGCGGGCACCTTGGGCACGTATTTGACGATGGCCCCAAGCCCACTGGACTGCGCTATTGCATGAACGGCGTGGCCCTCAAGTTTGCGCCGCAAGCCTAGGCAGCCTTTTGCATCCAACTGGTCTCAGCTCGAACTGTGGGCAGCGGCTCTGATGAAGAATACTGAAGCAGCAAATTGGAGAAAGACATGGCAACGAAACGACTGGATCTGAAAAAGCGGATTACTTCCCTCGGACTCGGTGCGCTCGCAGTCGCCGCGCTGATTTTTTCAGGTACGCATTTCATCCGCAATGCCAATGCAGAAACGGCGGTGAAGCTACCGCCTCCCACCATCGATGCGCCCGCGGCGCAGGGCAAGCAGGAAACAGCGGTCTTCGCTGGCGGCTGCTTCTGGGGCATCCAGGCGGTATTCCAGCACACGAAGGGTGTGATCAATGCCGTGTCTGGCTATGCTGGTGGGACCAAGGAATCGGCAGACTATGAAAAAGTCAGCTCGGGTCGAACCGGGCATGCCGAGTCGGTGCAAGTCACCTACGATCCAACTCAGATTTCATTCGGCAAGCTGTTGCAGGTTTACTTTTCAGTGGCGCATGACCCGACACAACTCAATCGCCAGTTTCCCGATTCAGGCCCGCAATACCGCTCTGCCGTGTTCTACAAGGACGCGACGCAGAAGCAAGTGACTGAGCGCTACATTGAGCAATTGAATGCGGCCCGTGCCTTCCCTGCGAAGATCGTGACGCAGGTCAGCCCGCTAAACGGGTTCTATGCAGCCGAGGGTTATCACCAGGACTACGCCACCCTGCATCCGGACTCCGGATACATCGCGACTTACGACTTGCCAAAAATCGACAACCTGAAGAAGATGTTTGGCGACCTGTACAGGGACAAGCCGGTGCTGGTCGCTGCACAAAAGACGGCGCAGAAATAGCGGTCCGGGCGTGAGCGTTTGGAGCCGTCCGGACGGTAGCGGGCGGCATGACGCAGGCGGACGATAGCGCCGTCGCTGGCACCACGACTCGCCCGCTTCCGGTGCTCTCGTTGCTGCACATATCTTTCATTTTGCTCGGGACGGCCGTCAGGCGCGCCCCCCTCAGAGCGGGTCAGTCAAGGTTTTGAACCCGATAATCAGCGCGCCGATGACGGTGTTGATCGAGACGCTGATGGCGGCCGGCACAAAGAAAAGCGTGGACAGCACAGGGGCCTTCAGCAACACATCGCAGGCGGCGCCGAGTCCAAACATGACGCCGCCCACGACGACCCACCGCAGCAGATAGGTCGGAAGCCACCGGGCCTGCCGCTTGTTATGCGCCCATGCTGCGGCGCGGGCATAGATGTCGTGCGTTGCAACATCACGAAACAGCCAGCCAAAGAAAAAATATCGATACAGCAGTGTACGAAATGCAAGCTCGCTCATGGAAGGGCACACTCTCAGCGTAGTCGGGCGCCAGCCCGTCGTTGTTGGTCGAACTTGTCCGACCCCGCTGCCGCCGGAAAATTCATCCTGTGGCGAATGAAGTGGACGGCGCGTCGATCTTTGAAGGGATCACTCCACGGCCGAAACCAGCGCTACCGAAAAATCGAGGCTGTTTGTGTCGGCTCCATCCAACAAGGGCTGGTGCGAATTGCAGGCTGTCTAGGCAGCCTGTCTATCGCGTGACCTAATGGGACGCGCCTGTAGCCGGGGTCTCAATCAGCCGTAATACTGCCTTCGCGGACCACTTTGCCCCAACGCACGGTTTCAGCTGCCACGAAGGCGGCAAACGCTTCGGGCGAACTGCTGGTAGAAGCGATGACCCCGCCCGGCGTCAGCTTGTCTTTTACTGTCTTTTGCGCCATCACCTTGGTCATGGCGGAGAAGATTCGATGGACAACCGGCGCCGGCGTCCCGCGCGGCACAAAGATGCCTTGCCATGAGGAGCTCACCATGGTCGGGAAACCCTGCTCGACCAGGGTTGGCACCGTGGGCAGTTCCGGCAAGCGCGCCTCGGATGTCACGCCCAGCGCGCGCACGCGTCCGGCCTTGATGAATGCCATGGCCGACGGCATGGTCGTGAACATGACTTGCGTATGTCCGCCGATCAGATCGGTCATCGCTGGGCCCGCACCGCCTTTGTAGGGCACGTGCACCATGTTGAACTTCGCTTCTTTCATCAGGAATTCCATCTCAAGCCGATTCTGGCTCCCGCTGCCCGGCGAACCAAAATTGAGTTTGTTCTGGTTGGCTACGGCATAGGTGATGAATTCCGCGACCGTCGTTACTGGCACAGAAGGGTTAACCACCAGGACATCCGCCACATCGGCTACCTTGGTGACCGCGATGAAATCCTCCTCCGGTTTCACCCGCAGGGCGGCGCCGAAAATGCTCGGATTTATTGCAGTGGCGCCGACATTACCGAGGAAGAGCGTGTAGCCATCCGGCGCCGCCTTGGCGGCTGCGTCCATGCCTATATTGCCGGCCGCACCGCCCTTGTTTTCGACGATGACGCTTTGCTTGAGTTCGTCGGAAAGCGCCTGGCTGATGATCCGGGCGGTGAAGTCGGAGGCCCCGCCCGGCGCAAAGGGAACGATGAGTCGGACCTGTTTTTGCGGCCAGGAATCCTGGGCCCCGGCCAGCGTTCCGGTCACCATCAACGCCATGTGACATGCAGCGATAAGCAGCTTTTTCATTCGTGTCTCCTAGGGTGGGGCGGCCTGGTCTTCTGCGAAACCTCGCCGTCAGCATACGTTGTTGTGAACTTGCCCCTGTGCTCAGTCGATGAACCCGAATGGACCGGTCACTTGCGCAATACAGCCGCGGCGTATCTGCGGCGCAGGGTCCTAATCGAGTTCCTCGTTTGCGAAACGTGGCACCTGGACCGGCGCCCGCCGCTTGGCGGAAAGATCCAGTGCCTTGGTGAGCAGCAGGCGCTGGTGGGCGTCTTCCGCGGTTGCGTGATGGGTCGGAAGTCCCGTGGACAGGCGCAGTAGCCAGGAAATCGTCTCTTCGCGCATCGGTCCCCGCAGTTCGCCCAACGCCATATGGCCCGGAGGATAACTGCCGATGAAGTCCACCAGCCGGCTCTTGTCCGGCGCGTAGCCTTCCGATTGCGGCCGATCGACTGCAAGCACGATGTCGCGATGGGTGTCATCAATGGTGAGCACGCCTTCGGTTCCAATAATGCCGACCTCCAGCGAATACACGGCGCCCGGCCACGAGACCGGCAGCGCCCAGGAGATGCTCAGGTGATAGATGCTGTCGTCATCCATGGTGATCAGCCCTGCCGTGCCGTCCGTGCCGTCGCATAGGGGCCCGAGCGCACTGTCGACAGAGCGCGCATAGACTTCAACCGGCGTGCGTCCTTCCATGATCCACATCACCACGTCCACGGCGTGCGTGCCGGAGATGACCATCGGCGAAATCTTCTTGGGGTCCGGCGTGCGCTTGTAGTTGTCGAGCGCGACCAGCCGGTTCATGAAGCCGCGCGAGGTCGCCATGGTCACCTTTCCCAGCTCGCCCTTGCTTACCTTTTCCTTGGCCACTAGCCAGCGCTGCCGGAAGCGCTGGGTGTAGCCGACCACGGCATCGACGCCGCGATTCTGGATCGCGGCCAAAACGCGTGCCGAATCGCCAAGGTCGGTTGCCAGCGGCTTTTCAATCATCATGGCAAGACCGCGCTCGACGGCAGCGAGGATCGGTTCGACATGCAAGTGCTCATCTGTGGAGATGATCACTGCGGTTAACTCCGGACGCGCCAGCAGCTTCTGATAGTCGTCGGTAACGAAGTCGGCCCCAACCTTCTCGGCCACCATCGCGGCACGCTCGGGATTGAGTTCGGCGATGCCGATCCAGTCGACCTGCGGAAAGCGCGCTGCAATTTCGCCGCGGATAAGGCCGACCCGGCCAGCGCCGATAATTCCCAGGCCGATACGTTTGCGTTCCATTGGCTTCATGCCGGCTCCCCTGTTAGCAGACAATATCGATTGGCCGATTTTCCAGCGCAGACAAATCCGCCGCCTGGTAAATCTGCATTACCACGCGCGCTTCCTCGGCGGTCACCAGCGGCTTGCGGTTCAGTGCCACGCTTTCGAGGAAATGCATGGTCTCCGCTTCCATCGGGCCGGCGTAGACATGCGACACTTTTTCACCAGGCATGGTTGACAGTGGCATCACAATGCCTTTTTGCATGGTGTTCAGCACGACGTCGCGGTGGGTGTCGTCGACCAGGATGGAGCCTTCGGTCCCAACCATTTCAATCCAGGTCGAAGAAAAATTTGGATAGGCGGGTGGCTGCACCCAGCCGGCGCCAATCGTGAACACGCTGCCATCATCCATGGTGACGATGATCCAGACGCAGTCGGGCGCGTCGACCGTTTTCTGCATGATCTTGCGTACTTCCTGCGCATAGACGCGGACGGGCTTTCTCGGCGCCAGACACCAGAGCACGAAATCAATGTCATGTGTGGCTTCCATGGCAGCCGGTGATAGTTTGCCGCGGCCACTGATTTTTTTCCCGAGGCCGCGTGAAATATGGCGGCTGACCAAGGCACTGACTGGCTCTCCAATGGTGCCGTCGACGATTGATTGCTTCACGTAGGCGAATTTCGGATTGAATCGCTGCGAGTAGCCGATGGTGAAAAAGCGGCGTTTGTCGCGGGCCAGTTCAATCAATTCGTCGGCTTCCGACAGTTCGACCGCGATCGGCTTTTCGAGGAAGACATGCTTGCCGGCCTGGAGGCTTTCCTTCGCAATGGGAAAGTGCAGCGTTTCCGGGGTCGCCGAAATAATGATGGCGTCAATCGCGTCATTTGCCAGCAATTCGCGGTAGTCCGACGTCGCGGTAACGGGACTGGTCTTCCCGGCTATTTCATCGAGCCGCGCCGGGTTCGATTCCGCTACGTGCAGCTCGCTCACATACGGGCTCGCGGCGCAGGTTTCTGCACGAATGCCGCCACACCAGCCGGTCCCGATAATCCCTACCTTGATTTGCTTCATCTGGTCTCCAATGGTTTTTTAATCTGAGAAGTAAGTGCGGAGCCGCGTGCCTCGCCTCGCATTGAATTCGGGAGATGGCGCCTTTCTTTCCCGGGTGCCTCGTGCATCGGCTGCGCTCCGTCGTCGGGAACCATGCGACGGTAGCAAATTGAGAGCATTAACTGAAATGATAAAATTTGATCTTCCGAATCATGATTACTAATACCCTATGCCAAACAGCGTGCAGGACATTCGGCTCTTTATCGCGGTCTACGAAGAGTTATCGTTCACGGTTGCGGCAAAACGGGAGCACTCGACCCAATCCGGCGTGTCGCAGCATGTCCGCAAAATGGAAGAAGAATTGGGAACAAAGCTTTTCTTCCGGGGCAGCGGGTCGGTATCCCCCACGCCCGCCGGGGAAACTTTCTACCTCGGTTGCGTCGATATCCTGCGCCGGCACGAGAGGTTGCGGCGGGAAATGCAACAGTTCAGCAGCAGCCTGGAAGGGGAAATTGTGGTGGGGCTGACGCCGACCATGACGCGCTGCGCCCTGGCGCCAGCACTGGCCGGCTTCAGCGAAGCACATCCCAACGTCGTTGTGCACGTCGTCGAATCCTATAGCAGCACGCTTACGCAGCAAGTCCGGGCAGGCGATCTGGCCTTTGCGATTGTCCCGGCGGCGACCAGCACGGTCGGTCTCAGGAGCCACCTGTTTCTCCATACGACCGAACTGCTGGTCTCGGGGCGGCCCGCGAAGCGAGATCACCTGGCGCCGGTCCGTCCCTCCGGATTGGGACCGCTAAAACTGGTACTGCCGCGCAAACTGAATTCCCGGCGCAGCAGAATAGAGACCTATCTTGCCGCCAATGGCGTGGCAATAGAGCGCTCGCTGGAACTGGACAGCGTGTCTGGCACGATCGACTACGTGTCCCAGACCGACTGGGTCACGGTCCTTCCGGCCATCATGATGGCGAACGATATCGAGAAATCCGAGCTGACGATCAATGCGCTGGTCGAGCCCGCGCTCCGGCTGGACCTGATCGCGATCGAACCTTCGCGCACGCTCATGTCCCAGGCGGCAGAAGCGTTCCTCGACACGCTGCGCGAAAAGGCTGTCCTCATCAATAATCGGGTCAGCGAACTGTTGCTGCCGTCCCAGATCAGGGAAAGCCGGGAGACTGTGGCGCTGCGTCGCGGTTCGTAATGCCCGTCTGTTGGCCCAACTGCCGCGGTTCCAGGCTTAGCGAGCAGAACCCGCCGGGGGACTTGCTCTCGCCATCGCGCTTTCCTGGTCCACTCACGCTGGTGGCCTTGCGATGCCGCCAAGCTGCATGGTTTCAAGCGCAGAACTCGGCACAATGACGATCGTCGCATTCTGCTTCAGTCCCTCATAAAGCATGTTCATGGCCCTGAGATGCAATGCAATCGGGTCGTTGGCGTAAGTCTTCGCCGCTTCCCCGAATTTTTCCGCCACCTGCCGTTCCGAGTCCCCGAGGATCACGCGGGCCTGACGCTCTCTCTCGGCTTGCGCCTGCATCGACATCGCATCTTCCAGGGCTGCGGGAATAAGGACGTCCTTGACCTCCACGGAAATGACATTGACTCCCCAAGGCTCGGTACGCAGGTCAATGATCTTCTGGAGCTCGCTGGCGATCTTGTCCCTCCCCTCGAGCATGTCGGAAAGCATCGTCTTGCCGATCACGTCGCGCAGCGCCGTTTGCGAGGCCCAGCTGATTGCGCTGCCATAGTCGGCGACATCGAGTGCTGCCTTTTTCGGATCCACGACTTTCCAGAACAGGACCGCGTCGACATCCACCGGGACCGTATCTTTCGTGAGCGTTTTTTCCGCCTTGAAGGAGCCGGTGATCACACGAGTGTCGATCCAGTAGGGTACGGTTTCGATGATGGGGATTATGAAAAACAGTCCCGGTCCCTTTAAAGATTGGAAACGCCCGAGCCGCAGCACGACTACGCGGTCCCACTGATCGGCAATCTGGATTGCGGACGAAACGACGGCGGCAAGTATCAAGCCGAGGACAGCCGCCCATACGCCTGCAGCGTAAGCGCGTTGCGCGTATTCCAGGTAAGCGAACCCCAAAGCAGAGGCGGCGATGATCGCAAAAACCAATCCCGGTAATGCGCTGGCTTTCCTCATTTGAGCCCCCAGGAATTTACGGTCCGGAATTCAGTTTCCCGCGCCGGCGCGGGAAGACATTAATGGGGATCAACGACGCGCGTTTGTGCGCGCCTTGCTGATTCGCATTTAGTAGGGGGGCGTTGCGCCCACTGCCTGCCAGCCCGATGGGCACGCCTGGACTTGCGGGTAATAGCCTGGCGGATCAGCGCAGTAATACCAATAGCTTGAAACACTTCCGCCCGATCCCTGCTCAATGAATGTCATGGGCGCTCCGTCCGTGACAATCGGCCCCGTGTAATAGACCGGGGGGTAGTAGCCCAGCAGTGGAGCAGCTATGATTATTGCTCCATGGCCACCGTGGTGGTGAAAATGCCCAGGGCGAGACGGACCGCCGCTGAACCGCCCAGAGGGAACTCCATGAAATCCACGTCCGCCGCGCCCCGTGCCATGGTTCTGGAATTGGCCTGGATGCGCCCCCGCATTTGCGGGCGCGGCCCCTATCCAGCTGATGGCCGTGGCGATTATCAGGAAAAGAAATTTCCGAATGAGGATCGACGGGTCGCCAGAAGGTGGCGATGAAGACATCCGTGGGAGCCAGGGAGGGCGAACGAGCTTGCGTTGAAGGCGAGACATGGCGATGCACTACTGCGTGGATGAGTCACATTGCGGTCCTTCAATGCCGTGACGTCAGCTTTTTGCGCACGTGAAGGGAATAAGACTCCGCTGATTTCATTAAAGTCGATTGCTCAAGAATTGAAACGCCGCGACGGCGGATTTCTCTCCAACTTCAGGTAATTCTTGTAAGGGTTCGTAACGTCGCTACCCGTGATTGGATGCAGTATGGGCAGTCTGCGGCGCATACCGGTCCATGACATGCGTCGCCATGCCTTTGGCCAATTCCTCTTCTCCGAAAAAAACCGTCCCGATTCCCTCTTTTCCCAGTAACGTCGATTCTTCTTCGCTATGGGTGCGCAATATGATTTCGATGGTCGGGTTTAGCAGTCGCGCCGTGGTTGCCATCTGTCGGACCTGCAAGGTATCGGGCGTAGCGATGACCAACATGGCTGCGTCAGCAATATGCGCCTGAATGAGCACCGCCGGATCAGCTGCATTGCCAGACACGGCAGCACGTCCCTTCTTGCGCAAGCTGTCGACCAGTTCCCGGTTTTGTTCCGCGACCACGTAGGGGATGCCACGACTATCCAGCGCCTTGGCAATTCGATTTCCGACCCGGCCGTAACCGACAATGACGACCTGCCCTTCCAGGTATTTGCGATCCGTGTTCATCGGAAGTTCGGCGTTGCGGTCCTGCCTCTGCTCCAGGCGGCGCGCCACTTCCGAATGTTTCAATGCCCAACGGCGTAGCGGCGAGACTGCGGAAAATAGAATGGAGTTCAGTGCGATTGAAATTAGCACTCCTGCCAGAATCAGACTCATTCCCTCGGAGGGAAGCAATCCGAGCGAGACACCTAACCCAGCCAGGATGATTGAAAATTCGCCGATCTGCGCCAAGCTTGCAGCCACCGCAAGCGCCGCGCCAAGCGGGTAGCGCAGTGCAATCACCACGATCATGGCAGCGAGTGAATTTCCTAGCACTATGATCGTGGCGACGATGAGGACGCGCACTGGCTGTTGCAGCAAGATAGCAGGGTCAACCAGCATCCCGACCGACACGAAAAAGAGGACCGAGAAAGCGTCTCGCAACGGCAAGGACTCTTGCGCCGCCCGATGACTGAGCTCTGATTCGCGCATCACGGTTCCCGCGAAAAAAGCTCCCAGCGCGAAGGACACGTTGAAGAGTGCCGACGCGCCGTAGGCGATCCCGATCGCAGTCGCGATCACCGCAAGCGTGAACAGTTCCCGCGAGCCGGTGCTCGCTACCTGCCACAGAAGCCATGGCAACACGCGACGCCCGACAATCAACATCAAGGCAACGAAGGCGGAAACCTGTAACAAGGTTTGGCCAATGGCCATCCACAGCGGCGTAGCGTTGGCGTCAATGGGCGCTGGACCACCAAGCACGCCGGCCAGAGGAGGCAACAACACCAGGACCAGCACCGTCGCCAGATCCTGAACCACCAGCCAGCCAACGGCGATGCGCCCGTTCATCGTGTCCATGAGGCCACGCTGCTCAAGCGACTTGAGCAGCACCACGGTGCTGGCACAGGCAAGAGCCAGCCCGAAAATCAGGGCACCGCCCAAACTCCAGTTCCACCACCAGCCCACGGCCATGCCAATTAGCGTGGTCGTGGTCATCTGGACGATTGCCCCTGGTATGGCAACGCGCTTGACTGCAAGCAGGTCTTCGGGTGAAAAATGAAGTCCTACACCGAACATCAATAGCATGACGCCAATCTCGGACAACTGCGAGGCGAGGTGTGCATCCGCCACGAAGCCGGGCGTGGCGGGGCCGATGATAATGCCTGCGACCAGGTAGCCGACCATGGCAGGCAGCTTGATTCGTTCAGCAAGAAAGCCGAGGACCAGTGCGGCGCCGAAGGCGGCCGCGATGGTGGTAATCAGCGAAATGTTATGGTTCATTCGGCGCTTTCGATGGACTACCCGTCAGGAATTGCAAAGGATATGTCTGTATTGCCATCACGCGTAAAACGTCTTCGCGATCATTTAATACAACCACCGTCGCACGCCTTTAAAGCCACGACCGCACGCCCTTAAAACCGCGACCCCGGCCCCTGCAGGAACGCCACCTCATCCTCCGTGGAGGCGCGCCCCAGCAGTGCATTGCGATGGGGATAACGCCCGAAGCGCCTTAGGATGTCGACATGCTTGTTCTCATAGTCCAGCGTCCCGGAAAGTCCTGGCAAGGTGAAATAGCTTGCGAACGCTTCATGCACCACTAACGACTCGCTATGCATGATGGGCATCAGCATGAATCCGGCCTCGCGCGCCGGCAGTTGATTCAACGCCCCGCTTTCAATCGCGAACTGCGCCAGCACTAGCGCCAGCGGATCGCTGGCAAACGCCGCCGCACTGTCGCGGAACATATTGCGTGAAAACTGGTCGAGCACCAGGATTTCCGCGAGGCGACCGCGGGCATTGTGCCGCCACGAAAAGAGTTCGCCGCGGACGGCCGCCGTATGGGCGCCGTGGAAGCGGGCGCGAACGACCGCGTCGAACGCGGGGTCCTTTTTCCACCACGATTTAGGCGGGATATCCTCAAACCAGAAGGAGAGTATGGATTCCGGAGTCATGCTCGACATCGTATCCGCATTGCTTGCCTGCGATCTGGCCGAATTCGAGGGCTGGGCATTGCCCTGCCTTTCCCCATGCCCCGCAAACTCCCTGCTGTACTTTTTATTTCAACGTCGCCGGCGACACCAGCAGCCGGGAAAAACTGGTGATGCTGGCAATCGTTGCAAACACGACGCCAAGCGCCAGCGCATAGCCGGAGCCGTGTTCCGCCGAAGCGGTCAGACACAGCGCCACCATCGCCGCACCGACCGCCTGCCCGGTAAGGCGCGAGGTGGCAACAACGCCGCTGGCGCTGCCGCTGCGATCCTGTGGCGCGCTTCCCATGATTGCTTTCAGGTTTGGCGCCTGGAAAAACCCAAAGCCGAGGCCACACAGCGCCATGCGCCAACCGACCTCAAACGCGGTGGGTTGCGGAGGCAGCATGAGTAGCGACAGCATGCCGCCGGCCAGGGCGGCGAGCCCGAACCCGCCGAGTAGCGCTGGAGAGTAGCGGTCGCTCAGGCGGCCGGCGATCGGCGCCATGATGCCGACGAAAACTGGCCAGGGCGTCATCAAGAAACCGGTTTCCACGGGTGAGCGCTTGAGCACCATTTCGAAATAAAAGGGCAGCGACACGAAGGCGATGCTCTGCGTCGCGAAGGTAGCCACCGATGTGGCTGATGACAAGGCAAACAGTGGTCGGCGGAAAAGATCGATCGGCAGCATTGGCGACGGATGGCCTGCTTCACGCCGCAGCAACAGGACCATGAAAACCATTGCGGCCGCCAGCTCGGCCGCAATGGCTGCGGGGCCGGCAAGATGCGCTGCGTCGCCCAAAGCCAGGATAAGCAAACCAAACGCGCACATGTTGTAAAGCGCGGCAAGCGAGTCGAAGCGACCTCCCCTGCCGCGGTAGCGCGGCAAGGCGCGCATTCCCACCGCCAGCGCGAGAAGGCCGAGCGGCACGTTGATGGCGAACAGCCACGGCCAGGTCCAGAACGCCAGGATGGCAGAAGCCAATGATGGCCCGAGCGCAAAGCCGATCGCCACGACCAATGCATTGGTGCCGAAGGAACGACCCAGCAAGGCTTTCGGAAAAATCGTGCGCAGCAACGCGGCGTTAACGCTCATGAGCGCGCTCGCACCCAGCCCTTGCAAGAGGCGGGCCGCGACCAGCGCCGGCAAGGTGGTGGCAAGCGCGCAGGCGAGCGAGGCGATAGTGAAGACCAGCAGGCCCGCAAGACTTATGCGGCGGTAGCCAACGATTTCACTTAATGCTGCGAGCGGCAGGAGGGTCGCGACGGTTGCTAGCTGGTACGCACTGACAATCCAGACGGATGCCGCTGGCGTGGCATGCAATTGAGCGGCGATCGCGGGAAGCGCAGTGTTTGCAATGGCGGTGTCAAGCGACGCCATGCCGACGCCAATACAAACCGACAGCATTGCCCAGGCACGTTCGCGCGGTGGAAGGCCATCCGCCATGGGTGCCTGTCCGACGTTACTGCTGGGTGTCATCTGGGTGGTGTGTTTCGTGTGAGGAGGAAGGCAATTATAGGGGGTATCGCGCTCTGCCCGGGCATGGCCGGCCGGGAAGCAGCCGCCCGCGGAACTCGCATTGCACGCTTTGTGCTAGAGTTTTTTCGTAGCGCGACGGTCGACTCCGGGGGGTAACGTGATGAACACTGATGAGCGCAAAATCCAGGCGGTGCGGCCCGACCGCGAAGTGATGACGACGCAACGCTTGCCGTATTTCATCGGCATCTCCGGCCAGACGGTAGGCGCGCAAAGCTTGTCAATGCATATCGTGGTGATTCCACCGGGAGCACGTGCCGCACCGCATCGCCATATCGGCTATGAGACCGGCATCTATGTTCTGGAAGGACGGGTGTGCACGCGCTGGGGAGAAAGACTGGAAAACGAGCTTGTAAGCGAAGCCGGCGATTTCCTGTTCGTGCCGCCTGGCGTGCCGCACGAAGCAATCAATCTGAGCGACACCATGCCCGCGCGTGCGGTCGTGGCCCGCAACGATCCGGCGGAGCAGGACAAGGTTGAGCCCTATGTCGTCGGCGCGCTTGCATCGAATCAAACGACGTAGGAACCTGAGCAAGACGATCAGTCGTGGTCCAGCAGCCGCTTGCGCATCTGCCTGACGTTCTTCCGGATGAGCCGGACGAGGCGTTCCGAAAGTACTTGCTGGTTCGGATCGAGGAAGGGATCAATCTCGTTCGCGGACATCGTTATGGCTGGGTCGACCTGGTCGGCCATCTCACCGGCGATCTTCGTGAGATAGCGCGGCGCCACGCCGAGCGAGCGCGCCAGTTCGAGGACATGGTCTGCAGACATTTTCCCCGGCTCGGACTCGCCGCCAAGCGAAAACGCGAAGCGCGGGCCGAGGCCGGAATAGACCCGCGTGCTCATAAGGTCGTAAAACGGTGCAAGCCGCAGCCCATCCCCTGCCGCGAGCATGGCAAGATTCTTGGCATGCGAGTCGTGGTTGCCGACGTAAAGATTGAAAAACAGCCAGCGCAATAGATGGCGCCGGTCGGCCGCAGGCTGGACTGAATCCCCGAGGAGGTCGTAGCAGTCCTTGAAGCTTGGTCCGCCGTCGTGCTCGTATTTGGTGTCGGACGGTTTGCCGAGCAATTGGCAAAAATCCGCCTGCCACAATCGATCCAGCCCGCCATCAGCCCGCACGACACGGTCATAGCGTTCAACCAGGCAAGCCTTCGTGACTGGCTGATAGAACGCATTAGCGGTCGGCAGTCCGCAAATTTTGGCTGCGCGCATGACCATGGTTTCATTGACCGCAGTCACGAACACGGGAATGTCGTGGCGAACCATGTCGGGCTTGAGGATATGCGTGGACGGCGAGGAACCCATCGGGCGCTTTGGCATGCCTTCCGGGCTGACCACGAGAAGCAGCTTGAACTGGGCGCCTGAAACGGAAATGCGGGGTTCAGGCAGGCCGAAAGCGGCGGCCTCGATTGCCTTGCGCTTTCTTATCGACGTCGCATCGGCGTTGAGCAAGGCTTTGACCTGCTCCCAGTTGAGGTCCTGATAGACCGGATCCCCTGGCTGTTCGCCTTCCGGCAGCAGCACGAGGGCGCCCGCCGTATCGCCGCCCACCATGGCAAGCAACCCGAATACCGAAGTCGCCTGATGGCGCACGCCGAGGTGCTTGCGCTGGTCGCCCTCTGGAAGCAGGTTTTCGAAAAATGCATGCACTTCCGGCATGGTCAATCGGCCCGGCGCGACCGCGATGCGCGGATGCAGCGGCTTCCGGGCAGCCCCTGCGATCCACTCGGCGGCGTATTCGAAGGACAAGGGATTGGTCGGGTACAGCGTGCCAACCCGGTCTTGCCCGGAGTAGGCCCACAGGCTGGCCGGAATGACTTTCTGGTTCATTCCCCCCCACCTTTCCTGGTGATCATGACCTCGAGGCCGAGCTGGGCAAGTACGTCCAGCGCCTTCTGCATCTGGATCGTTTCCTTGCCCGCCTCGAGGTCAACCAGGAAACGGATGCCGAGCCCGGCCAGGCCGCTTACGTCGGCTTGGGTCAGGCCTTGCCGTTTCCGGGAGGCAGCCACGATTGCGCCTAACTCGGACACCCGACGCACGGTAGCGGGCAAATCCGGATTCTTTCCAACCTGGGTTTTCCCTGCCAATACGCGCCCCCGATAATATTTACCCGATCGGGAATATTCTAGGTCAGCCAGGTTTTGAAGTAAAGAAAATTTACCGATCGGTAAATTTCAAGCAAGTCGCATAGGTGACGCGCCAGAAATTTACCGCTCGGTAAATTTATAGTGTCGCTGGCCGAAGCACCCGCAGCACAACACCATCTGGCACCGCCAACTCCTGCGTATCCATCCGATAGCTGCCGCCCTCGATCACGGCGAAGCGGTCGCCATCGTTCAAGGCAATCAGCCCGTGATGCCAGCAGTTGCGATAGAGGCAAATGCCCTGCCCGGGAGCAGTGAGGAAGGCCTGCACGCGCTGCCAGTCGGGCGCATCCGTTCCCGGCGCGACCACCACGATGAAGCGCTGGTTGTTCAACGGCAGGAACACTTGGCTGGCGCGACGGTGCCGTTCGAGCCGGAACACCCGAAGCGGTAAAATGCGCGCTGCGGCAATGTAAAGGCTGAGCTTCGGGTCACCATCGGCGGGTTCACCACGCAGATCGAGACTCGCAATATCCGAGAAACGCTGCGTGCTGCCATCGTTGATCAGCTCTGGCGTCTTGCCGACCGCGTCGATCACCGTGCCGAAGCTGGAGAAAGCCGCCATGCCAGTGGCGTTTTCGAGCGTAATGCAGACCAGGTCGTGCGTCATGCCGCACAAGCCTTGCACATGCCGTAGCCCATCAGAAATTAAGCCCAAGCCATTGCTTGACCTGCTCATGCAGGTCGCCCTGGAAATCTTCCTGCCGGCCGGACGCCGTAATGCGCCCGAGACTCAGCACATGAATGCGGTCCGACATCTTCACGACGCGACGCACGTTGTGGTCTATCAGCAGGATTCCCATGCCGGCCTTGGCGAACTTCTCAATCCAGTCGAACACCCCCTCCGCCAATTTGGGTGAGAGGCCGATGCTCGGCTCGTCGATCAGGCACATCTTCGGCTGCTGCAGCCAGGCCTTGGCAAACTCGACCTGCTTCTGCTGGCCGCCAGACAAATCGCCGGCTTGCGCGCGGCGCTTCTCACGCACCGTCGGAAAGGCTTCCAGCGCTTCCTCGTAACGCTGCTTGACCACGCTGCCGTATCTGCCCGACCGGCCCTGGAGTGGCAGCAGCAGGTTCTCTTCCACCGTCAGGTAAGGAAACAAGCTGGACTCTTGCGGAATGCAGCAAATGCCATGGTCGATGAGTTTGTGGGGCGCGACGCCGGCAATGTCCTGGCCCATGAAACGGATGCCACCGGCCTTGGGCGAGAGGAAGCCACAAATGGTTTTGACCACCGTCGATTTGCCAGCGCCGTTCAAGCCGATCAATCCGCTAATCTCGCCGGCATGTACATCGAGCGAGACGTCGCGCAGCACATCGATATCCTGCGCATAACCGGCCGTCACCTTGTCAACCGAAAGCAGGAGTTCAGACATGGCTTGAACTCCCGAGATACGCTTCAATCACCGGCGTGCTTTCAAGTACTGCGCGAGTCGGGCCGACGGCGATCACCTTGCCAAGGTTCATGCAGACGGAGCGCTGGCAAAGATCGACGACGATTGGCATGTCATGGCTCACGAGAATGAATGTTTGGCCTTGCGTGTTGCGGCGCCGGATGAAGTCGGCCATGGTTTCCCGCATCACTGGATGCACCGCGGCAAAGGGCTCGTCAAGCAGCGCAATGCGGGGCGGCTCAATGAAACACATGCCGAATTCAAGCAGCTTGCGTTGCCCGCCGGAGAGCGAGCCGGCGTCGAGATACTGCACAGGCGTGAGCGTCAATTCTTCCAGCAGCGCGCCGGCACGCAGTCCGGCTTCTTTCTCGGTCAGGCCCATGCCCATGCCCGCCACGAGCAAATTGTCGAACGAAGAAATGCGGGTGAAAACGCGGGTCATCTGGAACATGCGCAACAGGCCAAGTCGCGCCAGTTGCACGGTGCTGAGGTGCGTCACTTCACGACCGTCAAACCATACCTTGCCGCCGTCCGGTTTCAGAAAGCCGGAAAGCATGTTGAGCACCGTCGTCTTGCCGGATCCGTTCGGTCCGACCAGTCCCATTATTTCGCCGGCATTGACGCCAAAATCGACGCTGTCGACTGCAGCCACGCCGCCGAAATGCTTGGCGAGGCCTTCGGTCCTGAGCAGGCTCATTTCGCTCATGGCGCCTCCCCGGATGCGCTTGCTGCCCTGGCTTCAGACGCCTTTACCGTGCGCAGCGCCTCCTCTTTTTCGCGACGCGCACTGGGCCGCCACGAGGTCGCCAGGCCCCACAGGCCGGTGCGGAAGAAGCGGGCGAAAATTATGACGACGATGGCAAACACGATCATCTGAATGTTGCCGACATCGCGCAGCCACTCGGAGGCGAGATAGACAATCAGCGCGCCAAGTACGGGACCTGTAAGCGTGCCGATGCCGCCGATCACCACCATGGAAATCACAATGCCGGTTTGCGCCAGCAAGCCAAGCTCCGGACTGACTAGCTGACTGAAGGTGCCGTAGAGCGAGCCGGCCAGGCCGCAGATAGCGCACGAGAGCGCAAAGGCAAGCGTCTTGTAGCGCACCACATCAATGCCACGGCTTTCGGCGCCGATTGCATCATCCCGAATCGCAAGCCAAAAGCGTCCGGTCCGGCCGCGCATCAGGAAGTACAGTCCGACCAGCGTGAGCAGCAACACCACCAGGAAAAGGTAGTAATAGCCGAGCCGGCTTTCCATGAGCGTTGGCACGTTCAAGCCCTGGTCGCCGCGGGTGAACTCATGGGAATTGCCGATCACGACGCGCGCTATTTCGGCGAACGACAGCGTGGTTAGGGACAGGTACGGTCCCTTCAGGCGCAGCACGACGCGGCCTAGCAGCCATCCAATAACGGCGGTGCCAACGATGGCGGCTGGTATGCCGAGTGAGAGCGGCGTTTTCCAGTGGTAGTCGAGCAGTGCCGTTGCATAGGCGCCGAGCATGGCGAAGGCGGCAGGCGCGAGCGAGAACTGCCCGGTGAATCCGGCCAGCAGGTTCCAGCCGAGCGCCAGCATGGCGAAGTACATGCTCACAATCAGGATGCCAAGCGTGTACGAAGAGGTGGCTACCAGCGGCGCAATGGCCAACAGGACCAGCAGCACCAGTGCGGCACGGAAGTCGGTGCGCAGTCGGTTCGACCAGAGGTTGCGGGTGGTACTCATACTTCCCGTCCTTTCTCGCCGATCAATCCCTGAGGACGGAACAGCAGCACAAGGATCAGAACAATCAAACCGAAGGTGTCGCGGTAATCGTAGGAGACATAGACCGCGAAGAACGGCTCCAGCACGCCCAGCAATAACGCCGCCGCCATCGCGCCCCAGATCGATCCCATGCCGCCGAGCACAACGATGACGTAAGACTTGATGGCCGGGAAGGCCCCGACGTCCGGCGCCGGGTTGATCAGCGGGGCCAGCAAGGCGCCCGCCAGCGCGGCCAGCAATCCGGAAATGACGAAGATCATGCTGGTGGCGCGTGTGGCGTCGATGCCGGCCAGCGATGCGCCGAGACGGTTCTGTGCCACGGCCTGAATCTGCCGACCCCACAGCGAGCGCTTGATGAAGAGGGCCAACCCGACCAGCAGCGCAAGTGAGATGCCGGCGGCGATCAACTTCTGGCCATTCAACATGACCGGGCCGAAGGAAAAGCGCGCTGTATCGATTAGATTCGGGCCGCGATAGGGATATGGCCCGACGACCTTGTCGACCAGATTGATCAGCAGCAGCGAGAGGCCGAAGGTTACGACCACCGCATATTCATCCTTCATGATGCTCCAGCTACCATAGCCGGCATACAGCGGGCGCATCAGCAACCGCTCGACCAGCCAGCCCAGGGCCGCACCGGCCACTGCCGCAATCGGCAAGGCGACCCAGGGTGAGACCCCAAGCTTCAGCGCGATCAGGACATAGGCATAGGCCCCCACCATGTAGAACTCGCCGTGCGCGAAGTTGACCACCTTGAGCACGCCAAAAATCATGGCGAGACCGACCGCCATCAAGGCATAAAAAAGCCCGAATATCAGGCCGTTTACAAACAGGTCAGCTTGAAGCATGGCCGTCCTTTTGAATGGGAGGAGCCGACAGCCGCGCGCCCGACTGCGTGCGCCATGGCGCGAGGCGCTGCAGGCGCTCGGCTACGGCCAGCACCTGCCAGTCGGCGCCGCGGCGGCCCACGATCTGAATTGCGATCGGGACCCCGTCGGCACTGGTCGTCCACGGCAGCGACAGCGCAGGCAAGCCAGTGAGATTGAACGGCAGGGTCAATTGCGTTATGGCGGTGTGCAGCGGATATGCATGCCCTTCAATGCTCACCGTTACTGCGTCAATTACCGGCGCTGGCGCGCGCAGTGTCGCGCAGAGGAAAAAATCGGCGTCCGCGAAGGCCTCGTCGAAGTTGCGAGCCAGGACGTTGCGCAGGCGCTGCGCCTTGACATACATGTGACCTGGCAGGAAGTTGCCGATCTCGAGCCGAACCCGCACGTCTTCTCCCAGCGTCTCGGGATGGTCGCGCAGTCGCTCGCCATCCACAGCAGTGGCTTCAGGGCAGATTGTCTGGAATTGCAGGGCTGGCGCCATGTCGGCGCCCTTAAGCTCGAGCCTGGAGCAGGCCGCTCCGTCCTGCGCGGCGGCCGCCATTGCCTGCTTCACCGCAGCCCGCACTTCGGTATCGAGCGGCTGGTCGAAGTAACCGCCGAGTTCCGCAATGCGCTTGCCGTTCAAGGAGCTGTATCGCCACGCGGGTACAGCCGGCAGGTCCGCCATCGCCGCGAACAGCCTGGCGCAATCCTCCACAGTCGCGGCCATCGGGCCGACATGATCGAGCGAAGGCGCGAGGTCGGCGATGCCGCTTACGGGCAACACACCATAGCTTGGCTTCAAGCCCACGATGCCGCAACAAGCAGCCGGCACGCGGATGGAACCGGCGGTGTCAGTACCCACGGCCGCGACCGCCATGCCGGTGGCAATCGCGGCAGCCGACCCGCCGCTGGAACCTCCGGGAATGCGGTCTGGCGCGGCTGGATTGACGACACGGCCATAATGCGGATTGTTGCTGGTGATGCCGTAGGCAAGTTCGTGCAGGTTGGTGGTACCGACCACGATGCCACCGGCACGGCGAATGCGGCCTACTACGGTTGCATCATGTCCAGGGTCCGTGCCGCCGGCGCCGCTACCGCAGGTAAGCGGGAAGCCGTTCACTGCCATAAGGTCCTTGATGGCAACCGGCATGCCGGCGAGGAGACCTGGTTTTTGCGCTTGTGCGGCGATGCTGTCCGCTATAGCGGGGGCGTTTTCAAGCGTAATAAAGATGTGCCAGTCGGGATGCGCCTGAGCCCGTTCGAGAGCATTGCGGGCGTCAAACGCTGGCGCGGCGCCTGCATCCGATTGCGGATGGGCCGCCGGGTCGCCGTCGGGCTCCAACAGGGCAACCGGCGTAGCGAGATAAGGCGGTACATTCGGCGAAGCAAGCGCCTGGAATGCATCGATTTCCGGCTGGTTGATTTCCAGCCGCGCGACCCATGCGTCCGCGCGATGAACGTGGCCGTGGCCGAGCCAGTCGGCAAAGCCGGCCAGCGTTTCCTTGAGTGTTGACATGTTCGAACCGGGTGAGATGCACGCCCGCCCCGACAAACGGGACGGGCGTTGCTACGCAGAGAATCGTCAGCGACGGCTTACTTGCCCTTGACCAGCTTGCTCACGTCCAGTTTCTGTCCCGGGCCCTGGATAAGGTTGGACTTGGAAACTGGCTGGTTCACCTCGGTCAGCTGGTAGTTCACATACGGGATGTCAACCCACTGCTGGAACGTGTACCCCGGCTTGTCGGAGAAGTCGAAGGTGCCGCGGGCCCCATTGACTTTCATGGTTTGCATGGTCTTGATCAGCGCGGCGGGCTCGGTGCTCTTGGCCTGCTCGATCGCCGCGACAATCATCATGAGCGAATCCGCTGCCTGGAAAATCAACCGGTTAGGATCGTTCTTCGTGCGCTTCTTGTACTCTGCCGCGACATCGGTGCCGAGTTTTGGCATCGGCATTTGCGGATGATAGAGGCCAAAGGAAATCATGCCCTTGCCGGCTTCCTTCACGTTCTGCCAGAAGTCAGGATAGTCGGCCAGACCGGCGCCGTCATAGCTCCAGGTCTTGGCGCTCGGTGCAACGCCCTGCTCGTACAACTGGTTCATCAGGATGTAGGCGGCGGGCGGCAGCATGATGTTGACCACCATGTCGGGCGGGTTGGCCCGTTGCGCCAGGATGGCCGGGGTGAAGTCCTTGCCGGCACGGTCCAGCGTTTCATACTTGAAGTCGATATTGGGAGCCTTGGTCTTGATGATCTCGGCAATCAGCTTGGCCTGTCCGATGCCGTAGTCGGTGTTCTCGGCGAAGGCAACCACGCGCTTGACGCCCATCGCCGACATGGTTTCCACCATCGCATTCGAGACACGGGTGTTGTAGTTGGCCGGGTTGAAAACTTCCGGATAGCCCTTCTTGCGGACCTCGTCCGACCAGCAATTGGTATTGACGTACGGGACATGCGCGCGGTGCGCAACTTCGATCTCCGCCAGGCAGACCGAGCTTTGATGTCCGCCGGCGATGGCGACGACCTTGTCCTTGGAAATCAGTTTATCGGTAGCGGCACGACCTTTCTCGGGTATGCCCTGATTGTCTTCGTAGACGAGCTTGATCTGGCGGCCAAGCACGCCGCCCTTGGCGTTGATCATGTCCTTGATGATCTCAACCCCGTCCTTGACCTGGGTACCCTGCACCACCGAGCCCGGCGGGGATTGCGCAATGCTGATGCCAATGGGGATCGGGTCGGCTGCAAAAGCGGCACCGCCGACGACTGCGCAAAGCACTGCGGGCAAAGCAATCAAACTGAACCGTTTCATTCCTGTCTCCTGATTATTGTTGAAGTGCGGAACCGGTAAAGCGCGCACGGCATGGTGCCGCACGATTACAGCTGAAATGCTGGGTTGCAGCATGCCGATGCGAGCTTCTATTGGCTTGGCAGGACAGCAAGTCTTACGGGAATATAAACCATAACAGGCGAAGATCGAAAGGCCTGTCGTGACGAATCTCGCCGAAAATCGGGGTGACGATATCAATGCGAAACCGACGGGACCTGCGTAGCTGGCGGGGTATTGCGGCTGCGCTGGCAACGCACGATGCCGTCAATCATGACCATGCCGATGCCGGGCAGGTCGCCGAGTTGCACGCTTTCGAGCAGAGTTTTGCCGGCAGTGTGCTGGGCGCGGTCCATGAAAACGAAGTCGGCGGCGCGGCCGGTTTCGATGATGCCGCAGTCGAGTTCGCGGATACGCGCGGTGTTGCCGGTCGCAAAACAGAACGCGACCTCGGCCGGAATGTCGGCGAGGCTGGACAACTGCGCCACCATCCGTAATATGCCAAGCGGCTGCACGCCTGACCCGGCCGGGCCGTCGGTGCCAAGGATGACGCGGTGCAGGCACTTCAATTCATGCGCGTGGCGCGCCGTGAGGATGGCAATGCGCTCATTGCCGTTGTGAACCAGTTCGATGGCGCGTGGCGAGCGTTCACACAGTTCGCAGACATCGCGATACGGAAGCGAGGTATGGCCGCCGTTGATGTGGCCGATAATGTCAGCGTCGGCTTCCAGCACGACATCCTTGTCGATCAGGCCTGAGCCGGGGATCGACGGCCCGCCCGTGTGAATGGTGCTTTGAATGCCGTACTTGCGCGCCCATGCGACCATCTCGCGCGCTTCGGCGCCGGCCTTCACGCTGCCAAGACCGATCTCGCCCAACAGGCGCACGCCGGCTTCCGCCAGCTCACGGAAATCCGATTCCACCATGCCCTGCTCGATGACGGGCGCGCCGGCATGCACCTTCACGCCAGAAAAGCGCATGTTGCTGAAGGCGCGTTGCGACGTGATGGCAAGCGCTTTCAGGCCGACGATGTCTTTGGGCCGGCCCGGATAGTGCACTTCGCCGGCAGAGATCATGGTGGTGACGCCGCCATGCATGGAGGAGTCAATCCAGTTCAGCTGACCCTGTCGCGGCGTCCAGTCGCCCGCGACCGGGTGCACATGGGAGTCGATCAGGCCGGGCGCCACGGTGGTGCCGTGGCAGTCGATGATTGTCGTTGCCCCTTCGGCGTCGCAGTCTGCCGCGCGCCCGACCGCAATGATTCGTCCGTCATCAACGACGATGGTGTCGGCATCGAGGATCGGCTTTGCGAGGTCGCCCGACAAGAGCAACCCGATATTGCGAATGACGACCTTGCCGGATTTTTCAGTAACTGCTGCGGTTGCCATGGTGCGTTTCCTGCTGAGGTTGATGGGTGCGCCGACCGGCGCGTGGATCGGTCAGCACTGCTTCGGGACGAAACCGGGCAGTGGCGGCGTCCGGGTTGATCGTTTCAGGTTGTCAGATCAGATTCGAGGTTCAAGCAGCAAGGTCCGTCGACTGGATCCGCTTGACGCCCTTTGCCTTCATGTCGGCCCAGGCCTTGGCCAGCGAGCCATTGAGATCGATGGCGCGGGTCGCGTCTTCAATAACATAGGTTTCGAAGCCCTCGCGCCGCGCGTCAATTGCAGTCCACGCTACGCAAAAATCAGTGGCGAGGCCAGTCAGGAACACCCGTTTCACCTGATGCTGCTTGAGGTAGGCCGACAGGCCCGTCGCAGTTTTGCGGTCGGCTTCGTAGAAGGCGGAATAACTGTCGATGTTCTTGTGATACCCCTTACGGATGACCAGTTGCGCCTGCGGTATCTTGAGGTCTTTTTGCAGGTCGGCGTCCGGCGTGCCCTGTACGCAATGGTCTGGCCACAGCACCTGGTTGCCGTAGGAAAGTTTTGTGCTGTCGAAGGGCTTCTTGCCCGGATGCGCCGAGGCGAATGAGGCATGGCCCGGAGTGTGCCAGTCCTGCGTCAGGATCACGTTTTCGAACGCCGGCGCAATGCGATTGATGACGCCCACCACGTCGTTGCCCTCCTTTACCGGCAGCGTGCCACCGGGCATGAAGCAGTTCTGGACGTCGACGACGATCAACGCGCTCTTTGCGTCGGGCGTGAGTTTGGTGGCGGCACGTGCCAGCCCTGTGAGGCTGCCACCGGTCGCCAGCAAGGCCGCACCCGCGACCCACCGCAACACGTCGCGGCGATGCGCAACAACCTCGTTGCTCGAATTGTTGCTCGCCATGATGCACTCCCTTTTTCGTTGGTTGCACTGCTGGTTGAAACATTGGTGTTACCGGGCGCGGCGGCGACGGCATTAATGCATGCACCTGCAGCCCACTACATCGTAAGGTACGCCCGTCGCACCGATTCCTCGGCGGCGAGGGCAGCCATGCTTCCTTCAAACCGCATCTGCCCCTTCTCGAGCACGTAAACGCGATCACTGACGAGTTCGGCGAAATGCACATTCTGCTCCGACAGCAGGATCGCCATTCCCTGCTGCTTGAGTTCAAGGATCATGTTGGCCATCTGCTCAACGATCACCGGAGCCACGCCTTCAGACGGTTCGTCAAGCAGCACGAGCCACGGATTGCCCATGAGTGTGCGCGCGACGGTAAGCATCTGCTGCTCGCCGCCGCTCATGCGCCCACCCTGGCGCTGCGGCATCTCGCCAAGGTTGGGGAACAGGCGAAACAATCTCTCCGGCGTCCATGGCGCCATGCCTTCCCGTGTTTGCTGGCGCCCGACTTCCAGGTTCTCCATCACGGTAAGGTCCGTAAAAATACGACGGTCTTCCGGCACGAAACCAAGGCCAAGGCGCGCGATGCGGTAGGGATCCATGCCCGCGATCTCACGCCCCATGAACTCGATGCCGCCGTCCATGCGGTCGAGCAAGCCCATGACGGCCTTCATGGTGGTTGACTTGCCTGCGCCATTACGACCCATCAGGGCCACGACTTCGCCGCGAGCCACTTCAAGCGAGAGGTCAAACAGAATATGCGCGCGGCCGTACCACGCGTTGAGGTTTCGGATCCGCAGCATGGTGTCGGTCATGCGGGCACCTTCTTGAGCTCAAATGTCTTACCGGTGCCGAAATACACTTCCTGCACTTTGGGATGGTTGCGAATGGTTTCTGCATTGCCTTCCGCGATCAACTTGCCGCGGGCCAGCACCAGCATGCGATCGGCGAATGAGAAGACCACGTCCATGCTGTGCTCGGTAAAGAGCACAGCAATATTGCGCTCCACCACAAGCTTCTTCGTTAGCGCCATCAGGGCGTTGCGCTCTTGCGGCGCCATGCCGGCGGTCGGCTCATCCATCAACAGCAGCCGCGGCTGGTTGGCCAGCGCAATTGCCAGCTCAACCCGCTTGACGTCGCCATAGGCCAGCACACTGCAGGGCCGGTCCGCCTGCGCCGCCATGCCGACCTGGTCGAGCAGTTCCAGCGCCGCTTCGCGCTTGAATCGGTGCGCCGGCTGCCACAGCTTGAACAGTTTGCGCTCATGCGACAGGAGCGCCATTTGCACGTTTTCTACGACGGTCATGGAGCCAAAGGTGGCGACGGTCTGGAAAGTGCGGCCAACGCCGAGCCGCCAGATTGCGGGGGGCGGCATGCCGATCAGTTCATGGCCGTCGAGCAGGATCGATCCGGCGTCGGCGTGCAGTTGGCCGTTGACCATGTTGAAACACGTGGATTTGCCAGCCCCGTTAGGACCAATGAGCGCCAGCAGTTGGCCAGCCGGCAGGTCGAACGACACGTCGTCCACCGCGGCCACGCCACCGAAACGCTTTGAAATATTGCGGACTTGAAGGAGGCTCATGACCGCGCCTCCAACGATTGGGTCTCGCCGTTGGCCGTGGCCATCTGCGCGCGGTAGTTGTCACCGACCCCGCCTTGCCTGTTCAAGCCTGAGCCTGGCCCGTCCGAGCCTGTGCTTGGCATGTCGGACCCTGTGCCAGCCCCATCGAAGCTTGTGCCCGGTCCGGCAAAGATGGCACCGCCGTGCATGCCCCCGGCGCCCCCATGCTTGTCCTCATCGCCCTCGCCATGACGGCGCTCGAACCAGCTTTCAATGAAGCCGACGATGCCGAGCGGGAAAGCCAGCACCAGCAACAAGATTGCGCCGCCGAGAACGGCCCGCCAATAATCGGTATTGCGTACCAGCAGGTCTTGCAGCCACGTGAACACCACGCTTCCCACCACCGGCCCCGCCAGCGTCTGAACGCCGCCGAGCAGCACCATGACGAGGCCGTCGACCGAGCGCCCAACGCCAATCGATTCCGGCGAGATGCTGCCTTTGGAGAACGCAAAAAGCGAACCGGCCACGCCACAGAACACGCCAGCCAGAATAAAGGCAAGCCATTGCACGCGCTTAACTGGAATCCCGATTGCTTCGCTGCGCAGAACCGAGTCGCGCGCGGCGCGCATTGCATAGCCGAACGGGGCGAATAGGATGCGGCGCATGGCCAGCACGCCGGCGATGCAGCATGCCAGAGTGAGGTAGTAGTAGCTGGATTTGCTGGACAGCCATGAAGACGGCCAGATGCCCACCATGCCGTTGCTGCCACCCGTAATTTCATCCCACTGGAAGGCTATCGACCAGACTATTTGCGCGAAGGCCAGAGTGAGCATGGCGAGGTAGACGCCAGAGAGTCGCACGCTGAACCAGCCAAATATCAGGGCGCCCGCACCGGCAAGCAGCGGCCCCAGGAGCAAGGCGGCGGGCATCGGCAGGCCGGCCGTCTTCAGCAGAAGCGCCGCGCCGTAGGCACCGAGGCCAAAGTAGGCGGCATGGCCGAAGGAGTGCATGCCGGCCGGCCCCATGATGAAGTGCAGGCTGGTGGCGAACAGCACCGCTACCAGGATGTCAATTGCCAGCACCAGCGTGTAGGGAAAGCTGTTGCCCGCCAGGGGCAGCAGCAGCAACAAGACCACCATGCACGAGGCAAAACGGCGCAGGGCAACGCCTGCCGGCCGTAGTGGCGCTTCGGTACTCGTTGCGTTGCGGCTTGCGGACTGCGGTCGGCCAAGCAAGCCCCATGGACGGGCAACCAGGACCAGCGCCATGATCAGGAATTCAACGACCAGCGTTAGCTTGGAAAACGAGAACGCCATGCCAAAGAAATTGACGGTGCCAATGGCAGCGCAGATCGCCTTGGTCTCGGCGATGACGAGCGCCGCGAGATAGGCGCCCGGAATGCTGCCCATGCCACCAACCACCACCACCACGAAGGCGTCGCCAATGGTTTGCAGGTCGAGGTGCAGCGCGGCGGGTTCGACCGGTGACTGCAGCGCGCCACCCAGCCCGGCCAGCCCTGCGCCGAGCGCGAATACGCTGGTGAACAGCCATCCCTGATTCACGCCAAGCGCGCCCACCATTTCGCGATCCTGGGTAGCCGCGCGAATCAAGGTTCCCCAACGGGTGCGCGTCAGCACAAGCCACAGCAGGCCCAACACGACCGGGCCGACCACGATTAACAACAGGTTGTATTGCGGGAATTGGTGGCCAAGGATTTCGACCGCGCCTTTCATGCCAGGCGCGCGTGCACCGAGCAAGTCTTCGGCGCCCCAGATGTACAACGCCGCATCCTTTATCACCAGAACCAACGCGAAGGTCGCCAGTAACTGGAACAGTTCGGGCGCGTGGTAGATGCGCCGCAAAAGGATGATCTCAATGAGCGCACCGAGCACCGCCAGCACTAGCGCCGTAAGCAGCACACCGCCCACAAAACCGAATGGGCCGTTCCCCATGAAATGGATCAGGGAATAGGCGACATAGAGGCCCAGCATGTAGAGCGAGCCATGCGCAAAGTTGACGACACGCGTTACACCGAAAATCAGCGACAGGCCGGCGGCCACCAAGAACAGCGTCGAGGCGCCGGCCAGGCCGTTGAGAAGCTGGACGAGGAAGCTGGAGATGGTCATGGATTGCGCGAGCATTCAGCCGCGGTTCGAAATAAGAGCGGGATGGAAGCCCGATAAGCGCTGAATCGACGCCGGACTGAAGCCGGCATTACATCGGGATTAATCGGCGACCGGGGCAAAGTCACATACCGTGTCTTTGCGATCCATCGTTTCGGTGTAGTCATCCATCGTTTGAGTCGCGCGCCGCGCCAAGGGCGACTTCGGCACGGCCCGCTTGCCAGGCGGTCCGGCGTGTTGCGTAAAGCACGCCGGCCGCCCGAAAGTTACGGCGTCCTACTCGCCCGAACGCAGCGATTTAACTTCGGCATCGCTCGGCTGGAACTTTGCACCGTCCAGGTAGCGGTAGTTCACCATCACGCCCTTTCCGTCCTTGACCGCGAGCCGACCGACATAGGCGCCCATCGTTGACTGGTTGTCTTCGGTCCGGTAAGTGATCTTGCCCATCGGCGTATCCACCGGCAATCCTTTGAAGGCAGCGACCAGTTTCTCCGTATCAGTCGAGCCGGCTTTCTTGATGCCTGCCGCCAGCGACATGATGGCCGAGTAACCCACTACCGAGCCGAGGCGTGGATAGTCGTTAAATTTTTTCTCATAGGCGGCAAGGAAAGCCTTGTGCTCCGGCGTTGGAATGCCGTACCACGGGTAGCCGGTTACGATCCAGCCGGTCGGCGTTTCATCCTTCAATGGGTCAAGGTATTCTGGCTCGCCGGACAAGAGGCTGACCACTTCACGGCCCTTGAACAGACCACGCGTATTGCCTTCGCGCACAAACTTGGAAAGGTCGGTACCAAACAACACGTTGAAGATGGCGTCCGGCTTCGCATCGCCCAATGCTTGCGCGACGGATCCAGCGTCAATCTTGCCCAATGCAGGCGCCTGATCACCGACGAATTCCACGTCTGGCTGGGCCGCCTTCAGCAATTTCTTGAAGGTTGCCACGGCCGACTGGCCGTATTCATAGTTCGGGTAGATCACTGCCCAGCGCTTCTTCTTCAGGGCAGCGGCCTCCGGCACCAGCATCGCAACCTGCATGTAGGTGGAAGGACGCAGGCGATAGGTATAGTGGTTGCCGTTCTGCCATACGATCTTGTCGGTCAATGGCTCGCCGGCGAGAAAGAAAAACTTCTTCTGCTTGGCGAAGTCGGTAATAGCGAGGCCAATGTTGGAGAGGAAGGTGCCCGTCAGGACATCCACCTTTTCGCGCGAGATCAACTCTTCCGCCACCCGCACCGCATCGCCCGGGTTGGCATTGTCGTCGCGAGAAATCAGTTCCAGCTTCTTGCCCAGCACGCCGCCAGCCGCATTTACCTGTTCCACCGCGAGTTCCATGCCGTGCTTGTACGGCTCAAGGAATGCGGGCTGGGCCTTGTAGCTGTTCAGTTCACCGATCTTGATGGTGGCCTGAGCGCTGGCGACGGTCGCGGTGCCTGCGGCGGCAAGGACTAAAAGTGCCGACGACAGCGTTGCCACTCCCGCTTGCGACAACATTGAACGGACATTCATGTGAAGCCTCCCGATTTGAGTGCCCCTTCGCATTGCGGGCGCCTAGAGTTGATTACGTTTTTATTGCGACGACTATTTCGCTGTTCCTAACGATTTCCGCTTATTCCTCTTGCGCTGAACGGTGTTCTGCCTTGTGCGATACCGCCCGTATGCGACTTCTGGCACTGCCGCAAATCCGGCAGTTGGTGCCGCTTTAGTCAGCCGCTTGGTCAGCCGCTATACCGGAACCCCCGTCCACACTCTATCGCAATCCGTCCTCGCCCTTGATCTCGCCCTTTTGCAGACCACCAATGCGCGGTAGCGGCCGGCCGGAATCAGTAACCACGACGGCGACCATGATCTCATTGGCACGCGGCGCATCGGCCACCCGCGCCTCCATTGCATCAAAGTGGCTGCGTACAAAAGCGGCATCCTTGTGGCCCAAGGGTACATCAATTGCCGTGCCCAGACCGCCGATTTTCTTGGCCGACGGCACTAGCGCCGCGCCTTTCTGTACAGCCTGGCGCAACGGCGCACCAAGCTTGGGATGCAGGATGGCGGCCGCATGTTCCAGCTCGCCGTTTTCGCCGACTATCGCCGCCTTGCCGTAGCTTTCAGCCTGCTCCGGCGTGATACCGAGGGCCGCTACGCATTTTTCACCGAGCAGCTTGCCCAACTCTTCACCGATGGCGATCAGTTCGTCCAGGTTCTCTACATACTTCCCGGCATAGGGATTTTCAATTACCGCCATCGCAAGTGCGCGACGGGTTGGCGGCTGCACCGGGCGCCCCATTTCAATGCGTGTTTCGTCTACTTGCACTACCAGCTTGCGGATTATTGCGCTCATGGTTTTTCTTTATGGATGGATGTCGAATCGGTTCCCGCGCTCGATTGCGCTAAAGCGAACGCCGTAACGCGCATCAGCCGCTCTTGTTTTGCGCTCTCGTTTTACGCTCTCGTTTTACGCTCTCGTTTGACGCTCTCGGTTGCTGCTCTTGATTGCTGCTCTCGTTCGCTGCTCTCGTTTGCCACCTCAATTCCCACCTCATCCGCAATGCGCCGCTGGCAGCAAAACGTGCGGTTGAAGTTCTTCAATCCCCACTGCGCGATACCGTCCCTGCAAGCACAGCACAGCGGCCACAATCAAGCCCTGGCGTAACAGTGAAGCCGCCCTGGCCGCCCCGTCATGCAACGACTGCTGCACCACTGCATCTGGAAGAATACCAACCTCCACCGTCACCGGCAAATCGCCGAGATCCGAATCGTCCTTGATTGACGAAGCAGCGGCCCGGCGGATGGCGGGATGCTGTGCATTCACCGCATTGGCAATCATGGTCGCCGCCGCATCCGCGCTCGCGGCGTTGGCGGCGAGAACAGTCACGCTGTCGGCAATGCCCAAACTAAAGCTGCGGCCGCGCCAACCACTGGTTGCTATGCCGCGTACTGGCATGGCATGTGCAATGCAAAAGTCGGCATCGAGCGCCATGGTGGCCGTGGAACCGTCCACATCGGGTAGCCGAAGCTTGTCCAGGTCAGCGAACAGGCCGACCCTGTATTGCTGGCCTGGCGTGAGATGCAGGGCAATGTCGCCGCCATTGTTGATGAAGGCGCGCTGCACGCCGTCGTTGCCGGAAAATTCCTTCATCAATTCGTCACCCACGGCGCCGGCCACCGCAGCCATCGGCGTGATAAAACCTGCGCGGTAGGGCCATACCGCCTGCAACATGCGGAGAGCGACTGGCCCCTTCAAGGGCGATGGGACGGGTGCATTAAACGGTATCGGCTGGCGCAGTTGCGGCAACTCGGAAACCAGTCGCGGCAGGATGTCGGCGAAGCACTGCCATGCGCGCTCCGTTGCGCGGTCGACTTCCGTGGCATCGCCGTCGGCCCGCAGGACAATGTCGATCGGGCCATGCTGGAAATGCCAGCGGCCGTCTGAAAGCCGCATGCGGGCCGGTCCCATTCCAGGCGCGTTCATGTTCGACCTTGCATGTGGTACCTAGCCCAGCATCGGTGGCTGAAGCACCGGCCACGGACCGGCCTCGTCCTGCCAGTCAAGTATACGGAAACGCTCCGCTGCGACCACGTCTTCAATGCGCCGCACCTTGTCCATGTGGCCACCTAGCGTGGCATAGGCATCGCGCCGCATGGTGAATTCGATCGGCGCAACGATGGCCGGCGTCGGTACATACCCGAAGGCGTTGTCCGGCATGCGCATGACGTCGACCATGACGGTGATGCCGCCGCCCGGCCAGACATAAGCCGGGGCGCCGCCGCAGGTGACGTTGACCAATGACTGCTTGATGGCGCGCGTCAGCCAGACCGGGTTCTCGGTGACGCCGGCGCGAAGTGAGCCTCCGGCGCCCGCCAGGAACAGCACCGATGCCAAAGAAGGTTCGCAATTTTCACCGATGCGGTCCACCACCTTTTGCAGGACGGCCGGCATGGGCGCAGCTTGCGGCTGAAGGTTTTCATCCAGCACGAAAAATTCCGCGTGCTCTCCGGTAGTCGAGGTCATCAAAAACTTCATGCCCGGCCGTGCAATTTTCGGGTCGAAGCCTTCAATGATGGAGAGCGGGTGCTGGATATCTGTACCGCCCCAGCCATTGCCCGGGTTCGCTACCTGGAAGTAGCGACCTGGCGTGGACTTGCGACCGCGTATCTTGATGCCGGACGGCGGCATATCCAGACAGCGGCCGGCCTGATGCTCGGTCAACACACCGGTGATGTGGTCGTCCACCACCACCACTTCATCGACATGCCCAAACCACTGCTGCGCAAAAATGCCGATGGTGGCCGAGCCGCAGCCTACGCGCATGCGTCGTTCTTCCACGCCATTGACGATCGGCGCCTTGCCGGCCTGGACTACGAGCGTTGCGCCACCTTCTATCACCAGTTCGACGGGTTGCCGGTTCCCGAGTGCCATCATCAGATCACAGGTGATGCGCCCCTCTCTTTTACTGCCACCGGTCAGGTGATGCACGCCGCCCAGCGACAGCATCTGCGAGCCGTACTCAATGGTCGTGACATGCCCCACGACTTCATTTTTGTGTCGGACTGCCGACTGCTCGGCTCCAAGATAGCGGTCGGTGTCGATCTTCACCTTGAAGCTGCAGTAGCTGAAGATGCCTTCGGTAACGACGGTGACCATGTCGACGCCGTCAGCCTGGGACGACACGATGAACGGTGCTGGCTTGTAATCGGGATAGGTGGTTCCGGCGCCAACGCCGGTTACAAATAGCTGGCTGTCGTCGGCTGATGCGGCGGACGATTCCATTGCCGAAGCAAGCACCGGACCGACCGCAGAATCAATTGCTGATTCAAACCCTGAGCCAGCGCTTGAGCGAGGCACCTCGCCGCGCGCGGCATCCGCCAACATCGGCATTGAAAAGGGCGGCTCGGGAGACAAGGCAAGGGTCGCGAAAGGCACCACATTCCCCGCAAGCGCGCGACCATCGCGCGCAATCCGGCGCATTAGCACCACAGGGTCGACCCGGGTCAGCATGCCATTCACATTGCCGTAGCGGTCGCACGCGCCGGTGCGGCCTTCGGTGATCTGGCAGAGTACCGGGCAGGCGTTGCATTCAACCTTGTTGACCGCCATGTTGGCACTGCGCGGCTTCGCGTGTTCCAGTACGGTGGGGCCGGCCGTAACTGGTGTGGCGGGGTCGACGTTCTCGCTTCCGTGCCCTACCCTCGTGTGTTCGGTCATGCTTTCGCGGTCCTCAGCTTTTGTCGTCGGCAACGGCGACCGCCGGCGTGGCATTGTCCACACCATGCGGCGAATCTATCAGTGCAAGGATCGCCTGCCGCACCCGGTCCGGCGTCGCCGGCAGGTGCCGCACCCGCGCTCCCGTGGCGTTGTAAATTGCATTCAGTATGGCTGGCGGCGTGGCGATCAGCGCTGGTTCACCGACACCCTTGGCGCCGAAAGGACCGAGGGGCTCAGGGTCTTCAATGATGGTCGAGGTCACGGGAGGCATGTCGCCCACCGTCGGTATCAGGTAATCATGCAGGTTGTCCGTGCGACCGCTGATGTATTCCTCCATCAGCGCCATACCTAGACCTTGCGCGACGCCGCCTTCTATCTGCCCTTCGACCTGAGTCGGATTCACCGCGCGTCCAACGTCGTGCGCCGCATGCACGTGCAGAACCTTGACCGTGCCGAGATCAAGGTCCACTTCCACCTGCGCCATCTGGGCCGCGAAGGCGTAGGTGGCGTAGGGCGACCCCTGTCCGTCGGCGTCGAGCGGTATGGTGGGTGGATTGAAGTAGCCGCGACCGGTTGCAACGTCGCCCCGCTTGTTCGCCGCCAGCGTGCGCAGATCAAGGGATTTCTCGATGCCGTCAGCGCTTCCATGCAGCATGCTGCCTTCGAGCCGCAACAGGGCATCGGATTCCAGACCAAGCAGTTCCAGAAGTTGGCGGCGCAAGTCTTCGCCAGCAAAGCGCGCTGCATTGCCGGAGACGAAGGTCTGGCGCGATGCGGAAGACTTGCCCGCGTCTTCAGTCAGGTCCGTGTCGCCAATGACCTGGTCTACCAGCGCGATCGGAAGACCGACCGCATCGGCAAAAACCTGCGGTATGACGGTGCCGCTGCCCTGTCCGATTTCCTGAGCGCCGTTGTAAAGAAACAGCCTCCCGTTACTGCGCAGCGCCGCGGTCATGGTGGAAGGATTGGCGATCACGGTGTTGCCAATGCCGTACCACATGCTGGCAACGCCGATGCCGCGCCGCTGGCGCAAACCGTCACGACCGGCCGCGCTATTGAAGTCGCGCACTGCGGTCAGCCCCGCATTCCAGGCTGGCTGCAGCGCCTCCAGGCATTGCCGCATTCCGACGCTCGCGGTGAGTACCTGCCCGGTGGCGGTAGGCTGTCCCGCGCGGATCGCATTCTTGAGCCGGAATGCAAGCGGGTCCATGCCGACCTTTAACGCCAGTTCGTCAATCAGCGCCTCTGTAGCGACGTGCGCCTGCGGCACGCCAAAACCGCGGAAGGCGCCGCCAATGGCATTGTTGGTGTAGACGGCGCGCGTCAGGGCACGCAGGTGCGGCACGTAGTACGGTCCAGTTGCATGCACCGGCACACGATTGGCCACGGTGCTGCCCCAGCTTGCATAGGCCCCAGTATTAAAATCGGCGTGGAAATCGAGCGCAAGCAGGTTGCCCTCTTCGTCGCAGCCGAAACGCGCGCGGATGCGTGACGGATGGCGCTTGGTGGTAGAGAGCATCGATTCGGCACGGGTGTAGACCGCGCGCACCGAACGCTTCAGCTTCCATGCGGCGACTGCCAAAAGCGGCTGGATAGCGACATCGAGCTTGCCGCCAAATCCGCCGCCGACCGCGGACGGCACAATGTGCACCGCCGAGTGCGGCAGCTTCAGGACACGCGCAACTTCGTCCCGGTCCATTACCGGGGTTTGCGTGCTGGCAAAAATGCGGATGCGCTGCTCTCCCTTTTCTTCAAATATCTCTGCATAGCCGGCTTCAGGTTCGATGTAGGCATGCTCGACATAGGCCGTGCGGAATTCTCCTTCGGCCACGAACGCGGCTTCGCGCAGCACCTGTTCGGCGTTTCCCTTGGCCACGCGTCCACGACACAGCACGTTTTCTGGCGCAAAATCATGAATCAGCGCGCCAGTTTCCACGAGTGCCTTTTCCGGCGAATCGAGCGCGGGCTCCGGGCGCCATGCAATCGGTATGGCGGCTTCTGGAATGGACAGGATGGCGTCCATTTCGCCCAGCAGGAGCATGACCGCTTCGCCCCGCATGCGGACATGGCCGTCGGCCAGAACCGGCTGGTCCTTCGGAACCGGGAAGACGCAGAAGCTGTTTTCCGGCACGTCGCGCGCCGTGAGGATTGCTTCCACTTGCGGATACTCGCGTTGGAAGCGATCAAGGTCGCCAATGGTGAAGCGAGCACGGGCGTGTGGCGAGCGAACCGTGCGCATCCACAGGCTGTCAGCTGGATATTTGTCCGCACCGAATATTTCAGCGCCAACAAGTTTCGCCGGCCCGTCGAGCCGCGTCATGCGGGCGCCCACGGCGCGACCCGCGCCAAGCTCTGAAGGCGCATCCGCACGCAATGCGCCAAGAGCGTCGTTCGCGCCGACCTCGAGCACTGCCGCCACAATTTTGCGGTATCCGGTGCAGCGGCATAGAACGCCCGCCAGGCCATCTTGCACCTGCTGTTCAGTGGGATGCGGATGACGTCGCAAAACGTCGGTGGCGGCCATCAGCATGCCTGGCGTGCAGATGCCGCATTGCGCCGCGCCGTGCGCAAGGAACGCCTTCTGCAAGGCGTTCAGATCGCCGTTTTCAGCAAGACCTTCCACCGTGGTGATCGATTTTCCGGCGCATTGCGCGGCCGCGGTAATGCACGAGCAAACCTGCTTGCCATCGAGCAAGACGGTGCAGGCGCCGCAGTCGCCGGCGTGGCAACCAACCTTGGTGCCGGTCAGACCGAAGTCGTCACGCAGGACGTCGGATAAGCGCTTCGCAGGCGGTCCGGCAAAAGCCACGACCTTGCCATTGACCCGCAGTGCGAGCGCTTGCAGTTCCACCGCCTGGTTCATTGCAGCGTCTCCTGCAGTGTCCGCCGGATCAGCGTCATTGCTGCGTCGCGACGGTAGGATCCCGTGCCGCGCACATCATCGATTGGCGTAAGTGGTTGCAGGTCATCGGCGGCCAGCAGTTCTGTGAGGTCGGTATTGATTGGCTGTCCGATCAGTTTGCGTTCGAGCGACAGAAGCCGCAATGCGCGTGCCGAGCATGCGCCGACGGCGACGCCGGCATAGTCAATCTGCCCGGCATCGTTGGTATCGAGCACGACGGCGACCATGACAATTGAAATGACGAGATAGCGGCGGTGCCCGAGTTTCTGAAAGCTGCTGCGGGCGTGCCGCCGGCGAGGAATGAGGATGCCGCTTACCAGTTCGTCCGGGCGACGTGCGGTCCGGCGACTGCCCAGCACAAATTCTTGCAGCGCCACGCAGCGAACGCCAGAGAGGGAAGTCAATTCGATCTGCGCATCCAGCGCCATCAGGACCGGAATGCCGTCCGCTGCCGGCGAGGCATTGCAGACGTTACCGGCGATAGTCCCCATGTTCTGAACCTGGATGCCGCCGACATCGCGCGCTGCATTGCGCAGGCCTCGAAGCGTCGCCAGCAGTGACGGCTCAAGCTCGGCCCGCAAGATGTCGCTCCAGGTGGTGGCCGGCCCGATCCGCCAATGCGCGCCTTCTTCACGCAGACCGCGCAGCGATCCAATGTTGGAAATGTCGAGTATGGATTCGTTGACGGGAAGTCCGCTGCGAGCGGCGTAGAAATCTGTGCCGCCGGCAAGAATTGTGAGCGGCCTCGTGGCGAGCGCGCTGACTGCGTCGAAAACATTATCGGGCCGCAAATACGCGGCACCCCCCCCACTCGGCAAAGCACTCAATGCCTTCTCCTTCAGCCAACGTCAATGTTATTGGTGCAGCGGCGCCTGGATGGATTCACTTCGGGCGCAAGCCTTGTTCCCTGCCTCTCTCAACAGCCAACACCGGTTTGCAGCTTCCCGCCCTGCCGACGCTTGGTCCTGCAGTCCCGTGTCGATTGAGACTTATCCCGGGTCGATCCCAACTCGATCCCAAATCGATCCCAAATCGATCCCAAATCGATCCCAGGTTCATCCGTGAATCGGGTTCCTGATCTGTTTTGAGACTATTACAGCCCAGTTTCGAATCAACGCCAATTCAGTCCGAATTTACACCGGGAAGTTCGCGAAATTCAGTATCCACTACATTTTCGTCAAGTTAGCATGATTGTTTGACAGTCGCAATGATGCGGCGCGGCCCCACCGGTTAGAATCAAGCTGCCATCTGGGAGCGCTCTCCATGCCGACGAAGCCCCGCTCTACCGCAACTGCAGCGCCGCGAAAGAAGCCGGCCGACAAGCCGACTCGCGGCACGCAGGCGCGTGCCGTATCGACCCGCGATGCGATCCTGCGAGCGGCGATTCGGGTGTTTGCGAAGGATGGCATGTCGGGCGGACGCGTCGAGACAATCTCCCGCCTCGCCAAAACGCATGACCGGATGATCTACTACTATTTCGGCAGCAAGGAAAAGCTGTTCATCGAAGTGCTGGAAACGATTTACCAGCGCATGAACGATGCCGAGGCGGCCTTGCGCATTGACAGTGCCGATCCGGTCGCTGCGCTCACTGCCGTAGTGCACTTTACCTTGCAGTACTACCTCGACCATCCGGAGTTTATGACGTTGCTGAACAGCGAGAATCTCCATCGCGGGAAGCATCTGAAAAAATCTGTGCGGGTCGCTGAACTGTCATCGCCGGCAGTCAGTATCCTTGCCCAGATACTGGCTGCCGGGTCGGAGCGCGGATTGTTCCGCAAAGACTTGAGCGCGCGAGACTTGTATCTGGCGATTGCGGCCCTTGGCTATTTCTACCTGTCGAACCGCTACACCCTGTCGGCATTCCTGAACACTGATCTGATGCAGCGCGATGCCGTGGCGCACTGGCGCGAGTTCATGACGGGCACAGTTCTGCGCACGGTCGCGGCCAACCCCGTGCCGGCGGCCGCAGGCAGCAAACTCAAGGCAATAGTTCCAGGACGGCCATAGCCGACTTTCCGGTGCACAGAAAACGCAACACTGTAGAGCGCACCCGGCCGTCCTGACTAACTGACTAACTAACGGACTGACTAAGCGTTCGATTCGGACAGCAGCGTGAAATGCTCGACTGAGGGCGGCGCGGCAAAGAACGGGCCGACGATTGCACGCCATTGCTGGAAATCTGGCGACTGGCGGAAATCGATCGTGTGGTTTTCCAGAGTCTCCCAGAAGATCATCAAGAGATAGCGCTCCGGCGACTCAATGCCCTTGTTCACCTTGTAGCCGCGAAATCCCTTTGCACGGCTGATGACTTCAGTGACGCCACGCACGATCGCGGCATCGAAGGCGGCCTGTTGACCGGGTTGAATTCGGAGTTCGGCGAGTTCGATGATCATGGCTGGATCGTCTTTCAAAGAAAGGAAGGGAAACCAGATTATACGTAGTGCAATTCGCCATGCACCGCTACGCTGGATGGTTGCCGGCTCCCATGCCGTACGCTGGAACCTTGGCTATGAGACTAGCGCACAGGAAAGTACCCGGACCCTGATCGCGTCCGTCATGCTATTGACTATTGGAAATGCTGTGTACACTAATCGTACATACAGTCCAATCCAAGACCTTGCCCTACTCCGAAAAGTCGACAACCACAGCCATCCATGAGAATCGCCGTACTCGACGATGACCAGAGCCAGACAGACCTGGTATGCCAGGTACTGACTGCGGCCGGCCACGTCTGTCACGCTTTTCATAGCGGCAAGGAGCTGTGTCTCCAGCTACGCCGGGAGAGTTTCGACATGCTCATCATCGACTGGCAGGCGCCGAACGCCAATGGCGCCGAGGTGGTGACCTGGACCAGGGAACGCCTGACTCCGACGTTTCCAGTACTTTTCCTGACCCATCGCGCAGGCGAGGATGACATTGTTGCCGGGCTGGCGGCGGGCGCCGACGACTACATGATCAAGCCGATCCGGCGCGGGGAACTGGTAGCCCGGGTGCAGGCGCTGCTGCGGCGGGCCTACCCCGCGCAAAACGCGGTGGAGCAAATCCAGTTCGGCAAATACACTTTCGACGTTCGCGCAGCGCGGCTTACGCTGGACGGCCAGCCGGTGGTGGTGACCCAGAAGGAGTTCGACCTCGCGCTGCTTCTGTTCCGCAATATGGGCCGGCCGCTATCGCGGGCATACATCCTTGAAGCAGTGTGGGCGCGTGGCGTGGATGTCCCCTCCCGCACAATGGATACCCATATCTCGCGCGTTCGAAACAAGCTGCAGCTAAGGCCGGAACACGGGTTCCGGTTGGCGCCGGTTTATAGCTATGGCTACCGCTTGGAACAAACCGAAGGGTAAGCGGGCGCCGGGCGCCGTCCTGTCTTTCCTCGGCGTATGCAACAGGCGCTATAATGTCGGGTGATAAAACCCGTGGCACAGGTGCGAAACGCGAGTGACAAACAGACACTTGATTCGTCTCCGATTCGCGTGTGAATCAGGTACCTGATTCACCGCCAAATACGCCGCCAACTACGTCGATAAACGTTGCCAGCACCACCTTGAAACCCGCCTCATTACTCCGCTGATCCGCGACAAAAATGCAGCTTCTTGCCGTCGGCCTTAACCACACCACCGCTCCGGTTTCGCTACGCGAGAAGGTCGCCTTTCCGGCTGACCGTATTACGCAGGCAGTGACGTCGGCGCGCGCCTGGCTTGGTCGTCAAGACGCGGCGGATGGCAACAATGAGGCCGCAATACTTTCAACATGCAACCGGACCGAGCTTTACGCCGCGCAGCACGCCCTGGGCGACCTGGATTCCGCCATGGACGCCACCGCGCATTTCCTGGCGGACTACCATCATGTCCCTTACGGTGATCTTCGTCCGTACCTGTATGCGCTTCCGCAGGACCATGCCGTTCGCCACGCGTTCCGGGTCGCTTCGGGCCTAGACTCAATGGTGCTGGGCGAGCCGCAAATCCTCGGGCAGATGAAGGATGCAGTGCGCCAGGCCGATGCCGCCGGCGGACTCGGCACCTGCCTGCACCAGATGTTCCAGCGCACCTTCGCAGTGGCCAAGGAAGTGCGCAGCACCACAGAGATCGGCGCTCATAGCGTCTCCATGGCGGCTGCCGCTGTGCGGCTCTCACAACGCATTTTCGACCGGGTCTCGGAGCAGCATGTGCTCTTTATTGGCGCCGGCGAAATGATTGAACTGTGCGCGACCCACTTCAGCGCGCAAGCCCCGAAGAGCCTCACGATTGCAAACCGTACGCTGGAGCGTGGCGAAGCGCTGGCGCACCGCTTCAACGGACGCGCTATCCGCCTGGCCGACCTGCCCGATCAACTTGCAAACTTCGACATCGTGGTGTCTTCCACGGCATCGTCACTTCCCATCATCGGGCTAGGGCTGGTCGAGCGCGCTGTCAAGATTCGGCGCCACAAGCCGATCTTCATGGTCGACCTTGCGGTGCCGCGCGATATCGAACCCGAGGTCGGCCGCCTTGACGACGTCTTCCTGTACACGGTCGATGATCTCGGCGCGGCCGTGCAAAGCGGCATTGAAAACCGTCAGGCGGCGGTGTCCCAGGCCGAGGCCATCATCGAAACCCGCGTGCAGTCATTCATGCACTGGCTGGATGGTCGCGCCGTTGTGCCGGTCATCCGTGGCATGCACGAGGCAAGCGAGGCTATGCGGCTGGTGGAACTGGAACGCGCGCGCAAATTGCTGGCGCGCGGCGAGGACATCGACCAGGTGCTCGAAGCGCTGTCAAAGGGATTGACCGCAAAATTGCTGCACGGCCCACAGCAGATGTTGAATCAGGCGCAGGGCGAAGAGCGCGATCGCCTTGCGGCGCTGTTGCCACGATTGTTCCGCAGCCGGCATTAGCTGCGCCGCCCGACCCTGCGGGATGCGCGCCGGCCCGGCTAACAATGCCTGGCGCTGTGAGCCACCCGCGATATCGTTTCCTCCCGCAGCTTGCCCGCCTGACCCACCTGGCGCAATACCGCAGAACCGCAAACCTACGCACCGCTGAAGAAACACCATGAAGCCTTCCATGCTTTCCAAGCTCGACCAACTGGCCAACCGGCTGGAAGAGCTGAACAGTCTCCTGATGCAGGAAGACCTGACGTCGAACATGGACAACTACCGCAAGCTGAACCGCGAACACGCGGAGATCGGCCCGCTGGTTGCGCTGTACAAGTCGTACACCGGATCAGAGCAGGACATCCAGGCGGCGCAAGAGATGATGTCGGACCCGGAGATGAAGGAACTGGCTCAGGAAGAAATCGGCGCCGCGCGCAGTCGCATGGAGCAGCTAGAAAAAGACCTGCAGAAGATGCTGCTTCCAAAAGACCCCAACGACGAACGCAACATTTTCCTGGAAATCCGCGCTGGAACCGGCGGCGACGAGTCGGCGCTGTTTGCCGGGGACCTGCTGCGGATGTACACCCGTTTTGCCGAGCGCATGCGCTGGCAGGTCGAAATGGTGTCGGCTTCGGAATCGGAGATCGGCGGGTACAAGGAAGTGATCGTGCGCATCGTCGGGCACGGTGCCTACTCGCGTTTGAAATTCGAGTCCGGCGGGCATCGGGTCCAGCGCGTTCCCGCAACGGAAACCCAGGGCCGCATCCATACCTCGGCGTGCACCGTGGCCATCATGCCGGAAGCCGACGAAGTCGGTGATGTGGACATCAACCCGGCCGACTTGCGGATCGACACTTTCCGTGCCTCGGGCGCGGGCGGCCAGCACATCAACAAAACCGATTCCGCCGTGCGCCTTACCCACCTGCCGACCGGCATCGTGGTCGAATGCCAGGATGACCGCAGCCAGCACAAGAACAAGGCCTCGGCGCTGAAGGTGCTTGCGGCGCGGATCAAAGATGTGCAGTTGCGGGCGCAGCAAACCGCGGAGGCGGCAACCCGCAAGTCCTTGATCGGGTCGGGGGACCGCAGCGAACGGATTCGCACCTATAATTTCCCGCAGGGCCGCCTGACTGACCACCGCATCAACCTCACGCTCTACAAGCTGGATTTCATCATGGACGGCGACCTTTTGGAACTGACCAACGCGCTGGTCGCGGAACACCAGGCGGAATTGCTGGCGGCGCTTGGCGATGACCTTTAAGGGGCGCCATGTTGAATGTGCCGATATGGCCCGTGCTCACCGACCTGGCCGGGTTGGCATGCTGCTTCTCCCGAAATCAGGTCCGCCCTGGCGGCGTTGATAGCACCGAATTGGACTCATAATGAGCGAATACGACGAACCCACAAAATCACCCCGCAAGGTATTGCTCACCGCTGCGATTGTATCGATCGCGCTGCTGGGCTTCGCCCTCTATCTGCAGTTTGGGCGAAACATGCTGCCCTGCCCGCTGTGCATCATCCAGCGCTACGCCTTTGCGGCCGTGGCGATTGTGTGCCTGATCGGCGCCGCCCTCCCGCGCCGGCCAGCCACTGCGGCCGGTGCCGTCGCGGCGCTCGCCGCTGTGGCTGGCGCGGGCGTGGCCGGCTGGCACCTCTGGATCAAGGCCCATCCCGGCGTATCGTGCGGCATCGATCCGCTCGAGACGTCGTTGAATACGATTCCGACCGCAAAGCTGCTTCCCTTCCTGTTCCAGGCCGACGGCCTTTGCACGACCGAGTACGCGCCAATACTTGGGCTGTCGATTCCGCAATGGTCCTTGCTGTGGTTTGCGGTATTGGCAGTTGCACTCGGCTGGAGCGCGCTGCGCCGCGTCGGGTAAAACCGCATGGCTCAGTGCGACGGTGGTGGCCAGCTTCGCAACGCGCTTGTCGGCACACTGGCGGGACTGTCACTTGGCAGCGCCCTGCGTCGCGCTCAGGCCGAGACAGGGCTGGAGACGGTCGATATACGGATCCTGTTCTGCCACGCGCTCGGGCTTTCGCGCGTGCAGCTGATCACCGGCTCGGAGCAAAAAATTCCAGCTTTACAGGCGGAACACCTCGCCGAACTTCTGTGCCGCCGCCTTACCGGTGAGCCCATCGCATACATTGTTGGCACACGCGAATTCTATGGCCTTGCACTGCAAGTTTCGCCCGACGTTCTAATACCGCGACCCGAAACCGAATTGCTTGTAGAACTGGCAATCGAGCGGCTGCCGCGCGGCGGCCGGATGCTTGACCTCGGCACCGGATCAGGCGCGATCGCACTCGCCATTGCGCACGCCCGCCCGGACGCAAGGATGACAGCCCTTGATTGCAGCGCCGCCGCTATTGAAGTGGCACGCGCCAATGCGCTGGCCAATGACGTGAAAGCAAAATTTCTGGTAAGTGACTGGTATGAAGCTGTGGCGGGCGAGCGCTTCGATCTGGTGGTGTCCAATCCGCCTTATATCGCTGCCAATGATCCCCACTTGATGCAGGGCGACTTGCGCTTCGAACCGGTCGATGCCCTGACCGACCATGGCGATGGGCTTGGCGCCCTGCGCCACATCGTGGCCGGCGCGCAAGCCTGTCTTGAGCCTGGCGGATGGCTACTGATGGAGCATGGTTATGATCAGGCTAACGCGGTGCTTGGCATGCTGTCCGCGGCAGGTTTCGCTTCCGTGCGAAGCTGGCGCGACATCGCCGGCATTGAGCGGGTGAGCGGCGGCTGCAACGCACTTTAGGCGTTTCGCCGGGCGGGGCCGGCTCCCCCTCACATTCAGCCCTTGAACGGCGGCTGATATCGCGGCTTATCCTTTGTGGTGTGCGGCCTTCCTGCGACGGGACATCGCAACCCCCAGCAGCCCAAGGCCAAAAACAGCTGTCGAAGCCGGCTCTGGAACTAGCGATACGGCGGTGATTTCATTACCACCATCCGCAGCGCCACCGACATTGATTGCCTTGAAAGTCAGAGTTTCGCTTGAGTCCAGCGCGATGACATCGAAGGAATTGAAAGTCCAGGTCAGCCCCGACTCTGCGCCGGTACTCGTATTCGTCGCGACAAACGTGCTTCCGAAATAAACATCTGTCCGCTGTGCGCCGTATCCAGGCCGATCGCCGTAGGCCCAGGAAAGAGTGTAATGCGCACCGACCGCCAGCCCGGATATCGTTTGCGACAGCCAGTCGAAGGTCGTCAGCCCGTTCAGTTCGACGCTTTGCGTGGTTCCAGGGTAGGCCGCGCCGCCCAGGGTAGCGATGTTGCCTGCATCAATTTCAATCCCGTCGTTGTTCAAGGGTTTGGTATTGGTCCATCCTTGCACCTGGCCATTACTGAAAAAATTGTATGCGCCGTGTACATCCGGATTATCGAAGTTCCCGTTGACTACAAAGTTAGCGTAAGCAGCGGAAGAGGTGCCAACCAGTATTGTCGCCAATATGACAGCTGGGATGGATGGTTTCATGGTTTCCTCGATGGGTGGGGCGGCGATGACTTCACATGCTCGTCTTCGAAAAAACATAGGGAAATAACTGTTAGCAATGTTTATCTTTGCGATCTTGGCGCGATCCGGTTGGTGCCTTGCTCGCCGGTTTACTTAACAATTCGTCACCGCCTAATGCGCTCGACCGGATTGAGCGCTATGTTCCGCTGCCATGCAAGCCCTGATTGCCAGTGGCTGATTGCTTCCTTGTCGAGCCGACACTGCGCTACTGCCAAACCCACCCGCACTGCCTGAAACTCAAGCTGTCAAGACTGGCGCAATGGCATTTTTTGCGTATCATCCATCGCTCGTTTTCTCTTTTCCGGTGAATCAATGCTGCCTTCCATCGAACAACGCCTTTCCGTCGAACTTGCCGCCAGGCCCGCCCAGGTTGCGGCCGCCATTGCCTTGCTGGACGAAGGCGCAACCGTCCCCTTTATTTCGCGCTACCGCAAGGAAGCAACCGGCGGACTCGACGATACCCAGTTGCGACTGCTGGAAGAGCGTCTGCGCTACCTGCGCGAACTGGAAGACCGTCGCGGCTCGGTCGTAGCCGCAATTAGTGAGCAGGGAAAGATGACGCCCGAATTGCTGGACGCGATCATGCATGCAGAAGACAAGGTGCGCCTCGAAGACCTGTACCTGCCCTACAAGCTCAAGCGTCGGACCAAGGCGCAGATCGCCGCTGAAGCCGGCCTTACCGCGCTGGCCGATGCATTGCTGGGCGATCCCACACGGGATCCGGAACAGGAGGCTGCCCAGTACATCAAGCCGCCATTCAAGGCCGAAGGAAGCGATGGTCCGGAGAACCCTGGCGTGCCTGATGTCAAGGCAGCATTGGATGGTGCGCGCCAGATCCTAATGGAGCGCTTTGCCGAAGACGCGACGCTGCTGCAGGCGCTGCGCGAATATCTTAGCGAGCACGGCGTGGTGGAATCCAAAGTGGTCGAAGGCAAGCAGGAAGCGGGAGAAAAATTCGCGGACTACTTCGACTATTCCGAGCCGGTCGGCGCGATTCCCTCACACCGCGCGCTGGCGCTGTTTCGTGGACGGCGTGAGGAAATGCTGAATGTGGCATTGCGCCTCGACACTGAAGAAGAAAAACCGAAATGGGATGCGCCGCATAACCCATGCGAGGGCCGCATTGCCGCACGTTTCGGAGTCAGTAACAAGGGTCGTCCGGCTGACAAATGGCTGGCCGACACGGTTCGATGGGCGTGGCGGGTAAAGGTGTTCATGCACCTGGAAACCGAGCTGATGACCACACTACGCGAACGCGCTGAAACGGATGCTATCCAGGTATTCGCGCTCAACCTGAAAGCGCTGCTGCTGGCGGCACCCGCCGGCATGCGCGCCACCATGGGGCTCGATCCCGGTCTGCGGACCGGCGTGAAAGTCGCCGTGGTGGATGCCACCGGCAAGGTGGTGGATACCGCGACCATATTCCCGCATCAGCCGCGCAATGACTGGGAAGGGTCGCTGCACGTATTGTCGCAGTTGGCGACAAAGCACAAGGTCGCGCTGATATCGATCGGCAATGGCACGGCCTCGCGTGAAACCGACCGCCTCGCCGCGGACTTGATCAAGCGTGAGCCGGATCTGAAGCTGACCAGGATCGTGGTGTCGGAAGCGGGAGCCTCGGTCTACTCAGCGTCGGAATTTGCGTCGCGTGAATTGCCGGAGCTCGACGTGACGCTGCGCGGCGCGGTCTCGATCGCGCGCCGCCTTCAGGACCCTTTAGCCGAACTGGTGAAGATCGATCCGAAGTCGATAGGCGTTGGCCAATATCAGCATGACGTCGGGCAATCGCAGCTGGCGCGCTCGCTGGATGCGGTGGTGGAAGACTGCGTGAACGCGGTCGGCGTGGACGTCAACACAGCCTCGGCACCGCTGCTGGCGCGCGTCTCGGGACTGAGCACGAGCGTGGCGCAAAGCATCGTCAGTTACCGTGACCTGAAAGGCATGTTCCGCACGCGCTCCGCACTGCGTGAAGTGCCGCGACTGGGCGAGCGAACCTTTGAACAGGCGGCCGGTTTCCTGCGCGTGATGGGCGGCGACAATCCGCTGGACGCGTCGGCCGTACATCCGGAATCCTATCCGGTGGTGGAGAAAATCCTGGCGGACCTCAAGAAGGATGTGAAGGGCATCATCGGCGAAGCCGGCCTGCTGAAGTCGCTCAGTCCCGCCAAGTATGCGGACGAAAAATTCGGCGTGCCGACTGTCACTGACATTCTGCGCGAACTGGAAAAGCCGGGCCGCGATCCGCGCCCGGAATTCACAACGGCCAGTTTCAAGGAAGGTATCGAGCAGATCAGCGACTTGCGGCCCGACATGATTCTCGAAGGCGTGGTCACGAATGTGGCGGCCTTCGGCGCGTTCGTTGATATTGGCGTGCACCAGGACGGTTTGGTGCACATCTCGGCGCTTTCAAACACGTTCGTCAAGGACCCACATAGCGTCGTGAAGGCGGGTCAGGTCGTGAAGGTCAAGGTGCTGGAAGTGGACCCGAAGCGCAAGCGCATTGCACTGACCATGCGCTTGTCAGACTCACCGCCGGTGCCTGGCGCCAAGCCTGAACAGCGCGGCGACCGCAACGACGCAGCACGACTATCCCGCCATCAGAACCAGCAATCCCAGCCCTCCGCACAGCGCGCGGCCCCGCCAGCAAACAGCGCCATGGCGGCGGCTTTTGCAAAGCTGAAGGGCTGAACGAACTGAAGTCCCGCCCATCTGCTGGCGTTAGCCGAGCATGGTGGTCGGCTTTTTCCTATAATGGACGATATTCAATTTTTGTGAGGCAGCCATGAGCGACGTCAAGTCCTGGATCAAGGAGACCGTGACGGAAAATCCGGTCGTGTTATTCATGAAGGGGACTGCGCAATTTCCGCAGTGTGGTTTCTCCGGTAAGGCGATCCAGTTGCTGAAGGCGAGCGGTGTCGACAATCTGGTCACCATTAACGTGCTGGAAGACGCAGAAGTGCGCCAGGGGATCAAGGAGTACTCGAACTGGCCTACCATTCCGCAGCTGTATGTGAAAGGCGAATTCGTTGGTGGTTCTGACATCCTTAACGAGATGTACGAATCCGGCGAATTGCAAAGCCTGCTGAAGGCCTGACGTGTCCGCGCCCCCCGGTAACGTCGGCGCACCTCTTCCCTCTTCTCTAAAAAGGCGGCTGGTTGTGGCCATTACCGGCGCGACCGGCGCGGTCTATGGCGTGCGCCTTCTGCGGGTTTTGCAAGCGATGCCTTCCGTCGAGACCCACTTGATGGTGTCGGACGCCGGGGTGCTCAGCATGCACCAGGAACTCGACATGAATCGCAAGCAGGTCGAGGCGCTTGCCAACGTGGTGCATTCAGTGCGCGACGTGGGCGCCTGCATTGCGAGCGGCTCGTACGAGTCTGAAGGCATGGTGATCGCGCCCTGCTCCATGAAAACGCTGGCGGCCGTGGCCCATGGCTTCTCCGACAACCTGATTTCGCGCTCCGCCGACGTCATGCTGAAAGAACGCCGGCGCCTGGTGCTGATGGTGCGCGAGACGCCGTTCAATCTCGCCCACCTGCGCAACATGACCTCTGTCACCGAAATGGGCGGCATTATTTTTCCGCCGATGCCGGCTTTTTACCAGCGACCGCGCAGTGTTGAGGAACTGGTCGACCACACGGTTGGCCGGGTGCTGGATCTGTTTTCCATCTCGCACCAACTGGCGCCCCGCTGGCAGGGCCTGAAAGGTGCGCCGGACCAGGCACTGCCTCCGGGTGACCCGCTAGAGGCCGCTGTCGAATAGCGCCGAAGCGAAGGGATGGGTCGCCATGATACGAATGGCACGCATGGTAGGCATGGCACGCATGGCAAGAAGGGCAAGACCGGAGGCATCCCGAGAGATGCCCAAAATTATAGCAACGGCAAGGAGACAAGGCAGTGACAAAGCATCACCGACATCACCACAATCGCAGGCAGTTTCTTGAAGCGCTGGCCGCGGGCGCTGGCATGGCGGTCATACCCGCCTTCGTTCGCGCCGCTGATGCGCCCTACCCAAACCATCCAGTGCGCCTCATCGCGCCGGTCGCCCCTGGCGGCGGCGTGGACTTGGTGGCGCGCACCATGGGCGAACGCCTCGGCAAGGCTTTGGGTCAGACTTTTATTGTGGACAACCAGAGCGGCGGTGGCGGGATCATTGCCTCGCAGTTCGTGGCGCGGTCCGCACCGGACGGCTACACGCTGCTGCTTGGCTATGTCGGCACTCATGGCACCAACCCGGCGGTTCGCAAGCTCCCGTATGACGCCATCAACGGCTTCACGCCGATAGGCATGGTTGGCGGCACCCCGAACGTGCTGGTGGTAAATCCGCAATTGCCGGTCAAGACCTTCAAGGAATTTATCGCTTACCTGCAGGCCAATCCCGGCAAGGTCAGCTACGGCTCGGCGGGCCAGGGAACGCTGACCCACCTGGTAATGGAGCAACTGAAGGATTCCACCAAAACCTTCATGGTGCATGCCGCCTATCGGGGCATCAGCCCCGCCATGCTGGACGTGATGGCGGGCCAAACGCAGGCTTCCTTCCCCGGCCTGGCTGCGGCGCTTCCGCATATCACTTCGGGCAAGCTGCGGCCACTGGCCATCACCGGCAAGGCGCGGCATCGCCTGCTGCCCGATACGCCGACCCTGGAAGAGCTCGGCTACACCGGTTTCGACGGTGTGCAGTGGTACGGCATCATGGGGCCAGCCAACCTGCCGCGCGACATCGTCGCCAAACTGAACAACGAGATCAATACCCAGATCAAGATGCCGGAACTGCGCGAGCGGCTCTCTGGCGAGGCGCTGGAAACCATGCCAATGTCACCGGAGCAGTTCAGCGAATACATCAGAAACGACATAGCCAAATGGTCGCGCCTGGTGAAGGCACGCAAGATCGTCATTGATTGATCTGCGGCGCCACCGACCCGTCTATTCGGCAGAGTCTACCCATCCACATAACCAGGCAAATCAATGGCCCACAATACCGTCGTCAACGCTGACCACAACGCACCTCCCGTCACCCGCATCCTCGCCGAATTTGTCGCGAACCATCCTTCGCGCGGGTGGAGTGACGATGTGGAGCAGGAAGCGCACCGCACCTTTTTCAACTGGCTGGGTTGCGCCATCGGCGCCGCAAATCATCCGGCGGTAGAGGCAGCGCTGGCCGCCGTGCAGGAACTGCAACCGTCACCGCAAGCTACCGTCCTGGGTCGCAGTGACCGGGTTGATATCGCGAGCGCGGCGCTACTGAACGGCATCTCGTCGCACACCTTCGACTTCGACGACACTCATCTTAAAACCATCATCCATCCTGCTGGGCCGGTCGCTTCCGCGATCCTGGCGCTGGGCGAAAAAATCGGTTCCTCTGGGCGCGAGATGATTGATGCGCTGGTGCTTGGCATCGATGTTGCCTGCCGCATGGGCAACGCAATGTACCCCGAGCATTATGATCGCGGTTGGCACATCACCGGTTCAACCGGCATGCTGGGCGCCGCTGCTGCGTGCTCGCGATTGCTCAAGCTGGATGCCGACCATACGGCGATGGCGCTCGGCATCGCCGCCTCGCAACCGGTTGGCCTGCGCGAGCAGTTTGGCACGATGACCAAGCCCTTCCATCCCGGTGGCGCGGCACGTGCGGGCTTAATGTCTGCATTGATGGCGAAGCACGGCTTCACCTCCTCCAGGCGCGCGCTGGAAGCGCCGCGCGGACTGGCGCAGGTGGTGTCCACCAAATATGACTGGAACGAAATCACGAATGAACTGGGCGAGCGCTTTGAGATTTCGTTCAACTCCTACAAGCCCTTTGCTTGCGGCATTGTGATCCACCCCAGCATCGACGGCTGCGTGCAGTTGCGCAACGCGCATAACCTCAAGGCCGACGACATTGAGAAGATCGAATTAAAGGTGCATTCGCTGGTGCTGGAACTGACCGGCAAGAAGGCGCCGAAGGATGGTCTCGAAAGCAAGTTCAGCGTGTATCACGCGAGCGCGGCCGGCATCATCTTCGGCGCAGCCGGCGAGTCTGAATTTGCAGACGACATCGTCAATCGGGCCGACATGGTGGCGCTGCGCCAAAAGGTTGTGGCGGTTGTGGATGATGCGATGGACGAAGCGTCGGTCGACATCACAGTCACTTGTACCGATGGACGCAAGTTGCACCTGTTCGTGGAGCATGCCATCGGCAGTGTTCAAAAGCCGATGTCGAACCAGCAGCTTGAAGCGAAGTTCGACGGCCTGGTGGTGCCGGTCCTCGGTCAGAAAAAGGCAGACGCGCTCAAAGCTACTTGCTGGAAGCTGGCACAACTGCCGAGCATGGTCGAACTGGTCGGCACGGCTAAACCGTAACGCTAGCTCGACGCTGAAAGGCGTCGCGAAGATGGAGGGCCTGCCCTGCAAGGGGACAGGCCCTTTTTATGGCCTCTGAATATGTCGCCTCAGAGCGTGGCGGCCGTGGCGCGCACTTCCAGCGCGCCCATGGCATGCTTCTCCAGCCAGGACTCGAACCGGCTTGCGGGCATGGGCTCTGCATAGTGATAACCCTGGAATTCGTCGCACCCCATCTTCTGCAAAAGGCGGACGTCTGACAGGTGCTCAACGCCCTCCGCGACGACGCCCAGTCCGAGCGTATGGCCGAGCCCGATAATAGCCCTGGTGACAGCGAGATTTTGCGAGGACCCGTGAAGGTTTTGGATAAAGGACATGTCTATCTTCAGCTTGTCGATCGGGAACTGATGGAGGTAGTTCAGGCTGGAATAGCCGGTGCCAAAGTCATCGATGGACAGAAGAAAACCACGCGTTTTGATTTGCTTGAGAATATCAATGGTGGCGGCCACGTTCTGCATTAGTGTGGACTCGGTCAGTTCAAGTTCGATCTGGTTGGCCGAGATATTGAATTCGCTTGCGGCCTCGTTCAGGATTTGCAATAACCGCGTGTCGCGCAACTGCACTGCGGACAAGTTGATCGACACCGGTATTTCTCCCAGCCCCTCGGCACGCCAGCGCGCGTGCTGACGAAATGCCTCGCGTATCACCCAGGCGCCCAATGGAATGATCAAACCGGACTCTTCAGCCAGCGGGATGAAACTGCACGGCTGAATCATGCCTTCGGTTGGATGCCGCCAGCGGATCAGGCTTTCGACGCCAGTGAGCCGGACGCCATCCGCGCCAATCCTGGGCTGAAAATACAGCACGAGCTCGTCCCGTTCGATCGCATGGCGAAGATCGCTTTCAAGGTGGAGCGGCTTGATGACGCGCTCGTTCAACTGGGTCGTAAAAAACTGCGCATTGTTGCGACCGGATTTCTTGACCTCATACATTGCCGTGTCGGCGTGCCGCATCAGAAGGTCGATGTCGTCTCCGTCATCCGGACAAACGGCAATGCCGATGCTGCATGAAATGGTAACTTCAATGCCGTCAATGTCATGCGGCGCCTGCATCGCCGGAATCAAGCGCCGTTCGGCAAATTTCTTCACGCTCTCCGGGTCGGCGATGTTGCTGAGAATGATGATGAACTCGTCGCCGCCAAGGCGGCTGACCGTGTCGCCTTCACGGATCAGACCCGACAGTCGATTCGCCACCGAGCGCAGCAGGTTGTCGCCGACATGGTGACCGAGCGAATCGTTGATGTTCTTGAAGCGGTCGAGGTCGACAAACAGTACTGCCACCCGCGAGCCGCTGCGCCGCGCCTGCTGAATGGACAGCTTCATCCGTTCAGCACTGACTAACCGGTTGGGCAAGCCGGTTAGGGCATCGTGGTGCGCGAGATACTGGATTTTCTTTTCACTGGCCTTGCGCTCGCTGATGTCCAGGGAGCTGGCAATGTATTGGGTAATCTCGCCGTTGGCATCGCGAACCGCATTCATGACCATCCATACCGGATACGGCTCCCCTTCTTTGCGGTTGATCCAGAGCTCTCCCTGCCATGAGCCCTTGCTGGTCACGCCGTAACGCAGCGTTTCGAACAAGTCGCGATCATTGATATCCGAGATCAGCAGCCCCGCTTTGGTGCCGGTCAACTCGTGCCTTTCGAAGTCAGTGCTTTTGCAGAAAGAAGGATTCGCCGTCAGGATTTTGCCTTGGACATCCATGACGACAATGCCTTCTGACGATGCCTCGAACACCTTCGCCCACAGTTCCAGGCGTGCTTCCATCTGCTTCATCTGGCCGACTGGCGTAAAGGTGGTGAGTACGGCCGACACGCCTTGATACGCGATAACGCGTGCCGACACCAATGCCCATGCAGGACCGTCGCTGCCGGTCCAGTTCACTTCAAACTGATTGACTTGGCCGAGATCGCTCAACTGTTGAAAGAAGCGCGCCCGGAATCCCGGTGCCATGCCGGTAAGCCACGGGTCCCGGTCGTGTCCGTCGAGCCAGCTGCGTGCCGCCTGGTTGGCGTGCAGCACCCGATGGTCCGGTATCGATGTCACCAGCAACGGTATCGGAATCGCTTCGACCAGTTCGCGTTGGGCCTGCGCGGCGCTGGCCTCGGCGACCATTTCCTGTTCGGCGATGCGATGCGAATCCAGTTGCATCAACATGCCGTTAAACCCGGCCACAAGACGGCCGATCTCATCGACGCTGTGCCAGGTGGCACGCAACTTGTAGTCGCCCGTCCGCCGCACGTTATCGGCGACCAGTGCAAGCCTGCGAATAGGGTTGGCAATCTGTCCGGCCACGAAATATACGAGGCCAAGAATGCCAAGAAGGAGCAACAGCGCGGTGCCGAGATGGATCCACATGCGAGTATAGAACTGCTCTATGCGCCGCCGCACCAGGCCGTCCAGTTCGTGCTGACCATCTGCCCAGGCGTTGCGCAGCGCGAGGATTGCCAGCTGACCCGGCTTGTCGAAATTTGTGTCGCTGACTGGACCGGTGAGGCCAGCCATGACGCGGCTCCGGGCGCGGAAGTCTTCCACCGACTTGCGAAGCGCCGACCTGGTGGCAATCAGGCTTGCGCCGAGCGCCGGAGCGCTCGCCTCGAACGCCTCGGCATAGTCGCTTTCAATCCCCTTCATGATGGCGTCAAGTCGACCTTCGAGGATCAGGAATTGGGTGAGCGCCTGCTGGCGTTCGTTACCCGTCAATGCCGGCATGTGTCGAACCAGTTGGTTGACGCTCCCGAGAATTTCAAGCAGATCGGGAAAGCGCAGCACCACCAATGACATTGTGTAATAGCTGTCGAGGTCCGGGTCGAGGATGAGGTTGGATTGATTGCCAATGCGGGTGATTAACTCGCGTCCGAGAGAGAGCGTCTCTTGCCAATTCCCGCGCAGGCTCGCACTTGGCGTCGCCGGTGCGGCGGTGAGGGCCTTCGCAAAGCTACTGCTCAGCATGGCGCTGCGCATGTCGTCGCCGAATCTGGCTTCCGCCCCCTGGATGGCGACCGCACTTGCGGCGGGCGTCCGTGATGCACCAAGTGCCGCGTCGCCAGCGATTGACGAGGCAGCAGCCGCGGAAAATAGCGCTTCCCGCACCTCGGCGATATACACGTTCCCGACAATTTCCTTCTTGGCAAAGTCGATCGCGATGTATTTTTCGTGGATTAGGATGCCGGAAATGAAAATTACAGCCGACAAATCAAGAAAATAGATCAGCGCAAGTTTGCGCCCAACGGTCTGTTTGCCGATAAGCCGCGCGATTCCCTTGAACATGGGTGTGTGCTCTGCTGTGGACGATGAATTTCCGAGACGCAACTTCCGTGCCACTTGGAATTTTCCCGACTGGCTTGTCCGTTGGGACGTTCGCCGCGTGATTTGGCGCGCTGACTGGAGGCGTCACAGTCGGCATCGTTCGCTTGCCTGTTGCGAATGGCAGCACGTCGCCGAATAAACGGCGCTTCAAGGTAAGGGAACAAGATCGGAGCGCGAGTGGCCGGGCTAAAGCCTTACCATTTCCGCCCCGTGATACAGCCCGCTTTCCATTCCGCACCACCTTGGACACCTTGCGAAATCGCAAACGAGAATGGTGCAACCATGAACTATGATGCCCGTCGTCCCTCTGAATTGCAGGGCTTACAACTGCCGTCATGGTGCACGGCAACCCTTCTTTCTAGCGATGAGGATTATTGATTATGAAGAACGCCAAAGGAGCAATTGCGTTGTTGGCCGTAACAATGGCATTGGGTGGCCTGGCCGGCTGTCAAAAGAGCGGCGATGCAGGCGCCGGTGCGAGCGGCGCTTCCGGCACAAGCGGCAGTTCGGGTGCTTCGGGCACAAGTGGCAGCTCGGGATCAAGCTCCGGCACAAGCAAGTCGCCTGGCTCCTCCGGATCGTCGGGGACTTCGGGCGCCGGTGGCTCGTCGAGCACGAAGTAGTAGTTTCCCGACTGAAGTTGCTGAGGCGTTTTTAGGGTATAGAGCGCGAATGCGCTCTATACCCTTTACTCGTTTCGTCGTTTGACGAGGGCGAAACGCGCCTCGCCGATCCGCTCAGCTCGGGTGATCGATGTGCTCTCCAGGCTGATCAGTGTGCACGGTGCGCCGCGCTACCTTCGCAGTGACGACGGCCCCGAATTCGTAAGCGTTGCGCTACTAAAGTAGGTTACGGAGCAAGGGATGGAATGCGCATTAATCGACTCTGGCAAACCCCGGCAGAGCGAGACGACGGAAAGCTTCGATGGCAAGTTCCGGGACGAATGCCTTGACATGGAATGGTTCAGAAACCGACTTGAAGCAAAGGTCGTGATCGAAGACTTGCGGTGCCACTACAACACCGTGCGGCCCCATTTCGGGCCTTGACTACGCAACACCCGAAGCGTTTAGCAGGAAGCAAAATACCAGTTTATTAACCGGAGCTATTACAGAATAGCTTAGTCCGAAAAACAGTCAGGTCAACGGGAGACACCCCTGCCAAGGCGCTGTTACACGTGGCGCTCGACCCGAACATGCGCGATTGGCTATGCCGTCAAATCGGCAGGTTTTTGAAGTGCCCTGCGGTGAATCGGGACGCATTTAGGCCGTCCTTTATTCTTGCGAAGGGAGGGTCGGAACACGGCTGATGCGGAGCAAAGACTCCGCCGGCAACACAGGCCGAAAGATGCGCCGCCGTCTCAATACGAGTGTGGCGGTACGATACGTAACTATCTCGGACAACGAACGCGTGTTCTCCTAACGATAGAACGCATGTGTGATCGTATGGCAATCCTTGATATATGGAGCAAACACAGACCAATACGCAAACTGTGTTTCCATACGACGGAATAGGGCAAGGGTCGTTCAGAACCACGAAGAGATGTTTTCCGGCGGCCCCCCCGGTTGGCATGATAAGGGTCTGGCCTGCGGAGGGAGCCCAGGCCGCCACTACTAATTCTGCGGTATCGCTGAAAAGGCGGCGTTGATCGCCTTCTGATCCTCGATTCGTTCGACAAGAGCTGCTGACTGCGGTGGTGCGAATTGAAGCACCTGTAGCAGGCGGTTCAGGTGAATTGGGAACGATGAGCCATGCGGATCTACCCATTCCGGGCACTGATCGTGAGTATAGTCTCGGAGTTCATACTGGTCGAAATGGCCGAAGCTCGTCCATATCTCGTTTAGGACATCCGTGTCCGCACCGCTAAGCTCGAGCAAATCCTCTTCCGGCGATCGGATTAAACTGCTATCCCGAAGGGCGACCGCATGCCCTTCACGGTCAGAAATCCACTTATCCCATCCATTAGGCTCGGACGGCGTCATGCCATTAATTTTGTTTAGCGTGCGAGACAGCACCGGGCCATGCTCCATAGAGACGAGCGTGTCCCCAATCATTGGCTCGCCGTATAGCTCGTAAGACTTCCGTTCAGCCAGGTACAGAAGCTTCATCAGCTTTAGCACTGACAGACGACCGCGCGCGCGGAACAGAAAATACGCCGCAGCTTGAGCAGCCTTTCGTTCGGAATAGAGATTTTGCATTTCGTAGCCTCCTTCTGCATTTAGCCCGCATAGTGGATCGGCGATTTGAGCTGAATCTATAGAGGTACCAACGCTGCGTCAAATTGTATTTTTGCTTAGCAATAAAAACAACATTGCCATATTCGTCCTGCCCCGAGTACGAGTAAAGACCTACAACGCGCCTACATGGCGTTAAGGGTACCCAAGGATCAACAATTATCCGAAGCTAACCTCTTAAATCTATTGGTGCCGGCTGCAGGACTTGAACCCGCCACCCCATGATTACAAATCATGTGCTCTACCAGATGAGCTAAGCCGGCGTAAAACGAAGATGCGAATTATAGCGTTGTTGGCGCTGCCGTGGTGTCCGCGGGAAGCCAAACAGCAACGCAGCCGCGCTATTTAATGCGTGTCAGTGTCGGTCGGCCGCCGCCATTCTTCTTCGGCGGGGTTGGCGTGCTGTCCGGGTCGGTTCCGGCGTTGTCAGGACCATGTTCCGGAGTCGATGTCGGAACGGAACTCAAGCCCGGACTTGCCGTGGGCTCCACGGGTTGAGGGCTTTCCGTTACCTCGGTTTTGTCGCTCTCCAGCATGGTGGCGGTGCCGATTTCAAACGCCATGCCCTGCCCGTTCTCGCGTGCGTAAATCGCGGCCACATTTTCGATCGGCACCATGATGTCACGAACAATGCCGCCAAAGCGGGCGTAGAAGTGGACGGCGTCATTGTCCATTTTCAGATCGCTGGTAGCGTTGAAACTGATGTTGAGGACAATTTCCCCGTCCTTGACGAATTCGTGCGGGACGCGGGTCTTGTCGTCGACCCTCGCAGCGATGTACGGGGTGTAGCCATTGTCGGTGCACCATTCATAGATTGCACGCAACAGATACGGTTTGGTCGAGGTTTCTGCCATGTTCTTTCAAGAGGCGGCCAGCAGGCCGCCCTTCCCTATCGACGCATCACTTTTTCAGAGGGCGTCAGCGCTTCAATATACGCGGGGCGGGAGAAGATGCGCTCGGCATACTTCATGAGCGGCGCCGCGGTCTTGGAGAGTTCTACGCCATAGTGGTCGAGGCGCCACAGCAGCGGCGCGATCGCGACGTCCAGCATCGAGAACTCATCGCCGAGCATGTACTTGTTTTTCAAGAACAGCGGTGCCAGCGTCGTCAGGCGGTCACGGATTTCGACGCGTGCCTTTTCGTGCAATTTCTCCGCGCTCTTCGACTTGTCGTTCTCCAGAGAGTGGACGTGAACGAACAACTCTTTCTCGAAGTTGAACAACATCAGGCGGGCCCTGGCGCGCATTAGCGGGTCGGCTGGCATCAGTTGCGGATGCGGGAAGCGCTCGTCGATGTACTCGTTGATGATGTTTGACTCGTACAGGATGAGATCCCGCTCGACCAGAATTGGCACCTGGCCGTATGGGTTCATCGTCGAGATATCTTCCGGCTTGTTGAAAAGATCAACATCGCGAACTTCGAAGTCCATGCCCTTTTCAAACAGGACGAGGCGGCAGCGTTGGGAGAATGGGCAAGTCGTGCCCGAGTAGAGAACCATCATGGTTGCAGATCCTTAAAAACACATAGGGTGAGACGCAGGCGGCCCACCCTTGAAAACCCACCGTAACCATACTTTGCAAGGAGTCGGTGTTTGCAGCGCTGGATTACGGAACAGCGCTTACTTCGCATGCACCACGCAAAGATTAAAAATTGGGGACTAGCCTTATTTCACTTCTTTCCAGTAGGACGCGTTGAGGCGCCACACAATCGCCATCAAAAGACCAAGGAACAGAAGAACCCAGACACCGAGTCCCCGCCGCTGGTTCTGCGAAGGTTCACTCATCCAGCTCATGAAGGACACCAGGTCGGCGACGTTGGTGTCGAAATCGAGTGCCGACAGTTTCCCCGGCTTCACCTGTTCGAACCCTTCAAACTTGTGCACCGTTTTCCCCGCTTCATGCGGGTCTTTTTCGTCCACGAACTTGGCTGCATTAATACCCTGCAATTCCCAGAGCACGTTTGGCATGCCAACGTTGGGGAACACGAGATTGTTCCAGCCCGTCGGACGGGAATCATCCTTGTAGAAGGTGCGCAGATAAGTATAAAGGTAGTCGGCACCTGGGCCGGCTTCTGATGATTTCGCACGCACGATAACGGACAAATCCGGCGGCGCTGCACCGAACCAGTCCTTGCCATCGGCGACCGTCAAAGACGTCTTCATCAGATCGCCAACCTTGTCGGTGGCAAACAGCAGGTTGGCCTTGATCTGGTCTTCCGACAACCCGATGTCACGCAACCGGTTGTACCGCATGGCACTCGCCGAGTGGCAGTTCAGGCAGTAGTTGACGAAAATCTTGGCGCCGATCTGAAGCGAGGCGAGGTCATTACGCTCCGGCGCGTGATCCAGCGGATGGCCTTCATCCGCCAGTGCAAATGCGGGCAACAGCACCAGCATTGCGATCAGTTTTTTCAGCAAGTTCATTCTTGTAGTCCTTTGCGGCTTAATGCGGATGGAACGTGACGCGGGACGGCACGGGCTTGAACTTGCCCATGGCGCTCCACCACGGCATCAGGAGGAAGAAACCAAAATAGATGAAGGTGCAGATTTGCGCGACCGTCGTTTTGGTTGGCGTGGGCGGTTGCACGCCCAGGTAGCCCAGCACGACGAAGGCAATAGCGAACAAGATGTAGACGTATTTGTGCCAGTCGGGACGATAGCGAATCGACTTCACCGGCGAATGGTCAATCCACGGCATGATGGCCAGGATCAGGACCGACACGCCCATCAGCACCACGCCCCAAAACTTCGCGTCCAATACCACCATGCCGGCAATCGCAATCAAGCCGATCACGGCAACGATGGCCTTGATCTTGCCCGACAGGCGCGACTTCAACCAGATCAGCGCAACGAAGGCCACCACGCCAGCGATCAGCGCGTACATGAAGTCCGAGGTGGTTGCACGCAGAATGGAATAGAACGGCGTGAAGTACCAGACCGGCGCAATATGCGGTGGGGTCTTGAGCGAATCGGCCGGGACGAAGTTGTTAAACTCCAGGAAGTAGCCGCCCATCTCCGGTGCGAAAAATACGATGGCGCTGAAGACGAAAAGGAAGATCACGACGCCGAAAATGTCATGCACGGTGTAATACGGATGCGAAGGGATTCCATCCAATGGATGACCGTCCGGTCCAAGCGTGTCCTTGATTTCAATCCCGTCCGGATTATTCGAGCCCACTTCGTGCAGCGCGATCAAATGCGCGGCAACGAGGCCGAGAAGCACCAGCGGAATGGCGATGACATGGAATGAGAAGAAGCGGTTGAGTGTGGCATCGGAGACGACATAGTCGCCGCGGATCCATAACGACAAATCCGGTCCGATAAACGGAATTGCGCCGAACAGATTGACGATGACCTGCGCGCCCCAATACGACATCTGGCCCCAGGGAAGCAAATAGCCGAAGAATGCTTCGCCCATCAGAGACAAGAAAATCCCGACGCCGAACAGCCAGAGTAATTCGCGCGGCTTGCGGTAGGAACCGTAAAGCAGGCTTTTCGTCATGTGCAGATAGACGATGATGAAGAAGGCTGAAGCGCCGGTGGAATGCATATAGCGCACCAACCATCCCCACGGGACGTCGCGCATGATGTACTCAACGGAGGCGAATGCGAGCGTTGCGTCCGGCTTGTAATGCATCACCAGGAAAATGCCGGTGACGATCTGGATCACCAGCACGAGCATGGCCAGTGAACCGAAGATGTACCACCAGTTGAAATTCTTGGGGGCGTAGTAGGCGCCCCATTGGTCATTCCACAGCTTGGACAGAGGGAAGCGGGCGTCAACCCAGTTCAGCGCCTTGGCCGCGACAGGCGCGTCGGCTGGCAGCTTTTTTTCTACGAATGCCATGATTACGCCTCTCCTTTTTCATCTTTGCCGATGATCAGCTTGGTGTCGCCAGCGTACATGTAGCGTGGCACCTGCAGATTGTCTGGCGCGGGCTTGTTCTTAAAGACACGGCCGGCGAGGTCGAACGTGGAACCGTGGCACGGGCACAGAAAGCCGCCGCGCCAATCTTCCGGAAGTGAGGGCTGGGCGCCTGACTGGAAGCGGGCGCCCGGGGAACAGCCGAGGTGAGTGCAAATACCGACCGCGACCAGCACATCCGGCTTGATGGACCGGTGCTCGTTGCGAGCGTAAGGCGGCGTCAGTTCGTCCGCGTTGCGCTCGGATTTTGGATCGGCAAGCTCGGCGTCGTTTTTGGGCAGGGAAGCAAGCATTTCAGGGGTGCGCTTGAGGATCCAGACCGGCTTGCCGCGCCATTCGACCGTCCTTAGTTCACCAGGGGCGAGGCTGGCAATATCCACCTCGACCGGCGCACCGGCCGCCTTGGCACGCTCCGACGGCTGGAAAGTGGACACAAATGCGCCGGCTGTCGCCAATCCTGCAACGCCACCCGCCGCACACGTAGCGACGAGCAAGCCACGTCGACCGGAATCGACCTGCTTTTCGATACTCATACCAACCCCAATCCAAAAAATTCGAAATCTGTACGAAACTGCGTCGATAACACGGGCGGTTTGCACGCATTCGACGTAGCACACGGAAATTTGGTGCACGAAACTTCTAGCAACCTTAGATTATAGCGGAGCCGCGACGTGTTTTAAAGCAAATAGATTCACTCGTTCAGGGAGCGACGAGACGCATTGGCGGTGAAAAGGGTGGCTTGAAGCGGTGAACCGATCGACGCTGGGAGCACCATCGTTCCACATGGCAGGTCGTTGCGAGAAAGCTTGTGGCAATGTCCCGGTGACGAAACTACTCGCGCGCCTTGAGTGAATCCATTTGAAGTAGCCCAAGCCGCTGGGCCTCGTACACTGCGGCGCCTCTGGAATGAACGGAAAGCTTGCCGTAGATATTCTTTACGTGCGTTTGCACCGTACCAACCGACACACAGAGTGCCTTGGCCACTTCGCCATAGCTGTCGCCGCGGGCGATCAGGTCGAGGATCATGGCTTCGCGCTTGGTCAAGACACCGGCGGCATCCCTCGTCAGGCTGACACGGGCTTTTTTCTTGCGCTCTCGCATCCGGCCAAGAACCTTGCGCGCAATCAGCGGGCTGATTGGCGAGCCGCCTGCATGCAAGTCCAGGAGCGCCCGAACAATGTCAAGCCGGCCAGCGTCCTTCAGGATGTAGCCCGAGGCGCCCGCCTCAATGCACGCCAGCACGTTATCCTCGTCGCTCGACATGGTGATGACCATGATGCCGCAAGCGGGATAGCGCTGAACGCAAAAACGGATCACGTCGAGACCGGAGCCGTCTGGCAAACCGAGGTCGGTCAAGAGCAGGTCGACCTGCCCGGTCGCCAGCCATTCCAGCGCCGGCGCCACGCTATCGAACACAGCGACCAGGTCCAATGCCGGCTCGGACACTATCGCGGCCGATAGCACCCGGCGTGTCACTGCGTCGTCTTCGACGATTACCACCTTGATGGATGCGGTCGCATATTCTTGCGACATGGTTTTCTTTCCTGTTAAACCGGTGCTGCCCGGCCACTGCTTACATGATTCCCTGCGGCCCCTCGCCGGCTCGCTGACGGCACGTGCCGCGGCGCCAGAGGGTGAGAATATGGCACGCCAGAACGGGAAAAGCATGCATTATAAATATGATGAGGAATAAAAACCGTCCAGCGTTGCCGCGCGCTTTCCAAAACGGGGCGACCCGCGCGCCCGGCGGTGCGTCTACACCGGGTTGTCGATGTCGATGAAGTGATGCGCAAGGCCGAATTGCGCTGCAAGGTGGCGCCCCAAGGCCTGCACGCCGTACCGCTCGGTGGCATGGTGTCCACACGCCATGTAAGTCACGCCCGACTCGCGGGCAAGGTGCACCGTAGGCTCAGAGATTTCGCCACTCAGGTAGACGGAGGCGCCGGCCGCAATTGCGGACCCGAACAGGCTCTGCGCCGCACCCGTGCACCATCCCAATCGATCGAGACGTTGTTCCGGATCACCGACCACCAGCGGCGCGCGCATGAGCCGCTCCTCAATGCGTCGCGCCAGGTCGCCCACTGTCTGGATCTCTGCGTCCGCAACGCGGCCGAGCCAGCCAAGTCCGTCTTCACCGAAATTCCCGTCGGGCAGAAATCCGAGTCGCCTGGCAAGCTGAACGTTATTGCCGAACTCCGGGTGCATGTCCAGAGGAAGGTGATAGGCGAACAGGTTCAAACCGTTTTCCAGTAGAAGCTTGAGCCGCCTTTGCTTTTGCCCGACAACCCGCGGATCCTCCCCGCGCCAGAAGTAGCCATGATGAACCAGGATCGCATCGGCGCCAGCGTCGCGTGCCTCTTCAATCAGGTCAAGGCTTGCGGTTACGCCGGTGACAAGCGTCTCGATCCGCGACCGTCCTTCCACCTGCACGCCATTTGGGCAATAATCCTGAAAGCGGCTAATATCGAGCGCACTCGCGAGATAGCCTTCCATCGCATTTCTTTCCACCGACTGTTTATTCATCTGCCTCACCTCTATGCGACGTCTCTGGCTTCTGTTTGCCCAAACTGTCACAGTCGGCCTCGCCGCGTGGTTCATTGTAGCTACCTTGAAGCCACAGTGGATACAGAACCACCCAGGGGCGACGTCGATCGCGCAACCTGGTTCTCCGCCAGTGGCCATCCACGAAGCGCCTGCGGGCGCGCCGCTCACGCAGGGCTCCTATCGCGAGGCGTCACGACGGGCGATGCCATCGGTAGTCAATATTTTTACGACCAAGGGTTCAAAGCAGCCGAAAAATCCGCTTATGGACGACCCGTTCTTCCGCAAGTTCTTCGGCGATCGCCAGGGCGAGCAGGATGACAAGCAGTTCAGCCTCGGGTCGGGTGTCATCATCAGCGCCCAGGGCTACATCCTGACCAACAACCATGTGGTCGAAGCCGCGGATGAAATGGAAGTGGCGCTGGCGGACGGTCGCAAGGCAGTCGGCAAGCTGGTCGGCACTGATCCTGAAACCGATCTCGCCGTCATCAAGATCGATCTGAAGGATTTGCCCGCGATTGCTCTGGGCCGTATCGACCAGGCCATGGTCGGCGACGTGGTGCTGGCGATTGGCAATCCATTCGGGGTTGGCCAGACCGTCACAATGGGCATTGTGTCGGCTCTGGGGCGCAACCATCTTGGCATCAACACATTTGAGAACTTCATCCAGACCGACGCCGCCATCCATCCCGGCAATTCCGGCGGCGCGCTGGTCGACACCAACGGCAACCTGCTCGGCATCAATACGGCGATCTATTCGCGAAGTGGTGGCTCGCTCGGAATTGGCTTCGCCATTCCAGTCACCACCGTAAAGACCGTGATGGAAGCCATTATCAGTACTGGACACGTGGTACGTGGCTGGATCGGCGTTGAGCCACAGGACATTACGCCGGAGCTGGCCCAAAGCTTCGGGCTGCAACGCACGTCGGGCACCATCATCGCCGGCGTCCTGAAGGACGGACCGGCGGACAAGGCGGGCGTCAAGCCTGGCGACATCCTGCTGGCGGTTGATGGCAAGCCGATATCGGACACAACCGACATGCTGAACCAGATTGCGCTACTCACTCCCGGAAAAGAGTCCAGCCTGACCGTGCTGCGCATGAACAAGGAAGCGACACTCAATCTGGTGGTCGGAAAGCGGCCGACGATAAAGCGCGAAACGGTCGAATAAGGACGCCGTAACCATGCATCTGCGCGACCTGGTCCAGTTCCTCGGGGAGCTGTCGGAAAACAATAACCGCGCCTGGTTCGTCATGAACAAGCCGCGCTACGACATCCTCCGGGCAGAGTTCCTCGACCTTGTGACGGGACTCATTGCGGACCTGAAGCGCTTCGACCCGGCGGTGGCGGCCTGCAATCCCAAAAAGGCGCTCTTTCGCATCAACCGCGACATGCGCTTTTCGCATGACAAAAGCCCCTATAAAACGCACTTCTCGGCAGCCATCACCGCTAGCGGTTTAAAGAAGCCAAGCCAGGGTGGCGGGCCCTCCTACTACTTCCATGTGAACTCGGAAGGAACACTGCTGATCGCCGGCGGGGAATACATGCCGCCGTCAGACCGCGTGCGCGCAATACGACAGCGCATCGTCGCCGATCCGGCCGGGTTTTCGAAGCTGCTGAAGAATCGCAAGCTGCTTGGTACATTCGGCAGTCTGCAGGAGGAAGGCAAGCTGGTTCGTCCGCCAAAGGGCTTCGAACCGGACTCGCCGCATGTGGAATACCTGAAGCTGAAAAGCTTCATCGTCTGGAAGGAAATCAGCCTGAAGAAAAAGCTTCCGACCGACTTGCAGAAGGACCTTGCGACGACGTTCAAGGACGCCTGGCCTTTGATTGACTGGCTGCGGCAAGTGCCGCCGCCGCAGGATATTTCACCGCGGTGAAGCAAGGCACTCGCTTCGGCGCGATGCCAGGTGCACTCGCTTCGGCCGGATGCGGCTAAAGCGACTCGCCCGATTCCTCCGGCGCCTTGGTAACGCGAGCAAAAATCGGCGCGACCAGCAAGCCGATCTCGAACAGCAGGCATAGCGGGATGGCCAGGAATAGCTGGCTCATGATGTCTGGCGGCGTGACTACGGCGGCGATGATGAATGCCCCGACGATCACGTAAGGCCGCACCGATTTCAATTTGTCGACCGTCACGATACCCATTCGGACAACCACCACCACGACCACCGGTACTTCGAATGTCATGCCGAATGCGAGGCACATCGTCATGACGAAATCGAGATAGTTCTCGATGTCCGGAGCAACCGTAATCGACTTCGGCGCAAAGTTGTTGATGAAGCGGAAAACGGTGCCAAATACAAAGAAGTAGCAAAAGGCGACGCCGAGCATGAACAGCAGCGATGATGAAATGACGAGTGGCGCGACCAGCTTTTTTTCATGGGTGTAAAGGCCGGGCGCCACAAACGCCCAGACCTGGAAAAGCACCCACGGCAAGGCCAGAACGAAGGCAAGCAGCAGCGTGACTTTCATGGGCACGAGGAAAGGCGTGATGACGCCTGTCGCGATCATCTTGGCGCCTTCCGGCATCGCGTGCATCATGGGCGCGGCGAGGAAGTCGTATATCTGGGCCGGACCTGGCCACGCCAGAAACAGTCCGAAGACGATCAGGACGCCAATTGAAGCCTTGACCAGTCGGCTGCGCAGTTCGACAAGGTGGGAGATGAACGTGTCCTGAAGACCGGACTGCTGAGTGTCGTCGGACATTTAGAAAAAATAAGAGGAAGAAGCGGCCGCGCCGGAAGCGCCGGCGGGCCGGTATTTGGCGACTCGCGCTGCGCCGGAGATGATGCGGGCGCGGCGACCGTGCGTGTTCTTGTACCACGCGGGAACGGCGGAACTGCGCGCCAGCTTTTTCTTGCGAAAATTCCTGGCCTTGATTGCCAGGCGCTCCGGCGAAGTGGAACTTGTGAGCTTGTCGTATTCCGAGGTGCTGCTGCCCTCGTTCCAGGATGAACTGATATCTGCCTGGATGTCGTTCAGATTTTGCGAGACGGTATCTTGAACCGTGCTTGCGGCGTCCTGCACGTCCTTATGCATCTTGCGCAATTCATCGAGTTCAATTTCGCGCGACACTTCCGACTTGACGTCCCGGATATAGCGCTGCGCCCTGCCGTATAGCGATCCGGCCATGCGGGCCACGCGCGGCAGCTTCTCGGGACCGATTACAACCAGTGCCACAGCGCCGATCAGCGCGAGTTTGGTGAGGCCGAGATCGATCATGGGGAGTGACGACAGACAACAGGAAGAGTGGTAAAGGGAATCACAACAGGAATGAATCGCCGCTCAATCCCGGACGCCCCTGCTTGAACAGTGGTGAGCGGCGGCATCGCGCAATGTAAATGTGCGATGCGCCTGAACAGCAGCTCAGTTGCGACTTTTTTCCTTCGCTTCGACGTCGATGGTGCCCTTGTCGACGACTTGCTGTGGCGGAACCGCTGAAGCGGAGGGTTTCTCCTCTTCGCTCTTCACGCCGTCCTTGAAACCCTTGACCGCCTTGCCAAGGTCAGAACCCATGTTGCCGATCTTTTTGGTGCCGAAAACCAGCATCACGATCACAAGCACAATGAGCCAGTGCCAAACGCTAAATGAACCCATTATTTTCTCCTTCGCGGGTGATGTCTCATCACCATGATTTTACTATGCCGGCCAGCTATCGCTGACCACGCCATGGTTTCGGACCACCAATAACGTGCAGGTGCAGATGGTACACCTCCTGACCGCCATCCGGACCAGTATTGAACAGAGTTTTAAACCCCCCGGTGCGCTCTCCGCCGCGCACTTCCACGCCGCAGCCAAGCTCGCCTGCCAGCTTGGGCGCCAACAGCATCATCTTGCTCAGCAAGGCCGCATGGGCTGGCGTGCAATCGGACAATGTCGGGATGTGGGCGCGAGGAACGATCAGCACATGGACCGGCGCGGCCGGATTGATGTCGTGAAAAGCCATCAGCTCGTCGTCTTCGTGGATCAGCTTCGCGGGAATCTGCCCGGCGGCGATCTTGCAAAAAATACAGTTATCCAAAGTTGCCTCCGAAGTTTGCCTACTTTTGTGCGGGTACATTGCAATGCAGTGGGTCAACGCTGCTTCCTGCCGATGGCCACGGTTTGAAAACTACTCGCGCCGCTCCGACTGCTCGCGCGCATCGAGTTTGCGGCCCGCTTTTTCCTCAATGCCCGACATGCCTTCCCGGCGCGCCAGTTCATTCAGCACGTCTTGCGGGGACAGATCGAACTGGGCCAGCATGATGAGGCTGTGAAACCACAGATCAGCCACCTCATAAACCAGTGCCGAGGCATCGCCATTTGCCCGGGCGTCTTTGGCGGCCATCACCACTTCAGTTGCTTCCTCTCCGATTTTTTTCAGGATGGCGTCGTCGCCCTTCGCAAAGAGGCGCGCGACATAGGACTTATCTGGGTCACCGCCCCTGGCGGGCTTGCGGGATTCGATAATGTCGGCCAGGCGTTTCAGGGTATCGCTCATGTTATTTGTAGATGGTTTCCGGGTCTTTCAATACCGGGTCAACGCTGACCCATTGTCCTTCCCGCGCCGAGCCTTCGAAAAGCTGGAAAAAGCAGGAGTGGCGGCCGGTGTGGCAGGCGATGCCATCCACCTGCTGCACCTTCAGCAATACAACGTCTTCGTCGCAGTCCAGCCGTATCTCGTGCACTTTCTGGATGTGGCCGGACTCCTCGCCCTTGTGCCACAGTTTCTTGCGCGAACGACTCCAGTAGACGGCCTGACCGTATTCCACCGTGCGCGCCAGCGCTTCCCGGTTCATCCAGGCAAACATCAGCACGTCGTTGGTCGCCACTTCCTGGGCGATCACCGGCACCAGGCCGTTCTCGTCCCAGCGCACCTTGTTCAGCCATTTTGCCTTGACACTCATGCCAGCCTCACCGCGATGCCGCGTTCGGCCATGTAGCGCTTGGCTTCCTGAACCGTGTGCTGGCC